>NZ_BJYX01000017.1 GCF_007991735.1 Terrabacter aerolatus | reverse complement strand
CCTCGCCGCCGGACCTAGTGGACGGCGGCGAGGAGCACGCCGACACCGACGAAGAGGCCGCCGAAGACGCGGTTCAGGGTGCGCTGTCCCGACTCTCGCCGGGTCAGGCGCCCGAGCCCGCGTGCCGCCGCGGCGAAGACGAACCACATGACGACGACGTCGACGGTGACGATCGTCGCGGCGAGCACGGCGTACTGGGGGACCAGCGGCCGCTCCGGCCGGACGAACTGCGGGACGAACGCCAGGAAGAAGACGACCGCCTTTGGGGTTCGTGAGGTTGACGAGCAGGCCACGACGGAACATCGAGGTCGCGGCCTCCCGGCTCGTCCCGTCGACCGGTGCCGCGGCGGCGCGCGCCCGGAACAGGCGCACGCCGAGGTAGACGAGGTAGGCGGCGCCTGCATACCGGATCACGGAGAAGAGCACGGGAGAGCCGGCCACGAGCACGCCGACGCCCGCGGCGACGACGGCCAGGTGGACCAGCAGCGCCACCTGCTGGCCGAGGATGCCCCAGATCGAGCGGGACCAGCCGGACCCGAGCGAGTTGGTCATCGTGTTGACGGCCCCTGCGCCCGGGGTCAGGGAGATGAGGGTGGCCGCCGCGACGAGCGTCAGCCAGAGAGACCACGACACGTCCCGGAGTCTAGGTCGGGCAGCCCCGGTGGCAGGAGCTGCTTCCACGGACGTCGGCGCACGTCACAGGGCGTGCACAGGCTCGGAGGCGGATTCGGTCCTGAGCACGACGTTTGAGAGACTGTCGACCATGGGTCAGAGCGCGAGCGGGTCGGCGGCGGCGGTCGGCGACCTCACGGTCGTGCACCTCATGCGACACGGCGAGGTCCACAACCCCGACGGCGTGCTCTACGGCCGCCTCGACGGCTTCCACCTCTCCGAGCTCGGCCAGCAGATGGCGCGCGTCCTCGCGGCCCACCTCGAGACCAACGACATCACGCACGTCGTCGCGTCGCCGCTCGAGCGGGCCCAGGAGACGGCTGCGCCCATCGCCGCCGACCACGACGTGCAGATCGCCACCGACGTGCGGGTCATCGAGTCCGAGAACGAGTTCGAGGGGCGGACCGTCGGGCTGACCGACCTGCTGCACCCGCGCAACTGGCACCTGTTCACCGACATCACGAAGCCGTCCTGGGGCGAGCCCTACGAGGAGATCGCCACCCGCATGCTCGCGGCCATCGCCGACGCGCGCGACGCCGCGCGCGGGCACGAGGCCGTGCTCGTGAGTCATCAGCTCCCCGTCTGGACCGCCCGCAACAAGCTCGAGGGGCGGCGCCTGTGGCACGACCCGCGCAAGCGTCAGTGCACCCTCGCCTCCCTCACCTCCCTGACGTACCACGGCGACGAGCTCGCCTCCATCACGTACTCCGAGCCGGCCGCGGAGCTGCTCGCGAGGGCGAGCAGGAGCGTGGGCGCCTGATGGACCACCTCGATCGACGGACCGCACTGCGGTGGGGTGCCGTCGCCATGGCCGGAGGCCTCGTGACCTTCGCCGCCGCGTGCTCATCGGATCCGAACTCCGTTGCGGACCAAGCCCGTTCGGGTGATCGCAAGGGCTACGTGGCCGGTGACGGCTCCATCGAGCAGCTCGCCGTCAGCGACCGTGGCGACCCGGTCACGCTCGAGGGCACGACGCTCGAGGGCCAGCCATGGAGCAGCGCCGACCGCGCCGGCACGGTCCTCGTCGTCAACGTGTGGGGCTCGTGGTGCCCGCCGTGCATCAAGGAGACACCGGACCTGCAGAAGGCGTGGGAGACGGTCCAGGCCACGGGCAAGAAGATCGAGTTCATCGGGCTCGACAAGCTCGAGGGTCCCGAGACCGGCCTCGCCTTCCAGCGGGCCAACAAGGTCACCTACCCCTCTCTCGCCTACGACGGCGGCGTCCCGATCCTGTCGCTGCAGGGCAAGGCCTCGGCCACGCCGACGACCCTCGTGCTCGACGGCCGGGCCCGCATCGCGGCCCGCGTCTCCGGCCCGGTCTCCACGACGACGCTGCTCGGCCTCGTCGACGACGTGCTCGCCGAGAAGGCCTGAGCCCCGTGTCCACCGAGCTCGCGTCCGGGTCGCTCCTCGCGGCATCGCTCGTCGCCCTCGTGGCCGGGTTCGTCTCGTTCGCCTCACCGTGCGTGCTGCCGCTCGTCCCCGGCTTCCTCGGCTACGTCACGGGCCTGTCCGACGTGTCGCTCGAGAAGCGGTCCCGCGGGCGCCTCGTGCTCGGGGCGCTCCTCTTCGTCCTGGGGTTCACCGTCGTCTTCCTCGTCGCAGCGGCCGCGGTCTCGGCCGTCGGCCTCGCGTTCCGCGAGCACCAGAGCCTGCTGCTGCGCCTCGGCGGAGCGGTCGTCCTCGTCATGGGACTGCTGTTCCTCGGGGTCGGACGGTCGTATGCCGTCCCCGTCAGCTGGCGACCGCGCGCCGGTCTCGCGGGGGCGCCGCTGCTCGGTGCCGCCTTCGCCGTCGGCTGGTCGCCGTGCATGGGTCCCACGCTCGGGGCCATCCAGGCCATGGCCGCCCCGATCTCGGCCCAGTCCGGCTCGATCGGTCGAGGCCTCGCGCTCGCCGGCATCTACTCCATCGGCCTCGGCCTGCCCTTCATCGTCATGGCCGC
Organism: Terrabacter aerolatus; assembly: GCF_007991735.1. Lineage (GTDB taxonomy): Bacteria > Actinomycetota > Actinomycetes > Actinomycetales > Dermatophilaceae > Terrabacter > Terrabacter aerolatus. Next base: position 104,220 of record NZ_BJYX01000017.1, on the reverse strand, counting down.
CCTGTGGGAGCGCGCCGGCACCGCCAGCGACTGGCTGCGCCGCCACCGCCGGGCGCTGCAGAACGTCGGCGGCCTGCTCCTCGTCGTCGTGGGGCTGCTCATGCTGACCGGGGTCTGGGAGGACGTCATCGTCTGGCTCCAGGTGCGCCTCGTCAACGGCTTCCAGGTGGCGATCTGACATGAGCACCGACACCGACCCGACCACGGCGCAGGACCCGGCGGCCGCCCAGGACAGCCAGCGCATCCGCACGGGGATGCGGCCCGACCGTCAGGAGCCGACGCTGCCCACGCTCGGCGCCGTCGGGATGCTGCGCTGGGGCTGGCGCCAGCTGACGAGCATGCGCACCGCGCTCTTCCTGCTCCTGCTCCTGTCGATCGCGGCCGTGCCGGGCTCGATCTTCCCGCAGCGCAACATCGACGCCGGCCGCGTCGCCGACTACATCGCGCAGCACCAGACGAGCGCCCCGTGGCTCGACCGGCTCGGCTTCTTCGACGTCTACGCGTCGCCGTGGTTCTCGGCCATCTACCTGTTGCTCTTCGTCTCGCTCGTCGGCTGCATCGCGCCGCGCACCAAGGTGCACCTGTCGGCGCTGCGGTCGACCCCACCGCGGGCGCCCGCCCGGCTCCAGCGGCTCGACGAGCACGCGGAGCTCACGACCACCCTGACGCCGGACGAGGCGCTCGAGGCGGCGCGAAAGGTCCTCAAGGGCAAGCGTTTCCGCGTCCACTCGCACGACGGCACCAGCGTCTCGGCCGAGTCCGGCTACCTCCGCGAGACCGGCAACCTGCTCTTCCACCTGGCCCTGACCGGGATCATCATCGGCATGGCCGTCGGGCACCTGCTCGGGTGGCGCGGCGACATCATCCTGGCCGAGGGTGACAAGTTCGCGTCGTCGGCCGGCACGTACAACACGATCTCGCCCGGCCCGTGGGTCGACTCCGAGACCCTGCCCCCGTTCGTCCTGTCGCTCGACAAGCTGCACGTCGAGTTCAACGACACCCCCGGCCGCTCCTTCGGCACGCCCCGGCTCTTCGACGCCCAGACGACGCTGCAGAGCTCCCCGGGAGCACCCAAGAGCAGCGAGAACGTCTCGGTCAACCACCCGATCAGCGTGGACGGCGCCGACATCTTTCTGCTCGGCAACGGCTACACGCCCGTCATCACGGTGCGCGACGCGAAGGGCCAGGTGCTCTACCGCGAGGCCACGCCGTTCCTCCCGCAGGACCCGAACTACCGGTCCGTCGGCGTCATCAAGGTGCCCTCGGCGTCGCCCAAGCAGCTCGGGTTCACCGGCTTCTTCCTGCCGACCGCCGAGCCGAGCTTCACCAACGGCCCGATGTCGCTCTTCCCGGACGCGAACAACCCCGAGATCGCCATGTCGCTGTGGGAGGGCAACCTCTTCCCGGGCGGTGCGCCGCAGTCGGTCTACACGCTCAACACCGAGGAGATGAAGCAGGTGCTGCAGCCCAACGGCTCGCCGGCCCTGTTCCGTCTCAAGCCCGGCGAGACCAAGCAGCTGCCCGGCGGGCGCGGGTCGATCACCTTCGACAGCGTCAAGCGCTTCGCGGGCCTGTCGGTGCGCACCGACCCCGGCGCCCCGATCAGCCTCGTCAGCGCCACGCTCGCCACCCTCGGCCTCATCCTCGGCCTCACCATCAAGCGGCGCCGCGTCTTCGTGCGCGTGCGGCCCGCCCCGGCGGGCGCCGGCGGCGACCGACCCGAGGGCACCCTTGACAGCCCTCCCGGCGCCGACGGGCGACCGGCTACCGTGGTCACCATCGGTGGCCTCTCGAAGGACTCCGACCCCGGGCTCGCCGCGATCGTCTCCGCGATCACGACCGGCGTGCACGACCGCCTTGCAGAACGGACCGATCGCTCGTGAACCTCGCAGCCAACGCCAACGCCGCGCTCTACGCGGCGATGATCGTCTACACGCTCGCCATGCTCGCCTTCACGTGGCACCTGGCGGCACGTGCGCCCAAGGTGGCCGACTCGAAGGTCGCCGAGGTGCCCGCCACGGAGCGCGAGAGCGTCCTCGTCGGCGCCGGGGCGCCCACGACGAGCGAGCGCCGTCCGGCCACGCCGTACGCAGCCGGCCCCGGCTTCGAGGAGAGCCTCAAGAGCCGCCAGCGCGGCAGCATCGCCCTGATGCTGACCTACCTCGCGTCGGCCCTGCTCGTCTCGTCGGTGCTCATGCGCGGCCTCGCCGTGGGTCGCCCGCCGTGGGGCAACATGTTCGAGTTCGCGACGGCTGCCGCTGCCGCCGTCGGCGCCGCCTACAGCGTGCTCGCCAAGCGCAACAACTGGCAGTGGCTCGGCGTCTTCATCGTCACGCCGATCCTGCTCGTGCTGGGTCTGGCCCTCACCGTCCTCTACACCGAGGCCGGGGAGCTCATGCCGGCCCTGAAGTCCTACTGGCTCGGCATCCACGTGACCGTCGCCTTCCTCGCCGTCGCGTTCTTCACGCTCGGGTGCGCGGTCGGCCTGCTCTACCTCGTGCGCCTGCGCCGCGAGGAGAAGCCGCCGGCCAAGCCCAACTTCATCGAGTCGCTCCCGAGTGCGCAGTCGCTCGAGCGTACGGCCTACAGCCTCAACATGGTGGCCTTCATCCTCTGGACGTTCACCCTCATCGCGGGCGCCATCTGGGCCAAGCAGGCCTGGGGCTCCTACTGGCAGTGGGACCCCAAGGAGGTCTGGACGTTCGTCATCTGGACGGTCTACGCCGCCTACATGCACAGCCGTGCGACGGCCGGGGTCGACCACCGCAAGTCGATGTACATCGCGCTCGTCGGCTACGTGTCGGTGATCGTCAACTTCACGCTGGTCAACCTCGTGTCGACCTTCGTGGGCATGCACAACTACTCCGGTATGGGCTGACGGTGAGCTGAGATGGTCCGCTACTCCCTCCTGCGCATCCTGATCTTCTTCGGGTTCCTCTTCCTCTTCTGGCTCATCGGGCTGCGCAACAACCCGGTGCTCCTTCTCGGGGCGTCGGCGATCGCGTCCGCGGCGGCCTCCTACCTGCTGCTGCGCGGCATGCGCGACGAGATCACGGCCAGGCTCGTCGACCGCCACGAGGCCAAGCTCGTGGCCAGGCACGAGGTCGACCCGACGAGCGACGAGTTCGCCGAGGACGCCGAGGACGAGCGCCCGCTGCGCGACTCGACGGGTGCAGCCGCCGAGAAGCCACGCAACGCCGACCTCTGAGACCGGCCTCCCTCCCCTCGAGCGACCGCACCGCTCTCTCCCTCGCCCACGCACTCGCTGCTGTGCCCGTGGTGGTACGCGCGGTGGCACGCGTGGGTCAGGTGGGCAGGGCCAGGCGGACGGCGACACGGGTTGCCGTCGCCGTGGCGTCGTCCCCGACTCCGAACAGCAGGGACGATCGGCGCCGGCGCAGGAAGTGGACGCCGACGAAGTGCAGGTCGGGTGCCACGACGCTCTCACCGTCGACGTGCACCGGGAAGCCCTGGTCGTCGACGAGCCCGGGCACGTCGATCCACTCGGTGTAGCGCGACCGGAAGCCCGTCGCCACGACCACGGCCCCGAAGCCGCGAAGGTCCAGCTCCGTCGGCGCCGTCGTGTCGAGCGGCCTCGGCTCCGGGATGTCGGGCACCGGCATCCCGCCGTCCCGGCACACGCCCACCACGGTGTCGCGCACGAACCGAAAGCCCGCGTCACCGGCCGCGATGACCTCCGCGAGGTCCGGGGCGAACCTGGCGGTGTGTCCGTCGACCTCGAGCAGGTGTCCCATGAGCCGCACCCCGAGTGCCGCCAGCGTGCGGTAGTGCAGGTCGTGACCACCTCCGCCACCGCTCGCCTGGACGTTCGCGCCGTGCCGCGCCGCCGGCGTGGCCAGCTGGTCGGGAGTCTGCTCGTAGAACGGGGAGTCCATGAGCCACTCGAAGAGGTCGCGACCACCGACGCGTCGGAGGAACCACGGCGCCCGTCCGCAGGCCATGACGACGTCGCGGCCGCTGACGGCGAGCTCCTCGGCGATCTGGCACGCGCTCTGGCCACTGCCCACGACGAGTACCGGGCCGTCGGGGAGGCCGGCGGGGTTGCGGTAGCCGAGCACGTCGACGCACGGCACGTCGGGCGCGAGCCCCCGGACCGCGGCGGGTCGCAGCGGGCGCTGGTAGGCGCCGGTCGCGACGACGACGACCCGGCTGCGGATCGTGTCCCCGTCGGTGCGCAGCTCGTAGCCTCCGTGCTCGCGGGGCCAGAGCCCGTGCACGGGCATTCCCGAGCGCACGCGTCCCAGCCGGCCGGCATACGCCCTCAGGTGGTCGGCGACCTCGGTGCGCGACATGAACCCGTCGGGGTCGTCACCGGCGTAGGCGGCCCCGGGCAGGCGCACGGTGTGGTTCGGCCCGACGAGCGTGAAGCTGTCCCACCGGCCCAGCCACGACGATCCGGGCTCGCTCGCCTCGAGCACGACGTGCTCGATCCCACGCAGGCCGAGCTCGTGGCTGGTGGCCAGACCGGCCTGGCCGGCCCCCACCACGACGACGTCGATCTCTTCGGGCACGACCCCACGGTGTCACCCGTGCGGCACCCCCGTCAGCCGAACTGCGCGCTCCGAGCTGCGCGCCGCCGTCGGGCCTGCCGCGCGCGGACCGGCCGGGCGGACTCAGGCGCGGCCGAGCGCCAGACCGACGGCCAGCAGCAGTGACCACGCGAGCTGGAACTGCCCGGTGCCGGCCAGGGCGGGGATGAGGCCGCGCCCCGAGGCGCGCCCGACGACCGCCTGCATCGGCCTGATGACGAGGGGTGTCGCCAGGAGCGCGAGCAGGGCCCAGGGCGAGGTGAGCGAGGCCAGCCCCGTCATGACGAACGCCACCGCGACGAGCACGACGTAGAAGGTCCGCGTGCCCGACTCGCCCATCCGGACCGCGAGGGTGCGCTTGCCGTGCTCGCGGTCGGTCGGGATGTCGCGCAGGTTGTTGGCCACGAGGATCGCCGAGGCCAGGGCGCCGACGCCGATGGCGCCCCACCAGCCGGCGGCGGTCGGTGGCGTCATGGTCGCCATGGTGCCGAGCGTCGCGACGAGCCCGAAGAAGACGAAGACGAAGACCTCGCCGAGGCCGAGGTAGCCGTAGGGCCTAGTGCCCCCGGTGTAGTACCAGGCCGCGACGATCGCGGCGGCGCCGATGGGGATCATCACCCAGAGGCCCGAGAGGGCGACGAGCGCGAGTCCCATGAGCCCGGCGAAGAAGAAGCACGCGAAGGCCGCGATCTTGACCGAGCGCGGGGCCGCGAGCCGCTGGCCCACGAGCCGCACCGGCCCGACGCGCACCTCGTCGGTGCCCCGGATGCCGTCGGAGTAGTCGTTGGCGAAGTTGACCCCGACCTGCAGGGCCAGGGCGACGACGAGGGCGAGGACGGCATACGCCCAGACGACGTGGCCCGTCTGGTAGGCGGCACCGGTGCCGACGAGGATGGGGGAGACGGCGGCGGGCAGCGTGCGGGGGCGGGCGCCCTCGATCCACTGGGACAAGGTGGCCATGAGGTTCTGGGGGCGTCCTTCTACAGCTTGCGGAGGAAGTCGGGGTCGTCGTCGGGGCCGAGCGGGCCCCGCGGTCCGGGGGGTCTGCGGGCGGGACCGCGCGAGGCGGGTCCGCCGCGCGAGCTCGCCCGGCCGGCCAGGAGCCAGCCGACGGGCCCCAGCACGGGGACGAGCACCCCGATGAGCCAGACGGGCTTGGGCATGGTGCGCACCACCCGGCGGTCGGTCTGCACGCAGTCGACGAAGGCGTAGATCGAGGCGAACACGACGAGGGCGACGAGCACGACGCGGAGCACGACGACCTCCTTCGAGAGGGTGGGAACACCCTTATCTTGCCACCGCTCAGGCGAGGTCCTGCACGGTGCGGCGGATCGCGGCCCGATCGGGTTTGCCGGGGCCGCGCTGCGGGATCGAGGGGAGCACGACGACCCGGCGCGGCAGGGCTGCGTCGGGGAGTATGCCGCGCAGCCGCTCCCGGACCTCGCGCGTCGTCAGGTGGCCGGTCGGGTCGACGAGCGTCACTGCGGCACAGACCGACTCGCCCCACTCGGGGTCGCGGAGACCGAGCACGACGACGTCGAGCACGTCGTGGAGGTGCCGGGTCATGGCGTCCTCGACGACGCCGGGGTTGATCTTGAGGCCGCCCGTGTTGATGACGTCGTCGGCGCGCCCGTCGATGACGAGCAGGCCGTCGTCGTCGAAGTGACCGAGGTCGTCGGTGCGGAACCACCGCACGCCGTCGGGGTCGACGGCGAAGGCGTCGCGGCTGAGCCCCGGCTCGCCGAGGTAGCCGTGCGCGACGGTGTCGCCGCCGAGGACGACGTGCCGGTCGTTGTCGACGTGGACGCGGCTGACGGGCAGGGGGATGCCGTCGTAGACGCAGCCGCCGGCCGTCTCGCTCATGCCGTAGGTCAGGCTGAGGACGACGCCGAGGCCCCGGGCCCGTTCGACGAGGGCGGCGGGTGTCGCGGCCCCGCCGACGAGCACGCCGTCGAAGTCGCGCAGGGCGGCCACCCCCGCCGGGTCGTCGACGAGGCGGGAGAGCTGCGTGGGGACGAGGGCGGTGTAGCGACGGGCCGCCGAGGCCGTCGGGCGCACCCGGGCCGCCGCGGCCGTGAACCCCTCGACGGTGAAGCCGTCGCGCAGGTCGAGGACGGCAGGCGTGACCCCCGAGGCCACCGACCGGAGCAGCACCTGCAGCCCGGCGATGTGGTGGGCCGGCATGGCGAGCAGCCAGGCGCCGCTGCCGCCGAGGACCTGGTGGGTGGCCCAGGCCGAGCGCTCGAGGGCGTCTCCCGTGAGCAGCGCGCGCTTGGGGAGGCCCGTCGATCCGGACGTGCCGACGGCGACGGCGAGGCCGTCGGGGAGCCCGGCCGGGTCGTGGGAGGGCACGGACGGCGTGGCGTCGGTGGCGGCATACGGCAGCACGGGTGACCGGCCCGTGAGGGCGGCCTCGAGGTCGGGCAGCACGTCGAGGACGGCCGGGCCCGCGGGGATCGCCAGTGGGCGGGGGGACGGCGCAGCCATCAGGCGGGTCTCGCTCTCGGTCGTGCGGTCGGGGTGGCGCGTCGGCGCTGACGGACCGCCATGGCGACGGTCCAGACGAGCACGACGGCGCAGACGGGGAACCCGACGTGGGGGTCGAGGGGGAGCACGATGCCGAGCGCCCCGCCGACGACCCACAGCACCTGGAGCATCGTCTCGGACCACGCGAAGACCGACGTGCGGACGTTCTCGGGGACCTCGCGCTGCACGAGGGCGTCGAAGCACAGCTTGGACAGCTGGGCCGACAGGCCCTGGACGAAGCCGAGCAGGGCGAGGGTCCACACGCCGTACCAGATCCCCGTCGCGATGCAGCAGGCCGTCGCGGCGAGCACCGACAGCATGGCGATGCGCTCAGGGCGCTGGTCGTGCACGACGTTGCCGACGACGCTGCCGAGGCCGTTGCCGATGCCGATGGCCACGGCGATGATCGCCAGGACCACCTCGCCGCGGATGCCGTCGATGGGGTGCTCCTTGGCGAGGAACGCCATGAAGAGGATGAGGAACCCGGTCAGCACGCGCGTGCCGCCGGTCGACCACATCGCGTGCATGACGGGCCACGGGATCGCCTGCTTGCGCCGTCGGAACCGACCCAGCGGGCCGAGCGAGTCGACGGTGAGCGCGTCGCCGTCCGAGGGCGTATGCCGTCCCGCGGGCGAGCCGGACCATCCGCGACGGGTGCCGCGGAGCGAGCTCGCGGGCTGCGGGCTGCCGGTGCCACCGCGCGGGTCGGTGCTGCGCAGGGGGATGGGAGCCGTGTCCTCGATGGAGACCTCACCGAGGGAGGAGTCGACGCGCGCCGGCAGGCGGATGGCCTGGACGGTGCCGACGACGAAGACGACGAAGGCCAGCCGGAGCGCCCACGCCGAACCGGCGACCATCGCGGCCCCGCCGAGCGCCCCTCCGGCGACGGCCCCGACGACACCGGCCATCGACACGCGCGAGTTCGCCTTGACGAGGGTGGTCCCCGGCGGCAGGAGTCGAGGCACGGCGGCGGCGCGGGTGATCGTGTAGGCGCGGGAGGCGACGAGGCAGCCCAGTGCCGCGGGGAAGAGCCAGCTGCTGTCGGTGGTGATGGCCTCGCCGAGGACCCAGCAGAGGAAGGCACGCAGGGCGAGCGTCGTGCCGATGGCCCAGCGGCGTCCGTGCGAGAAGCGGTCGAGCAGCGGCCCGATGAGGGGCGCGACGAGGACGAACGGGACCATCGTCAGCAGCAGGAACGTCGCGACGTCGCTCCGGGCCTGGGCGGTCTGCGGGTTGAAAAAGAGCGTGCCGGCCAGGGCGAGCGTCATGATCGTGTCGCCGGCGGTGTGGCTGGCGTGCAGCTCGGTCATGCGAGCCAGCCCGGTCTCACCGGCACCGCCCGAGTGCGTGTAGGCGTGGGCCTTCCCGGCGGCGAAGCGGCCGGATCGCGCGGTCAGACGAGCCGTCCCGGAGGCGGCGCGACCGAGCCCGCGGCCGACGGCGCGGGTGGCGTTGGCCGCGGTGGTGCGCCGCGGCTGGCGGAAGTCGGCCGGTCGTCCGCCCTCGGGGACGTCGCCGCCCCCGGACGCCCCGGCACCGTCACGCCCACCAGCCTCGGGTCGGGCGCCCGTGCGAGACCCGCCCGGTGCGGATCCGGGCGCGCGCCGGCCAGCGTCGGCGCGGCGGTCGTCGCTCGGTTCCACCCCAACATCCTGCCCTGTCCGGGAGGACGTCGTGCGACCGACACCGACCTGGGGGTGCGGCTCGGGCAGGCACCGGGCGCGAGGACTGTCCGCGTCGTGGATTCGGACCCGTCCGGGGCCCCGTGGCCCCGGCCGGCGTGGTTACGCTCGAGAGGTGACGAGCATGCCGTACGAGGAGGTGCTCGACCCCGGGCCGGCGCTCGGTCGACGCCGGCGGCCTCGCCTGTCCGTCGCGCTGGGGATCCTCTGGCTCGTCGTGCCGCTCGTCCTCTTCGTGCTCGACCGGTCCGTCCTGCTCGCCGGCAACCCGGCCCAGGTCATCGCCCTCGCGGCCTGCGGGCTCATCGGGGTCGTGCTCCTCGCCCGGGACCGGTCCGAGGCCGACGGTGTCCGCCCCGAGCACGGGCGGCCGTGGCGACGGGCCGTCGGGCGCACCCTCGGGGTCCTCGTGACGCTCGTCGTGCTCGGCGCGCTCGTCTGGCTCCGCCCGTTCGCGGCGACGCCGGAGGCGGTGGCGGCCATGTCGGACAGCGCACAGGTGCGCATCACCGACGCGCCCGCGCACATCGTCATCACGCCGACGAGCGGCACCCCGACCCGGGGCCTGATCTTCCAGCCCGGTGCCCGGGTCGACCCGCGCGCCTACGTGCCGATGCTCGCGGAGGTGAGCAGGCAGGGCGTGCTCGTCGTCGTGGTCAAGCAGCCCTTCGGCATCGGGTTCCTCGCCATGACCGCCCCGGACACGTTCATCGAGCGGCATCCCGAGGTAACGTCCTGGGCGGTCGGCGGGCACAGCCTCGGCGGTGTCGTCGCCACGACCTACGCCCACGACCACCCCGGGACGGTCAAGGGCCTGCTGCTCTGGGCGTCCTATCCCGTCGGCTCGCTCGCCGGCCGCACGGACCTCTCCGTCGCGTCCGTGAGCGGCAGCCGCGACGGGTTCACGACCCCCGCCGACGTCGAGGCGAGCCGGTCCCTGCTGCCCGGCGACACGGCATACACCCGCGTCGAGGGAGCGGTGCACTCCTTCTTCGGGGACTACGGCGACCAGCCCGGCGACGGCACCCCGACGGTCGACCGGGTGACCGCGCAGCGGCAGATCGTCGACGCGACGGTCGCGCTGATGGACTCGCTCTGACGGGTCAGAAGTACCAGGGGAACGGCGACCAGTCGGGCTCGCGCTTCTCGAGGAACTGGTCGCGGCCCTCGACGGCCTCGTCGGTCATGTAGGCCAGGCGCGTCGCCTCGCCGGCGAAGACCTGCTGGCCCATGAGCCCGTCGTCGGTGAGGTTGAAGGCGAACTTCAGCATGCGCTGCGCCTGCGGGCTCTTGCCCATGATCTCCGTCGCGACCTGCAGGGCCTCGGTCTCGAGGTCGGCGTGGTCGGCCACGATGTTGACGGCGCCCATCCGCTGCATGTCCTCGGCGGAGTAGGTGCGGCCGAGGAAGAAGATCTCGCGCGCGAACTTCTGGCCGACCATCTTGGCGAGGTAGGCGCTGCCGTAGCCCGCGTCGAAGCTGCCCACGTCGGCGTCGGTCTGCTTGAAGCGGGCGTGCTCGCGGCTCGCGATCGTCAGGTCGCAGACGACGTGCAGCGAGTGGCCGCCGCCGGCCGCCCACCCCGAGACGACGGCGATGACGACCTTGGGCATGGTGCGGATCAGGCGTTGCACCTCGAGGATGTGCAGGCGCCCGCCCTGGGCCCGGGTGCGCGCGGCGTCGACCGTGTCGGCCGTCTCGCCCTCGGCGTACTGGTAGCCCGAGCGGCCGCGGATGCGCTGGTCGCCGCCGGAGCAGAAGGCCCACTTGCCGTCCTTGGGGCTCGGGCCGTTGCCGGTGAGCAGGACGACGCCGACGTCGGGGGTCATGCGGGCGTGGTCGAGCGCGCGGTAGAGCTCGTCGACGGTGTGCGGCCGGAAGGCGTTGAGCACCTCGGGCCGGTCGAAGGCGATGCGCACGACGCCCGACTCGGCGTGCGGGCGACCGGCGACCGGACGTCGGCGGTGGTAGGTGATGTCGGTGAGGTCGAAGCCCTCGACGGGCGCCCACTCGCTCGGGTCGAAGATCTCGGACACGGCGCTCTCGTTCGGCTCGCTGCTCACGCAACGACCCTATCGGCGGCGTTAGGGTCGGCCGTATGCCCATCCCTCCCTACGTCGCCCACCTGCGCACCATGGTCGGACGCGAGCTGCTCTGGCTCCCCGGGGTCACGGCCGTCGTGCTCCGGACGGTCGAGGAGGGCGCCGACGAGGTGCTCCTCGTCAAGCGGTCCGACAACGGGGACTGGACGCCCGTGACCGGCATCGTCGACCCGGGCGAGGAGCCGCACGTCACGGCCGTCCGGGAGGTGGAGGAGGAGGCCTGTGTCGTCGCCGAGGTCGAGCGCCTCGTCTGGGTGTCGGCGAGCGGCGTCGTGACCCACGAGAACGGTGACCTGGGGCAGTACCTCGACCACACCTTCCGGTGCCGGTGGGTGTCGGGGGAGCCGGAGCCCGGTGACGACGAGTCGACCGATGCGGGCTGGTTCGCGCTCGACGCCCTTCCGCCGATGCGCCAGGTCTTCCTCGACCGCATCGCCCTCGCCGTCGACAACTCGACGGACGTCCGACTCGGCAGCCTCTCGCCGTCGCACGAGGGCCCCGTCGCGACCTGAGGGTGACATCTGTCAGGGGCAGGTGCTGACAGAGGGACCGGAGCGCCGGGCCCTCGCGGTCCTACCGTCGAGGGAGACGGGGCCGACCGGGCCCCGAGGACGGAGGAGACCGACGGGTTCTCGCCACGCAACCTCATGGTCGCCGGAGTGGTGCTCATCGCCGTCGCGCTCGGGTCGTCGGGCCACGGCTTCTGGTGGCTCTTCGGCCTCTTCTGGATGCTGCCGCACGTCGCCGGGCGCTCCCACGGCTGCGTCGGCCGGGCCGGTGGCACGAGTCGCCGCGGACGGCTCCACGACGAGACGGCCCCGTCGGCGCGGCCCGTCCAGTCACCGTCGTTCCCGTCCCAACCCGACCCGACGCGTGACCGGCACGAGGCCTTCCCCTCCCGTTGAGCGCCGTCGGTGATGATGGGGGCATGACGACGCTGCCCCCGGTCGACGAGCTGCTCGCGCGCGCCCACGTCGTCGCGCTGCCGATGCGTGTCCGCTTCCGCGGCGTCGAGGTGCGCGAGGCCCTGCTCCTCGAGGGCCCGTCGGGCTGGGGGGAGTTCAGTCCCTTCGTCGAGTACGCCGACGCTGAGTCGGCGCGCTGGCTCGCCGCCGGCCTCGAGGCTGCGTATGCCGTGTGGCCCGCCGCCGCGCGTGACGCCGTGCCCGTCAACGCGACCGTCCCGGCCGTCGGGCCGGAGCGCGTGCCGGAGGTCCTCGCCCGGTTCGACGGCTGCACGACGGCGAAGGTCAAGGTGGCCGAGCGGGGGCAGTCCCTCGCCGAGGACGTCGACCGCGTCGCCGCCGTGCGTTCGGCGATGGGGCCGGGCGCCCGCATCCGGGTCGACGCCAACGGTGGCTGGGACGTCGAGACCGCCACCGAGGCGCTGGAGCGGCTCACGGCATACGACCTCGAGTACGCCGAGCAGCCGTGCGCCAAGGTCGAGGAGCTCGTGGCTCTGCGGACAGCCTTGGCGCGCAAGGGGATCGACGTGCCCATCGCGGCCGACGAGTCGATCCGCAAGGCAGAGGACCCGATCCGGGTGGCGCGGCTCGGCGCGGCAGACGTCGTCGTGGTCAAGGTGGCTCCGCTCGGTGGCGTGGCCTCGGCGCTGGAGATCGTCGAGGCCTGCGGCCTCCCGGCCGTCGTGTCGTCGGCGCTCGACACGAGTGTCGGCATCGCCGCCGGCGTGGCTCTGGCCGCGGCCCTCCCGACGCTCGATCACGCCTGCGGGCTCGGCACCGTGGGCCTCTTCGAGCGCGACGTCTCGGCCACGGCGTGGCGCCCCGCCGGTGGGCTGCTGACGACCGGCAGGGCCGTGCCCGACCCGGAGGCGCTCCTCGACCTCGCGGCCCCGACCGATCGGCAGCGGTGGTGGCGCGAGCGGCTCGTGCGCTGCCACGCCGTGCTCGCCGACGGGGGTGTCCGGTGATCAAGGCGTGCCTCAACGGCGACCGCACCCGCCGGCAGCACCCCTCCGTGCCCCGGACACCCGCCGAGCTGGCCCGGTCCGCCGCCGACGCGGTGTCGGCCGGCGCGTTCATGGTCCACGTCCATCCGCGAGACGAGACCGGCCGGGAGACCCTGGAGACGCGGCACGTCGTCGATGCCGTCGTCGCGATCCGGGCGCTGACGCCCGGGCTGCGCGTCAGCGTCTCGACGCGCGACGGCATCGTGGGCAGCGCGCGGGACAAGCTCGACCTCGTGTCGCGGTGGCCGACGCCGGCCACCGGAGGCCCCGACTGTGCGAGCGTCAACTGGCACGAGGACGGTTCCGAAGAGGTCGCAGCGGCTTTGTGTGACAGGGGAATCGGTGTCGAGGCCGGCATCTGGACACCCGAGGCCGCCGCCCGGTTCGCCGGGAGCGGCTGGCCGGGACGGGTCGAGCGGGTGCTCGTCGAGCTCATCGCCGGCGCCACCCCTGGTCCCGGCGGGCCCGGTGCGGCCGCTCTCGTCCTCGCCGCCCTGAACGGCCCGGGGGCGATTCCCGAGCCCGTCGTCGTGCACGGCGAGGAGGCGTGGGCGTGGCCGGTGCTGGGCTGGGCCGCGGCGGCCGGACACGACCTGCGCATCGGGTTGGAGGACACGTGCCTGCTGCCCGACGGGCGCGAGGCCCGCGACAACGCCGAGCTCGTCGGGGCCGCGGCTGCCCTGGCCGCGCGGCAAGGGGCCGGCTGGGCGGGCGACGCCTCCGAGACCTGAGCCGCGGGGCCGAGGGTCAGGGTCGCCCGTCGCGGGTCGGCACGGCCTGTCGGGCGAGGTCGCGCAGCCACGCGGCCTCGTGCCGCCGGTCCGCCCGTGACACGGGGACCTCGAGAACCCTCGTGCCCGTGGGCGACTCGGCCAGTGCGGCTGCGAGCCGGTCCAGGTCGTCGACGCGTTCGTATGCCGTGTGGTGCGCGGCGCAGAGGGCAGCGAGGTCGGTGCCGTGCGGGGTGGAGAAGACCCGCTCGAAGGCGCTCGCGTAGCGTCGGTCGCCCTGCTCGAGGGTGCTGAAGATCGCACCGCCGTCGTCGCTGAGGACGACGACCGTGAGGTCCGGACGGCGCTCGCCGGGGCCGACGAGGAGGCCGTTCGTGTCGTGCAGGAAGGTCAGGTCGCCGAGGTAGGCGATGCTGCGTGCGGCGCGCGGCCGGCCGAGCGCCACGCCGACGGCCGTCGAGACCATCCCGTCGATGCCGGCGAGCCCGCGGTTGCCGACCACGAAGCGGTGCTCGTGCGGCGTCCAGGGCGTGGCCACGACGTCGAGGTCGCGCACCGGGTTGGACGAGCCGACGACGAGGGTCGTGTCGGCGGCGACGGCGGCTCCCACGACGGCCGCGACGGCGAGGGGTGAGACGCCTTCGCCGACGGGTGGTCGCGCCGGATCCCCTTGCGGCGCAGCCAGCCCCGAGTCGATGAGGGTCGACAGGCGGGCGTCGGCGCTCTGCCAGGCATCGAACCAGGCAGGGGCGTCCGGGCCCTCGACGCGCGGCACGACGTCGAGCACGCGGGCGATGCGTCCGGGGTCGGTGGCCACGCCGTCGCGGCCCCGCACCGACAGGACCTCGACGGAGGGGTCGCTGATGAGGCTCGTCACCGGACGCGACAGGGTCGGGTGCCCGACGACGACGACCCGCTCCACGTCGCCGCGCAGGTCGGTGGTGAGGAGCAGGCGTCCGGTGCGCAACGCCTGGCGTCCGACCCTGGCTCCGGACGTCGGCTCGGCGACGAGCGGCCAGTCGGCGGCCTGGGCCAGCAGGCGGGCGGCCGGACCCGCGTCGTCACCCGCGACGACCACGGTGCGGGGGCCCAGGGGCAGCAGCTCCCCGTCGGTCCGCACCGACACCGACGCCTCGACGCCCGTCACCGTCACCGTCACTCCGGACCGTCCCACCCCCGCCGCGGCGGGGTCGTGGAGGTCGTCTGGGCGGTGCCACCAGGCGTGGGGGTCCGTGTCGGACGGCAGCAGGTCGCCGTCGAGCTGGACGTTGAGCTGGGTCGGTCCTCGGCGCGAGCACGCCTGGGAGACAACCGCGTCGAGGTCCTCGGACGCGAGTGCGGCGGTCAGGTCGTGGCAGGGTGCGAACGTCCCGAAGATCCCGGCCTGGTCGGTCGTCTGGTTGGCGCCCGTTCCCCGCAGCCGGTCGGGTCGGTCGGCGCTCACGACGACGACCCGGCGGCCGGTGTGGTGGGCCTCCATGACGGCCGGCAGCAGGTTGCCGACCGCCGTGCCGGAGGTCGTGACGACGGCCACCGGACGCCGGGACCCGGTGGTCAGGCCGAGGGCGAGGAAGCCGGCAGACCGCTCGTCGACGCGCACGTGCAGCCGCAGGTCACCGGCCCGGTCGGCGGCGTCGAGAGCCAGCGCGAACGGCGCCGACCGCGACCCCGGTGCCAGCACGACGTCGCGGACGCCGCCGAGCCACAGCTGCTGGAGCACGCGCAGCGCGAGCTCCGGGGCGGTCGCGTCTCCCGTCACCGTCGACCTCCGTCAGTCGCTGGCGAGCGCGTCGCGCATGGGGATGAGCTTGGCGTCGGACTCGGCCACCTCGGACTCGGGATCGGACCCTGCGACGATGCCGCAGCCGGCGTACAGGGTGATCTGCGAGGGGTCGTCGGGGTCGAGGGCCCCGCTCCGCAGGGCGATTCCCCAGGCGCCGTCGCCGTGCGCGTCCATCCAGCCGACGGGGCCGGCGTAGCGGCCCCGGTCCATCTGCTCCAGCTCACCGATGAGGTCGACGGCAGCCGCCGTCGGCGTGCCGCCCACGGCGGCCGACGGGTGCAGGGAGGCGGCGAGGGTCAGCGACGAGGCGTCGTCGACGCTGACGGCCGCGACGTCGGTCGCGAGGTGCATGACGTTGGGCAGGTGCAGCACGAACGGCGCCTCGGGCACGTTCATCGACGAGCAGTGCGGTGCGAGGGCCTCCGCGACGGAGCGAACGGCGTACTCGTGCTCCTCGAGGTCCTTCGACGAGCGGGCGAGCGAGGCCGCGAGGGCGAGGTCCTTGGCGTCGTCGCCGGTGCGGCGGATCGTGCCGGCGAGGACCCGCGAGGTGATGAGGCCCTTGTCCCGGCGCACGAGCAGCTCGGGCGTGGCACCGACGAGTCCGGCCACCGAGAAGACCCACGTGTTCTCGTAGCGCTCGGCGAGACGACGCAGCAGCCAGCGCGGGTCGATGGGGGCCGATGCCGTCGCCACGAGGTCACGGGCCAGGACGACCTTGTCGACCTCGCCCGCCCCGATGCGCTTCACGGCCTCGGCGACCGCATGGGCGTAGTCGGCGGGGGAGACGTCGCCGTCCGCGAAGGCGACGTCGCGAGGAGGCTCGGGATCGCTTGCGACGGAAGGGTTCTCGAGGAGCGTGAGCTGAGGATCGAGCGAGATGGTGGTGAGCCATCCCTGCCCGTCGCGGCGTCCGACGATGGTCGACGGCACGACGAGACGTGCTGACTCGGCCGAGTCGGCGGCGAAGGGGAAGGAGCCGAAGCAGACGAGCCCCGTGCCCGGTCGCTCCACGTCGTCACGGACGACGGCGCGGTGGCCGATCTCGCGCCACCACGCCTCGGCCTCGGCGAAGCGGTCGGCGCCGCGCGACTCGAAGGTCAGGGCTGCGCCCCAGCCGACGAGACCCTCGCCGCGGCGCACCCAGGACAGCAGCTCGTCGTGCGGGCGGCCGGACGGCAGGTAGGCGAGCAGCGGGTCCGTGGCCGCGAGGGGCACCGTGCGGACGACGACCGTCGGTCCCGCGGCGGGGGACGACGCTCCGGGGGCGGGAAGCGTGGACATCGGTTGCAACTCTACGACCGAACGACCGCGGCCCCTGCCGCACGACCGCACGTGCGACGCGACCCACACCGCCCGGGTGCGAGGATGAGCGCATGACCCGTGCGCAGCTGGACAAGAAGCCGGTCGACGTCGCGTCGATGTTCGACACCGTCGCCGAGAAGTACGACGTGACCAACGACGTGCTCTCGCTCGGTCAGGACCGTCTGTGGCGCCGCGCCGTCGTCAAGGCCGTCGACGCCAGGCCGGGGGAGCGCATCCTCGACATCGCCGCCGGCACGGGCACGTCGAGCGAGCCGTGGGCCGACCAGGAGATCGAGGTCGTCCCGGCCGACTTCTCCCTCGGCATGCTGCGGGTCGGGCGCCGCCGCCGGCCCGACATGGCCTTCACGGCCGCCGACGCGATGAGCCTGCCCTTCGCCGACGAGAGCTTCGACGTCGTGACGATGAGCTTCGGGCTGCGCAACGTCGCGGACGCCGAGACCGCCCTGCGCGAGTTCCTCCGCGTCACCAGGCCGGGCGGGCGCCTGCTCGTCTGCGAGTTCAGCCAGCCGGTCAACAAGCTCTTCCGGACCGTCTACAGCAACTACCTCATGCGTGCGCTGCCGCCGGTGGCCCGCCGCACGTCGAGCAATCCCGACTCCTACGTCTACCTCGCCGAGTCGATCCGCGCCTGGCCTCCGCAGGGTGAGCTGGCCGGCATCGTCGAGGCCGCCGGCTGGCAGCAGGTGGGCTGGACCAACCTCACCGGCGGCATCGTCGCGCTGCACCACGGCACGAAGCGCTGACCGGCTCCGCCGGTCCGTTGTCGAGACTTAGGTATGCCTTATCTGACAACCGCGAAATGGCGGGAATAGACTCCCGAAGTTAGTTCGTGAAGATCTTCACAAGCGGTCCGGAAGCGTGCAGGGAGACATGACCAGTTCGAGCGTCGCGCCCAGCCCCTCGGGGTCTGGTGCTGCACCCGTCGAGCGGGCCGACGTCATCGTCGTCGGCGCCGGTCCCGGCGGCAGCGCGACGGCGGCCTACCTCGCCGACCACGGCCTCGACGTCGTGCTCCTCGAGAAGTCCTCCTTCCCCCGCGACAAGATCTGCGGCGACGGCCTGACGCCCCGCGCCACCAAGGAGCTCGTCTCCCTCGGCGTCGACACGACGGGGTGGCAGCGCACCAAGGGCCTGCGCATCAAGGGTGGCGGCCACACGCTGCAGCTCGACTGGCCCGAGTCCGACGCCTTCCCCGGCTACGGCATGGTGCGCACCCGCGCCCAGCTCGACGAGGCCCTCGCCCGGCACGCGGAGCGCAAGGGTGCCCTGCTGCACGAGCGCACCAGCGTCTCCACCCCGATCCGCGACACCTCCGGCCGCGTCACCGGGGTCACGGCCAAGCGCCTCGACGACGCCGGGCGCGCCACCGGTGAGACCGTCACCTACCGCGCCCCCGTCGTCGTCGCGAGCGACGGCGTCTCGAGTCGCCTCGCCACCGCCGTCGGCCGGCCCAAGCGCGAGGACCGCGTCATGGGTGTCGCCGTCCGCGCCTACTACACGACGCCGAAGCGCGACGACTACCTCGAGAGCCACCTCGAGCTGTGGAGCCGCGACGACGCCGGCAACCGCATCCTCATGCCTGGCTACGGCTGGCTCTTCCCGCTCGAGGACGGCCGCACCAACGTCGGTCTCGGCACGCTCGACACCACCTCGGCCTTCCAGAAGACCGACTACAAGGACGTCATGCGTCGCTGGGTCGAGGACATCAACCCGGAGTGGCAGCTCGAGCACGACGAGACGGCCGGCCCGATCCGCGGCGCCGCGCTGCCGATGGGCTTCAACCGCACGCCCCTCTACGCCGACGGCCTGCTCCTCGTCGGTGACTCCGGCGGCATGGTCAACCCCTTCAACGGCGAGGGCATCGACTACGCCCTCGAGGCCGCGCGTCTCGGCGCCGAGCTCGTCGCCCAGGCGATGGCCCGCCCGAGCGACGCCGAGCGCGAGAGGGTGCTCGCGGCATACCCCAAGGTCATGAAGGACGAGCTCGGCGGCTACTTCACGCTCGGGCGCTGGTTCGCCCACGCCATCGGCAACCCCGAGGTCATGCGGCTCGCGACGCGCTACGGCCTGCCCCGCACCAGGCTCATGCCCTTCCTGCTCAAGATCATGGCCAACCTCGCCGACCCGACGAGCAAGGGCGCGAGCGACCGCCTCATCACGACCCTCTCGCGACTGGCCCCGAGCGCATGAACCGTCCCCGCGCCGGTGCCCTCGTGACGCCGAGCACCATCGCTGCCGACGCCCCTAGGATGGGTGCGCCGCGCACCTGCGCCCTCGGAGCGCTCGCAGCCCCCACCCTGCACGCACCGCACGACTCGCACGACCGGAAGGCACGTGACCTCGGATGAACTCCTACGTCCCGATCCTGTTCATGCTGGGGCTCGGCTTCGCGTTCGCCGCGCTGTCGGTCTTCACCTCGCTCGTCGTCGGGCCCAAGCGCTACAACCGCGCCAAGCTCGAGGCCTACGAGTGCGGCATCCAGCCGACGCCGCAGGCAGCCGGCGGTGGCCGCGTGCCGATCAAGTACTACCTGACGGCGATGCTCTTCATCATCTTCGACATCGAGTCCGTCTTCCTCTACCCGTTCGCGGTGGCCTTCAACAAGCTGGGCCTCTTCGCACTGGTCGAGATGGTCCTGTTCATCCTCACGGTCTTCATCGCGTACGCCTACGTGTGGCGCCGTGGCGGCCTCGAGTGGGACTGACCCCGGCGGTCCTCCCCACGAGGGGCACGCGTCCACCGGGTTTCACCAGGAAGGTTAAGGAGTAAGCAATGGGTCTCGAAGAGAAGCTCCCAGCCGGGTTCCTGCTCTCGACGGTCGAGGGCCTCGCCGGCTACATGCGCAAGGCATCGATCTGGCCGGCCACGTTCGGCCTCGCCTGCTGCGCCATCGAGATGATGGCCGTCGGCACGCCCGACTACGACATCGCCCGCTTCGGCATGGAGCGCTTCTCGGCGACGCCGCGCCAGGCCGACCTGATGATCGTGGCCGGACGCGTGAGCCAGAAGATGGCCCCCGTCGTGCGCCAGGTCTACGACCAGATGCCCAACCCCAAGTGGGTCATCTCCATGGGTGTCTGTGCGAGCTCGGGCGGCATGTTCAACAACTACGCGATCGTCCAGGGCGTCGACCACATCATCCCGGTCGACATCTACCTCCCGGGCTGTCCGCCGCGTCCGCAGATGCTGCTCAACGCGATCATCGAGCTGCACCACCAGATCGAGACCTCGCCGCTCGGCGTCAACCGTGAGGCCGCCGCCAAGGCCGCCGAGGCCGCCGCGCTCTCCGCGACGCCGACGCACCAGATGAAGGGCCTGCTCGCATGAGCGACGGCGACAAGAACGCGAAGGGCGACGTGGTCGCCGACACGACGACGGACCAGTCCTCGGGCCTGACGTCCCACGAGGTCGAGCTGGCCCAGGACCGCACGCCCGCCGAGCCCGAGGTCGTCGGCGTCCGCCACGGCATGTTCGGCGCCACGGCCGGTGCCGACACCACCGGCTACGGCGGCCTCGTGCGTCCCATCCTCGTCGCCGGCGCCTCCGAGCGCCCCTACGGCGGCTACTTCGACGAGATCGCCGACAACCTCGAGCGCGGTCTCGTGGGCGGCACCGCCTCCTACGCCGAGGCCGTCGACCGTGTCGTCGTCGACCGCGGCGAGATGACGATCCACGTGCGCCGTGAGCACCTCGTGGCCGTGGCCCGGGTGTTGCGCGACGACGCCTCGCTGCGCTTCGAGATCGTCACCGGCGTCTCCGGCGTGCACTACCCGAACCGCTCCGGCGAGGAGCTGCACGCGGTCTACCACTTCCTGTCGATCACCCACGGCGGACGACGGATCCGCGTCGAGGTCAGCTGCCCCGACGACGACCGCCACATCCCGTCGATCGTCTCCGTCTACCCGGCCAACGACTGGCACGAGCGCGAGACGTGGGACATGTTCGGCATCGAGTTCGACGGCCACCCGGCCCTCACCCGAATCCTCATGCCCGACGACTGGCCGGGCCACCCGCAGCGGAAGGACTACCCTCTCGGCGGCATCCCCGTCGAGTACAAGGGCGCCACCGTCCCGCCGCCGGACCAGCGGAGGTCGTACAACTGATGAGCACGCACACCGAGTTCACCCAGACCGAGGTGCCGGACCCCGGCGCCAACGACGTCTACGCCACGTCCGTGGCCGACGAGCAGGCCAGCGAGGGCGCGCACGTCTTCAACGCCGCCGGCGGCGACTGGAACGACCTCGTCGACGAGGCCACCTCGCTCGGCGAGGAGCGCATCGTCGTCAACATGGGGCCGCAGCACCCGTCGACGCACGGCGTGCTCCGCCTCATCCTCGAGATCGACGGCGAGACGGTGACCGAGGCCCGCGCGGGCATCGGCTACCTCCACACCGGCATCGAGAAGAACATGGAGTACCGCACCTGGGTGCAGGGCGTCACGTTCTGCACGCGCATGGACTACCTGACGCCCATGTTCCAGGAGGCCGCGTACTGCCTCGCCATCGAGAAGCTGCTCGGCATCACCGACGACATCCCCGAGCGCGCCAACGTCATCCGCGTGCTCATGATGGAGATGACGCGCATCAGCAGCCACCTCATCTGCCTCGGCACCGGTGGCATGGAGATGGGCGCGACGACCGTCATGACCGTCGCCTTCCGCGAGCGCGAGCGACTGCTCCGCGTCATCGAGATGGTGACCGGCCTGCGCATGAACAACGCCTACATCCGCCCCGGCGGTGTGGCCCAGGACCTGCCGCCCGGCTGCATCGACGCCCTGCGCGAGATGGTCCCGGAGGTCCGTCGTGGCCTCGGGGAGCTCGAGGCGCTGCTCAACGAGAACCCCATCCTCAAGGGCCGCACGGTCGACGTGGGTGTGCTCAACCTCGCCGGCTGCATGGCCCTGGGCATCACCGGCCCCGTGCTGCGCTCGACCGGACTGCCGCACGACCTGCGCAAGCTCGACCCGTACTGCGGCTACGAGACCTACGACTTCGAGGTCAAGACCCGCACGAGCCAGGACGCCTACGGCCGCCTGCGCATCCGCATCGACGAGATGTACGAGTCGCTGAAGATCATCGAGCAGGCCACCGACCGCCTCCAGGCGAGCGAGGGCGAGCATGCCAGCGTCATGGTGGCCGACAAGAAGATCGCGTGGCCGGCGCAGCTCGCGCTCGGCAGCGACGGTCTCGGCAACAGCCTCGACCACATCCGCGAGATCATGGGCACCTCGATGGAGTCCCTGATCCACCACTTCAAGCTCGTCACCGAGGGCTTCCGCGTGCCGGCCGGCCAGGCCTACGTCGGCATCGAGTCGCCGAAGGGCGAGCTGGGCTGCCACGTCGTCTCCGACGGCGGCACGCGCCCGTACCGCGCGCACTTCCGCGACCCGAGCTTCAACAACCTGCAGGCCGTGGCCGCGATGTGCGAAGGCAGCCAGATCGCCGACGTCATCGTCGCCGTGGCCTCGATCGACCCCGTCATGGGAGGTGTGGACCGTTGAGCGGCCACGACGCTTCAGGCCACCTGCACGTCAGCTCCGAGTCGAAGGCGCCGTATGCCGCCGACGTCCTCGAGAAGCTGCATGTCGACGCCGCCGAGGTCATCGCGCGCTACCCGCAGAAGCGCTCGGCGCTGCTGCCCCTGCTCCACCTCGTGCAGTCCGTCGACGGCTACGTCACGGGACGCGGCGTGAGCTTCTGCGCCGAGGTGCTCGACCTCACCGAGGCCGAGGTGAGCGGTGTCGCCACCTTCTACACGCAGTACAAGCGCCACCCCAACGGTGACTACACCGTCGGGGTCTGCACCAACACGCTGTGCGCGGTCATGGGCGGCGACCTCATCTTCGACCGGCTCTCCGAGCACCTCGGCATCGGCCACGACGAGACGACCGAGGACGGCAGGATCACCCTCGAGCGCGTCGAGTGCAACGCCGCGTGCGACTACGCCCCGGTCGTCATGGCCAACTGGGAGTTCTTCGACAACCAGACGCCCGAGAGCACCATCGGCCTCGTCGAGGACCTGCGGGCCGGCAAGGACGTCGCGCCGACGCGCGGCGCCGCCAAGGTCTGCACCTTCAAGGAGGTCTCGCGGGTCCTCGCGGGCTTCGAGGACGGCCGCGCCGACGAGGGCGTGGGCGCCGGCCCGGCGTCGCTGCTCGGCCTCAAGATCGCCAACGAGCGCGGCTGGACCGCGCCCGGTGCGCAGGCAGACGGGAAGGACGCGAAGTGACCGACACCCTGACCCCGATCCTCACGAAGTTCTGGGACGACCCCCAGTCCTGGACCCTCGCCACCTACGAGCGCCACGACGGCTACAAGGCCCTGACCAAGGCGCTCGAGATGGAGCCGCAGGCGATCATCGACGCCGTCAAGGACTCGAGCATCCGTGGCCGTGGTGGCGCCGGCTTCCCGACCGGCATGAAGTGGTCGTTCATGAGCCCGCCCGACGGCGGACCGCGCTACCTCGTCGTCAACGCCGACGAGTCCGAGCCGGGCACGTGCAAGGACGTGCCGCTCATGATGGCCAACCCGCACGCGCTCATCGAGGGCGTCATCATCGCCTCGTACGCCATCGGCTGCGAGCACGCGTTCATCTACCTCCGCGGCGAGGTCGTCCACGTCTACCGCCGCCTGCTGCGCGCCGTCGAGGAGGCTCGCGCCGCGGGCCACCTCGGCACGAACGTCGGTGGCAAGGGCGTCACGGTCGACATCACCGTGCACGCCGGTGCCGGTGCCTACATCTGCGGCGAGGAGACGGCGCTGCTCGACTCGCTCGAGGGTCGCCGCGGCCAGCCGCGCCTCAAGCCGCCGTTCCCCGGCGCCGCGGGCCTCTACGCCCGCCCGACGTCGGTCAACAACGTCGAGTCCATCGCCTCGGTGCCCGGGATCATCCTCGAGGGCTCCGACTGGTTCAAGGGCATGGGCACCGAGAAGTCCACGGGCTTCGGCATCTTCAGCCTCTCGGGCCACGTGACCAACCCCGGCCAGTTCGAGGCGCCGCTCGGCATCACGATGCGCGAGCTCATCGAGCTCGCGGGCGGGATGCGCGGAGGCCGCAAGCTGAAGTTCTGGACGCCCGGTGGCAGCTCGACGCCGATCTTCACCGAGGAGCACCTCGACGTGCCCCTCGACTTCGACTCGGTCGCCGCGGCCGGCTCCATGCTCGGCACCCGTGCGCTGCAGGTCTTCGACGAGACCGTCTCGGTCGTGCGCGCCGTCGCCCGGTGGACCGACTTCTACGCCCACGAGTCCTGCGGCAAGTGCACGCCCTGCCGCGAGGGCACCTGGTGGCTGCGCCAGATCATGAACCGCATCGAGGCGGGCCAGGGGACGCAGGACGACATCGACAAGCTCGTCGACATCTGCGACAACATCCTCGGCCGCAGCTTCTGTGCTCTCGGTGACGCGGCCACGAGCCCGATCACCTCGGCCGTGCAGTACTTCCGCGAGGAGTTCGAGGCCGGCATGCACACGCCGGCCCACGAGCTGTTCCCGCCGGAGAAGTCGGTCCTCTTCACTGTCCAGACCCCGGTCCAGACCAAGGAGTCCAGCGGGATGGTGTCCGCATGACCGTCACGACCTCCCCGTCCGCAGGCGGCAACGCCGTCGACAAGGGCGGCAACGCGCAGGTGCCCCCGAACCCCGACCACGTCGGGCTCACGATAGACGGCGTGCCCGTCAGCGTGCCCAAGGGCACGCTCGTGATCCGCGCGGCCGAGACCGTGGGCATCGAGATCCCGCGCTTCTGCGACCACCCGCTGCTCGACCCGGTCGGCGCCTGCCGCCAGTGCCTCGTCGACGTGGCGATGCCCGACCGCGAGGGCAACGTGCGCCCCATGCCGAAGCCGCAGGCCTCGTGCACGATGACGGTGTCCGAGGGCATGGTCGTCAACACGCAGCACACGTCCAAGGTCGCCGACAAGGCGCAGCAGGGCGTCATGGAGCTGCTCCTCATCAACCACCCGCTCGACTGCCCGGTCTGCGACAAGGGCGGCGAGTGCCCCCTGCAGAACCAGGCGATGAGCGCCGGTCGCCCGGTGTCGCGCTTCGAGGACGTCAAGCGCACCTACCCCAAGCCGGTCAACATCTCCTCCCAGGTGCTGCTCGACCGTGAGCGCTGCGTGCTCTGTGCCCGCTGCACCCGCTTCTCCGACCAGGTCGCCGGTGACCCGTTCATCGCGCTCGTCGAGCGTGGCGCGCTGCAGCAGATCGGCATCTACGAGGAGAAGCCCTTCGAGAGCTACTTCTCCGGAAACACCGTCCAGATCTGCCCGGTTGGTGCGCTGACCGGTGCGGCCTACCGCTTCCGCAGCCGCCCGTTCGACCTCGTGTCGACCCCGTCGGTCTGCGAGCACTGCGCGAGCGGCTGCGCCATCCGCACGGACCACCGTCGCGGCGTCGTGCTGCGCCGGATGGCCGCGGAGGACCAGGCGGTCAACGAGGAGTGGAACTGCGACAAGGGTCGCTGGGCCTTCACCTACGCCACGCTGCCCGACCGCGTCGAGCTGCCGATGGTGCGTGACGAGAGCGGCGAGCTCAAGGTCGTCGGCTGGCCCGAGGCCCTGGCCGCTGCCGCCGCCGGCCTCTCGCGGGCCTCGGCCTCCGGCGTGCTCGTCGGCGGGCGCGTGTCCGCCGAG
This sequence comes from Terrabacter aerolatus, assembly GCF_007991735.1. GTDB lineage: Bacteria > Actinomycetota > Actinomycetes > Actinomycetales > Dermatophilaceae > Terrabacter > Terrabacter aerolatus. The sequence goes on along the minus strand of NZ_BJYX01000017.1, from coordinate 78,913 downwards.
GATGCCTACGCCTACGGCAAGTTCGCGCGCGTCGTGCTCGGCACCAACGACGTCGACTTCCGCTCGCGGCCGCACTCGGCCGAGGAGGTCGCCTTCCTCGCGGAACACGTCGTCGCCACCGGCTCCGAAGCCGGCTCGGTGACGTACGCCGACCTCGAGACGGCCCCGGCCGTCCTGCTCGTCGGCTTCGAGCCGGAGGACGAGAGCCCCATCGTCTTCCTCCGCCTGCGCAAGGCCTTCCGCAAGCACAAGACGCAGGTGTATGCCGTGTCGTCCCACGCGACGCGCGGCCTCACCAAGCTGGGCGGCACCCTGCTGCCCACCGTTCCCGGTCACGAGGCCGCCGCCCTGGCAGAGCTCGGGGCCCCGGCCCGCGACGCCCTCGCCGCCGGTGGCGTCATCCTCGTCGGTGAGCGCCTCGCCACCTCACCCGGCGCCCTGCGCGCCGCGGCCGACCTCGCCGCCGCCACCGGTGCCCGCCTCGCGTGGGTGCCGCGTCGGGCGGGGGAGCGCGGTGCCCTCGAGGCCGGTGCGCTCGGCGCGCTCCTGCCCGGTGGCCGTCCCGTCGCCGACGCCGCGGCCCGTGCCGAGGTCGCCCGGGCCTGGGACGTCGACCAGGTCCCCGCCACCCCGGCCCGCGACACGGCCGGCATCGTCGCGGCCGCTGCCGCCGGCGAGATCGAGGCCCTGGTCGTCGCCGGCGTCGACCCGTCCGACCTCGGTGACCCCGCGGCCGCAGCAGCCCTCGAGAAGGCGTTCGTCGTCTCGCTCGAGCTGCGCGAGTCGCCGGTCACCGCCGTCGCCGACGTCGTGCTGCCCGTCGCGCCGCAGGCCGAGAAGACCGGCACCTACGTCAACTGGGAGGGCCGCGTCCGCGCCTTCGAGGAGGCCCTCGAGAGCAACGCCGTCAGCGACCACCGGGCGCTCGACATGCTCGCGAGCGAGATGGGCTTCTTCCTCGAGACCCGCACGCAGCGCGAGATCCACGCGCAGTTCGAGGCCCTCGGGCCGTGGGGCGGCACTCGTGCCACGGTCGCCCCGGCCGGCCAGCGGGACGCCTCGGTGCCCGACGGCAGCGGCGACTTCGTCCTGTCGAGCTGGGCCACGCTGCTCGATGCCGGCCGGATGCAGGACGGCGAGCCGTTCCTCGCCGGCACCGCGCCGCGCGCCGTCGCCCGGCTCTCCGCCTCGTCGGCGGCCTCCCTCGGTCTCGACGAGGGCGACCACGTCATGGTCACGGGCCCCACGGGGAGCGTCACGCTGCCCGCGGTCGTCGCCGACGACATGGTCGACGGCGTCGTGTGGCTCCCGACCAACGCCAAGGACTGCTCGATCCGTTCGGGCCTCGGCACCGAAGCCGGCGGCCGCGTCCACGTCACGAAGGGTGGTGCGGCATGAGCCTCGGCCTGACCGCATACGGGGTGGCGGCGACGCTGCCCATGACCGAGAACCCCACGGCCGACTTCAGCGACACCCCCTGGTGGCTCTCGCTTATCAAGGCCGTCGTCATCTTCGTCTACCTGCTGATCTCGACGCTGCTCGTCATCTGGTTCGAGCGCCGCGTCATCGGTCGCATGCAGCAGCGTCCCGGGCCCAACCGCAACGGGCCGTTCGGTCTGCTGCAGACGCTCGCCGACGGCATGAAGTCGATGCTCAAGGAAGACATCACGCCCGCTCGCGCCGAGAAGGTCATCTACACCCTCGCGCCGCTCATCGCCGCGACGATGGCCTTCGTGTCGTTCGCGATCATCCCGCTCGGCGGCACCGTGTCGATCTTCGGCCACACGACGCCGCTGCAGCTGACCGACGTCCCCGTCGCCGTGCTGCTCGTGCTCGCCGTCGCCTCGGTCGGTGTCTACGGCATCATCCTCGCCGGCTGGAGCTCCGGCTCGACCTACCCGCTGCTCGGTGGCCTGCGCTCGACCGCCCAGGTCATCAGCTACGAGATCGCCATGGGCCTCTCGCTCGTCGCGATCTTCCTCTACAGCGGGTCGATGTCGACCTCGGCGATCGTGTCGGCGCAGAGCTCGCTCTGGTACATCCTCCCGGCGTTCTTCAGCTTCGCCGTCTACGTCATCACCATGGTCGGCGAGACCAACCGTCTGCCCTTCGACCTCGCCGAGGGCGAGGGCGAGCTGACCGGTGGCTTCCACACCGAGTACTCCTCGATGCGCTTCGCGATGTTCTTCCTCGGCGAGTACATCAACATGTTCACCGTCGCGGCCCTGGCCACCACCTTGTTCCTCGGTGGCTGGCAGGCCCCGCCGATCATCTCGGCGATCAACGACAACATGCTCGGTGGTGGCTGGTGGGGCCTGCTGTGGTTCACCGCCAAGCTGTGGATGTTCATGTTCGTCTTCGTCTGGCTCCGTGGCTCCCTGCCGCGCGTGCGCTACGACCAGTTCATGCGCTTCGGCTGGAAGTTCCTCATCCCGATCACCCTCGCCTGGGTCGTCGCCGTCGCGTTCATCCGCGGCGCGCAGCTCGGCTTCCTCGGTGACAGCAAGCTGACCTTCGCCGGACGCGAGCTGTCCGTCGCGACCGTCGTCATCGTCAGCATCGTCGCCGTCATCGCGCTCGCCGCCGCCTGGATCTGGGACGACAAGCGGGCCGCCCGCGCCGCCGCCGAGGACGAGGCGCCGCCGGAGGAGATCGACCCCTTCGAGGACGGCTACCCCGTGCCGCCGCTGCCCGGCCAGCGTCTCGTCGAGCCGACGCCGTCGGGTCACCGCCTGAGCTCGTCGCGCGAGCCGGTGCTCACGAGCGCCTCCAGCGCGTCCATCACTGCCAGCCCGAGCACCTCGACCGCCGTCAAGGAGGAGGACCATGGCTGACGACACCGTCGGCAAGGACGTGTCGCCCCAGAGCCCCGGCAAGGGCTCGGAGGTCGGCACGCCACGCAACCAGCGACCGGGGGAGGACCAGCGCGAGAAGGGGTTCCTCTCCGAGCTCTTCGCGCCCGTGGCCGGCTTCGGGGTGTCGTTCTCCACGATGTTCCGCAAGGTCGCCACCGAGGAGTACCCCGAGAAGCCGCGCCCCACGGCGCCCCGCTTCCACGGTCGTCACCAGCTCAACCGCTACCCGGACGGGCTCGAGAAGTGCATCGGCTGCGAGCTGTGCGCGTGGGCCTGCCCGGCCGACGCGATCCTCGTCGAGGGCGCGGACAACGACGACACACCGCTCGAGCAGGCTGGCAAGGGTCGGTTCAGCCCCGGTGAGCGCTACGGCCGCGTCTACCAGATCAACTACCTGCGCTGCATCTTCTGCGGCCTGTGCATCGAGGCCTGCCCCACGCGCGCCCTGACGATGACGAACTTCTACGAGCTGGCCGACAACGACCGCGGCAAGCTGATCTTCACCAAGGACCAGCTGCTCGCGCCGCTGCAGGGCGGCATGCTCACTCCGCCGTTCCCGATGTCCGACGGGCTCGAGGAGCGCGACTACTACCAGGGCAAGGTCAGCGAGCCGACCGCCGCCCAGCGCGCCTTCGTCGACGCCCGCGACGCCCGTGACGGCGACGAGGACGACGCCTACGCCGACGGCCCGGGCAACGTGGGCGCCTCGGTGCCCGGGGTCCACGACCTCGTGCACTCGTCCCACCCGACCGCCGCAGAGACCAGGGAAGGGGCCAACCCGTGACCTCCACCGCCGAAGCCGTCGGCTTCTGGCTGCTCGCCCCGATCGCGGTCATCGCCGCGCTGGGCCTGCTCTTCGCCAAGAAGGCCGTCCACGCCGCCCTCGGCATGGCGCTCGTCATGGTGATCCTCGGGATCTTCTACATCATGCAGAAGGCCGACTTCCTCGGGATCGTGCAGGTGTTCGTCTACACCGGCGCCGTGATGATGCTCTTCCTCTTCGTGCTCATGCTCGTCGGCGTCGACTCCTCCGACTCGGTCGTCGAGACGATCAAGGGTCAGCGGTGGGCCTCCCTGCTGCTCGTCGTCGGCCTCGCCGGGGTCCTGATCTTCTCGCTCGGCCGCGTCGTCATCGACCAGCAGAGCGTGCAGACCGGCATGGACAAGGTGGTCTCGACCAACGCCGACACCGGCAACGTGACCGGCCTCGCCGAGCTGATCTTCGGCCAGTACGTCTGGATCTTCGAGGTCACGTCCGCGCTGCTCATCACCGCCGCCCTCGGCGCCATGGTCCTCGCGCACCGCGAGCGGCTGACGCCGCGCATCACGCAGGCCGAGTGGGCCGCCAAGCGCGTGCGCGACAACAAGAACGTCGCGGGCCTGCCCGCGCCGGGTGTCTACGCCCGCCACAACGCGGTCGACACCCCGGCGCTGCTGCCCGACGGCACGCCGAGCGACCTGTCGGTCTCGCGCGTCCTCGTGGCCCGTGACCAGGTCGCGACGACCGACGGCTTCAAGGACGTCGAGCGCCACATGGAGCGCGAGATCGAGGAAGGTCGGTCCAAGTGAGCCCGATGCACTACGTCTACCTCGCGGTGCTGCTCTTCGCGATCGGCGCGGCCGCCGTGCTGACGCGACGCAACGCGATCATCGTCTTCATGGGTGTCGAGCTGATGCTCAACGCGACCAACCTCGCGCTCGTCACCTTCTCCCGGATGCACGGCGCCCTCGACGGGCAGGTCATGGCCCTGTTCGTCATGGTCGTCGCAGCCGCGGAGGTCGTCGTCGGGCTCGCCATCATCATGGCGATCTTCCGCGCCCGCCGCTCGGCCTCGGTCGACGACGCCAACCTGCTGAAGCTGTAAGGAGCGCCGGCCAGAATGGGAACTCTCGTCCAGACGCTCGCGAGCTCGCCGAGCACGCTGAGCACGTATGCCGTGGGCCTCGCCACGCACGAAGGTGAGGCGCACGCCGCCAGCGGGGTGACGGCATACGCGTGGCTCCTCGTCGCGCTGCCGCTCCTCGGCGCCGCCGTCCTGCTGCTCGGCGGCCGCCGCACCGACAAGTTCGGTCCGCTGCTCGCGACGTGCCTCTCGTGGGGTGCCTTCGTCGTGGGTGCGATCGTCTTCGTCGCGATGCTCGGCCGTGGCGCCGGCGACCGCGCCGTCGGCATCAACCTCTTCGACTGGGTCGCCGCCGGCTCGTTCAAGGTGAGCGCGGGCCTGCTCGTCGACCAGCTGTCCATGGTCTTCGTGCTGCTCATCACCTTCGTCGGCTCGCTCATCCACGTCTACTCGCTCGGCTACATGGAGCACGACCCCGACCGTCGTCGCTTCTTCGCCTACCTCAACCTCTTCGTCGCGGCGATGCTGCTGCTCGTCCTGGCCAACTCCTACCTGCTGCTCTACGTCGGCTGGGAGGGCGTCGGTCTCGCGAGCTACCTGCTCATCGGTTTCTGGAACTACAACCCGGCCTACGCGACCGCGGCCAACAAGGCGTTCGTCGCCAACCGCGTCGGTGACTTCGGCCTGTCCGTCGCGATCATGGTGATGTTCTTCCACTTCGGCGCGGTCGACTTCCAGACGGTGCTCGGCGCGGCCGGCAGCAACGCCAACCAGGGCTTCATGACGGCCATCGGCCTGATGCTCCTGCTCGGTGCCTGCGGCAAGTCCGCGCAGTTCCCGCTGCAGAGCTGGCTCGGTGACGCCATGGCCGGCCCGACCCCCGTGTCGGCCCTCATCCACGCCGCGACCATGGTCACGGCCGGTGTCTACCTCGTCGTGCGCTCGTCGGCGATCTTCGAGGCGGCGCCCACGGCGCAGCTCGTCGTCGTCATCGTCGGTGGCATCACGCTGCTCTTCGGTGCCATCGTCGGCTGCGCGAAGGACGACATCAAGAAGGCCCTCGCGGCGTCGACGATGAGCCAGATCGGCTACATGATGCTCGCCGCGGGCCTCGGCCCGGTCGGCTACGCCTTCGCGATCTTCCACCTGCTGACGCACGGCTTCTTCAAGGCCGGGATGTTCCTCGGGGCCGGCTCGGTCATGCACGGCATGAACGACCAGGTCGACATGCGCCGCTTCGGTGGCCTGTCCGGGGCCATGAAGATCACGTGGGCGACCTTCGCGCTCGGGTGGCTGGCGATCCTCGGTGTGCCCCCGTTCTCGGGCTTCTGGTCCAAGGACAAGATCATCGAGGCCGCCTTCATCGGCGAGGGGTGGCGCCCGTGGGTCTTCGGCCTGACGGCGCTCATCGGCGCGGGCATCACCGCCTTCTACATGTCGCGCCTGTTCTTCATGACCTTCCACGGCAAGAAGCGCTGGACCGACGACGTGCACCCGCACGAGTCGCCCAAGCTCATGACCGTCCCGATGATCGTCCTCGCGGCCGGCTCGGCCTTCCTCGGCCTCATCATCGGCCCGACGGGGCTGTTCACCTCCTGGCTCGAGCCGATCACCGGCGCCGAGCCCGAGGGCGCCCACCCGGTCATCCCGGTGCCGGTCCTCATGGCCCTGACGCTGCTCCTCGTCGCCGGCGGCATCGCGCTCGCGTGGCTGCGCTACTGGCGTGACGAGGTGCCGGCCACGGCCCCTGCCGGCTCGCTGCTGACGCAGGCTGCCCGCCGGGACCTCTACCAGGACCAGGTCAACGAGGCCATCCTCATGCGACCCGGCATCCACCTCACGCGCTCGCTCGTCTTCGCCGACAGCAAGGGCGTGGACGGTGCGGCCGGTGGCCTCGCCGCCCTCGTCGGCGGGACGAGCTCCCGCCTGCGCAAGCTGCAGAACGGCTTCGCACGCTCCTATGCCCTGACGATGCTCGCTGGTGTCGTCGCCATCCTCGGTGCTCTTTGGGTGATGTCCTGATGACAGCAATGTCCACCGTCCCCTGGCTGACGATCCTCGGCCTCATCCCGCTCGTCGGCGCGCTCGTCGTGGCCTTCGTGCCGGGGAGCGCCGAGAACGCCAAGCGGATGGCGATCGGCTTCTCGCTCGTCACGCTCGTCGTCGGCATCATCGCCGCGACGCAGTTCGACCGTGCGTCGAGCAAGCAGTTCCAGCTCGGTGAGCAGCACTCGTGGATCCCGCAGTTCGGCGTCAGCTACTCGCTCGGCGTCGACGGCATCGCGCTCGTGCTCATCCTCATGGCGCTCGTGCTGACCCCGGTCTGCCTGCTCGCCGCCTGGCACGACGTGCCCGAGGAGGCCGGCCCCCGCGGCGGCCAGCGCGTCAAGACGTACTTCGCGCTGATCCTCGTGCTCGAGACGTTCATGGTCGGGGTGTTCGCCGCCACCGACGTGTTCCTCTTCTACGTCTTCTTCGAGGCCATGCTCATCCCGGTCTACTTCCTCATCGGGCGCTTCGGCGGTCCGCGCAGGCAGTACGCCGCGATGAAGTTCCTGCTCTTCTCGCTGGCCGGCGGGCTCATCATGCTCGTCGCCGTCATCGCCCTCTACCTGCAGGGCCCCGGCGGCACGGACGGCTTCCTCATCGAGCGCCTCACCGGGCTCCAGATGGACCCGACCACCGAGCGCCTGCTCTTCGTCGGCTTCTTCTTCGCCTTCGCGGTCAAGGCCCCGATGGTGCCGTTCCACACGTGGCTGCCCGACGCCGCGACCGAGTCCTCGCCGGCCACGGCGACGCTCCTCGTCGGTGTCCTCGACAAGGTCGGCACGTTCGGGATGATCCGCTTCTGCCTCCAGCTCTTCCCCGAGGCCAGCCAGTGGGCGACCCCGGTCGTCGTGGCTCTCGCGGTGCTGTCGGTCATCTACGGCGCGCTGCTCGCCATCGGCCAGACCGACATGATGCGTCTCGTGTCCTACACGTCGGTGAGCCACTTCGGCTTCATCGTGCTGGGCATCTTCGCGTTCACCAACGTCGGCCACGCGGGCTCCACGCTCTACATGGTCAACCACGGCTTCTCGACGGCGGCGCTCTTCCTCTTCGCCGCGATGCTCGTGCGCCGACGGGGCAGCAAGCGCATCCCCGACTTCGGCGGCTGGCAGCGGATCACGCCGGCTCTGGCGGGCATCTTCCTCGTCGCGGGCCTGTCGGGCCTGGCGCTCCCGGGCCTCAGCAGCTTCGTCTCGGAGTTCCTCGTGCTCGTGGGCAGCTTCCCGACGCAGCCGGTGGCCGCCGTCATCGCGACGGCCGGCATCATCCTCGCCGCGCTCTACATCCTGCTCATGTACAAGAAGGTCATGACCGGCCCGAAGCCCGAGGGCCTCGTCGGCGAGCGCGAGCACGAGCGGCTCGACGAGCCGGCCCGCCGCGGCCTCACCGCCGTGCGCGACCTGACGACGCGCGAGAAGCTCGTCGCCGCCCCGCTGATCGCCGCGTTCGTCGTGCTCGGCTTCCTGCCGAACCTCGCGCTCAACGTCATCAACCCGGCGGTCGACCAGACCCTCTCGCACGTCCAGAAAGCCATTCCGAACCTCAACCCGGCCGGCACCGTGGCCGAAGGGAGCTCGAAGTGACCGCCGTCGCTCCGCTGGCGCTGCCCACGCTTCCCGCAGCGTTCCAGCAGTCGAACGTCGACTACCTCGCGATCCTGCCGTTGCTCATCGTCTTCGGTACGGCGCTCGTCGGGGTCCTCGTCGAGGCCTTCGCGGCTCGCGAGCGTCGCCACGCGATCCAGGTGACCCTCGCGGTCGTCGGGCTGCTCGCGGCGGCGGCCTCGATCTCCGTCGCGGCCAAGCACCAGGGCCTGACGATGGGCCTGACGGACGGCTCGAGCAACCGGCAGCTCTTCGCCCTCGCCATCGACGGACCGGCGCTGTTCATGCAGGGCACGATCCTGCTCATGGGCGTCCTGGGCGTGCTGACGATGGCCGAGCGCTTCGGCGGCATCGGTCCCGACGCGTTCACGCCCAGCGGTGCGTCCACGCCTGGCTCGGCGACCGAGACGGCTGCGGCCCGCGCGGGTGCGCTGACGTCCGAGGTCTTCCCGCTGACGATGTTCGCGATCTTCGGCATGATGCTCTTCCCGACGACGAACGACCTCATCGGCATGTTCGTCGCCCTCGAGGTGCTCTCGCTGCCGCTCTACATCCTCTCGGGCCTCGCCCGTCGTCGTCGTCTGCTCTCGCAGGAGGCGTCGCTGAAGTACTTCCTGCTCGGCGCGTTCAGCTCGGCGTTCTTCCTCTTCGGCACGGCGCTGCTCTACGGCTACGCGGGATCGGTCTACTTCGGTGACCTCTCCAAGGCGATCGCCGCCGGACCGCTCGCGATGAACGGCCTGCTCCTGCCCGGTGCGTTCCTCGTCTTCGTCGGCCTGCTCTTCAAGGTCGGCGCGGTGCCCTTCCACGCGTGGACGCCGGACGTCTACCAGGGCGCGCCGACCCCGGTGACCGGCTTCATGGCCGCCTGCACCAAGGCCGCCGCGTTCGGTGCGATCCTGCGCCTGGCCTACGTCGGCCTCGACACCGGCCGCTGGGAGTGGACCAACGCCCTCGTCCTCGTCGCCCTGCTGACGATGGTCGTCGGTGCGGTGCTGTCGGTCACGCAGACCGACATGAAGCGCCTGCTCGCCTACTCCTCGATCGCGCACGCGGGCTTCATCCTCGTCGGCGTGCTCGCCTTCGACCGCAAGGCCGTCGGCGCGGTGCTCTTCTACCTCGTCGCCTACGGCTTCTCGACGATCGCGGCCTTCGCCATCGTCTCGCTCGTGCGCCAGAACGGCGCCGAGGCCACGCACCTGTCGCAGTGGGCGGGGCTCGGCAAGCGCTACCCGGTCGTCGCGGGCGCCTTCGCCTTCCTCATGCTGGCCTTCGCCGGTATCCCGCTCACGTCGGGCTTCGTCTCGAAGTTCGGCGTGTTCTCGGCGGCGGTCGGCACGGGCGGCGCGACCGGCACGGTCCTCGCGGTCGTCGGTGTCGTCTGCAGCGCGATCACGGTCTTCGTCTACGCCCGCGTCATCGTGCTGATGTTCTTCAGCGACGCGCCCGACGACGCCGTCGAGGTCGTGACGCCCTCGGTGTCGACGACCTTCTCGATCGCCATCGGCACGCTCGTGACGCTCGCCCTCGGTGTCCTGCCGTCGGCCCTGCTCGACCTGGCCGACCGCGCGTCGCAGTTCGTCCGATGACGTCTCCGACGCGGCAGCACGGTCACGGGCCTCGATGACGACGCACGCCACCCCGCCGGTCCTGGGCATCCCCGGGGCCACCGCGGACCTGTCGGCACGCCTGCGTGACGGGCTGGCCCGGGTCGACGGCCTGCTGGCGCAGGTCGTCGACCACTCGGACCCCTTCATCGCCAAGGCATCCGGCCACCTCGTCGAGGCGGGCGGCAAGCGGTTCCGACCGATGCTGACGCTGCTCGCCGCCGAGCTCGGCGACGGGATCAACGACGACGTCGTCGCGGCGGCTGCGGGGGTGGAGCTGACGCACCTCGCCTCGCTCTACCACGACGACGTCATGGACGAGGCGACCGTGCGTCGCGGCGTGGCCTCGGTCAACGCGGCCTACGACAACTCGACGGCGATCCTCGTCGGAGACCTGCTCTTCGGCAAGGCGTCCGAGCTCGTGGCGGGACTCGGCGCCGAGGCGGTGCTCATCCAGGCCCAGACCTTCGTTCGGCTCTGCTCCGGGCAGATCCGCGACGACCGTGCCTGCCCCGAGGGCGTCGACCCCGTCGACTACTACCTCGGTGTCCTCGCCGACAAGACGGGCGTGCTCATCGCGACGGCCGGCCGCTACGGCGTCATGTTCAGCGGCGGCTCGGCCGAGACGGTGGAGATCATGCGCTCCTACGGCGAGAAGGTCGGCATCGCCTTCCAGCTCGCCGACGACCTCATCGACATCGCGTCCGACGCTGACGACAGCGGCAAGATCCCGGGCACCGACCTGCGCGAAGGGGTCGACACGCTCGCCGTACTGCGCTTCCGCGCCATGGCCGACCCGAGCGACCGCGGCGACGCGCGGCTGCTCGAGCTGCTCGACGCCGACCTGTCGACCGACGAGGCCGGCGTCACCGAGGCGCTCGAGCTGCTCCGCGCCCACCCGGCCCTCACGCAGGCGCGCGAGGAGACGTATGCCGTCGCCCGCGAGGCGCAGGCCCTGCTCGACCCGCTGCCCGACAGTGACGCCAAGGCGGCCCTGCAGGCCCTCGCGATGAGCGTCGTCGACCGCGTCGGCTGACTCACCCCCTCACGCTCACCTCGTCGGGTGGGCACCTCGACCAATCGAGTGGGCAGTTTGATCCAGTCGAATGGGCACTGTAGTTATACGAACGGCTGAGGTCCGGCGCCCACCCGGCCTGGGGAAGCGCCCACTGGATGTGTGGACGTGCCCACTCGACGGGGTGTGGGCGGGGGTGACGCTCGGTAGGGTGCGGGCATGCATCGTCGCCTGTCGCCCCCGGTCGCGGCCCGACTCTCGGCGGCGACGGCCGATCTGGCGGGGCCGCTCGCCGTCGTCGACCTCGACGCGTTCGACGCCAACGCCGCCACCCTCGTCCGGCTCGCGGCCGGCCTGCCGATCCGCATCGCCACCAAGTCGCTGCGCAGCCGCCCCCTCATCGAGCGCGCCCTCGCCCGTGAGGGTTTCGAGGGGCTCATGTGCTACTCGGTGCGAGAGGCGCTGTGGTGGGCCCGCGACGGTCACGACAACCTCCTCGTCGCCTACCCGAGCGTCGACGTGCCGGCGTTGACCGAGCTCGCCGCCGACCCCTCCCTGACCCGGGCGGCCATCGTCATGATCGACAGCGTCGAGCACGTCGACTTCCTCGCCCGTGAGGTCCCGGGCCACGAGGGTCTGCGCGTGGCCGTCGACGTCGACGCGTCGCTGCGGGTGGGCCCTGCCCACATGGGCGTGCGCCGGTCACCGACCCGGACCCCCGGCGACGTCGAGGCCGTGATCCGGCGGGCCCAGGAGCGGGGACTCGTCGTCGCCGGCCTGATGTTCTACGACGCGCAGATCGCCGGTCTGCCCGACTCGGGCCCGGCCGTGCGGCGGATGAAGAAGGTCTCCGACACCGAGCTGCGCTCCCGCCGCGCCGAGGTGGTCTCGGCCGCCCGCGCCCTGGCCGACCTCGAGGTGGTCAACGGCGGCGGGACCGGCAGCCTCCACGTCACCCACCTCGACCCCTGCCTCACCGAGCTCGCGGCGGGCTCGGGCCTCTTCGCCCCGACCCTCTTCGACGGCTACGACGCGCTGTCGCTGCGTCCGGCCGCCTACTTCGGCGCCCCGGTGGTGCGCCGACCCGGCGAGCGGATGGTGACGGCATACGGCGGGGGGTACGTCGCGTCGGGTCCGCCCGGTTGGTCCCGGGTGCCCAGCCCGCTCCCGGAGCAGGACGTCACACTGATCCGGCGCGAGGGCGCCGGCGAGGTGCAGACGCCCGTGGAGGGCGAGGGGGCCGACCGGCTCTCACTGGGAGATCGGATATGGTTCCGGCACGCCAAGGCGGGGGAGCTGGCCGAGCGCTTCACGGAGTTCGCGCTCGTCAGCAGCGACGGAGGCGACCGGGTCGTCGGGCGGGCCGCGACCTATCGTGGGGAAGGGCAGTGCTTTGGCTGACAGCGTGGGCGGTGCGACGGGCCGCGTCGTACGCAGTGTCGACTGGTCCAACTGGTCGGGCACCGAGTCCGCGAAGCTCGCCCGCGTGGCAACGCCGCGCAGCGAGGCCGAGGTCGTCGACGAGGTCAGGCGTGCGGCCTCGCGGGGCCTGCGGGTCAAGGCGATCGGCGCCGGGCACTCGTTCACGGGAGTCGCCGTCACCGACGGTGTGCAGCTGCGGCTGGGCGCCCTGACCGGCGTCACCTCCATCGACTCGACGCGCGGCGAGGCCACCGTCCGGGCCGGCACCCCGCTCCACGTCCTCAACGAGGAGCTGGCGGCCTTCGGCTGCGCGCTGCCCAACCTCGGCGACATCGACCGGCAGAGCCTCGCCGGCGCCATCGGCACCGGCACTCACGGCACCGGGCTGCGCCTCACGGGGCTCGCCGCGGGGGTCCGCGCGCTGCGCATCGTGCTCGCCGACTGCTCCGTAGTCGAGTGCTCGCCGACGCGTGACCCCGAGCTCTTCCAGGCCGCCCGGCTCGGGCTCGGCGCCCTCGGCGTCGTCACCGAGATCACCGTCGCCGTCGTGCCCGCCTTCCTGCTCCACGCCGTCGAGCGGCCCGAGTCGCTGAGCGACGTGCTGGCCCACGCGGACGTCTCGGCCGAGGCCAACGACCACTTCGAGTTCTACTGGTTCCCGCACACCGACCGGGTCCTGACCAAGCGCAACAACCGCGTCCCGGAGGGCACCGCCAGCCGCCCGTTGCCGGCCTGGCGCGAGAAGCTCGACGACGACCTCCTCAGCAACCGCTTCTTCGAGGTGACCAACCGCGTCGCGACCCGTCTGCCGCGCTCAACGCGCGCGATCAACGCCGTCGCGTCCCGGGCCCTCAGCGAGCGGCAGTACACCGACAGCTCGCACAAGGTCTTCGTCACCGCGCGCGAGGTGCGCTTCATGGAGTCGGAGTGGGCCTTCCCGCGCGCGAGCCTGTCGGACGTGCTGCTCGAGCTGCGCCAGTGGGTCGAGCGCCACGACGAGCGCATCTCGTTCCCCGTCGAGTGTCGCGTGGCCGCGGCCGACGACGTGTGGCTGTCGACCGCCTACGAGCGGCAGAGCTGCTACGTTGCGATCCACAAGTACCACCGGCAGCAGCGCGGCGCCTACTTCGACGCGTTCGAGGCGATCGCGGTCAACCACGGGGGCCGGCCGCACTGGGGCAAGATCCACACCCGCGACGCCGACTACCTCCGTGGGGTCTACCCGCGGTTCGACGACTTCCTCGCCGTCCGCGACCGCGTCGACCCGGAGCGCCGCTTCGGCAACCCCTACCTCGAGCGGGTCCTCGGCCCCTGAGCGCGCCGGCCGTCCGGCGCGGGCCGGTATGCCGTATGCCGTATGCCGTGTCGCCCGTCCGCGAGGTGACGTGCTCGCGGGCACGCGGACCCACGGAGCGCAGCCACCCGGCATACGACCGAGGGAACGGTCAGGCCCTCGGCGCGGGCCGCGTCATGGAGAGGACGTCGAGGGCGTCGTCGAGCTGCTGCTCGGTCAGGGTGCCGTCGGCCACGTGACCTCGGGCGATGACGACGTCGCGGATCGTGCGCCGCTCCCGGACGGCCTGCTTGACGACGGCTGCTGCCGCCTCGTAGCCGAGGTAGCGGTTGAGCGGGGTGACGATCGAGGGAGAGCCCTCGGCGAGGGCCCGCGCGTGCTCGACCTCGGCCGTGATCCCGTCGACGCACCGGTCGGCCAGCAGCCGGCTCGTCGAGGCCAGCAGCCCGATCGACTCGAGGACGTTCTTGGCCATGACCGGGAGCATGACGTTGAGCTCGAAGTTACCGGCCGCCCCGGCGGTCGTGATGGTCACGTCGTTGCCGATGACCTGGGCGCAGGCCATGAGGGTCGCCTCGGGGACGACCGGGTTGACCTTGCCCGGCATGATGCTCGACCCGGGCTGCAGGTCGGGCAGGTGGATCTCGCCGAGGCCGGTGCGCGGCCCCGAGCTCATCCAGCGGAGGTCGTTGCAGATCTTCGTCAGGCTCACGGCCACGACCTTGAGCGCGCCGGACAGCTCGACGACGGCGTCCTGGGCCGACTGGGCCTCGAAGTGGTTGGTGGCCTCGCGGAACGGGATGCCGGTGACGCCCGCGACGCGCTCGATCACCTTGCGCGCGAAACCCGGTGCCGCATTGAGCCCCGTGCCCGCGGCGGTCCCGCCGAGGGGGAGCTCGCTCGTCGCCTCAGCGGCCGTGCGCACCCGCGTGGCCCCGAGCTCGACCTGCCGCCGGTAGCCCCCGAACTCCTGGCCGAGGGTCACGGGCACGGCGTCCATGAGGTGGGTGCGGCCGGCCTTGACGACGTCGGCGAACTCGGACTCCTTGCGGGCCAGGGCGAGAGCGAGGTGCTCGAGCGCCGGGACGAGCTCGAGCACGGCCGCCGACGTCGCGGCGATGCGCAGCGCGCTGGGAAAGGTGTCGTTGCTCGACTGGCCCGCGTTGACGTGGTCGTTGGGGTGCACGTCGAGGTCGCTCGCGAGGTGGGCGAGACGGGCGACGACCTCGTTGACGTTCATGTTCGTCGAGGTGCCGGAGCCGGTCTGGAAGACGTCGACGGGGAACTCGTCGTCGTGCTCGCCGTCCGCGACCTCACCGGCGGCCGCGGCGATGGCGCGCGCCCGGTCGGGATCGATGACCCCGAGCTCGGCGTTGACGTCGGCAGCGGCGGCCTTGAGGCGGGCGAGCGCGTGGATGACCCCGGGCGGCACCGGCTGCCCGCTGACGGGGAAGTTCTCGACGGCGCGGGCCGTCTGCGCTCCCCACAGGGCGGCGGCGGGCACCTGCACCTCGCCCATCGAGTCGTGCTCGGTCCGGAAGCCCTGCCCTGCATCGCTCGTCATGCCCCCATCATCCCCACTCGGCCGGTCGTTGCACCGAAACCCTTGTCGTATGCCGTCTGCCGGGAGCACGCTGGAGGGTGCGGGCGCCGACGCGATCCTTTGTCGAGCACTGAAGGAGAGGTCATGGTCCACCGCCGCACCGTCACCGCCGTCCTCGCATCCCTCGCGACCGTCTTCGCCGGAGCCGCGGTGGCGGTCGCTGCGCCATCCGCCGACACCCTCGTGTCGGTGGGCAGCCCGCCGACGCCGTTCTCGCAGAACAAGCAGAACGAGCCGACGGTCGCGATCGACGCGCACGACCCCGGTGTCGTCGTGGCGGGCGCGAACGACGAGATCGACGAGGAGTCGTGCGCGGCGGGTGACCCGACGTCCTGTCCCTTCACCGCAGGGGTCGGGGTGTCGGGCATCTACTTCTCGTTCGACGGTGGGGGGTGGGTGCAGCCGACGTACACCGGGCTGACGGCCCGCGACTGCACCGGTCCCGCAGCGTGCACCGCGCACACCGGTCCGATCGGCACGCTCCCCAGCTACGCCGAGATGGGGCTCGTCTCCGACGGTGACCCGGCGCTCGCCTTCGGCCCGCGACCGGGTGCCGACGGGTCGTTCTCGTGGGGCAACGGCTCGCGCCTGTACTACGCCAACCTCACCTCGAACGTTGGCGCGGACAAGGAGTCCGCGACCTTCAAGGGCTTCGAGGCGATCGCGGTCTCGCGCACCGACAACCCTCGCGCTGCGGCCGCGGGTGACGCCGCCGCCTGGAAGAGCCCGGTCCTCGTCTCGAAGCAGTCCTCGACGACGTTCTCGGACAAGGAGCAGGTCTGGGCCGACAACGCCGCGTCGAGCCGGTTCTTCGGCAACGTCTACGTCTGCTGGGCCTCCTTCCGCAGCAACAGCCGCGGCCAGGCACTCCCGACCCCGCTCAACGTCGCCCGGTCGACGGACGGGGGAGCGACGTGGACGAGCAAGCAGGTCGGCCCGGCGACCGACAACGGGATCAACTCGCAGCCCGACGGCTGCACCGTGCGCACCGACAGCCACGGCAACGTCTACGTCTTCGGCATCGGCACGCGCGGTGGTCAGCAGTTCCAGATGCTGTACCGGTCGACGGACGGCGGCGCCCACTGGACGGGCCCGTCGCTCGTCGCGCCGGTCACGGCGCCCGGCGTGACCGACCCCGTGCTCGGCCGCCCGACCATGGACGGCTTCGCGGGTGCGCGCGTCGACCTGGCCGCGGGCCCGAGCGTCGACATCGCCAACGGAGCGCCGACGGGCGCCGACGCCACCGACCAGATCGTCATGACCTGGGCCGACGGTGCCGCCGGCCTTAACCACGAGCAGCTGCTCTGGACGAGCTCGACGGACGGCGGGTCTGCGTGGACCGCACCGGCAGCGGTCCCGCTCCGCGCGGGTGACCGCCCGGTCTACACCGCACCGGCTCTCTCGCCCGACGGCACCGACCTCTACGTCGTCGACAACGCCTTCACGACGCCCTACCGGAACGACACGACCTCGCCCCGCGGGCTCGTCGGCGAGATCTGGCACGCGAACGTCGTGGGCGGGGTGCCGACCGGCTGGTCGTCGCTCGACCGGAGCGCGGTCGGTGACCCGCGCGGGACGAGCCAGAACGGTCTGACGGCCGAGTTCCTCGGGGACTACGTCTACGCGAGTGCCACCCGGGACAAGGTCGTCGGCGTCTGGAACGACGCCTCGAACGCGGCGGACTGCCCGGCGATCGACGCCTACCGCGCGTCGCTCTACACGAGCACTCCGACCGCTCCGCCCGACGTCCTCGGGTCCTGCCCGGCGACGTTCGGCAACAGCGACATCCGTGGAGGCAGCTGGGCCGACCCGACGCCCTGACCTCAGCGCCCCGCCTCGACGTCGCCGACGACCGGGCGGTCCTCGTGGGCGTGGCTCGTGCCCGGGCACCCCTCGGTGCCCGCGCACGACCACCCCGCCGGGGCCGATCGCGTATGCCGTGTGCCGGCGTGCCCGAGGACGGCGTGCTCGCGCTCGGGTGCGGCCTGCACCGTGCGGTCCGGGTTGCGGATGAGCAGCCACGACACGGCGCCGCCGGCGACGAGCAGGGCGGCGCAGATGAGCATCGCCGCGCGGTAGGCCGACGAGAACGCCTCGGGCACCGTGTAGTCCGCGCCGTGGAGACCCACGACGGCGGGGAGCGCAGCGACCGCGAGCAGGCTGCCGGCGCGGGCCACGGCGTTGTTGACCCCGCTGGCGACCCCGGCGTAGCGGTCCGGCGCGGCGGCGAGGACGGTGGCGGTGAGCGGGGCGACGAGCAGGGTGAGCCCGAGGCCGAAGACGGAGATGCCGGGCAGGATGCCGGTCCAGTAGGTCGACCCCACGCCCACCCCCGAGAGCAGCAGGGTGCCGATGCCGCACACGACGGGGCCGACGGTCATGGGCAGCCGCGGCCCGATGCGCGAGGCGAGCTCACCCCCACGGGCGGCGAGCAGCAGCATCAGCACCGTGACCGGCAGGGAGGCCATCCCCGCCACGAGGGGACCGTAGCCGAGCACCGTCTGCACCTGGAGGGTGAGGAAGAAGAAGACCGCGCCCAGGGCGGCATACACGAGCAGCGTCATGGCGTTCGCGGCGCTGAACTGGCGGGAGGCGAAGAGCGCCGGCTGCACCATGGGGTGGGAGGTCCGCCGCTCCACGACGACGAAGGCCGCCCCGACAGCGAGCCCGAGGGCGCCGACGGCGAGGGCCGGCCCGAGCCCGAGCGCCTCGTGCTGGATGAGCGCGAACGTCGTGATGCCGAGGGCGAGCGTCGCCAGCGCCGCCCCGGCGACGTCGAAGCGGTGGTCCGCCTCCTCGTCGCGTGTCTCGGGCACGTGCAGCTGGGCGATCCAGATCGTCGCCACCCCGAGCGGCACGTTGACGAGGAAGGCCCACCGCCAGCTGGCGTACTGCACGAGCCACCCGCCGGCGAACGGCCCCAGCGCAGAGGCGATCCCGCCGAGCCCCGACCAGGTGCCGATGGCCTTGCCGCGGTCGTCGGGTCGGAAGGACGCCTGGATCATCGACAGGCTGCCGGGCGTCAGGAGCGCTCCGCCCACGCCCTGGAGCACACGCGCGACGGCGAGCTGGCCGGGCGACTGGGCGAGGCCGCACGCGGCGGAGGCGAGGGTGAACCACGCGACCCCGATGACGAAGACGCGGCGCCGGCCGAAGCGGTCACCGAGCGAGCCTCCGAGCAGGATGAGCGAGGCGAGCGCGAGCAGGTAGCCGTTGGTGATCCACTGCAGGTCGGCCAGGCTCGCACCGAGGTCCTTGCCGATGCGCACGAGCGCGACGTTGACGACGGTCCCGTCGAGCAACGCCATGCCGGAGCCCAGCACCGCGGCCGCGATGACGAACCGACCGGTGCGGGAGCCGAGGGCGATGTCACTCACCTCGGCAGTCTGTCACCGCCGCCGGTCCGAGCGGGCCCTGCGCCGGTGCGCGCTCAGCGGGGGCAGTCGTCGACCGGGAGCGGCTCGCGCCGGGCCGCGCGCGTCCCACGCAGGCTGACGAGCGAGTCGACGCTCAGCACGAGGAGCGCGACCCAGACGATGCCGAACCCGATCCAGCGCTCGCGCGGCATGTGCTCGTGCAGGAGCAGCACGGCGCACAACAGCTGCATGACCGGGGTGATGAACTGGATCAGGCCGATGGAGACGAGGGGGATGCGCCGGGCGGCGGCCGCGAAGCACAGCAGCGGCACGGCGGTGACGACGCCCGACAGCACGAGCAGCGAGGTGTGCACGGCGCCGTGGCGACCGAACTCGAGACCGCCCTGGGCGCCGACGACGAGGAGCAGGACCACGGCGACCGGCGCGAGCACGACCGTCTCGACGGTGAGCCCGTGGATCGCGTCGAGGCTGACGCCGACCTTCTTCTTCGTCAGGCCGTAGAGCGCGAACGACACGGCGAGCGTCAGCGCCACCCACGGCACGCGACCTCCGGACACGCCGAGGTAGACGCCGGCCGCCACACCGATGCCGACGGCGACCCACTGCAGGAGGCGCAGCCGCTCACCGAGGACGACGACGCCGAGCGCCACCGTGACGAGCGGGTTGAGGAAGTAGCCGAGCGCCGCCTCGGAGGTGTTGCCCGACGTGACGGCCGCGACGTAGACGACCCAGTTGACGGCGATGAGGACCGCCGCGACCGCGGTGCCGGCGAGGAGCTTCGGCCTCCGCAGCAGGGGGCGGACCCAGCCGAGGTCGCGCACGACGAGCAGGACGACGACGCAGAAGAGCAGCGTCCACAGGATGCGGTGGGCGAGGATCTCCCACGGCCCGGCGGGCTTGAGCGCGTCGAAGTAGAGCGGGAAGAGCCCCCAGAGGCCGTAGGCCACGAAGCCGAGCAGGGTGCCGCGGCCGACCTCACCGTGGGGTGCCGGCGACGCCGGGCCCGGGGTGCCGGACCCGCTCGGTGCGACGGACGGAGCGGTGTCGCGGGTGGTCACGCCCCCACGGTCCAGGTGTCCCGGCCGGCGAGCAGGGCGTCGATGTCGGCGTCGGTGACCTCGCCGGTGCGGGCGGAGGCGACCTGGTCGCGCAGGGAGTCGTCGTAGGTCGGGCGCTGGACGTTGCGGAAGATCCCCATCGGCACGTGCCCGAGGTCGGGGCTGTCGAGGCGCGAGAGCGCGAACGCCGCCGACGGGTCGGCTGCCGCGACGTCGTGGCGCACGATGCGGGTCGGGTCGGCCTCGGCGCGCGGCACGACCGCGAGCGAGCCCCGGTCGTCACGGACGACGACGGTCTCGGCGGTGCCGACCTCCTCGCCGTCGGTGAGGTGCAGGATGCGGGCGGCAGCCTCGGTGCGGTCCTTGAGCACGTCGAAGACGCCGTCGTTGAAGATCGGGCAGTTCTGGTAGATCTCCACGAGCGCCGACCCGCGGTGCTCGGCCGCGGCCCGCAGCACCGAGGTCAGGTGTTGGCGGTCGGAGTCCATCGTGCGGGCCACGAAGCTCGCCTCGGCGCCGAGCGCCAACGACACCGGGTTGAAGGGCGTGTCGAGCGAGCCGAGCGGGGTCGACTTCGTCACCTGGCCGACGTGGGAGGTGGGGGAGTACTGCCCCTTGGTCAGGCCGTAGATCTCGTTGTTGAAGAGCAGGATCTTGAGGTTGACGTTGCGGCGCAGGGCGTGGATGAGGTGGTTGCCGCCGATCGAGAGCGCGTCGCCGTCGCCCGTGACGACCCAGACCGAGAGGTCCTCGCGGGTCGCGGCCAGGCCCGTCGCGATGGCCGGCGCGCGACCGTGGATCGAGTGCATGCCGTACGTGTCGAGGTAGTACGGGAAGCGCGAGCTGCACCCGATGCCCGAGACGAAGACGATGTTCTCGCGCTTGAGGCCGAGCTCGGGCAGGAAGCCCTGCACGGCCGCGAGGATCGCGTAGTCACCGCACCCGGGGCACCAGCGCACCTCCTGGTCGGAGGTGAAGTCCTTCTTCGTCAGCGCGGTGCCGTCCGCGAGGCGGGGGACACCCGCGGTGCCGGGGGCACCGGGCCCGCCGGACGGCATACCCAGGTCGATGGTCACTTGGCGGCCTCCTTCAGGGGCACGTCCGAGACGGACGCCACGGCGGTGGCGATGACGTCGGCGAGCTCGCCCGCCTGGAACGGCCGGCCGCGCACCGAGGTGTGCGACTCGATGTCGACGAGGTACTTCGCCCGCAGCAGCATCGCGAGCTGGCCGAGGTTCATCTCGGGCACGATGACGCGCTGGTACGAGCGCAGGACCTCGCCGGTGTTGGCGGGGAACGGGTTGAGGTGGCGCAGGTGCGCCTGGGCGACCCGGGCTCCGGTCGACCGGGCGAGGCGCACCCCGGCGGCGATGGGGCCGAAGGTCGAGCCCCAGCCGAGGACGAGCACGTCGGCGTCACCGGACGGGTCGTCGACCTCGAGAACGCCGATGGTGTCGGCGATCCCGTCGATCTTGGCCTGGCGCAGCCGCGTCATGTGGTCGTGGTTGTCGGGGTCGTAGGAGATGTTGCCCGTGACGTCGGCCTTCTCGATGCCCCCGACGCGGTGCTCGAGACCCGGGGTGCCGGGGATGGCCCACGGCCGCGCGAGCGTCTCCGGGTCGCGCAGGTAGGGGTGGAAGGTCGGCCGGCCCGAGTCGTCGACCGCGTTGGGCTCGGTCGCGAACTCCACGGCGATGTCGGGCAGCTCGCTCGTGACCGGCAGCCGCCAGGGCTCGGAGCCGTTGGCGAGGTAGCCGTCCGAGAGGACGATGACGGGCGTGCGGTAGGTCGTCGCGATGCGCACCGCCTCGACGGCGATGTCGAAGCAGTCGGCCGGGGTCGCGGGCGCCACGACCGCCACCGGCGACTCGCCGTTGCGTCCGAAGAGCGCCTGGAGCAGGTCGGCCTGCTCGGTCTTCGTCGGCAGTCCGGTCGACGGGCCGCCGCGCTGGATGTCGCAGACGATGAGCGGAAGCTCGAGCGACACGGCGAGGCCGATCGTCTCCGCCTTGAGGGCGAGGCCGGGACCCGACGTCGTCGTGACGCCGAGCGCGCCGCCGAAGCTCGCGCCGAGGGCGGCGCCGACACCGGCGATCTCGTCCTCGGCCTGCATCGTCGCGACGCCGTAGCGCTTGAGGCCGGCCAGCGTGTGCAGGATGTCGGAGGCCGGGGTGATCGGGTAGCTGCCGAGGAAGAGGGGCAGGTGAGCCCGGTGGGCCGCGGCGACGAGGCCGAGCGACAGCGCGACGTTGCCCGTGACGTTGCGGTAGGTGCCGGCCGGCATCGTGGCCGGGGCGACCTCGTAGGCGACGGCGAAGTCCTCGGTGGTCTCGCCGTAGTTGAAGCCGGCGCGCAGGGCAGCGAGGTTGGCCTCGAGGATCTCGGGCTTGTCGGCGAACTTCGCCTTGAGGAACGCCTCGGTGCCGTCCATCGGGCGGGTGTAGAGCCACGAGAGCAGGCCGAGCGCGAACATGTTCTTCGCGCGCTCCTTCTCCTTGCGGGTCAGGTCGGTGAACGACGCCAGCGCCTCGACGGCGATGGACGTCAGGGCCACCGGGTGCACGTCGTAGCTGTCGAGCGAGCCGTCGTCGAGCGGGCTCTCGGCGTAGCCGACCTTGGAGAGGTTGCGCTTGGTGAACTCGTCGGTGTTGACGATGATCGCCGCTCCGCGCGGCAGGTCGCGCAGGTTGGCCTTGAGCGCTGCGGGGTTCATCGCGACGAGGACGTCGGGCGCGTCGCCCGGCGTGAGCACGTTGTGGTCGGCGAAGTGCAGCTGGAAGCTCGAGACCCCGGGCAGCGTGCCTTGGGGAGCGCGGATCTCGGCCGGGAAGTTCGGCAGTGTCGACAGGTCGTTGCCGAGCAGCGCCGTCTGCGACGTGAACCTGTCTCCGGTGAGCTGCATGCCGTCGCCGGAGTCCCCGGCGAATCGGATGACCACGCGATCGAGCTTCTGGACCAGTTTGGCGCTCATGCTCTGCGACGTCCTCGAACTTCCCTGCGATTCACGGCCCGGGGCACTGTGCGGCGGACAACTTCCATGCTATGTCGCACACCACCGCCGATCGTGCACCTGCCACAACGTGGACGACACGATCCGGGACCCCGTGCGTCAGCGGGCCGTCAGCGGGCGGGGGATGGCCGGTGCGATGGCCGGTGGGATGGCCGGGCGTCGACCTGGATCCCGCGGCGTCGCATCAGGTGTCGGCCGAGAGCCCCGAGCGTCGCGACGGGGCCGGCCGCCACGACGACGTGGGCCACGAGCAGGGCCGCCCCCGAGGTCTCGTCGACGGCACCCGCCGCCGCGAGGCACCAGACCAGCAGCGGTGTCAGGCCGGTCGTCGCCACGTAGACGACGGACCAGAGCACGACGAAGAAGGGGTTGCCCCGCTGGAGGTCCCAGGCCGAGCGGAAGGCGTAGACGCCCAGGGCCAGCGCCGGGGCGACGAGGACGAGGTAGACGAGCTGGTAGGCCGTCGTGGCCGGCTCGATCCAGCCGAAGCGCTCGGCCAGGCCGATGGGTGCCCACGTCACCCACATCGTGGCGACGAGCCACGACCCGAACGTCCCGAAGACCTGGACGAGGCTGCGGCGGCCGGCGATGACCGCCCGGTTGCGTCGAGCCTCTCGCGGGTCGTTGGTCCCGCGCCACAGTGGCGCCGTGCCGCGCGAGCGGGCGCCGTCGACGCTGATCGGGAACCACGTCCTGGGCCAGACCGCGACGATCATCCACGTGAGGGCGGCGAAGAAGAGAACGGAGAACACCGTGACCCACGGGTTGCGGCTGTTGAGCGAGAGCCGGTCACCCTCGCCGAGGACCGCTGCGGCCGCACCGGCCGTGGCGAAGCCGGTGAGCCCTGCCGACAGGAAGGCGACCGCGGTCGTGATCGGGTCGACGGCGTCGGCGGGCTCGAGCTGCTCTGACCTGTTGGTCGCGCCGCCGTCCCCGCCGTCTCCGTCGCCCCGAGGCGCCTCGCCCGAGCCGATGCCCAGGCGACGCATCACCAGCTGCGCGCCCAGCGTGAACGGGCCGAGCCACGCGGCGCCCGCCACGAGGCTCAACGGGCGCAACCACGGGCCGGAGGTGCGCAGGCGCCGGGCGGCGTCGGCGGCGAGGGTCGCGTCGTCGACGGACGGCTCGAGCGGCACGACGACGTGGCACCGGGTCGGCGTGGCGAGGCACCGGGTCCGGTCGCTGCCCACCCGACCGATCCACACCGTCGCGGGCGGGGCTCCCGCGGCCGCGAGGGCCGAGGTGAGCTGGCGCTCGCGCTCGACCGAGGGACCGCGGATCCCGGGCACGGCCCGGAGGGCGCGCTCGTCGAGGAAGCGCAGCCAGGTCAGCGCGACCACGGCGAGGCACCCGAGGACGAACCACCAGAAGTAGGGGCCGCCGCGCTGCAGCCAGCCCATGAGGAGCAGCCAGGGCCAGGCCGTCGCCGCCGTGACGAGCGCGACCCCGAGGACCCAGGCGGGCAGCGCGCGCAGCCACCGCCGCAGCACCGGCCCCCGCGCCGGACGCGACGGCCCGACCTGCCCGAGCTGCCCGACCTGCTCGTCCCAGCCGAGCGCGTCCTCGCCCGAGATGTCCGCACCGTCCACGACCCGGTCGCGAGCCGCGTCGGGCACGACGTCGTCCTGGTCCTTCGCTCCCCTGTGAACCATGGCCGCAGGGTAGCCCGGATGGGGCCGACCGCACCGTGCCACTCGTCTACCGGCATGGATAGGCTGGCCGTCATGTCCGGGTACGTGGCCGTCGCAGCGGTGCTGGGGGCGGGCGTCCTGCTCGTCACGGCGGCGATGGTCGCGCGACGGCTCCTCGCGCCCCGGGCCCCCCACGCGGCCAAGCTGGCGACCTATGAGTCCGGCGTCGACCCCGTCGGGGAGGGCTGGGCCCAGACCAAGGTCCGCTACTTCGTCTTCTCCTTCCTCTACGTCGTCTTCGCCGTCGACGCGATCTACCTCTTCCCCTGGGCGACGGTCATCCGCGACGCCGGTCTGGGCGGCGCGAGCCTCGTCGAGATGGGCGTCTTCATCGGGGTCATCGTCCTGGGGCTGGCGCACGCGGGGCGCCGTGGCCTGCTGAGGTGGGTGTGATGGAGCAGCCGCCCAGCCGAGCCGCCGGCCAGCCCGTCAGCCAGTCCACCAGTCAGTCCACCAGTCAGCCCGTCAGCCAGCCCGTCAGCCTGCCGATGCCGACCGTGGGCCCGGCGTCGATGGGCGTCCTCGGGGCGCACGCGCCGAAGCCGATCAAGGTCGTGCTCAACTGGGGCCGCCGCTACTCGTTGTGGGTCTTCAACTTCGGGCTCGCCTGCTGCGCCATCGAGTTCATCGCGGCGTCGATGGGGCGGCACGACTTCATCCGTCTCGGCGTCATCCCCTTCGCGCCGGGTCCGCGGCAGGCCGACCTCATGGTCGTCTCGGGCACCGTCACCGACAAGATGGCGCCCGCGATCCGCCGCCTCTACGACCAGATGCCCGAGCCGAAGTACGTCATCTCCTTCGGCGCCTGCTCCAACTCCGGCGGTCCCTACTGGGACTCCTACTCCGTCACCAAGGGTGTCGACCAGATCGTCCCCGTCGACGTCTACGTCCCCGGCTGCCCGCCCCGCCCCGAGGCCCTGCTGCACGGCATCATCCGTCTCCAGGAGCAGATCGCGGCCGAGCGCCTGTCGACCCAGAAGCTCAAGGGACGGTATGCCGGCTCGCGCGTCGCCAGTGCGGGTGACCTCCGTCGTCCGCTGCTGGGCCGCGGCACGACGCCCACGGGGTCCGGGTCGTGAAGGTCACCGACGTGCGCGACGTCCCCTTCGGCGAGTGGTCGACCTCGGTGCTCTCCCTGCGTGAGGAGGGCTACGCGTACTTCGACTGGCTGACGGCGGTCGACGAGACCGACCGTGACGCCGGCGACGCCGGCTTCGACGTCGTGTGCCACCTGCTCGACACGAGCGAGCCCGGCAGGCTCCGGTCGGTGCTCCTGCGCACGCGGGCCCCCGAGGGGGCGCCGGTGCCGTCGCTGACGGGGATCTTCCGTGGTGCTGCCTGGCACGAGCGCGAGACCCACGAGATGTTCGGCATCGACTTCGAGGGCTTCGACGACGGCAGCGGGCTCGGCCTGCGTCCGCTCCTGCTGCCCGATGGCTTCGAGGGGACGCCGCTGCGCAAGTCGTTCGTGCTCGCGGCGCGGGCGTCCAAGGCGTGGCCCGGGGCCAAGGAGCCGGGGGAGGGCCACGACTCGGCCCGCGCACCTGGCCGCCGCCGCGTGCAGGCGCCGGGCGTGCCCGGTCCCGAGTGGGGTCCGCGATGAGCGACCTCGCGCCGTGGCTCGAGGTCGTGCTGCGCGCGGCCGCCGTGCTCGTCGCCTTCCTCGTGCTGCCGCTGCTCGTCGGTCAGACCGAGCACAAGGTGATGGCCCACATGCAGGGTCGGCTGGGGCCGATGTATGCCGGTGGCTTCCACGGGTGGGCCCAGCTCGTCGCGGACGGGGTGAAGTTCGTCCAGAAGGAGGACATCACCCCCGCGCGGGCCGACCGGTGGGTCTTCCGGCTGGCGCCGTTCGTGGCTCTCATCCCCTACCTCGTGGCGCTCGCCGTCATCCCGCTCTCGCCCACGGTCGTCGGCGCCGACGTCGACGCGAGCGTCCTGCTCGTGCTCGCCGTCATCGGCGTCGGCATCATCGGCACCCTCATGGCCGGCTGGGCCTCGGCCAACAAGTACTCCCTGCTCGGGGCGATGCGCGCGGCCGCCCAGCTCGTCTCCTACGAGCTGCCGATGGTGCTCGCCGTCGCCTCGGTGGCCCTGGCGGCCGGCACGCTGTCGCTCACCGGCATCGCCGCTGCCTGGCACCCGTGGTGGCTGCTCTGGCAGCTCCCGGGAGCCGTCGTCTTCCTCGTCGCGGCCCTCGCCGAGCTCCAGCGGCCGCCGTTCGACATGCCGCTCGCCGACTCCGAGATCGTCTTCGGTGCCTTCACGGAGTACACCGGGCTGCGCTTCGCCTTCTTCCTGCTCGCCGAGTACGCCGGCATCGTCGTGATGTCCCTGCTCTTCGCGGTGCTCTACCTCGGCGGCTGGGCTGGCCCGTTCGAGCACTGGCTCGGCTGGCTGTGGACGGTCCTCAAGGGCTTCCTCGTCGCGGTCGTCGTCATCTGGCTGCGCGTCTCGTGGCCGCGCATGCGCGAGGACCAGCTCCAGCGGCTCGCGTGGGTGTGGCTCGTACCGATCGCCCTCCTCCAGCTGGCGATCACCGCCGTCGGTGTGGTGATGACCTCGTGACCATCCCCACGTGCACCGTCGGGAGGCCACGTTCGGCCCTCCTCCCACCGCCGAGAGGCCGGGCCTTGCCGCTCTGCGCACGTCGAGAGGCCAGGTGCGGCCGTCGAACCGATGTCGCTCGACTCGCGGGAGGTGGCACGACGTGGCCCGTCGACGGGGCGGGGTGGGCCATCCGTGGCCTTTCGACGGTTGAGGGTGACGGGGGCTGTCTCGTGGGCCGGGAGCAGGGAGAGGAAGGGGTGAGCGGACGTGGGTGACGGCATACTCCCCGGGCTCGTCAAGGGGCTCGCGACGACGGCGAGGTCGCTGACGCGGCACACGCACACGGCCGAGTACCCCGACGTCTCGCCGGCCCTGCCGCCGCGGTCGCGCGGCGTCATCGCGCTCACCGAGGAGAACTGCACCTCGTGCATGCTCTGCGCGCGGGAGTGCCCCGACTGGTGCATCTACATCGACTCGCACAAGGAGGAGCTGCCGCCGACGACGCCGGGCGGGCGCGCCCGCCAGCGCAACGTCCTCGACCGGTTCGCCATCGACTTCTCGCTCTGCATGTACTGCGGCATCTGCATCGAGGTGTGCCCGTTCGACGCCCTGCACTGGAGCCCCGAGTTCGAGTACGCCGAGACCGACATCCGCGACCTGCTCCACGAGAAGGACCGGCTCGGGGCGTGGATGGCGACCGTCCCGGCGCCGCCTGCCCTCGACCCCGGCAGCGCCGATCCCGCCGAGGTCGTCGCCGCCGCCAAGCCTCCGCGCGGCGCGACGGCGCCCGGAGGCGCGCGTGGGCCGGGCGCTGCGGCGCGCCCGGCACGGGTGCGCAAGGAGGCCACCCCGCCCGCCGACCCGACCACCGCGGCTGCCACCGCGGCTGCCACCCCGGCTGCGATCCCGGCTGCCACCTCGGCGGCTCCGGCGCGCCCCGAGACGCCCGCCGCCGAGCAGACGCGCGTCATGCCCGCGGTGGAGCGCACGGCGGCCCTGCCCGTGGTCGACCCGACGTCCGCCCCGCCGCCGGCCGACGGCGCCGAGGCCGAGCAGGTAGCGGAACAGGCTGCAGCCCAAGGAGACTCGACGCAGGTGCTGCCGACGGTGTCGACCGACGAGGAGGATCGCGAGTGACCACCCGCGACATCGTCTTCGCCGCCGTCGGCGTCGTGACCGCCCTCTCGGCCCTGCTGTCGGTGACGACGAAGCACGTCGTGCACGCGGCCCTCTGGCTGCTCGTCTCGCTCGGCTCGCTCGCGGGCGCCTACCTCGTGCTCGGGCAGGAGCTCGTCGGTCTCGTCCAGCTGCTCGTCTACGTCGGCGCCATCGTCGTGCTCGTCCTCTTCGCGCTGATGCTGACGCGGGCCCCGATCGGCCCGCACGCCGAGATCGACACCCCGTGGTGGCAGCGGGTGGCCGGTGCCGTGCTCGGCGGCGCGACGACCGCGCTCCTCGCCTCGCTGCTCCTGCCGCTCTTCTCCGGTGTCTCGGTCGACCTCGATACCCCGACGACGACCACGCCCCAGGTGGCCCAGGCGATCTTCGGCACCTGGGTCTGGCCCTTCGAGCTGCTCTCCGTGCTGCTCCTCGTGGCGCTCATCGGCGCCTTCGCGGTGTCGCGCCTCGTGCTGCGCCGCGACGCCGACGAGCGTGCGCCCGTCCCCGCCGCAGCCGCCACCGGGGACCGCGGATGATCCACCTCTCGCTCCCGGCGGCGCTGGCCGCCCTGCTCGCCGGCATCGGGGTCTACGGCGTCCTCGCGCGCCGCAACGCCGTGCTCGTGCTCATCGGGGTCGAGCTCGTCCTCAACGCCGCGAACCTGCTGCTCGTCACGGCCGGCTCACGCCCCGGCACCCAGCTCTCGGCCGGACCGGTCCTGACGCTCTTCGTCATCACCATCGCCGCGGCGGAGATCACCGTGGCCCTCGCCATCATCCTCGTCATGTTCCGCAAGGCCGGGCACATCGACCTCACCGCCGTCCCTGACCTCACGGACGACCCGGCCGACGAGGGTGTCTCGTGAGCTGGATCGTGCGGATGATCGTCGTGCTCCCGGCGCTCGCGGCGCTCGTCGGGCTGCTCTGCCGACGCCAGCGACTGCTCGCGGCCGGGGTGGCGATCTCCGTCTCGTCCTACGTCGCGGTGCTCGCTCTCATCCAGTGGGTCGCCCCGTCGCGCTCGGCCGACATCGACACGATCGGCGCCCTCCCGCTCGGCGACCTCTCGGTGCCGTTGCACCTGCTGTCCGACCGGGTCTCGGGCCTCGTGTCGTTCGTCGTGGCCCTCGTCGTGCTCGGCATCCAGGTCTTCACCGCGTGGTACCTCCGGGACGACGCCCGCTACGGACAGTTCGCCGCCACGGTCTCGCTCTTCGCCGCGGGCATGCTGCTGCTCGTCCAGGCCGGCGACCTCGTGCCCGTGCTCGTCGGCTGGGAGATCATGGGCTGGTGCTCGTGGCTGCTCATCGGCCACGACAGCGAGCGCCACGCAGCGCGGCGCGCCGCCTACAAGGCGTTCCTCGTGACCCGCGTCGCCGACATCGGCATGGTCGTGGGCATCGTCGCGCTCTCGGTGCGTGCCCGGTCCACCGACCTCATGGCGGTCCTGACGGCCACCGGGAGCAGCACGCTCCTGACCGTGGGCCTCGTCGGTGTCGTCGTCGGCGTCGCCGGCAAGTCGGGTCTCGTGCCGTTCCACGACTGGCTCCCCGACGCGATGGAGGGTCCCACCCCGGCCTCGGCCCTCATCCACGCGGCGACCATGGTGGCCGCCGGCACCTACGTCGTCGCGCGGCTCTTCGCCCTCTACGCCGAGGACGACGCCGCCCGGACCCTCCTCGCCGTGCTGGCGGCCGTGACGATGGTCTACGCCGCCCTGCTCGCCCTGGCCCAGACCGACCTCAAGCGGATGCTCGCCTACTCGACGCTGAGCCAGATCGCGATCATGCTCTCGGCCCTCGCGGCGGCCCCGGCCGAGCTCGGGCCGGGCGCCGGGATCTCGCACCTGCTCGGGCACGCGTTCTTCAAGGCCCTGCTCTTCCTCGGCGCCGGCTGGCTCTCGGTGCTCGCCGGCGGGACGGCGATCGCGGCCGTGCGCGGCCGGCTCCGCCCGACCGGCGCGCTGCGCTGGTCGATGGGCATCGGGCTCGCCGCGCTCGCCGGGGTGCCACCGCTCGTCGGCTTCTTCAGCAAGGACACCGTCATCGACGCCGCGCTCGAGGGCGCGACCGGTGGTGGCGGGTTCCGCGCGTGGCTCGTCGTCGTGGCGCTCTTCGTCACCGTCGTGCTGACCGCGGCCTACTGCGCCCGCGCCTGGCTGCTCCTCGACACCCCGGTGGCCGCGACGTCAGCGCTGCCGGACTCCGAGCCGGCGCTCGTCGCCGCCGAGGAGGTCGCCGTCGTCACGACCGCCGACAGCGCCGACGACGCCGAGGTCGAGCGCGTCCACGCCCACGGTCACGCCGCCATCACCCTGCCCGCGGCCCTCGTCGTGTCGGTCCTCGCGGCCCTCACCGTCGTCGGCACGCTCTTCCTCACGAGCCTGAGCGGCGGGGTCCACGTCGGCGTCCTCAGCGCCCTGCTGTCCCTCCTGCTCGTCGCCGGCGGGGCGTATGCCGTGTGGTTCCTCAGCGACCGCGGCCGGGTCGACGTGGCCGACCTCGTGCCCGACCGGCTCAGGGAGCCGGCCGTGCGCGGCTTCGGAGTCGACACGGCATACGTCGGCGTCGGGCGGGCGGTCACGGCGCTCGCCCGGGTGGTCGTCGCCCTCGACAGGGACGTCGTCGACGCCTACCCGCGTGCGACCGCCGTCGTGGCCCGGGCGGCCGGGCGCGCGGGGGAGCGCGGCCACCGCGGTGTGCCCTCCCTGTCGCTGCTCAGCCTGCTCGTCGGTGTCGTGCTCGTCGCGGTCCTGGGGGTGACCGCATGGCGCTGACCCTCATGCTCCTGCTGCCGCTCCTCGGCGCCATCGCCTGCATCGCCATCCCCGGCGAGTCCCGGGTCGAGCGGGTCATCGCGCTCGGATCCACCGTCGTCACAGCGCTGCTCGCGGTCGTCGTCGTGTGGGGACGCCACGAGGTCGACGTGCCCTGGATCCGCTCGCTCGGCGTCCGATGGCACTTCGGGGTCGACGGCATCTCGGCCGCGCTCGTGCTGCTCACGGCGCTGCTCACCGTCGCGGTCGTCGCCCACGCCCTCTCCGGCCCGATCCCGCGGGGCGGCACGGGATCGACCTTCCTCGGCTGCATCCTGCTCGTCGAGACCGGGGCGCTCGCGACCTTCATGGCCCGCGACGCCATCCTCTTCTTCATCGCCTTCGAGGTGGTGCTCGTGCCGATGTGGGTGCTCGTGCGGCGCTTCGGCGACGACCACGTGCCCGACGAGACGCGCGCCGACGCCGCCGGACGCTTCGTGCTCTTCACGGTGCTCGGCTCGACGCTCATGCTCGTCGGGATCCTCTTCCTCGTGCTCCACCAGGGCACGAGCGACCTCACGGTCCTGGCCGCGCGCCACGGAGCGGGGCTGTCCCACTCGTTGCAGGTCTCCATCGCGGCCCTGCTGCTCGTCGGGCTCGGGATCAAGGTGCCGCTGTGGCCGCTGCACACGTGGCTGCCCTCGGCGCACACCATCGCGCCCACCGCCGGCTCGGTGCTGCTCGCCGCGGTGCTGCTCAAGATGGGCACCTACGGCATCGTCCGGCTCGCCGTCGCCACCGTGCCGTACGGGGTCGCGCAGCTCAGCCCGGTCCTCGCCCTGCTCGGCGTCGCCGGGATCCTCTGGGGAGGCCTGGCCTGCCTCGTCGAGCGCGACCTCAAACGCCTCATCGCCTACAGCTCGGTCGCGCACATGGGCTTCGTCGCCCTCGCCATCGCCTCCGGGAGCGAGACCGGCCTGCAGGCGGCGCTCTACGGCAACATCGCGCA
Organism: Terrabacter aerolatus; assembly: GCF_007991735.1. Taxonomy (GTDB): domain Bacteria; phylum Actinomycetota; class Actinomycetes; order Actinomycetales; family Dermatophilaceae; genus Terrabacter; species Terrabacter aerolatus. Next base: position 47,010 of record NZ_BJYX01000017.1, on the reverse strand, counting down.
CGGCGTCGTGGCGGCACTGCTCTTCTTCGTCGTCGGCGACCTCAAGGAGCAGTGGGGGTCCACCGACCTCCACGTCGCGCGAGCCGCCCTGCGCGACAAGGCGCCCCGTTTCGGGTTGGCCCTCGTCGTCGGGCTGGCGGCTGCCCTCGGCCTGCCGGGTCTCGTCAGCTTCTGGGGAGAGTTCCTCGCGTTGTATGCCGCGTGGTCACCCGCCCCCGACCGTCCCGTCGCCCTCCTGCGGGTCTGCGTCGTGCTCGGTGCCGTGGGTCTCGCGCTCGCGGCCGCCTACTCGCTGCGGGTCGCCCGCATCGTCTGGGCCGGTGAGGGCAGCGACACCGCGCACGGTGTCGCGGCCGAGCCGGTCGCCGACGCCCACGGAGCCCGCTGGGGTGTGGTCCTGACGCTCGTCGTCGTCATCGTCGCGCTCGGGGTGCTGCCGCACCTGCTGCTGGGGCTGTCGCACACCGCGACCACCGGACTGCTCTCCGGCCTGGGGGTCACGCCGTGAAGGGCCTCGCCATCGACTACGCCGTGCTCCTCCCGGCGCTCGTGCCCGTCGCCGGACTCGTGCTCGTGCTCGTGGCCGACCTCGTCAACCCGCGACTGCGCCGCGTGCCCTACGCCATCGCCGCCCTCGCCGCCCTCGGCGCGGCCGCCGCGACCGTCCCGGGCCTCGCGCTCGGCGGTGGCTCGACGCGCGAGACCTTCTGCCTGACCGGTCGCAACCCGGCAGCCGGTGCCGCGAGTGCGACGGGTGCGACGGGATCGCTGCCGGGGGTCGACGGGCTGCCGCAGGTGTGCCTCTGGCAGGCCGACGCCCTCGCCGGCACGCTCCAGCTCGCCGCGGCCGTCTCGGCGATCGTGTGCATCGCCCTGGCCTGGCCGCGCACCCGTCGGCAGCGACCCGACGACAGCACCCGCGAACCGGTCGAGGCCGTGCTGCTGCTCGCCGCGCTCTCCGGCACCGTGGTCGTCGCCGCGAGCCGGGACGTCGGCACGTGGCTCGTCGCCCTCGAGCTCGCGACGCTGCCCGTCATCGCGCTCGTCGCCCTGTCGGGCCGCCGGTCCGCCGTCGCCGGGGCCACCCAGCTGCTCGTCACCTCGCTCGTCTCGTTCGCGCTGCTCGTGCTCGGTGTCGCCCTGTGGTTCGCCGGGACCGGCAGCCCGTTCCTCACCCCGGACGCGGCGCTCTCGTCGGGAGGCGCGTTCTCGGGCGTGCCGGGCACGGCGTCGGTGACGGTCACCCAGGCGGCCGGTGCCGTCGTGCAGCCGTCCGTCTCGGGGGGAGTCGTCGCGCTGGCGACGGTGCTCGTCGTCGCGGGTGTCGGCTTCAAGCTCTCGCTCGTGCCGTTCCACGCGTGGACGCCCACGGCATACGCCGGCTCGTCGGTGCCCATCGCGACGTTCCTCGCGACGGTGTCCAAGGTGGCGGCCCTCGCGGCCCTGCTCGTCGTGCTGCGGGCCGTGGCCGTGCTCGGCACGCCCGCCGTGCTCGCGATCGCCGTGCTGGCCGCGCTGAGCATGACGCTCGGCAACGTCATGGCCCTGCGCCAGCACGACGTCGTGCGCCTGCTCGCCTGGTCGACGGTGGCCCAGGCCGGCTGGGTCGTCCTGCCGCTCGTCAGCATCTCGGCGCTCGGCGTCGGCGCCAGTGCGACCTACCTGCTCACCTACGTCGTCGCGACGCTCGTGGCCTTCGCGGTCGTCGCGGTCACGCTGCGCGACCGTCCCGGCAGGGGACGCTCGATCGCCGACTACGAGGGCCTCTGGCAGCGCAGCCCGTGGCGGGCCGGGGCGCTCGTCCTGGCCCTGACGTCCCTCGCCGGTCTGCCGCCCGGAGTCATCGGCCTCGTCGGCAAGGTCACCGCCCTGCGGCCGGTCGTCGCCGAGGGCTGGGTGTGGCTGGCGGTCGTCGCGGCCGTCAACGCCGTCATCGGTGTCGCCGTCTACCTCCGCTGGTTGCGTGCGGTCATCACCGAGCGCGAGGTCGCAGAGGTCGGTCAGGGGGTCGGTCCGGAGCTCGGCCCGGGGGTCGGTCCGGAGGGCGCCCCGACGCAGCCGGGTGGTGAGTCGGGCGGCGAGTCGGCGGCACTCCCGGCGACCAGAGCCCGCCCGGTCGCGGTGGTCGGGCTCGTCCTCGCCTCCGCCGTGCTCGTCGTCGTCAGCGTCCAGCCCGACCTGCTGCTCCGTCTCCTCGGCTGACGCGGAACGGCCCCGGGACCGAGGTCCCGGGGCCGTTCCGTCCGGTCGTGGCGCCGTGTGGCGAGGGTGCCGACCGAGGACCGGTGGTCAGGCGGTCTGCGGGATGGTCCTCGCGTGGCCGGCCTGGACGGTCGCCTCGTCCTCGGCGGTCTTCGCGTGGCGCAGGCCGAGCAGTCCGAGGACCAGTAGGAGAGCGGCTCCCACGAAGGAGGCGATGGCGGCCCAGAAGGCGATGGTCCCCATGGTGCCGAAGGCGTAGGCGTTGAGGAGCAGGCCCCGCAGGGTGTTGCCCATGAAGAGCGTCTGGCGCAGCTGGCCCAGCTCGGCGAGCTTGGCCTGGTCGGCGTTCGGGTTCTTCGACATCGTGAGGAACTCACCCGATACCTGGTCGTACGTGCGGTTGTTCGACGCCGCGTTCATGTGGACGAGGATGTAGTTGTCGGCGAAGGCCTTGGCCTGGTCGCCGGTCGTCATCTGCTGTCCGGCGTACTGGAGCAGGGCGTCCTTCTGGGCCTGGGTCTCGAGGGCGGCCGCGGCGGGCATCGTGATGTTCTGCTGGCTCAGCTGGTCGTGGACGTTGCTCGCGACGAAGCTGCTCGCGTACATCAGCAGGCCGCCGGCGACCACGAGCACCGCGGCCATGATGAGGCCGGTCCACGAGATCAGCTTGTCGAGTGTCTTGCGCATCGTTCGCTTCTTTCATCGGAAGGGTGTCGGTTTCCCCAACACCGCCAAACTACTACCGCATGTAGTAGATGAGTTGCCGTTTCAACGAGTCCGATCTGAGTCGTGTGTCACACGGCTCGACAGGGGTGGACGTCCAGCGGGTCCCCAGAGGGGTCCCAGCGGGAACACCACCTCACAGCCGCTCGTTCACCCGACATGCACAAGCACTTCAACGGGCTCAAGACGGCCGCCCTCTTCGGCGGCATCTGGGCCCTCCTGCTGGGCATCGGGGCCCTCGTCGGCGGCGGGCGCTTCATCTGGGTCTTCGCGCTCATCGGCGTCGCGACCACCTTCTACGGCTACTGGAACAGCGACAAGCTCGCCATCCGGGCCATGCACGCCTACCCGGTCTCCGAGGCGCAGGCGCCGGCGATGTACCGCATCGTCCGCGAGCTCTCCACGGCCGCCGGCAAGCCGATGCCCCGGCTCTACATCAGCCCGACCGAGGCGCCGAACGCCTTCGCGACCGGCCGCAACCCGCAGAAGGCCGCCGTCTGCTGCACCGAGGGCATCCTCGGCCTGCTCGACGAGCGTGAGCTGCGCGGGGTCCTCGGCCATGAGCTGATGCACGTCTACAACCGCGACATCCTCACGAGCTCCGTCGCCGCCGCGATCGCCGGCGTCATCACCTCGATCGGCCAGATGCTCATGTTCACGAGCATGTTCGGTGGCGGGAGCTCCGAGGACGACCGCCCCAACCCCTTCGCCCTGCTCGCCATGAGCCTGCTCGCCCCGCTCGCGGCGATGCTCATCCAGATGGCGATCAGCCGCACCCGCGAGTACGACGCCGACGAGGACGGCGCCAGGCTGACCGGCGACCCCCTCGCCCTCGCCTCCGCGTTGCGCAAGCTCGAGTCCGGTGTGGCCCGCGCCCCGCTCGCGCCCTCGCAGGACATCGTCAACGCGAGCCACATGATGATCGCGAGCCCGTTCCGCGCCCAGGACGTGACGCGCTTCCTCTCGACGCACCCGCCGATGGACCAGCGCATCGCGCGCCTCGAGAGCATGGCCGGCGGCCCGCTCCACCGCTGAGCCCTGCGGCCCCGAGGGCGGTCGCGCGGCATCCCGGGCGACGACCGGCCCGGCGATCTGGCAGGCTCGCCCCTATGCGCAGTCTCACCCTGGCCGAAGCCCGCGAGCGATCCTCGCTGATCACCGTCACGTCGTATGCCGTCGAGCTCGACCTCGACCAGGGCGCGGAGGTCTTCGGCTCGCGCACCGTCGTCCGCTTCACGTGCGCCGAGCCGGGAGCCGACACGTGGGTCGACCTCAAGGCCCGGTCCGTCGAGACGGTCTCGCTCAACGGCGAGCCTCTCGACCCCGCCGACGTCGCCGACGGTCGCCTCACCCTCCCCGGGCTCGCCGCCGACAACGAGCTCGTCGTCGCGGCGACGATGGCCTACAGCCACGACGGACAGGGCCTGCACCGCGCCACCGACCCCGCCGACGACCTCGACTACGTCTACGGCCACCTCTTCCTCGACGCCGCGCCGAGCGTCTACGCCTGCTTCGACCAGCCCGACCTCAAGGCGCCCTACGACGTCACCGTCCACGCGCCGCTCGACTGGACCGTCATCGGCAACGGCGCGGCCACCCCGGCCGGCGCCGGCACGTGGACCCTCGCCACGACGAAGCCGCTCGCGACGTACTTCATGACGGTCTGCGCCGGACCCTACGTCTCCGTCCACGACGAGCACGACGGCATACCCCTCGGCGTGCACGCCCGCGCGTCGCTGCGCGAGCCGCTCGAGCGGCACGCGGCCGAGCTCTTCGACGTGACGAAGCGGTCGTTCGACTACTTCCACGGGCTCTTCGGCATCCGCTACCCGTTCGGGGAGTACCACCAGGTCTTCGTGCCGGAGTTCAACGCCGGCGCCATGGAGAACCCCGGCTGCGTCACCTTCCGCGACCAGTACCTCTACCGCGGCGCCGCGACGCGCGACGAGCTGCTGACCCGCGCCAACACGGTCAGCCACGAGATGTCGCACATGTGGTTCGGCGACATCGTCACGATGAAGTGGTGGGACGACCTCTGGCTCAACGAGAGCTTCGCCGAGTACATGAGCCACCGCTGCCTCGTCGACGCCACCGACTACACCGACGCGTGGGTCGACTCCTCGATCGTGCGCAAGGTGTGGGGCTACGGCGCCGAGCGCTCGCCGTCGACGCACCCCGTCGCCGGTGTCGAGGCGCTCGACGCGCAGAGCGCGCTCCAGAACTTCGACGGCATCTCGTACGCCAAGGGTGCGGCCACGCTGCGCCAGCTCATCGCCTACGTCGGTGACGACCGGTTCATCGCCGGTGTCCGCGCCTACCTGACCGACAAGTCCTACGGCAACGGCACGCTCGCCGACTTCCTCGGCGCGATCGAGGCGGCGAGCGGCAAGGACCTCGAGGCGTGGGCGCGTGCCTGGCTGCTCACGGCCGACCGCGACACGATCTCGGTCGAGCTCGAGGGCAGGGACGGCCGCATCGAGTCCGCCGTCGTGCGCCGCGAGTCGCCGGTCGAGCGTCCCGCCGACCGGCCCCACGCCTTCGACGTCGCGGGGTGGACCGACGGCCGCGAGCTCGGTCGGGTCCGCGCGACGATCACGGCCCCCGAGACGCCGCTCGCGGAGCTCGAGGGCACGCCCGAGCCCGCGGTCCTCGTCCCGAACGCCTCGGACCTGACGTGGGCGCGCGTGCGCCTGTCGGACTCGACGGTCGCCGCGCTCCCGGCGCAGCTCGGCCAGATCCCCGACGAGCAGGCCCGCGCCGTCGTGTGGTCCTCCCTCATCGACGGCGTCCACGGTGCGACGGCCTCACCGGAGAGCTTCCTCGACGTCTTCGACGCCGCGTGGCCGCACGAGACCAACTCCTCGATCCTGACGCGCGTCGCCGCCTACGCCGAGCACCGCGTCGTGCCCTACTTCGTTCCGCGCGACCAGCAGGACGCCGCGGTAGCCCGCCTCAACCGGGCCGGTCTGGGGCTGCTCGAGCGCGCGACCGCCGGCACGACCGAGTCCCTCGCGGCAGCCCGCCTCGTGGCCGGCACGAGCGACGACGAGACGCTGCTGCGCGCGTGGGCCGACGGCAAGGGCCTTCCCGCCGGTCTGGAGGACGACGGCGACTTTCGCTGGATCGTCGTGCGCAACCTCGCCTCGCGCGGTCTCATCGGGGCCGGCGAGGTCGACGCGTTCCGGGCCAAGGACGACACGCTGCAGGGCGGCCTCAACGCCCTCATGTGCCGCGCCAGCCTGCCCGACGCCGACGCCAAGGCGTGGGCCTGGGAGCAGCTGACGACGCGCCAGGGACGCTCCAACTACGAGATGGTCCACCTGGCCCGGGGCTTCTGGGTCGCGCCGGACGACGCGCTCGTGGAGGACTACGTGCCGCGCTACTTCACCGACGTCCCGGCCATGTCGGGGTGGGTCGGGGAGGACGCCCTGTCGCGCGTTGTGCTCGTCGCCTTCCCGCGCGTCTTCACCGACGAGACGGCGCGGCTCAGCGCCGAGGCCATCGCCCGCGACGACCTGACGCCGGCCGTGCACCGCTCCCTCGTCGACGCCGACGCCGAGCTGCGCGAGGCCCTCGCGTCGCGGGCGAGGTTCGGGGCGACGTCCGGGGCGGCGTCCGGGGCGGCGTCCGGCGCGACCGTCTGACGGCGTGGGCACCCCGGCCCCCGACGAGCTGCCCGGCGTCGTCCGTGCCGTGAGCGCCGCGCACCTGGCGCTGCTCGACGAGCGCCTCCCCGGGATGCTCGACGGGCTCTACCTGCACGGGTCGCTCGGGTTCGACGGGGAGTTCCACGGCGGCAGCGACGTCGACTTCGTCGCGGTGACGAGCCGGCGACCCACCGAGGCCGACACGGCCGTGCTCCGGCAGGTGCACGCCGAGCTCGACAAGAGGTGGCCCGAGCCGGCATACGACGGCTTCTACGTCATCGCGGCCGACCTGGCAGGGTCTCCCGACGCCGTGCCCGACGTGCCCGGTGTGCTGCACCAGTGGTTCGACGTGGGCACTCACGCCGACCTCGAGCACATCACGTGGCGAGAGCTGCGCGACCACGGAATCACACTGCGCGGCAAGGATCTTCGCGACCTGCAGATCTGGAGCGACGACGCCGCACTGCGTGCTTCGACGCTCGAGAACCTCGACACGTACTGGCGTTCGCAGCTCGAGGCGATGGAGCACCACCCGCGCGAGGCCTCCCTGCCGCAGGCTGCCGAGTGGGGAGCCCTCGGGGCGTCCCGTCTCGTGCACCTGCTCGTCACCGGTCGTCCGACGTCCAAGTCGGGAGCGGGGCGGTGGGCGCTGGAGGTGTACCCGCAGCATCGCGAGATCATCGAGGAGGGACTGCGCGTGCGCGAGCGCCCGGACGACCCCTCGACGTATGCCGCCGAGCCCGGCCGTCGTCGCCGTGACCTCGTCGCGCTGATGACGCAGGTCATCGCCGACGGCACCGCGCGGACCGTCCCGCCGCAGAGCGGGACCCCGGAACCGGCGACGTGGCCTCCGACGTGACGGTCGAGGGCGAGGGCCCCTGGGTCATCGAGCTGGCCGACGTGCGCGACCCGCTCTGCGAGGCGTTGCTGCGCGACTACTACGTCGACGTCAGCGACCGGTGGTACCAGCACCGGGAGGGGCGCGACTCGACGCCCGAGGAGATCGAGACCGGCTTCCCGCAGATGCGCAGCGACGACCTGGCCCCTCCGACGGGGGAGTTCGTGGTGGCGCGGCGTGCCGACGACGCCGCTGTCATCGGCGGCTGCGTGGGGGTGCGGCTGCTGCGCGACGACACCGGCAGCCGGGTGGCCGAGCTGCGCCGCTTCTACGTGCGACCGGAGCACCGCCGGGCCGGGCTGGGTGGAGCCCTGCTGGCCTGCGCCGAGGAGATCGCCCGGGTCTGGGGCGTGCCCACGATGCGCCTCGACACCCGCCTGGACCTCAGGGAGGCCCGGGCGCTCTACCTGCGACACGGCTGGGTCGAGGTGCCGGCCTTCTCCGACGCCTTCTACGCAGAGGTCTGGTACGCCAAACCCCTCGGGTGACTCACGGTCGAGTGGGCGCGGAGCGCCTCGGGCGTCGGCCGCCGAGACACCCCTCCGTCAGCCATCCGCCCCGCTCCCACCTGTGGTTCGATGCGCTCATGGGAGCAGGGGCGCCGGCGGCCGGCGGGTGGCGTGGCGCCTTCACGGCCCTCGTGAGGTGGGGTCCGGTGACCTTCTGGAGTGTCCGGGGGGCCTATCTGCTCGTGGGTCCAGCGGCGGCGGCGGCCGTCGGCGGTGGTGTGCTCGCCCTGCTTGTGGGCCTGCGGGGCACGGCGGTCCTCCTCGAGGTGCACGGGCTTCGTATCGCCGGGCGCCCGCGGCCGGGCGCGCGAGAGATCCTGCGGCTGTTCGTCACGATGCCCTCTGCTCGGCTGGCTTCGACGCCGGAGGCACCCGGACTGCTCTACCGCTGGCGCGGGCACCTGCGCCGCGAGGGCGCGGCGCGGCGCGACCTCGACCACCACCGCGGGAGCCGCGTCACGGTCACCGTGCTCTACAAGGACCCCGAAGGCGATCCGGTGCCAGAGGTCCCGCCCTTCTGCCGGGGATCGTTCACCGTCGAGGTCGAGGGTCAGGTCATCACCTCGAACCGCAGCCACCCGCCCGTGCTCGGTGACCCGACGACGTTCTGGGCGAATCTGGTCGCGGACGCCGCTGCGGGTGACCTGACGGTCCTGCGCAGGGACGGCGACCTGTGCGTGGTGGCTCGGGTCAGCCATCCATCCGGGACGCGGTTCGCCGTCGTCGTGGCCGAGTCCGACTGGGACCTGCTGCGCTCGGCCCATCCGGCGAGACCGGATGCGAGCCGGGCCCCGGGTGTCACCAGGGGCTGGGTTCGTAGTCCTTGACGAAGCAGCCGTAGAGGTCCTCGCCCGCCTCGCCGCGGACGATGGGGTCGTAGACGCGGGCTGCCCCGTCGACGAGGTCGAGCGGCGCGTGCCAGCCCTCCGCGGCGATGCGCAGCTTCTCGTCGTGGGGTCGCTCGTCGGTGATCCAGCCGGTGTCGACGGCCGTCATGAGGATCCGGTCGGTCTCGAACATCTCACCCGCGCTCGTGCGGGTCATCATGTTGAGGGCGGCCTTGGCCATGTTGGTGTGCGGGTGACCGGGTCCCTTGTAGCGCCGGGAGAACTGGCCCTCCATCGCCGAGACGTTGACGACGTAGGCCCGTCGCGCGCCGGCGGCGACCGCGGCCCGCATCGCCGGGCGCAGCCGCGAGACGAGGATGAACGGCGCCGTCGAGTTGCACAGCTGGACCTCGAGCAGCTCGAGGGGGTCGACCTCCTCGACCTTCTGGGTCCACGAGTTGTTGTGCTGCAGGTCCGGCAGCAGGCCACCGGCGTCGACGGCGGTACCGGCCCGGTGAGCCTCGAGGCTCGCGTGACCGGCCGACAGGGCCAGCGCCGTCATCGAGGCGGCCGTCTGGGCGGCGGCGGCGTGCTCGACCGACTCGCCGTCGTGGTGGGCGACGGCGTGGTTGCCGAGAGCCCCGGCGATCGAGGCGGGGTGGGCCTCGCTGATCCGGTCGAAGGTCACCATCTCCGGCAGCGCCACGCCGTCGGGCAGCGGCGCCGACTCGAGCTCGACGAGGTTGCTGTAGGCGCCGGGGGAGCGGCGCACCGTCTGCGCGGCGTTGTTGACGAGGATGTCGAGCGGTCCGGCCGCGCCGACCTCGTCGGCCAGCGCGACGACCTGGGTGGGGTCGCGCAGGTCGATGCCGATGATCTTGAGCCGGTGGATCCAGTCGGCCGAGTCCTCCATGGCGGAGAAGCGGCGCATCGCGTCCTTGGGGAAGCGGGTCGTGATCGTCGTGTGGGCACCGTCGCGGAGCAGGCGCAGCGCGATGTACATCCCGATCTTGGCGCGGCCCCCGGTGAGCAGGGCGCGCTTGCCCGTGAGGTCGGTGCGCTGGTCGCGCTTGGCGTGCGAGCGGGCCGCGCACTCGGGGCACAGCCAGTGGTAGAACGCGTCGACGAGCGTGTAGTCCCGCTTGCAGATGTAGCACCCGCGCGGGTTGATCAGCTCGCCGGCGAAGGCGCCGCTCGCGTTGGACACCAAGGGGATTCCCTTGGTCTCGTCGTCGATCCGCATCGGTGAACCGGTCGCCGTCGCCTCGATGACCTGGCGGTCGGCCTTGCGCTCGGCCCACGTCTTCGCGTTGCGCCGGTCCTTCTTGAGCCGCTTGTACATCAGCGACGCGGCCCGCTTGAGGGTCTCGAAGTCCGGGTCGTCGATCTCGAGCGAGGGTGCCAGCGCGAGCACCCGCACGGCGGTCGCGACGTCCTCGGGGTCGAGGTGCACGACGGCGGCGGGGTCCAGCGGGGTCTCGGTCTCACTCACCGCGCAAGGGTACGCGGGCGCCCGCCCCGCCCCCCAATCCACGGGGCGGGGCGAGATGACGTATGCCGTCCGGCCGGCGCCTGCTCCCCGCCACCGGGAGCGTGGTGGCGGGGAACGAGCGCGGGCCGGACGGCATACGTCCTCGGGGAGCTGGCTTCGCCCGGGTCACGTCCAGGGTGCGAGGACCCTGTCCGCGTCCCGGTGCGAAGTGGAGGGGGTCGGTCAGCTCAGCTGGCCGGCTTGGCGGCGAGCGTCACGCTGACGTCCTGGCGGGCACCGCCGCGGATGATGGTCAGCGTCGCCTTGTCGCCGACCGTCATCTCGCGGATCTGCGCGACGAGGGCGGTGGCGGAGTCGATGCGCTGCCCGCCGACGGCGATGATGACGTCGCCGTTCTTGAGCCCGGCGTTGGCGGCCGGGGTGTTGGGGCTGACCGAGACGACCTGGGCGCCGGCGCGCTTGGCGGAGCCGTCGGAGACGACCGTGTCGCGGGTGCTGACGCCGAGGAAGGAGTGCTCGGCCTTGCCGCTCTTGATGAGCTGGTCGGCGATCGAGCGGGCCTCCTTGACCGGGATGGCGAAGCCGATGCCGATGTTGCCGCTCTGGCTGCCGCTGGAGCTCTGGCCGAGCGAGGCGATCGAGCTGTTGATGCCGATGAGCTCGCCCTTGGCGTTGACGAGGGCGCCACCGGAGTTGCCCGGGTTGATGGCGGCGGACGTCTGGATGGCGTTCGTCACGACCTCGTCACCGGAGGCCTGCTGTCCGAAGGGGGACTGGCTCGACGTGCCGGTGCTGACGGGGCGGTTGAGGGCCGAGATGATGCCCGTGGTGACGGTGCCCGACAGGCCCAGCGGGTTGCCGACCGCCATGGCGGGGTCGCCGACCTTGAGCGACTCGGAGTTGCCGAGCGTGATGGGCGTCAGGTCCGAGGGTCCGTTGGTCAGCTTGATGACGGCGAGGTCGGTGGAGGGGTCGGTCCCGACGACGGTGGCGCCGTAGGTGCGTCCGTCGCTCAGGGTCACGGTGATGGCGCCGTTGCCCGCCGCGCCCTCGACGACGTGGTTGTTCGTGAGGATGTGGCCCTGGTTGTCGAAGACGACGCCCGAGCCGGCGCCCGCACCCTGCTGGGTCGTGACGTCGATGCTGACGACGCTCGGTGAGACCGCGGCCGCGACGGCCGTCCAGTCGGGAGCCGAGGCGTTGCCCTGCACGACGGTGGGCGAGCTGTTCTGGTTGGGGTTCGTCGTCGCCGTGGCGGCGGGCGTCGTCCCCGTGGCGGTGCCCTGTCCGCCGAGCTGGGTGGCGGCGTACGTGCCTCCACTGGCGAGGACGGCTGCGAGCAGGGCGACACCGACGGTCTGGCCGAAGCGGTGGTCACGCTTCGGGGCCGGGCGGCTGCCCTCACCCAGCGGAGGCGTCGGCGGGGCCGGCGGCACCGGGGGTGCGGACTGGCTGTAGTAGTCGCCCTGCGGGATCTGCTGGGTGTGGTCCTCAGGTGCCAAGGTCATGGCTCCTCCTCGCTCTGGTCTGTTCTCTCCATCAGACCTACCCAGCTTTGGACCCGGTTGTGCCATTCCTAGGAATCGGCTGTGCCTTGGGAGGCCAGCTGGTTGCGGCGTTCACCCTCGACGCGTCGGCTGCCGACGGGGAGCTCGACGACGAACGTCGCGCCCCCACCGGGCGTCTCCTGCACCCGCACCGAACCGTCGTGGGCGTCGACGATGGCGTGGACGATCGCGAGGCCCAGCCCGTTGCCGCCGCCCTTGCCGCGGCTGCGCGACCGGTCTGCACGGTAGAAGCGCTCGAAGACGTCGGCCCGCTCCGCCGCAGGTATGCCGTGTCCGTGGTCGCGCACGTGGATCGCGACCCGCTGGGGGTCGACCTGACCGACGAGGATCTCGATCGGTGACCCGACGGGGGTGTGCACCCTCGCGTTGGTCACGAGGTTGGTGACGACCTGCCGCAGCTGCTGCTCGTCGGCCTGCAGCTCGGTCGGCTCGATGGGGCCGTTGATGCCGGTCGCGACGATGTGCCGGTCGGGAGCGATGGTCCGCGCGTCCTGGGCGGCGTCGGCGGCCAGGACGGCGAGGTCGACGGTCTGCAGCTGGAGCGGACGTTCGCCGTCGAGGCGGGCCAGGGTGAGGAGGTCCTCGACGAGGCCGCTCATGCGGTGTGCCTCGGACTCGATGCGGCCCATGGCGCCGGTCACGGCGTCACTCGTCGGCAGGGCGCCCTGGCGGTAGAGCTCGGCGTACCCGCCGACGGCGGCCAAGGGGGTCCGCAGCTCGTGCGAGGCGTCGGCGATGAAGCGGCGCATCTTCGCCTCGTTGGCCTCGCGCACGGCGAAGCTCTGCTCGATGCGGGCGAGCATGACGTTGAGCGAGCGGGAGAGCGAGGCCACCTCGTCGTCGGTGTCGGGCACGTCGATGCGCTGCGTCAGGTCACCCACCGCGATCTGGGCGGCGGTGTCCTCGATCCGGGTCAGGGGGCGGAACGTCCGCCGGATGAGGTACCAGCCGAGCGCGGCCGTGACGATGAGCGTGATCGCACCGATGGCGGCCGCATAGAGCAGGAACTGGTTGACGGTCCGGTCGAGGGGGCTGAGCGGCAGGGCTAGGACGTAGATCTCGTCGCGTGGCGAGTTGAGCTGCGCGATGGCGAGCCACTGGGCGTCACCGTCGGTGGACCCGGTGCGGAAGGGGAGCCGCTGCGTCACCCGGGGGTCGCTGGCGGTCATCGTGGGGATCTCGGCCTGGTTCGACTCGGTGACCGCCTCGGCGAGTGAGCTGGACGTGCCGGTGCGCAGGTCGATGAGTCTCGTCGTGAAGCCGGTGGGCAGCTGGGTCTTGGCCTCCTGCAGCTCGGCAGGGTCGATCGAGCTCAGGCTCGCCGCGTAGACCTTGAGCTCCTGCTCCGTCTGGTTGACGAGGTAGACGCGCAGCAGGGCGCTGACGACGATCGAGGTGATGGCCAGGGCGACCGCGATGAGCCCCAGGGTGACGGCGAGCAGGCGCCACCGCAGCGGCATGGCCCGCAGCCGGGGCAGCGGGCCATCCCGATCGTCCTGGACGACGGTCGGCTGGGCGGTCACGTCGACCATCCGGTCAGGGGGCGGTCAGCTCGGGGGGCACCCGGAGAACGTAACCCACGCCGCGCTTCGTGTGGATGAGCGAGGGCCCGTCGGCGTCGATCTTGCGCCGCAGGTAGGAGATGTAGGACTCGACGATGCCGGACTCGCCCCGGAAGTCGTAGTCCCAGACGTGGTCGAGGATCTGCAGCTTCGACAGGACCCGGTTGGGGTTGAGGAGCAGGTAGCGCAGCAGCTTGAACTCGGTGGGGGACAGGTCGATGATCCGGCCGCCGCGACGCACCTCGTGCGAGTCCTCGTTGAGCTCGAGGTCGTGGAAGCGCAGGGTCGCGCCGTCGTCGACCTGGCCGCGCGTGCGGCGCAGCACGGCGCGGATGCGCGCGATGACCTCCTCGAGGCTGAACGGCTTCGTGACGTAGTCGTCGCCGCCCACGGTGAGGCCCTGGATCTTGTCGCCCGTCGCGTCACGTGCGGTGACGAAGACGATGGGCTGCTGGCGGCCGCGGTCGCGCAGGCGGCGGGTGACCTCGAAACCGTCGACGTCGGGGAGCATGACGTCGAGCACGACGAGGTCGGGCTCGGACTCGGCGGCCATGGCGAGGGCGGTGGTGCCGTCGCCGGCCGTCTCGACCTCGAAACCGGCGAACCGGAGCGAGGTCGCGAGCAGCTCACGGATGTTCGGCTCGTCCTCGACGACGAGCAGGCGGGCCTCTGCGGCCGGCGCTGTCTGGGTGTCCACGAGACCAGTGTCGGCATGTTTGCTGGGAGTTGGCTGGGAGTTGGTCGGATCCATCCTCCGGTTGCCCTGATAGCGCCGCCATGCGTCCGGGCCCGTGCGGGCGGGGCGGGGTGGCGAAAGGGCCGCCCGCCGCGTGGGTGCGGCGAGCGGCCCTTTCGGGAGCGACGGCTCAGAGGTCGTCGGCGTCGACGATGCGGTAGGCGTAGCCCTGCTCGGCGAGGAAGCGCTGGCGGTGCGCGGCGAAGTCCGCGTCGACCGTGTCGCGGCTGACGATCGTGTAGAAGTGCGCGGTGCGGCCGTCGCCCTTGGGGCGCAGCACGCGGCCGAGGCGCTGGGCCTCCTCCTGCCGGGAGCCGAAGGTGCCGCTGATCTGGATCGCGACGCTCGCCTCGGGCAGGTCGATGGAGAAGTTCGCGACCTTGCTGACGACGAGGGTCGTGATCTCACCGGTGCGGAAGGCGTCGTAGAGGCGCTGGCGCTCCTTGACGGTCGTCTCACCGGTGATGACCTCGGCCCCGAGCCGCTCGGCCACCTCGTGGAGCTGGTCGAGGTACTGCCCGATGACGAGGGTCGGCTCACCGGCGTGCTGCTTGGCGAGCTTCTCGACGACGGGCAGCTTCGCGTCGGAGCACGACGCGAGCCGGTAGCGCTCCTCGGGCTCGCTCACGGCATACGCCATCCGCTGGCCGTCGGGGAGGCTGACGCGCACCTCCACGCAGTCGGCGGGGGCGATGTAGCCCTGGGCCTCGATGTCCTTCCAGGGCGCGTCGAAGCGCTTGGGACCGATGAGGCTGAAGACGTCGGCCTCGCGGCCGTCCTCGCGCACGAGCGTCGCGGTCAGGCCGAGGCGGCGGCGGGCCTGCAGGTCGGCCGTCATGCGGAAGATCGGCGCCGGGAGCAGGTGCACCTCGTCGTAGACCACGAGGCCCCAGTCGCGGGCGTCGAGCAGGTCGAGGTGGGCGTAGGCGCCCTTCCGCTTCGTCGTCAGCACCTGGTAGGTCGCGATGGTGACCGGACGGATCTCCTTGCGGGCGCCGGAGTACTCGCCGATCTCGTCCTCGGTGAGGGTCGTGCGCTTGATCAGCTCGTCCTTCCACTGCCGCGCGCTGACGGTGTTCGTCACGAGGATGAGGGTCGTCGCCTTGGCCGCTGCCATGGCGCCCGCGCCGACGAGGGTCTTGCCCGCGCCGCAGGGGAGCACGACGACGCCCGAGCCACCGTGCCAGAAGCCGTCGACGGCGTGCTGCTGGTAGGGCCGCAGGTGCCAGCCGTCCTGCTGCAGCTCGATCGGGTGCGCCTCGCCGTCGACGTAGCCGGCGAGGTCCTCGGCCGGCCAGCCGATCTTGAGCAGCTCCTGCTTGAGGGTGCCGCGCTCGCTCGGGTGCACGACGACGGCGAGGTCGTCGAGGCGTTCGCCGGTCAGCGGCTTGATCTTCTTGTGCCGCAGGACCTCCTCGAGCACTGGACGGTCGGTCGTGCGCAGCACGAGGCGCGTGCCCTCGGCGGAGTCGGGCAGTCCCTCCTTCTCGAGGGTGAGGCGGCCGTACCGGTCCATCGTGTCGGCGACGTCGACGAGCAACGCGTTGGGGACGGCATACCGGCTGTGCGTCATGAGGGCGTCGACGACCTGCTCGGCGTCGTGCCCGGCGGCGCGGGCGTTCCACAGGCCGAGGGGCGTGATCCGGTAGGTGTGGACGTGCTCGGGGGCACGCTCGAGCTCCGCGAAGGGCGCGATGGCGCGCCGCGCCGCCTCGGCGTTCGGGTGGTCGACCTCGAGGAGGAGGGTCTTGTCGCTCTGCACGATCAGTGGTCCGTCATTCATCGACTCGTCCAACCGTTCGTGGCGTGCGGGTGTTCCCGGGGCGCGAGGTCACGCCTGACAGTATGGGTGCATGCGATCCCCACAGGTCGAGGCGGCGACGGGGCTGCCCGCGAAGGTGACGATCTACGAGGTCGGCCCGCGCGACGGTCTGCAGAACGAGAAGACGATCGTCCCGGCCGCGACGAAGGTCGAGTTCATCCGGCGGCTCGAGGCCGCCGGACTCGGCACCATCGAGACGACGTCGTTCGTGCCGGCGAGGTGGGTGCCGCAGATGGGTGACGCGGAGGAGGTGCTCGCCGGACTCGGCGCCGACGGGCTGGGACGCCGCCGTCCCGCCCTCGTGCCCAACGAGCGCGGTCTCGACCGCGCCGAGGAGCTCGGGCTCGGCGCCATCGCGATCTTCGGCTCGGCCACCGAGACCTTCGCCCGGAAGAACCTCAACCGGTCGGTCTCCGAGCAGTACGCGATGTTCGAGCCGGTCGTGGAGCGGGCGCTGGCCAACGGCATGTGGGTGCGCGCCTACGTGTCGATGTGCTTCGGCGACCCGTGGGAGGGCCCGGTGCCGGTCGCGCAGGTCGTCGACACGGCCGAGCGGCTCATGGACCTCGGCTGCCACGAGCTGAGCCTCGGCGACACCATCGGCGTGGGCACGACCGGTCACGTGCACCGGCTCCTCGAGGCGCTCGCGACCCGTGGCATCGGCACCGACCGCATGGCCGTGCACTTCCACGACACCTACGGCCAGGCGCTCGCCAACACCATGGCGGCGCTGCGCGACGGGGTCTCGGTCGTCGACGCGGCCGCGGGCGGGCTCGGCGGTTGCCCCTACGCCAAGTCGGCCACGGGCAACCTCGCCACCGAGGACCTCGTCTGGGCCCTGCACGGCGCCGGCGTCGAGACCGGGGTCGACCTCGACGCGCTCGTTGAGACGTCGGTGTGGATGGCGGGGCAGCTCGGGCGACCGTCGCCGTCGAACGTCGTGCGAGCCCTCGCCGGCGCCTGAGGCACTCGTCAGCCGGAGGGCTGGTCCTTGGTGAGGTGGAGCAGCCAGTCCCGGTCGGTGCGGATCAGCGCGTAGCGCCGTGACGAGGTGCGGCCGTGGAGCACGAAGACGATCCGGTGGTCGTCGCGGGACTCCTCCTCCCACCACCCGGTGTCGGCGACGGACTTGTCCTCGTCGGTGTACGTCAGGTGGTCCATCGCGTGGTCGTCGACCGCGACGGCGAGCCGGTCGTGGCGACTCGTCGTCGGCAGCCCCTTGGGCACGGCCCACGACCGGAGCGCGCCGCCCTCCTCGAGCCGCAGGTCGAAGTGCGGGCGCGGCCTGCGGTGGTCGTGGAGCACGTATGCCGGCCGGTGCGTCGGGTGGTCGCGCTGGCTCCCGTCCTCGCTCCCGTCCTCGCCGGCGGCAGTCACGGTGGCTCAGCCCTCGGTCGTGGCGCCGGTGATGCGGTGCACCGAGAAGGACTTCTCGTGCCCGGACTCGTCGGTCGCGCGGACGCGTCCGCCCTCGACCTTCTGGGGGTGGATGAGGTGCCGGCTCGTGGCGCCGTGACCGTCGGAGTAGCCGATCCAGACGCCGTGCCGGTCGGCCACGGCGTCGCGCAGCAGCGACAGCGTGACGACGGGGTCCATGGCCTGGATGCGCGGTCCCGGCCGGGTCTCGTCCTCGGCCCGACGCTGGTCGGCGGTGGCCTCGGCGGCGCGCAACCCGTCGACGAGCGTCTGGGTGTAGGGCCGGTCGACCGGCGAGACCATGGGCCCCGGACCTCGGCGCCGCGTGCCGGCGCGGCGGCGCGGGGTCTCGGCGTGCACGACCGTGCCGTCCTGTCCCTCGTGCACCGGCGCAAAACCGTTGTCGCGCAACAGGTCCACGAGCACCCGGGGGTCGGCCGACGACACGAGGACCGTCGGGGCCAGTCGTCGCAGGCGCAGCGGTGCGAGGTCACGCGAGGCGAGCATCGTGTCGAGCACGGCCTCGTCGTCGGAGCGGATGTAGGCCGCGGCGCCGCCGATCCGGGTCTGGCCGTGCTTGCGCGCCACGTCGGAGACGAGGTACTCGAGCGGCTGCGGCACCGGGGTCCGGCTCGACCGACGGACCGTGTCGGTAAAGTCGGCCGCCGTCCAGCCCGCGTCGAGCGCCCGGCGCACGGACTCGGGGGTGAACCGGTAGACGGTCGCTCCGCCGCGCGACTCGACGTCGGCGGCGAGGCGCATGAACGACCCGAGCCCACCGACGAGGGGTCCGGGGGCGACCGCCGTGAGGTCGGCCTGGACGAGGATGTGGTCGACGGGGGAGGGCAGGTGGGCGGACATCGCGGCGGCGACGGTCTCGGTCAGCGCCTCCGGCGTCGTCGCCCCCTGCTCGTTCGAGGTGGTGTCGGCGCCGTTGTCGCGGTCGGCTCGACCCCGGGTGGCGCGCTTGCCGTTCGAGGTGTTCGCCCCACCCGCAGCGGTCGCCCGAACACCTCGGACCGGGGGAGCGTCGGAAAGCGGGGCGAACGGGGCGACGAGGGCGCGACCGGCCTCGGACAGGGCCCCGCGTCCGGTGACGCCGAGCCACTCCGACTCGCGCAGGACCGCCTCGACGGCCTCGTCGAGCACCGCCGCGGCCCGGTTGGGCCGGCGCCAGGCGAGCCGCTCGCGCAGCGACGCGTGGTCGGGGGCGGAGCCGGGCTCGAGCGACGCGAGCTCGCGCAGCACCTCGCGGCGGATCGCGCGGATGGCCGGCCACTGCACGTCGGGGCCCAGCGCGTTGGCCGGGCCGGCCCCGGTGCTGCGGCGACCCACGAGGTGCGGGGCGCGCGTCGACGCGAGCCAGGCCAGGGCCAGCGTCGCCCACCGGTGCCCGGCCTCGCTCGAGGTCCACTCGTCGATCTCCGACGTCGGAGCCCACACCGGCACGACCTCGCCGTCGTCGGCGACGAGGCCTGCGGCATACGCCAGCTCGACGACGAAGGCGGTGTGCTCGGGGTCGAGGTCGAGGGTCTGCTGCGTGACGCGGAGGTCACGCACCGACAGGCCGCCCGCGCGGAGCACCCGCGGCGGGTCGGCGCCCCACGCGGCGGCGAGCTCGTCGAGGTGGGTGAGGCACTCGCTGGCGGCCCCGCCTGCAGCGGCGTCGACGAGCGAGACGGTCCGGGCCTCGATGGCCGGCGGGGTCAGCTCGACGGACCGGTGCAGGCGACCCTCGCGCAGCACGAGACCGACCTCGCGCGGCAGCGCCACCCGGTCGGTCGAGACCGGCACGAGCAGGTGGTTCTCGAGCAGCCAGCGCGCGGTCGTGCGCCCGGGCTGGGCTGCGGGCAGCACCCCGAACGCCGGTCCCCACGTCATCCGCTCGACCATGGCCCGGGAGTCCTCGGGCGCCTCGGCCAGGGTCGCCCGGATGCGGTCGGGGTCCGCGTGCTCCGGCTGGGACGACGGTCGCAGCTCGCGCATCGGGGCGCCGAGCCCGGCGATCGACGTGCCGAGCACCTCGGGGACCGTGCGCACGACGTGGTGCCCGTCGGCGCCGCGCCAGACGAGGGCCGACCGCCAGAGGTCTGCCACGATCGCCTCGACCGTGGTGCGGTCGTCGGTGCCGAGCAGGTGGAGCAGGTCGTCGAGGCCGGCGGCGTCGCCCGCGACGACGACCGCCTCGAGCACCTGGAGGTGGCCGCGGTCGAGGGCCTCGATCGCGCGCTGCACGCTCGCCCGGGTGCCGGCGCGGGCCGCGAGGCTCGTCAGGTCGGCCGGTGCAGGGCGCGCCAGATCCGGGCGCGCGAGCACGAGGTCGATGAGCTCTGCGTCGCTGCGACCGCGGATGTCGTCGGCGAGGCTCCGGCTCGGGGTGGCCATCCTCCCAACCTACTGCTCGTAGGGCGAGAGGCTCGACTCGCTCCGGCGGCACGCCCGCTAGCGTTGCCCCCATGAGCACGCTCTCACCGGCGTCACCCGCCGGTCCAGCCACGGCACTGCCGACCGGTCAGCAGTGGACGATCGGGCACGGCCCCTTCGCGGCCACCGTCGTCGAGGTCGGTGGCGGTCTGCGCACCCTGAGCCGTGACGGCATCGACGTCGTGGCGGGCTACGCCGCCGACGAGACGTGCGCGTCCGGGCGTGGCCAGCAGCTCATGCCCTGGCCCAACCGCATCCGCGACGGTCGCTACTCCTTCGGCGGCACCGAGCACCAGCTGTC
Source organism: Terrabacter aerolatus (assembly GCF_007991735.1). Taxonomy (GTDB): domain Bacteria; phylum Actinomycetota; class Actinomycetes; order Actinomycetales; family Dermatophilaceae; genus Terrabacter; species Terrabacter aerolatus. Next base: position 26,883 of record NZ_BJYX01000017.1, on the reverse strand, counting down.
GGTCACCGAGGTGCCGCGCGGCAACGCGAGCCACGGCCTCGTCCGCTGGGTGGGCTGGGAGCTCGTCGAGCTGGGGGACGACCGCCTGACCGTCGGCCTGCGCCTGCACCCGCAGCCGGGCTGGGACCACGTGCTCGACCTGCGCACGACCTACCGGCTCGACGACTCGGGCCTCGTCGTGACGACCTCGGCCCGCAACGTCGGTCCCACCGAGGCACCCTTCGGCTACGGCGCCCACCCCTACCTCGCCATCGGCGACACCCTGCTGCCCGACGTCGACCTGCGCATCCCGGCAGCGTCCTGGGTCGAGGTCGACGACCGCCTGCTGCCGGCGGCCACCCACCCCGTCGAGGGCAGCGCCTTCGACTTCCGTTCGCCGCACGCGGTAGGGGAAGCACGCCTCGACACCGCCTACACCGACGTCGTCCGTGACGACGACGGCCTGTGGCGGTGCACCGTCACGGCCGCCGACCGCGCGACGACGCTGTGGGCCGACGCCTCCTTCGGGTGGCTCCAGGTCTTCACAGCCATCGCCGAGGACCGCAAGGGTGAGGTCGGCATCGCCGTCGAGCCGATGAGCTGCCCCGCCGACGCCTTCAACTCGGGCGAGGGGCTCGTCGTGCTGGCGCCCGGCGAGCAGTGGACCGGCACCTGGGGCATCTCACCGGCCTGACCCGCCCGCGCAGCGACGCCGCGACCAGCCGCCGTCGGGGCGCGACCAGCCGCGTTCGTGCCTGCCGGCGGTGGCGCCCGGCGGCCTCGTCGGGGACCTCCACCCCTGCGCGCCGAGGAATCCGGCTTGCACCGAGCCGTTAGGCTGGAGCGAAGCGCAAGGAGCGCTATCGAGTCGTGCCGTGACGCGGCCGACCGAGATCTGAACGAGGTGGACTGTGCCGACTGGCAAGGTCAGGTTCTACGACGCGGAGAAGGGCTTCGGATTCATCTCCGAGGACTCCGGCGCGGACGTCTTCCTGCACGCGAACGCCCTCCCCGAGGGCATCACGACCCTCAAGAAGGGCGTCCGGGTCGAGTTCGGCATCGTCGAGGGCCGCAAGGGTGCCCAGGCGCTGTCGGTCAAGGTGCTCGACCCCGTCCAGTCCGTCGCCGCCAACAAGTCCGCGCAGAACCGCCGCACCCCCGAGGAGCTCGTCGTCATCATCGAGGACGTCGTGCAGCTGCTCGACGGCGTCGGCGAGGGTTACCGCGCCGGACGCCGCCCCGACCGCAAGCTCGCCTCCACCGTCGCTCGCGCCCTGCGCGGCCTCGCGGACGAGCTGGAGAAGTGAGCTGATGACCGTCACCGCCACGAAGACGGACGCCGTGCTGCTGGCCGCGTCCGACCTCGCCCGCAGCGTTCTCGAGGAGGTCGCCGAGCCCGGCACCATCGGGGCACACCTCGGCATGGACCTGCTCGAGGAGCGTCTGGGCATGCACTGGTTCGAGTGCACGTCGGCGGGCTACCGCGGGTGGCGGTGGGGCGTCAGCGTCGCCCGCGTGCCGCGCGCCAAGGTGGCCACGGTCTGCGAGACCAACCTGCTGCCGGGCGCCGAGGCCGTGCTCGCCCCCGAGTGGCTGCCGTATGCCGACCGGCTGGCTCCCGGCGACCTCGGCGCCGGCGACGTGCTGCCCTTCCGCCCGGACGACCCCAACCTCGAGGCCGGCTTCGAGGCCACGGGCGAGGAGGACGTCGACCGGATGGCCTTCTTCGAGCTCGGCCTCGGGCGTCCGCGCGTGCTCTCCGCCGAGGGCCGCGAGGCCGCCGCGAGCCGCTGGTACGCCGGCGACAACGGCCCCGAGTCCGAGGTGGCGGTCAAGGCGACCGCCCAGTGCACGACGTGTGGCTACTTCCTGCCGATGGCGGGCGCCTTGCGCGTGACGTTCGGGGTGTGCGCCAACGAGTGGAGCCCGTCCGACGGCCGCGTCGTCACGCTCGACCACGGCTGCGGGGCCCACTCCGAGACCGACATGGACCACCCCGAGCCGATCCCGGTCGGCGAGCCGATCGTCGACGAGTTCGCCGTCGACCTCGAGCCGGCCGAGCGGGCGACCCACGCCGGGACCCACCCCGAGGCCGAGGGCGAGGAGCCGACCGAGGCGCCGACCGATGACGAGGCCCGCGACGAGGCACCGTCCGAGGAGCAGCACGGCTCCGACGACCCCGTCACCGACTGACCGAGCACGACCCCACGACGAAGCACCCGGCATACACCCGGGTGCTTCGTGCGTTCCGGAAGACCGCTCAGGCGGCGTCGCGCGCGTTGCCGCGCCCGCGGCGGACGTAGGCCCAGCCGATCCCGCCGAGCACGAGACCGGCCACGCACGTCCACGGCCACCAGCTCCGCTCGCCCGTGTGGAGGGCGGGGACGACGACGATGATGGCGAGGGCCACGACCCACGCGGCGAGGCCGACCTCGATGATCCGCAGCATCGGCACGTGAAGGGGCGCGACCTGCTCGGGCGTCGTCGGCTCGGGGGCACCCGGGGCCGCGTCGGGGCTCGTCTCGTCGGTCACGCTGACAGCCTAGGGTCTCGTCGCACGCGCGAAACGCGCCACCACTAGGGTGTGCGCCATGTCGACGGATACCACCACACGGCCCGCCCCGACCGGGCTCGACGGCTTCTTCAAGATCACCGAGCGCGGGTCCACCGTCGCCCGCGAGATCCGGGGCGGCGTCGTCACCTTCTTCACGATGGTCTACATCGTGGTTCTCAACCCCATCATCCTCTCGGGCGTCGTCGACGGCTCGGGCTCGATGATCGGCGGCACCAACGACCTGGTGCGCAGCAAGCTGCTCGTCGCGGTCGGCACGGCCGTCGTCGCGGGCGTCATGTCGATCCTCATGGGGCTCGTCGCGAACTTCCCGATCGCGCTCGCCGCCGGCCTCGGCATCAACGGGCTCATCACCGGCATGGTGCTGACGCACGCGAGCGAGAAGATCACCTTCGCCGACCTCATGGGCCTCGTCGTCATCGAGGGCGTCATCATCCTCGTGCTCGTGCTGACCGGCTTCCGCAAGGCGGTCTTCAAGGCGATCCCCGGACCGCTCAAGGTCGCGATCTCCGTCGGCATCGGGCTGTTCATCGCCTACATCGGCGTCATCGACGCCGGCTTCGCGCGCCGTCCGACGACGCCCGGCTCGGTCCCGAGCGAGCTCGGCATCGGCGGCAGCCTCGACGGCTGGCCGACCCTCGTCTTCGTCGTCGGCGTCTTCCTCATCGCGATCCTGCTCATCCGCAAGGTCAAGGGCGCCATCCTCATCGGCATCGTCGCGGCGACGGCGCTCGCGATGGTGCTCGAGGCGATCTTCCACATCGGCCCGCGCGTCTTCGACAAGACCGGCGCCCTGACCAACCCGTCGGCCTGGGCCCTGACCGTGCCGAAGCTGCCCGACACCATCACCAACACCCCCGACCTCGGCATCCTCGGCCAGTTCAGCCTGCTCGGGTCGTTCGAGAAGATCGGCATCGTCACGTCGGTGATGTTCGTCTTCTCGCTGCTGCTCGCGGACTTCTTCGACACGATGGGGACCGTCGTCGCGATCGGCACCGAGGCCAGGCTCCTCGACGAGGACGGCAACCCGCCGCACACCGACCGCATCCTCGTCGTCGACTCCGTGGCGGCCATCGCCGGTGGCGCGGGTGGCGTCAGCAGCAACACGTCCTTCATCGAGTCGGCGTCCGGCGTCGAGGAGGGAGCCCGCACCGGTCTCGCCTCGGTCGTGACGGGCGTGCTCTTCCTGCTCGCGACCTTCCTCGCACCGCTCTTCGCCGTCGTCCCGTCCGAGGCCGCGGCCCCGGCGCTCGTCATCGTCGGCTTCCTCATGATGACGCAGGTCAAGAACATCGAGTGGGACGACATGGAGATCGCCCTGCCGGCGTTCCTCACCATCGTCCTCATGCCGTTCACGTACAACATCACGGTCGGCATCGGGGCGGGCTTCATCGCCTGGGTGCTCATCAAGATCGCGCGGGGCCGCACGAGCGAGATCCACCCGCTGCTGTGGATCGTGGCGGGCTTCTTCGTCATCTACTTCGTCAAGGCGCCGCTGCAGGCGATGTTCACCTGAGCGTCCCCGAGGCACCTCCGGGCGCGGGCGTCACGTCGCCCGAGCACGTATGCCGTGAAGGCCCCCTTCCACACGGGAGGGGGCCTTCACGCGTGCCCCCGGGGCCGGGCGGTGCCGGCGTGTCCAGGGTCGGGAATGGTTAGCCGAGGTAATGAGTTAGGCTAAGTATCTCCAGACTGTACTTCCGAGGATCCGCCCTTGACTGCCAAGAACCCCATCGCCCAGCTCTCCAGAGCCGAGCTCGTCTCGCTCTCCAACGACATCCGACTCGCCTGCATGCGCATCTCGCGGCGGGTCCGTTTCGAGTCCGACCGTGAGTTGCCTCCGCACCAGTTCTCGGTGCTGTGCCGCCTCGAGGCGACGGCCCGCACCAACAGCGAGCTCGCCGACATCGAGCGCGTGTCCGCCCCGAGCATGAAGCGCACGACGAACATGCTCGTCGAGCGCGGCTACGTCTCCCGCGCCGACGACCCCACCGACGGCCGGCAGGTGATCCTGGCGCTGACCCCCGAGGGACGCAAGGCGCTCAAGCGGATCCGCCGGCACCGCGACGAGTGGATGCTCTCGCGCTTCGAGCAGCTGACCGACGAGGAGCGGGAGCTGCTCCAGCGCGCCGCCGCCGTGCTCGCCAAGGTGGCCAGCGAATGAGCCCCACCTTCCACTCGCTCTCGATCCCCAACTACCGCATCTACGCCTCCGGCGCGATCGTCTCCAACGTCGGCACCTGGATGGGACGCGTCGCCCAGGACTGGCTCGTGCTCACCGTCCTGACCGACCACTCGTCCACGGCGCTGGGCATCGTCACGGGCCTGCAGTTCCTGCCCTTCCTCATCCTCGCGCCGTTCGCCGGCATGCTCGTCGACCGCTTCCCCAAGCGGCGCATCCTCTTCCTCACCCAGACGGCCCTGCTCGTGACGGCGCTGCTGCTCGCGGTGCTCACGGCCGCCGGTGTCGTCGAGCTCTGGCACGTCTACGCCCTCGCGTTCCTCCAGGGCATCGCGACGGCGGTCGACAACCCGGCCCGCCAGACGTTCGTCTCCGAGATGGTCGACACCGAGCACCTGCCCAACGCGGTGGCGCTCAACAGCGCGTCCTTCAACCTGGGCCGGCTCGTCGGGCCCGCGGTCGCCGGCCTCGTCATCGCCTGGTTCGGCATCGCGCCGGCGCTCTACGTCAACGCGGCGACCTTCCTCTTCGTCCTCGTGGCGCTGCTCCGGATGAACACCAGCCTGCTGACGCCGTCGCCGCGTGCGCGCGGCAAGGGCCAGATCCGTGAGGGACTGCGCTACGTCAAGGGTCGACCGGACCTCGTGCTCATCATGGCGCTCGTCTTCGTGCTCGGGACGTTCGGCATGAACTTCCAGCTCACCATGGCCCTCATGGCGACCAAGGTCTTCGACAAGGGCCCGGGGGAGTACGGCCTGCTCGGCTCGATCATGGCCGTCGGCTCCCTGACGGCCGCCCTGCTCTCGGCGCGCCGGGCCCGCCCCCGCATGCGCGTGCTGCTCGTCGCCCTCGCCGGCTTCACCGTGTCGACGGCCCTGCTCTCGACCGCCCCGAACTACGTCATGTTCGCCGTCTACCTCGTGCCGACCGGCCTCGCCGCCCTGACCGCCCTGACCACGGCCAACGCCATGGTCCAGGTCAGCGTCGACCCCGTGATGCGCGGCCGCGTCATGGCGCTCTACATGGCCATCTTCATGGGTGGCACGCCGATCGGAGCTCCCGTCATCGGGTGGATCGGTGACGTGTGGGGCCCGCGGTGGACCATCGCCATCGGCACCATCGCGGTGGGCCTGAGCCTCGTGGCGGTGGCCCTCTGGGTGTCCCGTCGGCAGAATGTCGCGGTGACCATTCAGACCCAGCGTCGACCGCGCCTTCGCATCCAGCTCGCCTCGGCCGTGCCGACGGCTCCCGAGGTCACGAAGTGAACTTCAGGTTCCGCCACCGGATCACGGCGGCGGCGCTGCTGCTCTTCATCGTCATCGCCGTGGTCGCCGCGGTCGTGGACCACCGGCGCTGACGAGCCCGCACCGGCTGCCGGAGGCGACGGCCGGAGATCATCTGCCGAGACCATCCACTGAGGGGGCCCGCGGAGGCGGCAACGCAGCACCGCCGGCCCGTGGACACGGACCGGCGGTGCGGGCGCAGAGGTCAGCCGAGCAGACCGCTCGTGGGACAGGTCACGACCTTGTCGACGAGGACGCAGACGACCTTGCCCTTGAGCGGGTCGAGCACCCGGACGAGGTCCTTCGGGTCGGTGGCCAGCAGCGGCAGGTGGGGCAGGGCGAGCAGGCGCACGATCTCCGGCGACAGCGTCGGCGTGGGCAGCTTCGTGACCGGCGGCAGCGGCACCGTGACCGACGGGAGCGGCAGGCCCGGCACGGACGGCAGGGGCAGCGGCAGGCCGGGGGAGCCCTTCGTCGGCTTCGGGGCCGAGTTCGCCGGGCCGGACGGCTTGGGCGACGGCGCCGGCTTCGGCGTCCCGGACGGAGAGGATGACGGCTTCGCCGAGGAGCTCGGTGTGGGGCGTGCGCTCGGCGAAGCCGTCGAACGGGGAGCCGGCGAACCGGCATACGCGAAGCCTGAGCCGTCGGGGGTGCCCGTGCCGCTCCCGGCGGCCGGGCGCGCGGCGGGCAGCGCGCTCATGGGGACCACGGTCACGCCGCGCCGGTAGGCGTCGGCGATCGACAGGACCGTGCGGACGTACGCGTCGGAGTGGTTGTAGCGCAGGACGGCCTGGTAGGCCGCACCCGGCGCTCGCAGGTCGGTGCCACCCGAGCAGAGCAGCACACCCGCGCCGGTCACGGCGTCGGTCAGGCTCTGCGGGTTGGCGACCCCGTCGCCGTCGCCGTCACGGCCGGCGATCTTCCACGACGTCGGGATGAACTGCATCGGGCCGACGGCGCGGTCGTAGACGGGGTCGTGGTCGAGGGCGCCGCCGTCGGTGTCGGTGATCCGCGCGGTGCCGTTGGACCCGTCGAGCGGGATGCCGATGATGCCCGGGCGGGCGATGCCCTTGGCATCGAGCACGTTGCCGCCGAAGCGCGCGTGGTTGCTCTCGACGCGTCCGATCGCGCCGAGGAGCGCCCAGTCGACGCCGCAGCCCGGCTTGATCCCGTCGAGGACGCCGGCGGCCCGCTGGTAGGCCGCGACCGCCGCGGCAGGGATGCCGTTGGCGTCCAGCCGGACCGGGGCGAGGGAGTCGATGGCCGTGATCGCGCCCTGTGCCGCGGACGGCACGTTGACGCGGGCGTAGTCGCTCGTGAACGTCTGGTAGATCGGGGGCAGCTGCATCGGAGCGGGGGCGGGACCGGCCTGCGGGTAGAGCGGGCTGCCGCCGGTGATGGCCTGGTCGGGCACCGTGATCGCCGCCGTCGGCGACACGGTGTCGGTGCCGCGGGTCGCGGCGAAGGCGATGCCTGCCGTGGCCAGGGCGATGACCGGCAGCGCTGCAGCGATCCGGCGCGTCGTGGCGCCTGCGCGGACGATGCGGACCATGGTGACTCCTCGAATGCGTCAGCCGCCTCCGTTGGCGGTCTGTCAGTTCAACGAGTGACCTACCCGAAGGTCACGCGGGCGCGACGGCGGGAATGCGCGAGAGGGCCGGCACCCGGCATACGGGAGCAGGCCCTCTCGGGTCGTGGGGGAGGCGACGGGTGGCGGGACGCCCGCGCGGCTCAGCCCAGGGCGGCGACCACGTGGTCGACGGCCTGGGTCAGCTTCGTGACGTCGTCGGGCTCGACGGCGGGGAACATCGCGACGCGCAGCTGGTTGCGGCCGAGCTTGCGGTAGGGCTCGACGTCGACGATGCCGTTGGCGCGCAGCGTGCTCGCGACGGCGGCGGCGTCGATCGAGTCGTCGAGGTCGACGGTGCCGACGACCTGCGACCGGGCGGCGGGGTCGGCCACGTAGGGGGTCGTCCAGCCCGTCCGCTCGGCCCAGTCGTAGAGGCGGCTCGAGGAGTCCGCCGTGCGCGACGTGGCCCAGTCGAGGCCGCCGTTGCCGTTCATCCACCGGAGCTGGGCGTTGAGCAGCGCGAGCGTGCTGAGCGACGGGGTGTTGTAGGTCTGGTTCTTCAGCGAGTTGTCGATCGCCGTGGGCAGGCTGAAGAAGTCGGGGACCCACCGGCCCGTCGCGGCGATCTGCTCGACACGGTCGAGCGCGGCCGGCGAGAAGGCGGCCAGCCACAGCCCGCCGTCGGAGGCGAAGCACTTCTGCGGCGCGAAGTAGTAGACGTCGGCCTGGGTGATGTCGACGGGGAGCCCGCCGGCGCCGGACGTGGCGTCGATGAGCACGAGGGCGTCGTCGTCGGCGCCCTCGACGCGCTGGACCGGCGCCATGACGCCCGTCGAGGTCTCGTTGTGCGGCCAGGCGTAGGCGTCGATGCCGGCCTCGGCGTGCGCCCTCGCGAGCGTGCCCGGGTCGGCCGTGATGACGGTGGGGTCGCCGAGGAACGGCGCGGCCCGGGTGACCCCGGCGAACTTGCTCGAGAACTCCCCGAAGGCGAGGTGCTGCGCACGCTCGCGCACGAGACCGAAGGCGGCGATGTCCCAGAACGCGGTCGAGCCGCCGTTGCCGAGGATGATCTCGTAGCCCTCGGGCAGGGAGAAGAGGTCGCGCAGCCCCTGACGGACCTCGCCGACGAGGTTCTTGACCGGTGCCTGGCGGTGCGAGGTGCCGAGCACGGTGCGTCCGAGCGAGCCGAGGTAGTCCAGCTGCTCGGCCCGGACCTTGGAGGGTCCCGAGCCGAACCGGCCGTCGGCGGGCAGGAGCTCGGCCGGGATGCTGATCGGCGGGGTCACGGCTGGTGCTTCGGTCAAGGGTTCACCTCGCGAGTGCGGCCACGCAGCGGGGCCGTGGCGGACGTGTTGACGACGGATGACGCCGTCGTCACCGCCGCCATTCAACCTCAGGTGCCCACCCCTTGGACACCGTTGCTCGATGCGCGGACGTCGCAGCGTGTCGGAGGATCGCAGGAGTGCGCGATCGTCCGAAGAGCACGCGGCCGCTGCACCGGTGCGTCCTGCAGCCCGCACCGATGGGGCTTGCCCGTACGTCTGCGGCGTCGGCGATCGGTTGTCCACAGCCCCTCAGCACGGAAGCGTCTCGCACCACGACGATGGCGTGATGGATCTGGAGCAGCTCGCGCACGGGGATGTCGTCAGCGCCGCACGCCTGCGTCGGGCCGGGCACGGCCCGGGCGCCATCACCCAGGCCGTGCGGCTGGGGGCACTCACCCCCCTGATCCGCGGGTGGTATGCCGTGCGCCCGGCTCGCGACGCCCGCGACCTCCACTGGCTGCGCACCATCGCAGGCTGGCGTCGCTTCGACGGCCGCGCCCTCATCAGCCATCAGTCCCTGCTCGTGGCGCAGGGCCTGCCGGACTACCTGCTCGACCTGGATGCGGTCCACCCTCACTCGCCACGGGCCCGGGCCCACCCGCAACGGACGGGACGTGAAGATCCACCACGCACTGACGGGGCTCTCGCTGTTGCGGTCGACGTCGGACGACCGTGTGCCCACCGCGGTCGGCATCGTCCAGTCGGGTCTGGAGGGAGTGCCGCTGAGTGCCCTCGTTGCGGCCGATGCCGCCTTGCGCCGCGGGCTGATCACGCGTGCGGAGCTGACCACCGCCGTCGAGCTGCTCGGCGGGTGTCGCGGCATCGGCCCCGTGCGCGCCATCCTCGAGGAGGCGGACCACCGCATCGAGTCGCCGGGCGAGAGCATCATCGGCCACCGCCTCAGGGCGCTCGGGTACGCGCTCGAGCCCCAGTTCGCGGTCGAGACCGGCCTCGGAGTGCGGTTCGCGGACTTCCGCATCAAGGGCACCCGCGTCCTCGTCGAGTTCGACGGCGCGGAGAAGTACTCGACCAAGGGCGCTGCCTTCGCGGAGAAGCGGCGCGAGGACGGACTGCGCCGCAAGGGATGGTTCTTCGCGCGCTACGTCTGGGCCGATCTCGACGACGTGCCCCTCATCCGGGCCCGGGCCCACCAGGCCGTCGTCGACTCCCAGCGCTGGACGGGGTGACGCGCGGCTGCGCTCGCCCGGATGATGTGCTCCCGTCGGAGGAGTGCGCGTTGCACCGCGCACCCCTCCGAGCACTGCGCACCGATGTGCGCACGGCGCACACCTGGGCCGGGGTCGCTCAGTGGGAGATGTCAGGCGTCCAGCCGGCGACGTCCTCGGGCTTGCGGGGTCCCTCGCCGATGTAGCGGGACGACGGGCGGATGAGCCGTCCCGTCTCCTTCTGCTCCAGGATGTGCGCCGACCAGCCGGCCGTGCGCGCGCAGGTGAACATCGGCGTGAACATCGACGGCGGCACCTCGGCGAAGTCGAGGATGACGGCGGCCCAGAACTCGACGTTGGTGGCGAGCACGCGATCGGGTCGGCGCGCGTGGAGCTCCTCCAGCGCGGCCTTCTCGAGCGCGGCGGCGGCCTCGTAGCGCGGGGCGCCCAGGCGCTCGCAGGCCGAGCGGAGCACGCGGGCACGCGGGTCCTCGGCGCGGTAGACGCGGTGCCCGAAGCCCATGAGACGGTCGCCCTTGTCGAGGACCCCCTTGACGTAGGCCGTCGCGTCGCCCTGCTGCTCGACGCCGTCGAGCATGTGCAGCACACGCGAGGGCGCGCCGCCGTGGAGCGGACCGGACATCGCACCGACGGCCCCGGAGAGGGCGGCCGCGACGTCGGCTCCGGTCGAGGTGATGACGCGAGCGGTGAAGGTCGAGGCGTTCATGCCGTGCTCGGCGGCGGAGACCCAGTAGGCGTCGACGGCCTCCACGTGCTTCGGGTCGGGCTCGCCGCGCCAGCGGATCATGAACCGCTCGGTGATGGTGCGGGCCTTGTCGACCTCGCTCTGCGGGACCATCGGCTTGTCGAGCCCGCGGGCGGACTGCCCGACGAACGACAGGGCCATGACGGCGGCGCGGGCGAGGTTGTCGCGCACCTCGTCGGCGTCGATGTCGAGCGTCGGCTTGAAACCCCACACCGGCGCGAGCATGGCCAGCGCGGACTGGACGTCGACGCGTACGTCCCCGGTGTGCACGGGCAGCGGGTAGGGCTCGGCGGGCGGCAGCCCCGGGTCGAACTCGTTGTCGACGAGCAGCCCCCAGACGTGGGCGAAGTCGACGTGGCCCACGAGGTCGTTGATGTCGACGCCGCGGTAGCGCAGCGCCCCGCCCTCCTTGTCCGGCTCGGCGATGGTGGACTCGAAGGCGATGACGCCCTCGAGGCCGGGCTTGAAGTCAGGGTCGGGCGTGCTGTCTGCCATGTCGATCCTTGCTGTGCAGGCGGTAGCACCGCGGTGTGGAGGCCGTCAGCCGCGGACGGGTGAGCGTCGGTCGCGACTGCCAGACTCACCGTATGCCGTCAGCCGCCGACCAGACCGTCTTTCGTGATGCCGTGTTCACCACCCGAGACCAGCACCACGACGCCGTCCGCTTCGAGGGCACCGACTTCACGGGAGCCCATGCGGAGGGTCACTCCTTCCTCGAGTGCTCCCTCCTCGGAAGCACGCTCGACGAGGCCCATCTCGAGGGGTCGCGGTGGTCCGAGAGCGAGTGGGACCGGGTCGGGGGAGTCGGGCTCTCGCTGGCCGAGGCGACCCTCGTGGAGACGACGATGGAGGGCTGCCGGCTCGCGGCCGTCTCGGCCTGGGGCTCGACGTGGCGCGACGTCACGGTGCGCGGCGGCAAGGTCGACTTCCTCAACCTGCGGGGTGCGCGCCTCAAGGACGTCGCGTTCCTCGACTGCGTGGTCGTCGGGCTGGACCTGCAGGAGGCCACGGTCGACGGGCTGACCTTCGAGGGCTGCACCGTGGTCTCGCCGACCTTCGGCCGGGGGACGTATGCCGGCCTCGACCTCTCGGGGGCGACGCTGCGTTCACCGGTGGGGCTGGCCGGCCTCAAGGGCGCGACGTTGAGCCGGTCCCAGGTCATCGACCTCGCCGACGCGTTCGCCCTCGAGCTCGGCATCCGCATCGCCGACTGACCCGGACCGCCCTGCTCCGCACCGCCCGCCCCGCCCCGGACCGCCCTGACTCGGACCGCCCTGCGGGGGCGGTCAGTTGATCTGGTTGGGCTTGGCCCGGCGCAGGGCCGCGGCGGCGGCGTCCTTGGCGCGATCCGTGGCCTTGACCTTGTCGTCCGGGCGGATGCGCTTCGTCAGGTCGGCACGGCCGACGAGCGTCGCGAGCAGCATGTCGGTGTGCGGGTGCACGTCGACGGCCTCGTCGCCGCTGAAGACGACCCAGTGCGCGACGTCGCCCTTGTAGACCTTGAGGATGCTGCCGTCGGCGAGCGACCGCGCGTGCGCCATGGCCTGGCGGCGCGCGCGTTCGCTCGAGATCGCCTTGTTGGCGGCCTCCTTGGCCGGGTCGCGCAGTGCCTGGGTGGCGACCCAGATCTGGGGGCCGTACTTGATGCCGAGCTTGACGCCCTGGGTGACGAGCTTGCCCTTGCCTGCCATGGTGGTGACTCCTCACAGCGCCCCGGTCCCGCCGGGGCTGTCGCCGGGACCGCGCGCGCCGTGGCCTGACGTCCGCGCGGACCTTCTCGTCCCAACCCTAGTCTGGGGTCATGGACAGCTCTCCTCGCGCGGCGGACCACGAGTCAGGCCCGCAGTCAGGCAACCAGCCGGCCGGGAACGGCCTCGCCGGGGTGCGCCGCGTCGACTACTCCGGTGACGGCCTCGTCGAGTCCGACGTCGCCGCCTCGCCCTACCTGCAGGCTCGTGACTGGGTCGACGCGGCGGTGGCGGCGTCGAAGGAGCGTGACGACGTGCCCGAGCCGACGGCCATCTCGGTGGCCACCGTCGACGTCTCGGGCACGCCCGACGTGCGCACCGTCCTCATGCGCTTCTTCGACGAACGCGGCCCGGGCTTCGTGACCAACCTCGGCTCGGCCAAGAGCGAGCACCTGCAGGCCAACCCGAGGGTCGCGGCGGCCCTGACCTGGCCGGCCATCTACCGTGCGATCCGCTTCCGGGGCACCGCCGAGCTCGTGGGGCGTGACGAGGTCGAGGACTACTTCGACTCGCGGCCCTACGGCTCGAGGCTGTCGGCCTGGGCGTCGGACCAGTCGCGCCCGGCGGCCGACCGGCACGAGCTCGAGCTCAAGTGGCAGGAGGCGCTCGAGCGCTTCCCCGACCACGGAGGCGAGCACGACGTGCCGGTGCCGGACTTCTGGGGTGGGTGGCGCATCGTCTGCGACGAGGTCGAGTTCTGGGCCGGTCGGCGCAACCGGCTGCACGACCGCATCGTCTTCCGCCGCACCGGTGACGGCGACCTCGCCGACGCCGCCTCGTGGACGAGGCTCCGCCTCCAGCCCTGACCCACCCGCCGGCTCGCCCGACACGGTGTTCGGTGCGGAGACCCGTGGGGTGGACACGGAACAGGGCAGCCCGACGAGTCGGACTGCCCTGCTTCATCCATGGGTGTGGATGGGGACGCGGCTATCGCGTGGCCACCTCACACGCTCCGGAAGAAATCACTTCTCGGATCACCTCCCTTCGGTTTCGATGCCACGACCGTACGTCGGGTCACAGGACGCGGCAAGGCCTTTATCGAGCCCTCCTCGAGGACGTCGCACCCGCCGTCAGGCCCCGGGATCGGCGTCCGGTGCCACGGCGGCCGTGACCTCGGGCTGCAGGCCGAGCGGGTAGGAGCCCCCGCTCGCCGTCGGTAGGGGAGGGGGCGGGGCCAGCGACCACGACGGCGTGGTCGGGGCCGGCCGGCTGCCCGAGCCCGGTGGGCGGCCACCGCCTCCGGCCGCGGGCGAGGGCGCCGACACGCGTCCTGCACCGAAGAGCATCGCGAGCAGGACCGGGACCTCGACGTATGCCGTGTAGCTCGAGAGCGCGGCATACACCGTCGTGCCCCGGGTGAAGTCGAGACCGAAGAGCACGGCGAAGACGGCGGCCACGACGAAGCCGACGGCCCACAGCCGCGGGCCGGTCACCCAGGGCACGCGCGCCTCGAACGCGGCCGAGGCGTCGGGGGCGATGCGCGGCATCAGGGCCACCCACACGACGTAGTGCATCGTCTGGAGGAAGGCGAGGACGGTGAGCAGCCGCAGCCCGACGACGCTCGCGGCGGTCCCGGGCAGAGCGCTCGAGGCGAGGACGGTGTGACCGTCCCCGACGACGCTGCGCACCATCCCGGGGTCGGCCGTGAGCGATCCGTCGAGCAGCCCGGAGAGCACGACCACGGGCACGGCGACGACCCAGAGCAGCTGCACGGCCCGGAAGGCGCGTCGACCGCGACGGGAGGTGATGCGCCGCGACCACTCCCAGAGGAAGAAGAGCACGACGACGTGGTGCAGGTGCGCCATGACGACGACGTGGTAGGCGGGGAAGGTCAGGGAGACCGCGGCCGCGACCCCGATGGCCGTCCACGCCGCGACGCGTCGGCGACCGTCGAGCACGTGGTGGGCCGCGCCCAGCAGCACGGCGTAGCCGAGGGCGATCTCCGCCAGCTGCGCCGGTCGGCCGAGCATGCCGACGAGGAGCCGGCAGACGACGATGCCGGTGACGAGCGCGACGAGCAGGTCGAGGAACGGTCGCCCGAGCACCGACGAGAACCGCCCCACGACGTAGCGCAGCTCGAGCAGGTTGTGCAGGACCCCGAAGAGGATGACGCCGATGACGGCGGTCGCGACGGGCGACCGGAGCGAGAGCGCGAGCGACGCGGCTGCGGCGGCGAGCACGAAGAGGGTCACGGAGCGCGAGCGCAGGCCCGCGCTCGCGCTGCTCGACGACTCCGGTCCGCTCACGCGCCAATGCTTTCGTCGGTCGGTCGGCCCGGCCACCCGAGTAACCCGATCGTTAGGGTCCTGTGGCGTGACCGAGATTCGGCAGGAGGGCGTGGACGGGCGCGGCGGCAGCCTGCGCGCGATCGCGCTGTCCGCCTACGGCCCCACCCTGCTCGGCTCGACGGGCGCCGGCGCCGTGTCGCCGATCGTGGCCGTGTCGGCGCGCGAGCTCGGTGCGTCGGTGGGGGTCGCCTCCCTCCTCGTCGCGATGATGGGCGTCGGCCAGCTGCTCGGCGACCTGCCGTCCGGTGCGCTCGCGGCGCGGATCGGTGAGCGGCGCGCCCTGCTCGTCGCGGCTGTCGTCGAGGCGGTGGGCATGCTCGTGGCGGCGCTCGCGGGTGGCCTCGTCATGCTGTTCGTCGGGGTCCTCGTCATCGGCCTCGCCGGTTCCCTCTTCGGGCTGGCCCGACAGGCCTACCTCACCGAGGCTGTACCGGTCGCGATGCGCGCGCGGGCGTTGTCGACGCTCGGTGGCGTGAACCGCATCGGCTACTTCGTCGGTCCGTTCATCGGCTCCCTCGTCATCGCCGCGTGGGGCACGGAGTCCGCGTATGCCGTGGGCGGCGTCGCGAGTGCCGCCGCGTTCGTGCTCGTCCTCCTCGCACCCGACATCACCGGGTCCGCCCATCGGATCGAGGGCGACGGCAAACCGCTCAGCGTCGCCTCGGTGCTCCTGCGGCACCGGCACGTGCTGCTGACGCTGGGCACGGGTGCGATGTGCGTGGCCGGGGCCCGTGCCATCCGTGAGGCGCTCGTCCCGCTGTGGGCCGAGTCGGTCGGCTTCTCGCCCGCGCAGACCTCGCTCGTCTTCGGGGTCGCGGGCGCCCTCGACATGGCGCTCTTCTACCCGTCCGGGTGGCTCATGGACCGCTACGGCCGCGTGGCCGCGGCCGTGCCCAGCATGCTGGTCCTCGGGCTGGGGATGGCCCTGATGCCGCTCGCGACGAGCCTCGTCGCCGTGACGGCCGCGGCGACGGTGCTCGGGATCGGCAACGGCCTCGGCGCGGGCCTCATCATGACGCTCGGGGCCGACGCGTCGCCGGCCGAGGGCAGGTCGCAGTTCCTCGGGGGCTGGCGCCTCTGCGCCGACCTGGGAAGGGCGGCGGGCCCGCTGGCGTTGTCAGGGCTGAGCGCCGTCATGTCCCTCGGCTCCTCCGCCGTCGTGCTCGGCGTCGGCGCGGTCGTGGGGGCCGGCTGGCTGCGCATCTGGGTGCCCCGGCACGACCCGACCCGGGTCCGCGACCGCGACCCGGCGACGAGCGGTCCCTGAGCGCTCTCCGACTCTGAGAAGGTATGACCGTGACGGACCTGATCGACACCACCGAGATGTACCTGCGCACCATCTTCGAGCTCGAGGAGGAGGGCATCGTCCCCCTGCGCGCGCGCATCGCCGAGCGTCTCGGCCACTCGGGTCCCACGGTGTCCCAGACCGTCGCCCGCATGGAGCGCGACGGTCTCGTCGCCGTGTCGGGCGACCGGCACCTCGAGCTGTCCGACCACGGGCGGCTGCTCGCCACGCGCGTCATGCGCAAGCACCGCCTCGCCGAGCGGCTGCTCGTCGACGTCATCGGCCTCGAGTGGGAGTACGCCCACGACGAGGCGTGCCGGTGGGAGCACGTGATGTCCGAGAAGGTCGAGCGCAAGATCCTCGGGCTCATCGGCGAGGGCCTCGAGTCGCCCTACGGCAACCCGATCCCGGGCCTCGACGAGCTGGGAGTCCGCCAGGACGCCGACTTCCTCACCGGCCTCAGCACCCTGACGGCCGCGGTGGGCGACGCCCCGGCGGTCGTGACGATCCGCCGCATCGGCGAGCCGGTGCAGGTCGACCCCGAGGCACTGGCCCTGCTCACGAGCGCCGGTGTCGTGCCGGGCGCGCGCGTCGAGGTCGTGCGTGACGGGGGCCGCGTCGTGGCGGTCCGCGAGGGGAGCGAGCCGTCCACCGGGGTCTCCCTGCCCGACGACGTGGCCGTCCACGTCTTCTGCCAGGCCGCCTGAACACGCCGTATTCGTCAGGGTCTGCCCCGGTCTGCGGGGCTGTTTTGGCATGCTTCGACAGCGTTCGTCGGGGTCCCGGAAAATTCTTGGACTTCCGGGAACTCGGAGGTGACAAGGCAGTGTGACTTGGGTACGGTTGGCGAACTTGCTCTCCCCGTCGAGTGAGTGCCCCGGGTCGAACCGCCTAGTCCTGCCATCGACCTGAGGCTCAGCACGAACCGCATGGCAGGAGCGGGGGAACCACTTTCTGCGGACGTCGCGAGACGCCCTCGGGGTGAAGCCCTCCGTGGACCGAACTCGGTCCGAGCGAAGGCCGGGCAGTACCTCCAGCCCGAACCCGACAGCTCACCTCGTAGGCGTCGAGAGGTCAAACCTGTGGCTCAGAACGTTTCCGGGCGCCACCGCGCCCCCGGTCGATTCAACGCGATCGCCGAGCTCAAGACGATCGCCAAGGAGTCTGCTCAGCCCGCCGTGAAGGGTGCCGCGATCGTGGCTGCCTCAGGTGGCCTCGTCGCCTCGTTCGCCGGCACGGCGAACGCTGCCGACGGCTCGAGCAGCGCTGTCGCCGCCCCCGCCGCCGTCGGCCCTGCCGTCGGCACCCTCAAGGCCGGCAACGCCCTCTCGGCCATCGGCTTCGCTGCCCCGACGCTCAAGCAGTCGGCGGCCAAGCCGGTCGTCATCGAGGACATCTCGGTCAAGACGGCCCGCGCCGAGAAGGCCGCCGCCGACGAGGCTGCTGCCGCGAAGGCCGCCGCCGACCGCCAGGCCGCCTCGCAGCGCGCCTCGCGCTCCATCTCCGCGGCCCGCGTCGCGCTCAACGTCGCGCCGGCTCCGACCGCCAGCGGCATCGTGGGCATCGCGCAGTCCTTCTTCGGCGTGCCGTACGTCTACGGTGGCTCGTCCCCCTCGGGCTTCGACTGCTCGGGCTTCACCTCCTACGTCTACCGCCAGGCCGGGATCTCGATCCCCCGCACCGCCTCGGCGCAGCAGTCGGCGGCGACGCCCGTCAGCAACCCGAGCCCGGGAGACCTCGTCTTCTTCGGCTCGCCGGCCTACCACGTGGGCATCTACGTCAGCCCCGGCCGCATGATCGACGCGCAGCGCCCCGGCACGACGGTCGGCAACCACTCCATCTGGACGACCCCCTCGGGCTACGGCCGCTTCTGAGCCGCCCAGGTCTCGCACCGTCGCTGCGCCCCCACCGGATCCGGTGGGGGCGCAGTGCCGTGCCGGCGCCCCCGACGCGCGTGATTGACTGAGTCGATGACCGACCAGTCTGCTGCCGAGTCCACGACCCTCATCGAGCTCGACCTCTGGAGCGACCTGGTCTGCCCCTACTCGTGGGTGGCCAAGCGCCGCGTCGAGGCCGCCGTCGCGGCGTTCGAGCGGCCGCACGACGTCACGGTGCGCCTCCGGTCGTTCGAGCTCGACCCCGACGTCCCGGTCGGCGGCTCGGTGCCCGTCAGCGAGCACCTCTCCGTGCGGCACGGCGGGGACGCGGGCACGGGACGGCTCATGAACGCCAGGGCCAGCGAGATCGCGGAGGCCGACGACCTCCTCTTCGACTGGGACCGCGCCGTGCGTGCCAACACCTTCGACGCCCATCGCCTGTGCGCCCTGGCCGGCGAGATGGGCGGTCCGGCCCTGAGGTCGGCCGCGGTCGAGCGCTTCCACTCGGCGCACTTCGGTGAGGGGCTGGCCATCGACGACCACGAGGTGCTCCAGCGGCTCTCCGGCGAGTGCGGTCTCGACGAGCGTCGGGTGTCCGCCGTGCTGGCCTCCGACGACTACGCCGACGACGTGCGCGCCGACGAGCAGCAGGCGCGGTCGATGGGTGTGACGGCGACGCCCGTCGTCATCGCGAACGGGTATGCCGCGGTGTCGGGTGTGGCGGCCGTCGAGGACTACCTCGCCCTCCTCCGGGGCGTCGCCACCCAGACCGTCTGAGCCGCGCCTGCGGAGAGTGGGGCGCCCGACGGGGCGGACGGCATACGACGCCTCGGTCAGGAGGGCGTGTCCGCGGCCGTGCGACCGAAGGAGACGGCGGCGTCGACGGCTGCGGGGGCGTCGTCGCGCAGCTGGCGGTCGGGCGCGGGCCCGAGCGCGTCGTTGACGGTGGAGAACGCGCGCCGCAGCGCGACGAACACCGTGATCGCGAAGATCTGACGGTCGTCGAAGCCGGCGGCGCGCAGCGGCTCGAGGTCTGCTGGTGTCGTCGCGTTCGGGTCGCGGGCCACCGTCCTCGCCCATCGGGCGAGAGCGAGGTCGGCAGCGTCGAGGGCCGAGTCGTCGCCGCGCAGGACGGCGTCGGCCACCTCGTCGCCGGCCGCGCTCGCGAGCCGGGTGCCCCAGGCCAGCGAGCAGTACGCGTCGCCGATGGTCCCGGCGGTCGCCGCGACGAGCACGCCCCGCTGGCGGAAGGTCAGGCCGGCCAGCTGCGCCATGTCGGCGAGCAGGGCGAAGAGCCCGACCTTCGCCGACGGCGCCTGCGCCCAGACCCGGGTGAGGTTCATGACGTAGCCGTGGTCTGCGATGTCGCTGTCGAACAGGGCCTGGATCTCGGGCGAGAGCGCGGGCTCGGTGAGGAAGCCGTGAGTCGATGGTGCGGGGTCCATGGCAACTCCCTCTGACGTCAAGCGTGCTCGTTCATCGTCGCACGGGGGACTCTGTCGCACAGTGCGATCCGCGGGTCCGTGATGGTGGGGTGTCGCAAATGGGGCAAACCGGTCGAGCGGCTCCCGAGGCGGCTGCTTCGTGGGCATGTCGCGGTGTGATTCGGCCCCGAAACCCCCTGTGGGGGGAAGGATGTCAGGGTGCGTGGCGGACGCAATGACGGGTCCGGGCACCCGGAGTCGTCCACGCACCGGGCAGAGGTCGTCGAGCAGCCGACGAGGTCGGCAGACCGGGGTGGGAGACAGTGGGGCGGTCGGACGACGGGCGCGCCGGCGGGCACGAGGACGCCGCGGAGTCCGCGGAGTCCTCGGGCTTCGAGGGTGTGGAGCGCCCCGACGGTGCGGGTGACGATGCGGCCGAGGTCGAGGCGCGCGATGCTGTCTGGGCCGCCTGGCGCTCCCTGACCGACGAGTCCCGCTCGCTGCTCTGGCGGCTCGTCGTCCACGAGGAGCACCCGCGTCAGATCGCGCCGGCGCTCGGCACCACCTCGAGCGGTGTGGCGACCCAGAGCCGGCAGGCGCGCGTGCGACTGCGGCAGGCGTTGCTGACCGAGGTCGTCGCCCACGCGACCGATCCCGTGTGCCGCGAGGTGCGCCGTCACCTCGGTGGCTACGTGCGGGACTCGCTCACGCCCGCCAACCGACATCGCGTTGAGGACCACCTGGACGGGTGTCCTCGCTGCCGCGCTGCGCTGGCCGACGTCGTCGACGTCGACGCCGCGATCCGGCTGCGGGTCGCCCCTGCGCTGCTGCCCGGCGCGTTCGCACCGCCCGAGGCCATGGCAGACGACAGTGGTGCCGGCGCGGGTGCCGCTGTCGGTGAGGGCCCCGCCCCAGGCCTGACGCCCGAGGACTCGTCGGTGCCGCTCGCGGTGGGCGTCGCCCCGGTCGTGGGCTCGGCCGAGTCCGGGGCGTGGGGCCCGGCCGGCCGCGTGCTGTCGGTCCCAGGGCGGTCGGCGGCCGCGGTGCTCGCTGCAGCCGCCGTCGTCGCGGCCGTGGCTCTCTTCCTCTTCCAGCTCGAGCCGACCGGTGGGGTCACGGCCGGGAGGCCGACGCGGTCCGGCGCGTCGACGGGGTCGGTCGGAGGAGCGGAGCCGACGTACCCGCCGGACGGCACCCCGGACGCGGTCGCCCCGAGGCCGGTCATCGGCGTCGCGACGGCCGAGGGCGTCTCGCGCCGACAGCCCCCGGGCGGTCGGAGCTCCGGCTCCGGCGTGACCGGAGATGCGGGCAGCGCGGTGCGGCAGGCGCTCCCGACGACCCGTGCCGGATCGTCGACAGGCGCCTCGAACGTCCACCCGAGCCCCACGAGGCCGGTCCCGACCCCCTCCGCGTCGACCTCGGTGCCCTCCTCACCGACCGCGCCGCCCACGTCTGCCGTGCCCGGACCTGTGGGCACGGTCACGAGCCTGCGCCTCGCCCCCAGCGACCGGGGGTGCTTCGCGCACCTCGAGGCACCCACCGGTTGGCTCATCACGTCGGTGCGGGACCTGCGCGGGGGCCGGCAGAGGGAGCACGTGAGCTCGCCGACGTCGGTCTACGACGGTCGCCTCGCCGGCGGTGACATCGTCATCGAGGTGACGCG
This sequence comes from Terrabacter aerolatus, assembly GCF_007991735.1. GTDB lineage: Bacteria > Actinomycetota > Actinomycetes > Actinomycetales > Dermatophilaceae > Terrabacter > Terrabacter aerolatus. Next base: position 5,755 of record NZ_BJYX01000017.1, on the reverse strand, counting down.
GGTCCGTCCGGACCTGACGGGCGTGCTGACGGCGCTCTTCACCGACGCCTCGGGTGCGCCACTGCCGGGCTCGGGGACCTACCCGCTGCGCTGACCGCCGTCGTCGTCGACCACCGTGGAGGTCGGCTCGGTGGGGACCGACGGGGGAGTGGGCGGTGGCTGGCTTGCCGCGCCCGGGGGCGGGAAGGCGGCATACGTCGTCGGGGCGTCGGTGAGCCCGGGGGCGCTCTCGTCGACGGGGATCACCTGACCCAGCCGGGTGAGCTCGACGACGGCCCGGATCGGTGAGCCCGACGGCACGACGAGGCGCAGGTCTTGGCGGCGGTCGCGCAGGCGCTGGGAGAGGCGGAAGAGCGACGCGATCGCGGCGCTGTCGACGTAGGTGGTGCCGGTCAGGTCGAGGACCACGAGGGTCACGTCGTCGGGGACCGCGTGAGCCAGCGCGTCGGTCAGTGCCCGCGCGTTGGAGAGGTCGAGCTCTCCCGTGAGCGAGACGTGCTGGGTGGTCCCGGTGCGGGTCGTGTCGACGCGCGCGAGCTCGCTCACGGCCTGACCTCCAGCCCGACGTGTCGCCGCAGGCGGACCTCGGTGCCGCCCACGGCATGGTCGACCGACACGTCGTCCACGAGGGCGTGCATGAGCTGCAGCCCCCAACCGCCTCCCCGCTCGGCCGCGGGGCGCCAGTGCCCGTGGTCGCGGACCCGGACCTCGAGGTGGTCCCCCTCGAGCCGGGCCTCGACGACGAGCTCACCGCTGGACGCCTGCTCGCTGTAGGCGTGCTGGACGACGTTGGCGCACGCCTCGCCGCAGGCGACGAGGACCTCGTTGGTGTCCTCGTCGACGACCCCGGACTCACGCAGCCACCGGCGCAGGGCACTGCGCACCTGCACGAGGTTGCGGGCCTCCGCCGGCAGCCGGAGGTCGAGCTCGCCGTCGACCGCCACGGCGGGGCGCATGACGAGGATCGCGACGTCGTCCTCGATGTGCTCCTCGTCGAGGAACGTGTCGAGAAGCCGGTCGCAGAGGGCCTCGAGGCCGTCGCCGGGTGGCGCGGCCGCGACCTCACGTCGCAGGCGGTCGAGCCCGTCGGTGAGGGAGACGCCCCGGCGCTCGATGAGGCCGTCGGTGTAGAGCAGGAGCGTCGCTCCCGGGGGCAGCTCGGCCCCGCCCTCCGTGAACGAGCCGTCGGCGGTGACCCCGACGGGTGGGGACAGGGCGCCGGTGAGGTAGCTGCCGACGCCGTCGACGACGGTGAGGGCGGGAGGGTGGCCGGCGTTGCTCCACCGCAGCCGGCGCGCGGCCGGGTCGAAGAGGAGGTAGGTGAGCGTCACCATCTCGGGGACCGGCAGCTGCGAGACGAGCTGGTGGACGCCGCGCATCACCGCTGGCGGTGACGGGTCCTGCAGGGCGTAGGCGCGCAGGGCCATGCGGACCTGGACCATCGTCGCTGCGGCCTGAAGGCCGTGGCCGGCGACGTCGCCGATCGCGAGGCCGAGCAGGCCGCCCGGCAGCTGGACGACGTCGTACCAGTCGCCCCCGACCTGGACGTCGGCCGTCGCCGGGACGTAACGGGCGGCGAGGGCGATGCCCGGCACGTCGGGGAGGCGGTCGGGCAGCAGGCTGCGCTGGAGCGTCTCGGCGATCTGGTGCTCACGGCGGGCGCGGGCCTCCTCGTGGCTCAGCAGCTCCTGCGCCTCGGCCCGCTCCTGGATCTCCTGCACGAGCCGGGTGTTGGCCGCCGAGAGCTGCGCCGTGCGGCGCTCGACTCGACGCTCGAGCTCCGAGGTGGCGGCGCCGAGGGCGGCAGCGGTCTGCAGGCGCTCGCTGACGAGGGCCGCGAGGAAGAAGGAGGTCAGGGCGACGCAGGCGTTGAAGGACTGGAGCGTCACCATCTGCTCGAGCAGGGTCATGCCCCGGAACGGCCCGATCATGTGCGCGGCGGACCACGTCGCGAGGACGGCGGCGATGAGGGCGGCCGGTGCGGCGCCCCGCAGCTGGAGCCGCCAGGCCGCCCACCCGAGGACGGGCAGCGCGAGGAAGAGCACCGGCAGCTCGGTCAGCGAGGCCGCGGCGATGACGGCGGTCGCTGCGACGAGCACCGTGCTGCCCTCGAGCCACTGGCGCCACGGCCAGCGGCGCTGCTCCCAGAAGAGGGGGAGGCACAACAGGAACGGCGCGACGGTCAGCACGCCCATGGCGTCGCCGGTCCACCACACCGCCCACGCGGCCGGCACCTGGGCCGTCGTGATCGACCCGGAGACGAGCAGGGTCGCCGAGCCGATGGTGGCGCTCACGAGCATGCTCGCCAGCGCGCCGAGGAAGACGATCGCCATGGCGTCGCGCTGCCGGTCGAGCTCGCGGCGGAAGCCGACCCGCCGCAGCAGCGTGACGGCCACGACCGGGGCGAGCGTGTTGCCGATCGCCGTGACGCCCGCGGCCAGCGGGGTGGCGCTGAGCGGCAGGTTGACCGCGAGGGCGGCGACCGCGACGGCCGGCCAGTAGGAGCGGCCGACGACGACGAGGGCGGCGACGGCGATGCCGGTGGGTGGCCAGAGCGGCGTCACGTCGTTGCCGACGAGGGACAGGCCCAGGCCGAGACGGGCCCCGAGGTAGTAGGCGAGGGCGATGAGGACGAGCCGGCCGAGTCGGCGCGGGAGGGTGACGGGCGCACCGAAGGGGCCCGGAGTGCCCGGAGTGCCCGTGGTGGCGCGTCGGTCCGCCGCGGCGCTCGCCGGCTGGGCGGAGTCCGAGGTGGTGGTCGGGGGCGCCTCGGGTGCTCCTGCCGAGCCGGCGTCGGGCAGGGCGGCTCGGCCCGAGGTGTCCGCTGCCCCCACGCTCGCCGTCATCGTCGGGAGCAGCCCAGCCGCCCGCGCCCCACCATGACTCCGACTGTAGGAGCACGGAGTGTGCCCTGACGAGCCTTTCGTCCACACCCGGGTCCGGGGTCGCCGGCCGGCCCGGGCCTCAGGGGCGCCGGGGCGGGTCAGCAGCGCACGTAGTCGGCTCGGACCTGGAGCAGGAACCGGGAGCCGAACAGGCCGTCAGCGGCGAGGGAGGCCAGCGGCGGGGTGTCGACGTGCCGCGGTCTCGACGGATCGACCCGCGTGACCCGCACGCACACGTGGGCGTCGTCGAAGAGCCCGACCCAGAACGGCTGTCCCTGGTGCGGGTCGAAGTGGTTGAGGACCGCGCCCGGCTGGTGGAAGCCGAACCACTCGAGGCCGGCGTCGATGGTCTGGGCGGGGTGCCCGGCCCGGGTCAGGGCCTCGCCGATGCGCCACTTGGCCCCGTCCACCGTCGCGGCGGCGTCGACCTGGAAGGCGCCGAGCACCGCCAGACCGACGAGCCCGACGGCTCCGACGACGCGCGAGGACCGGGGGTGGCGCGCGGGTGCGGACCGGCGTGCCCACCAGACCAGGGCGGCCGCGAGGTACGGCACGACGGGGAAGAGGTAGCGGTCACCGACCCACGGCACGAGCAGGCTCACGGCCAGCACGGTGAGGATCATGGCGAGGCTGTAGACGAGGGCGAGGACGAGCGCGGGCTCCCGAAGCCACGGGGCGTATGCCGTGTGGCGCGAGCCGGTGTCGCCGGTCACCTCGGCGTTCGGCTCGGTCTCCGGCCGGGGGTGGGCTGGCGACGGGAGGGCCGCGCGGGCGTGCCAGGTCGCGACACGGCATACGACCCAGGTCAGGACGGCCTCGAGGACGGCGGCCAGGAGGGTGAGGGTGGCGGCGCTCGTCAGGAAGAGGATCGCGTCCCAGACGGGAGTGGAGATGACGGCCGGCTGGGCGCCGTACAGCGTCTGGGGGTAGGCGCCGCCCTGGCTGACGTAGTTCCCGGTCAGGATCGGGTTCGGGCTGTTGAGGGCACGGGGGAGCACGAGCACGAGGGCCGTGCCCAGCGCGACCCACCGGCGCCACGTCCACGGCGTGTGCGGCCACCGCCAGAAGAGCATGACCGCCGGCGCGATGAGCAGGGCACAGGTGAAGACGACACGAACGGTGTTGTGGGCGGGCGCGGTCCAGTGCAGGGCAGGCGCGCTGCCCGGGCCACTCAGCTGGGCGCGCCAGACGTAGAGCGTCCCGGCGCCGATGAGCCAGACGAGGCCGAGGGCTGCGGCGCCGATCCGTTCGCGACGCACTCTGGCCGCGTCCGGTCCCCAGCCGGGGTGTCGGGCGAGCAGACCCCGCGACAGCGCGAAGCAGCCGAGCACGGCGACGGGAACGGCGACGGCATACTCCCGGACGGAGAAGGCCGCGAACGCCACGGCCAGCGAGAGCGCGAGCCACGCCAGTGGGCGGCGGGTCGCGGACAGCGCGGTGACCCCGGCCAGCAGGGCGAGGGACTGCAGGGCGAAGCTCGGCGCGTCCGACATGAACGTCGGCGCGAGCGACCCGTAGATCGGCCCGAGCGCGAGGCAGCCGACGCTGAAGGCGGCCCACCCGACGGGGAGGAAGTGCCGCACGACGAGGTAGGAGGCCCAGAGCCCGACCGCGGCGAAGAGGGCTCCGAAGATCTGGAGCGGGACGATCGCGCTGCCGAAGACGGCCAGGAGCGGCTGCGCGAGCAGGACCTGCCCGACGAGCATGGTCCGGGTGAACGGGTCGGGCGCGAACCAGCCCTGGTGGAGGACGTCGAACGCGGTCCGGTAGTAGCCCCAGTCGTCGTTGCGGGGCACCCCGAGGGCGCCGTCGAGACCCGCGATCAGCACGTAGGTGGCGGCGACGGCCAGGGAGCACGCCACAGCCACCCGGCGCTCGCGGGCCGAGATCTTCGCGAGGACGGGGACGGCCCGGGGAGGGTGGCGGACGGCCAGACTCATGGGCCGGACGCTAGCCCGGCAGGTTGGCCGCCCGCTCACAGCCCGCTGGCCCTTTCATGACACCGTCAGGTGGGCCTCAGGCGGCGGGGCTCGTCGGGAGGAGAGCTGTCGCCGCTACGCCTCGCTCCTGCGGGCCCCGCGGACGAAGCGGATCGACAGCGGGTAGCGCCACCACACCCGGCGACTGGCCTGCACCGCGCCCCGGATGGACATCCCGAGCACCGTGGCGCCGGCGAGGAAGGCGAGCGGGAAGGCGACGAAGAGCAACGCGGGTGGGTTGACGTCGTCGGGGTTGGCGGTCGCCGTGGCGACGATGAGGCTCCCGATGAGGACGTTCCACACCACCGTGAAGAGGATCTGGACGTTGAGGGCCTCGGTCGCGTGGTGCTTGACGAAGGGGTCCTCCTTGCCGGCGGTCAGTCTGATGACGAGGGGCGCGATGACCGGCAGGACGAGGAAGCTCACGTGGGACAGGACCGCCCACGTCGTGTCGGACCGCGGCTGCGGCATCGTTTGGGGCATCGTGGTGGCGGTCCAGGAGTAGCCGTCCCACCAGCGCAGCTGTCCGGAGGGGTCGGGGTACCAGCCCGGTGGGGGAGACGGCGGCTGGAGGGAAGGGTCGTCTGGGCGGGGAGCGTCGTATGCCACGGGACGAGTGTGGCGCGTGACAGCGGCGCGGCACGTCAAACGGACAAAACGACTGTGGTGCCCCCGGCAGGATTCGAACCTGCGACACCCGCTTTAGGAGAGCGGTGCTCTATCCCCTGAGCTACGAGGGCGGGGCATGGCTGAAACCCTCACTGGAAACCTCGCTGCAAGGATCGCTGTAACCCTCGCTGTAACGAGGCCCTGCTGGGCCGACCAACGGGGACAGGCTACTGGACTGCGGCGGGCCTCCCGCGCGTGGCTGCCGACGGCGCGGCGGAGCAC
>NZ_BJYX01000016.1 GCF_007991735.1 Terrabacter aerolatus | reverse complement strand
CCCTGGCATGACTCCAACCTTCCCAAGGTTTGGAGTCTCCCGACATCCCGGGGCGGTTCAGCGGTTCTGGGGTGCCGGGGCCGTCGGTTTGGGGGCCGCGGCGCTGTCTGCGGCGGTTCTGGGGTGCCGGGGCTGTCGGTTTGGGGGCCGCGGCGCGCTCAGGCGTGGGCTGGGGCTCCTCCGCTGTCAGCCGAGGCTTCGAGCTCGCGGTCGAGGTCGTCCTCGGACTCGTCGCTGAAGAGGTGCTTGCCGACGGCGTTGAGCACGGCCGCGAAGGGAACGGCGACGAGCGCACCGACGATGCCGGCGATGATCGAGCCCGTCGCGATGGCGAGGATGACGGCGAGCGGGTGCACGCTGACGGCCTTGCCGAGCAGGAACGGCTGGAGCACGTGCGACTCGACCTGCTGCACGCCGATGACGACCGCGAGCATGATGAGCGCCACGCCGGGGCCGTGGGCCACGAGGGCGAGCAGGACCGCCACGGCGCCGGAGAGCAGTGCACCGACGATCGGGATGAACGCCAGGATGAAGACGAGGATGCCGATCGCGAAGGCGAAGGGCACCTTGAGGATCGCCGCGCCGACCGAGATGCCGACGGCGTCGACGAAGGCCACGATCATCGTCGCGCGCACGAACGCCGACAGCTGGTGCCAGGCGATGAAGCCGGACGAGTTGACGTGGCCGCGCGTGGCGCGCGGGAAGAGCCGCACGACCCAGCCCCAGATGCGCGGGCCTTCGTAGAGGAAGAAGAAGAGCGAGAACAGCGCGATGAACAGGCCCGCGACGAAGTGCGTGGCGGTGAGCCCGACGGACGTGGCCGTGTCGCCGAGGTTGCCGGACTGGCTGACCTTGTCGCGGATCGTGTTGAAGTACTGGTCGAACTGGGCGTCGGTGATGTTGAACGTCGCCCGCACCCAGTCGCGGATGCGCTCGAGACCGGCGGCGACCTGGTTCGTCAGGTCGGAGAAGCCGCTGCTGAACTGCGTTCCGACGAGCGTGAAGAGGGCGCTGACGAGCACGATCGTGCCGAGCACGGTCAGCCCGGCCGCGGCCCCCGGCTTCATCGCCCTGTGCAGCCAGTTCGTGACGGGTCGCAGCAGTGCCGTCAGCAGGATGGCGATGGCGACAGGGACGATGATCTCCGAGACCGACCGCACGACCATCGACAGCAGGTAGATCGCAGCACCGATGAGCAGCAGCCGCCAGGCCCACTCGCTCGCCACCCGGATGCTCGCCGGCACCGCGGCGGCCTCCACCCCCGACAACTCGACCCCCGACACCTCGACCCCCGACACCTCGACCCCCGACAGCTCGTCGCTCGTGCTCGGCGCGGGGTCCGTGAGCGGGTGGTCGGCGTCGCCCTCGTGCCTGGGGACGGGCAGGGTCGCTTCGCGAGGCGCGCCGGAGGGGGCGGCGGGGTTGTCGGTCACGACCACACCGTATGCCGCGTGGCCGCCTTCCGGTGGATCACCCGCCGTACGCTCGGGAGATGAGCGCTGCCGTGACCGGGTCCCCGTCCCTCGCCGTCACCGGTTCGACCGGCTGGCTCGGCGGTCTCGTCGCTCGTGACCTGGCCGGACGCGGGGTGGCGCAGCGTCTGCTCGTGCGTGACGTGTCGCGGGCCCCTGACCTTGCGGGTTCTCTTGCCGCACCGTGCAGCTACCGGGAGGCCGATGCGGCCCGAGCGGCGCTCGAGGGTGTCGAGACGCTCTTCATGGTCTCGGCCGCCGAGAGCGAGGACCGGCTGCACGAGCACCGCACCTTCGTGGACGCGGCCGCGGCGGCCGGCGTGCGCCAGGTCGTCTACGTCTCGTTCTTCGGCGCCGCGCCGGACGCGACGTTCACCCTGGCCCGCGACCACGCGGCGACGGAGCAGCACCTGCGTGACTCGGGGATGGCGTGGACCTTCCTCCGCGACAACCTCTACCTCGAGTTCATGGACCACATGGTCGGTGACGACGGGGTCGTCCGGGGACCGGCCGGTGAGGGCCGCGCCGCGGTCGTCTCGCACGACGACATCGCCCGCGTCGCCGTGGCCGTGCTGCTCGACCCGCACGCGCACGCCGGTGCGACCTACGACCTGACCGGGCCGGAGTCCCTGACGTTCGCCGAGATGGCCGAGACGATCACCGACGTCACAGGACGCGAGGTGCGCTTCCACGACGAGACCCTCGAGGAGGCGTATGCGTCGCGCGCGGTCTACGGGGCACCGGACTGGCAGGTGGATGCCTGGGTCTCGACCTACACCGCCGTCGCGGCCGGGGAGCTCGACGGCGTGAGCGGCGACGTCGAACGCCTGACCGGTCGCCGGCCCACCTCGCTGCGGGAGTACCTCGAGGCCCAGCACGCGTCGAGGTGATCGCCCCGCCGGCGTCAGAGCCGACCACACCTCGAACGGCGCAGCGCTGGTGCCGCCTCGTCAGCCGACGAGCTCGGCCGTCTGCCGGGCGATGGCGAGCTCCTCGTCGGTCGGCACGACGGCCACGACGACCCGGGAGTCGTCGGAGGAGATGATGCGGGCGCCGGTCGACCCGTCGCCGTTGCGTGCCGGGTCGACGGCGATGCCGAGCTCGCCGAGCCCGTCGGCGACGGCCGCCCGGACCGGGGCGGAGTGCTGGCCGATGCCGGCCGTGAAGACGAGGACGTCGGCACCGCCGAGGATCGCGAGGTAGGCACCGACGTAGTGCTTGAGCCGGTGGACGACGACGTCGAAGGCGAGGCGCGCGGCGTCGTCACCCGCCTCGACCCGGTGGACCAGCTCGCGGAAGTCGTTGACCCCGCTGAGCCCGAGCACGCCGGACCTCTTGTTGAGGACCGTGTCGATCTCGTCGATCGACATCCCCGCCTCGCGGGAGAGGTAGGCGTGCAGTCCGGGGTCGACGTCGCCGGACCGGGTACCCATGACGAGTCCCTGCAAGGGGGTCAGGCCCATCGAGGTGTCCACCGCGTGCCCGCCGCGGACAGCGGATGCCGAGCAGCCGTTGCCGAGGTGGAGGATCACCTGGCGCAGGTCGGTCAGGGGGCGACCCAGCAGGTCGGCGGTCGCCTGCGCGACGAACTGGTGCGAGGTGCCGTGGAAGCCGTAGCGGCGGATCGAGTGCTTCGCGGCGAGGTCGCGGGGCACGGCATACGTGGACGCCTCGGCCGGCAGGGACGAGAAGAAGGCGGTGTCGAAGACCGCGACGTGCGGCACGTCGAAGCGCCCCCGCGCCGCCTCGATGCCGATGACGGCGGCCGGGTTGTGCAGCGGCGCCAGGGCGCTCAGCTGCCGGATGCGCTCGAGCACCGCGTCGTCGATGACGACCGGCGCGGAGAAGTCGGGGCCGCCGTGGACGACCCGGTGCCCCACCGCCCGGAGCGCCACGTCGTCGAGGTGGACGCCGTCGTCGCGCAGCTGCGCGCCCATCACCTCGAGCGCGGCCGCGTGGTCGGCGACCTCGCTGCCGGACTCGCCGATGCGCTCGACGATCCCGGCGGCGCGCAGCTCGCCCGACTCGGGGACGACGAGCTGGTACTTGAGCGACGAGGACCCCGCGTTGAGCACGAGGACGGGGCGGTCGGTGGGGGCGTGCGTCACGGGGTGCTTCCCTGCTGCTCGGCCGAGACGCCCTGCGCCTGCACGGCGGTGATGGCGACGGTGTTGACGATGTCGTCGACGAGGGCGCCGCGGGAGAGGTCGTTGACCGGCTTGCGCAGCCCCTGGAGGACGGGCCCCACCGCGACGGCGTGGGCGCTGCGCTGGACGGCCTTGTACGTGTTGTTGCCGGTGTTGAGGTCGGGAAAGACGAAGACGGTGGCGTGGCCGGCCACGTCGGAGTCCGGCATCTTGGCCCGACCGACGGTGGGGTCGATGGCCGCGTCGTACTGGATCGGGCCGGCCAGCGCGAGCTCCGGCGCCCGTTCGGACACGAGCGCCGTCGCGGCGCGGACCTTCTCGACCTCGGCCCCGGACCCGCTCGACCCCGTCGAGTAGGAGAGCATCGCGACGCGCGGCTCGATGCCGAACTGCTGGGCCGTCTGCGCCGAGGAGATGGCGATGTCGGCGAGCTGCTCGGCCGTGGGGTCCGGGATGACGGCGCAGTCGCCGTAGACGAGCACCCGGTCGGCGAGGCACATGAGGAAGACGCTGGAGACGGTCTTGACGCCCTCGGCGGTCTTGACGAACTCGAGCGCGGGCCGGATGGTGTGCGCCGTCGTGTTGACGGCGCCGGACACCATCCCGTCGGCGAGGCCGAGGTGCACCATCATCGTGCCGAAGTAGGAGATGTCGGTGACGACCTCGCGTGCGCGCTCGAGGGTCATGCCCTTGTGACCGCGCGCGACGGCATACTCCTGCGCGAAGCGCTCGACGAGCTCGGGCTCGGTCGGGGAGACGACGGCCGCGCCGTCGAGGTCGAGGCCGAGCGCGGAGCCGCGGGCCCGCACCTTGGTCTCGTCGCCGAGGAGCGTCAGGTCGGCGACGCCTCGGCGCAGCAGGATGTCGGCCGCCTCGAGGATGCGGTCGTCCTGGCTCTCGGGGAGCACGATGTGCTTGCGGTCCGACCGCGCCCGCTCCATGAGCTGGAACTCGAACATCAGGGGCGTGCGCACCTCGGAGGCCGACACGTCGATCGCCGCGAGGAGCGCGGCCTGGTCGACGCTCTCGGAGAAGAGCCTTCGCGCCGTCTCGATCTTGTTGCGCGAGCCCTTCGTCATCGGGCCGCGCACCTGCATGAGCCGCTCGGCGGTGCGGAAGGTGCCGTCGTCGGTGAGGGCGATCGGCAGGTCCTGCTGCACTCCCGCCGACAGGCGCGAGATCGTCTCGGGGATGGGGTAGCCGCCGGTGAGGATGATGCCCGCGAGGGTCGGGAAGGTGCCGGACTGGTGGGCGAGCAGCAGTCCCGGGATGAGGTCGGTGCGGTCGCTCGGCGCGATGACGGTGACGTCGGGGCCGAGCCGGGCGAGCACGTTGGGCAGGCTCATAGCGGCGACGACGAGGCCCAGGCTGTCGCGGTCCATCCAGGACTCGCTGCCGAGCACGAGCCGCGCCCCGATCGAGTCGGCGAGCGCCCGGAAGCTCGGCGCCGAGAGCAGGGGGTTCTCGGGGACGGCCGCCGTGACGGGGAAGGGGAGCGTCGCCAGCATCGCGCGCACCTCGTCGAGGTCGTCGGGGTCGACCCGGTTGGCGACGACGGCGACGGTCTGGGCGTGGTTGGCGCGCAGCTCGGTGACGGCGCTGTCGGCGGCGACGCGGATCTGGTCGGGCGTGCGGTCGCGGCCGTGCACGACGAGCACGACCGCCGAGCCGAGGTTGGCCGCGACGCGGGCGTTGAAGGACAGCTCGGTGCCGGTCGAGACGTCGGTGTAGTCCGAGCCGAGGACGATGACGACCTCGAAGCGGGCGCTCAGCGCCCCGAACCGCTCGACGATGAGGTGCAGTGCCTCGTCGGGGTCCTTGTGGGCCTGCGCGTAGGTGACGCCGAGGGCCTCGTCGTAGGTCTGGTCGACGCCCGGCTGGCTGACCAGCATCTCGACGATGTGGTCGACCTCGTCGTCGGGACCGGTGCCGCCGAGCGTCGTCAGCGGGCGGTAGACGCCGACCGACCCGACCTCGCGCAGCAGCGCGTCGAGCAGGCCGAGGGCCACGGCGGACTTGCCCGTCAGGCCCTCCGGGGAGGCGACGTAGACGCTTCGGCTCACGGCACGAACCTAGCGCTCCAGCGGTGCCCGGCGCCGCACCTCGATCGTCGGCGGCTGTCGCAGGGACTGGCCCACGACGCAGTAGCGCTCGGTCGCGGCAGCGAGCCGGGCCAGGGTCGCGTCGTCGGCGTCGGTCGACACCTCGGCCACGACGTGGGTGCCGAGCACGCCGACGGGGGCGGCCCGGTCGACGCCGAGGGTGCCGCGGGCGTCGAACGTCGCGTCGGCCCGCAGCGACACGTCGCGCAGCTCGACGCCGAACGCCACCGACACGGCGTGGAGAGTGACGCCGGCGCACGCCACGAGGGCCTCCATGAGCATGTCGCCGGAGCAGGCGTCCGAGCCGTCGCCACCCGCCGCGGGGTGCAGGCCCGCCCGCACGGTGCCCGCGGTACTGGGCACCTCCACGGTGACCGGCTCGCCGAAGACGGCGCTCGCCGACACGGGGTGCACCGCGGACTCCGGGTCCTCGCGGTATCGCGCCTTGAGCGGCTCCTGCACCGCGCGCAGCTCGTCACGGTTCATCTCACGTCGCTCCGATCCGGCTGGGTCACGGGCCCGTTCGTCCCGAGACTCCTGCCCGACACCGTATGCCGGGTCGCGGGGCTGCGCTGCTACCCCGCGGGAACGCGCTCCTCGAACACACATGGAAAACTCTGCTTTCATTCGGAGAATTCACAGAATTCGACAAGAAAATGCAAATTACGGGACATTCTCCGAATTCCGAGTAAAGCGTTGGTCAGCATGTTTATGCCTCTATTGACAGGGTCAGTACGAACGGCCAACGTGTCCGTCGACGCCCACTCTCGTGGGCGGTGGGCAGCGCGACGTGTGATGGCCGCGCGAACGTGTCAAAAGGGGAACCAACCGTGAAGAGAGCACTACCTCTGCGCCGTCGCCTGACGGTCGTGCTGGCCGTCGGGGCAGCGAGCCTCCTGACGAGCCTGAGCCTGACCGCCACCAGCGCGTCGGCTCAGACGCCCACGTCCGCGCCCAGCGGCTGCGCCAGCGCAGGAGCCTCCAAGGTCGGTCGGATCGGCGGTATCGACCATGCCGTGTCTGCCGCCACCGGCTGCGCCGTGGGTCACTCCAGCGCAGTCCACATCGACAGCGACCCCGCGGTCGGGAAGCCGCCACTGATCTACCACGGTGGCCCGGTGATGTCGACGCATTCCACCGGACCGCTGACGATCACGCCGATCTTCTGGACGCCCCCGGGGCACGCGATGGATCCCGCCTACGGCGGCATCATCAACCGCTACCTCAAGGACGTCTCCGAGGCCAGCGGCTCGCGCAACAACGTGTTCGCCACCCTCAACGAGTACTTCGGCTCCAACGGCAAGAGCCGCTACGACGTCGACGTGCGAAGGGCCGTGGTCGACACGAACGCGCTTCCCGCCGACGGCTGCCAGGTGGCCTCCACCGACACGCAGGGCATCTACGCCGACAACTCCGGCTATGACGCGTGCATCGACGACGCCCAGGTCATCGCCGAGACGGAGAGCGTCGTCACGGCCCGCCACCTGCCTCGGGACTACGGCCACATCTATGTGATGTTCCTGCCGAAGCACGTCGAGAGCTGCTTCAGCCCGGGGTCGACGACGGACGGCAACGTCAATGCGTGCACCATCAACTACCAGCCGACGGCTGCATTCTGCGCGTATCACAGCCAGGACTCCAATGGCATGGTCTACGCGAACATGCCCTTCCCGGTGTACCACTCAGGGACGCACTACACGTGCGGTAGCGAGGCCCGTGGCCACAAGGTCATCGAGACCCCGAACGGCAACCCTGACGCCGACACCGAGATCAGCCCGACGAGCCACGAGATCATGGAAGCGGCTACCGACCCCGACGTGAACACGGGCTGGTACGACGCGAGTGGCTACGAGAACGGCGACGAGTGCGCCTACACGTACGGGCCGACGCAGGGGACCCCCGGCTCGCTCTACAACCAGGTGATCAACGAGCGCCACTACCTGACTCAGGAGGAGTTCAGCAACATCGACTTCGCCAAGACGGGCGCCGGCTGCATCCAGGGCACGAGCACGAAGCGATCCTGATGCACTGACGCGACTGGTCAACGACGGACGGCCCGGGCACCCGCCCGGGCCGTCCGTCGTCGGGAGGGCTGCAGCACCGGCCGCCGGATGGCCAGTGCTGCAGCCCGCGCGACCCGTAGGCCGTCACCGTGCGAACACTGGACCGGCCGGCTTCAGTGGTGGCCGGATTCCCGACGAACCGCGTTTCTCGGCGGCCACGTCGAGCACGATCCTGGCGTTCGCGGCGGCGCGTTCGAGCGCCTCACCGACGGGCAGGGAGCGGTGCTTGTCCGAGAGGATCTCGACGCCCCAGGGCCCAGCCCAGCCGGCGGTGCGCAGGGCCGTGATCATGCCCGTCAGGTCGAAGCTGCCCTCGCCGCAGTACCGGCGGCGGTGGACGGTGTCCTCGAAGAGGGTCCCGACGACGTCGGCGTCGGCGTCGTTCAGCTCGACCCCGACGATGCGGTCGAGTGGCACGGCTGCGAGGTCGACCACCGGGGTGTGGGCGCGTGCGACGTGCCACATGTCGATGATGACGCCTCCGGCCTCGTGCCCGGCATCGGCGACGAGCTGCAGGCCGTCGTGCAGGGTCTTGAGGTTGGACCATGGGAAGAACTCGATGCCCAGGCGCGCTCCCACGGCCGCGGCCTGGTCGGAGAGCCCGGCGAACCGCGACGCCCAGACCTCGCGGTCCCACGGCCCGTCGTCGCCGTCGGGGGTCACCTTGAGGTGCCGGGGCTCGAGCACCTCGGCCGCGTCGAGGAGGAGGTGGCGGACGCGGTCCGACTCCGCGCGTCGGGCGCCCTCGTCCCACCACCAGGGGATGCCCTCGAGCTCGAGGTGGACGATCCCGTTGTCGGCCAGCAGGTCACGGATCCCCTTGAGCCCGTAGTCCTGCACGGCTGCCGGCAGGTCGTCGGACAGCAGGCCGAAGCCCCGGTAGCCGGCCGCGGAGACCGCCTCGACGCGGTCGCGCAGGGTGTGCGGGCTGCGCAGGTCCGGGCGGTCGGAGGCGGCGTCGCCCGCGCTCGTCCAGCAGGTGGCCATCAGCTCGTCGGTGGGCGTCGTCATCGGAGGTCGCTCCCGGAGGGGGTGTCGGAGTGCGACGGGCGCGGTGACATCCCGACCGCCGCGTAGCACTGGTCGATGAGGCGCATCGTGAGCACGGCGTCGGCCGCGTCGGTGCGCGCGGGCACCCCGGTGCGGACCGCGGTGGTGAAGGCCTCGAGCTGGTAGGTGTAGGAGGAGCGCCGTCCGAGGTGCTCGGTCCGGCGCCCCGCCCTCGTGGTGACGACGAGCCGGTCGTCGTCGTGGGGGTTGACGAAGTCGACGATCGTGGCCTCGCCGGCGGTGCCGATGAGGCGGTGGCTCATCTGGTGGTGGTCGCTCGCCATGTTGCAGCCGGCGGTGCCGGTGACGCCGTTCGGGAACTCGAGCTCGGCGGTGAGCCACTCGTCGACACCGGGATGCCCCGCCCGCTCGCCGCCCGTCGCGCTGACGAGCACGGGCTCGCCGCCGAGCGTGGGGGCCAGCAGGCGCTGCGAGTGGAGGCTGTAGCAGCCGAGGTCCATGAGGGCTCCGCCGCTGAGCCCGAGCGACCAGCGGGGGTCGGACGCGGCGGGTGCGGGCATGTCCATGACGGTCTCGACGTGCCGCAGCTCCCCGATCTCGCCGCTGGCGAGGATCTCGTGCAGGCGCGGGACGAGCGGGTGCCAGAGGTAGTGAAACCCCTCGAAGAACTGTCGGTCCGTCGTGCGCGCCAGGGCGGCGACGTCCTCGGCCTCGGCCGCGTTGCTCGCCGACGGCTTCTCCGTGAAGACGTGCTTCCCGGCGGCGAGGGCGGCCTGGTTCCACGGTGCGTGCAGGCTGTTGGCCAACGGGTTGTAGACCGCCTCGACCTCCGGGTCGTCGATGACGTCGAGGTAGGACTCGTGCACCCGCTCGATGCCGTGCGCGTCGGCGAAGGCCGCCGCGCGGGACCGGTCCCGGGCCGCCACGGCGACGAGGCGGGTTCCGGTGGTCCGGGCCGGCTTGATGACGGCCAGGTCGGTGATGCGCGCCGCCCCGAGCAGCCCCAGCCGCAACGGTTCGGTCCGAGGTCTCTCGTCGTCGCCTCGGGTCACGGGTGGCGCACCTCGTCGACGCGCACCGGTCGGTGCTCACGGAGCGAGAGCGTGGCCGCCTCGGCGATGTAGGCGACGGCGAGGGCGTCCTCGGCGGTGCAGGGCGAGCTCCGGTGCCCGGCGACGACGTCCGTGAACGCCTGCAGCTCGGCACGGAAGGCGGCGGTCAGACGGTCCATGAAGAAGGTCGCCGGGGGTCCGGCGGGCCACGTCGCTCCCGGCTCGAGGTTGCGCAGGGGCGTGCTGTCGCTCCACCCGGCCGCGACGCTGTCGCCCGTGCCGTGCAGCTCGAGCCTGACGTCGTAGCCGCGCGGGTTGAACCGCGTGTTCGACACGATGGCGGTCGCGCGGTCGTCGAAGGTCAGCACGGTGGCCGCCGTGGCGACGTCGCCGAGCTCCGCGAAGAGGTCGTCCCCGCGGGCGCTGCCGGCGGCATACACCTCGACGACCTCCCGGCCCGTGACCCAGCGGACGGTGTCGAAGTCGTGCACGCTGCAGTCCCGGAAGATGCCCCCGGACGTCTCGAGGTAGGCACGCGGCGCCGGGGCGGGGTCGAGGGTCGTGGAACGCACCGTGTGGACCCAGCCGAGCCCCCCGGACTCGACCGCGGCGCGGGCCGCGGCGAAGGCCGGGTCGAAGCGGCGCGGGTAGCCCACCTGCACGGGCACTGCGCCGTCGGCGACGTAGCGGGCGATCTCGACCGCCTCGGCGAGGTCACCCGACAGGGGCTTCTCGCAGAAGACCGGGATGCCCGCGTCGACCCCCGCCCGGATGAGCTCGGTGTGGGCGGTCGTGGCGGCGGCGATGACGATGGCATCGACGCCGCTGCCCAACAGGGCCTGTGGTGAGTCGACGTGGTCGGCTCCGACCCGCTCCGCCACGCTCCTCGTGACGGCGGGGACGACATCGGTCACCACGAGGGACTCGACGGCGGGGAGCCGGGACAGGGTGTCGGCGTGGAAGGAGCCGATCCGGCCGAGTCCGATCAGACCAAGGCGCATGGTTCTCCTCGAAGCGAAGGTGGGGCGACACGAGCGACGCCGTTCCGCCGAGGCGACCGATGACGTCGTGGTCCCGGTTGATGGCCCCAGCGTGCCGGGGCGATGGTGGTCGTGGGAGCACCGCGACCCCTCAGAAAGACCTCAGCGTCACCGCACGCGGATGCGGGGAGGGATGTTGTATGCCGTGACGACCTCGACGTTGGCCGCCACCGACGTGGGGGCGCCCCGCAGCAGGCGGTGCGCTCGCATCACCTGCCGGACGCCGTTGCGCATGTCGGCGTGGAGGTCGTGGTGCAGGACCGCGGTGAGCACGCCGGAGCGCAGCAGCTCGAGGTTGTCCTCGTCGAGGTCGTGGCCGACGAAGACCGTCGACGGGCGTCCGGCCGACCGGAAGGCATCCGCGATGGCGCGGTTGCCCCCTCCGACGGAGTAGACGGCGTGCACGTCCGGCTGGGCCACGAGCAGGTCGGACACGAGCGCCCCCATCGTGGCGTCGAGCCCGTCGCTGTCGGTGATCGTGTGCACGCGCCGCTCGGGGGAGAGGCGGGTGAGGGCCGCACCGAAGGCGGCGGCTCGTTCCCGCTCGCCGAAGAACGACGACCGGCTGAGGGTGAGCAGGACGTCGCCGGGTCGGTCCCCGAGCACCTGGGTCACGAGGTAGGCAGCCGTGGCGCCGGCCGCGGCGTTGTCGAGTCCGACGTAGGCCACCCTCGCGCTCTCACGCACGTCCGTGACGAGCGTGACGACGGGGATCCCGCGCTCGGCGAGCCGTCCGACGGCTCCGGCCACCCGGGGGTCGTCCGGCGCCTTGAGGACGACGCCGTGGCAGACGCGACCGCGACGGCCGAGTCCGTCGAGGATCTCCACGGCGGCCGCCACGTCGGCGTTCTCCTGCAGGTGGAAACGGGCCCGCACGGCGGCCGGACGCAAGGCCGGCAGCTCCTCCTCGAGCGCTGACCGCACGGCGGAGCTGAAGCGCGCCGGCGCCTGGACGACGACGTCGAGCAGGATGGTGCGGGCAGCCAGGCGCAGCTGGGTCTGCTGCCGGTCGAGGTCGAGCACGGCACGCTCGACGGCCCGGACGGCCCGCGGACTGGCGCCGGGTCGGCCGTGGAGCACCCGGTCGACCGTCGCCTCCGAGAGGCCCGACTGCTCGGCGATGTCGCGCACGCGGTGCGAGGTCGACCGCCCTGGAGCCATGCGCCGGAGCCTACTGCCGCACGGTCGCGGTTGAGGTCTTTCTGAGGTCTTTCGGCGGCTGGTCCGCCGCTGCCGCGACCGCATCCTTGAAGCATCCACCCCACCACCCCGCCACCGTCCACGCTGTCGGACCCGTGTGCGCCGTTCCGCCCGAGGAGGGCACCATGACCGTCACGTCGACCAGCTCGCAGACGCGCTGGATCCGTCCCGAGGACGCCCGCCTGCCCGACCTGCTCGAGGTGCTCGCCGAGCAGACCGACCTCGCCGAGTACCCCCACGCGACCCGCGTCGAGCAGCAGGTGCTCTTCTACGACTGGGCCACGGTGCGGCACACGGCAGCGGACGACGCCGCACGGCGCGACCTGCAGGCGGAGCTCGCCCGCGCCCTCGCGGACGGGCCCGGGATCGTCGTGCTCGCCGGCGCCTTCGAGGCCGAACCCCTGGCCCGGGCCACCGCGGCCTTCGAGCGGATGATCGTCGAGCAGCGGGCCAGCGGCGCCACGGCCGGTGACCACTTCGCCAAGCCCGGCGCCAACGACCGCATCTGGAACGCCCTCGAGAAGCTCGCCGTCACCGACCCCGGCGCGTTCGTCGACTACTACGCCAACGACGCCGTCGCGCTCGCGGCCCAGGCCTGGCTCGGCCCCGGCTACCAGGTCACCTCGCAGCTCAACGTCGTCAACCCCGGAGGCGCCGGGCAGACGGTGCACCGCGACTACCACCTCGGCTTCCAGTCCGCCGAGACCTGCGCGGCCTACCCCGCCCACGTCCACGCCCTCTCGCAGGCGCTGACGCTGCAGGGCGCGGTCGCGCACGTCGACATGCCCGTGGAGTCCGGCCCGACGCTCTACCTGCCGCACAGCCAGAAGTACTCCCACGGCTACGTCGCCTACCAGCAGCCGGAGTTCCAGGAGTACTTCGTCGCCCACCACGTGCAGCTCCCGCTGTCCGCCGGCGACGCCGTCTTCTTCAACCCCGCGCTCCTGCACGCCGCCGGGACGAACCGCACGAGCGACGTGCGCCGGATGGCCAACCTCCTGCAGGTCAGCTCGGCGTTCGGGCGCGCCATGGAGACCGTCGACCGGGCCCGCGTCGTGGAGGCGGTCTACCCGGCCCTGCTCTCGGCGCGCGCGGACGGCCTGCCCGGGCGTCAGGTCGCCAACGTCGTCGCCGCCAGCGCGGAGGGCTACGCCTTCCCGACGAACCTGGACCGCGACCAGCCCGTCGACGGCATGTCGCCGCGCACCCAGGCCGAGCTCGTCACGGACGCCCTGGCCACCGATCTCGCGGCTGACGCGCTCGTGGGGCGGCTGCGGGAGCAGCTCGTGGCGCGCGAGAGCCACTGACCCGGCACCGGGCGCAACGCGAAGGCCCCCGAGCGGTGCTCGGGGGCCTTCGTCCCGACCTGACGGCGTATGCCGTGTGGTCAGGGTCGGTCGTGGTGGCTCAGCCGACGGTGACGTGGCTCAGGTCGCACCGGTTCGTGTCGTCGGACCACGTGGCCTGCATCGGGTAGCTCCCGTTGCCCATGGTGACGTTGCCGCCACCACCGGTCGTCCCGGGGGCGATCCAGGCGCACTCGTCGCCGTTCTCCTGGCCCGAGTTGGTGCGCGAGGTGAGGTTGGTCCAGCCACCGGCCGGGTTCTGGTCGGTGATGGTCTCGGCGTACTCGTGGCCCTCGACGATCGTGTAGCCGTCGTCCGTTCCGGCGGAGCCGGCGTTGACGAAGTTCTGGCCGCAGCTCCCGCCCATGTCCATGACGTACGGCATGTTCGTGAAGGCCACGTCACCGACGGTCGAGGACACGCCCACGTCGCCGTTCCAGTCGTGCCACGCGCAGAAGTTGCCGCTGGGGGTGTTGAAGCCGTCCGGGTGCATGCCGGTCGGCGACAGGATGACGTACTGGGCGCTCCGGTTGCTCGCGGCCGACGTGTTGCCGAAGTGGGAGGCGGCCTTCACGGCCTCCTGCCCGAGCTGCGCCTGGGTGGCGCTGGAGGGGGAGGCCACCGAGTTGTCGTACCAGACCCCGGCGTAGGCCCCGCCGGTCGGGTAGCCGACGTGCGTGGCGCCGGTGGCGCACTTCGTCACGCCGCGCGCCATGCCGGCGCCGTCGCAGTACTGCGTCATGACGCCGGACCAGGCCTCGCCGCCGGTGCCGAGGCCCTTCATGAGGTTCTGGACGACCGGTGCGCCGGACTTCGGGTCGCCGCTGAAGGTGAGGTTGCCCTTCGCGTCGGTGCCCTGGGTGCCCCACTGGCTCCCGTAGAAGACGAGGTAGACCTTGGGCGCGCCGTCCGTGACGCCGATGCCGTCGACACCCCCGCCGTAGGAGAGCGTCTTGGCCGAGGTCGTCCCGGCCCGCTGCTGGGCCTGCCAACGATGCATCTGCGTGTTGAGCTCGCGCGTCGGGACGGCGCCGTGGCGGTACGAGTGGCCGTAGGCCGGCGAGTACGGGTTGCTCACGCCTGCGCCCGCCGCGGACGGGGCGGACGCCGCCGAGCCCGGGACGGCGGCCGAGGCGGCGAAGGCCGTCGCCACGGTCAGGAGCGCGGCGGCTGAGGCGGTGGACGTGGCCATGCGCCGTGAACGTCGAGTGCCCATGGAGTTCCTCTCTGGGTGGGTCCGGCCGACTCCCTGGTTTCGGGTACCGGGTGGGCACATGGTGGCGGCCGGAGTCTGTGAAGTGGATGAGTTCTTCCTGCCAGTTGACTGCAGTTTCCGAGTTGCCGATGTGTCCGTTATGTGCGTTTACGAGACTCGAGCGCGGGTCACATATCAGACACGGGCCGACCGTTGGTCATGAAATGTTCAAGTGCCCCAGATGAACACGGACGAAGTCGGGGCCGAAGTCGTGGGCACGGGGCCTGCCTTACCCCTAGTGTTCGAAACAGCCCGCTTCGGGCACACGAACACTTGGAGGGATTCGCATGCACTCTGGCCTGTTGCGCCGTTCCACGGGGCTGCTCGCGCTGGTCGCCACCTCGGCGCTCGTCGTCAGCGCCTGCTCGGCCCCGACGAAGAGCTCCGACACCAGCACGGGCGCCGGTGGCAAGAGCGCCGCGACCGCCACGTCGGCCGCGGACCTCGGGGGCATGGACGCGCTCGTCACGGCGGCCAAGAAGGAGGGCGCCCTCAACGTCATCGCGCTCCCGCCGGACTGGGCCAACTACGGCGCCATCATCAAGGCGTTCGGCGACAAGTACGGCATCAAGGTCACGAGCGCGCAGCCCGACGCGAGCAGCGCCGACGAGATCACCGCGGCCGACCGGCTCAAGGGCCAGTCGACGGCTCCGGACGTCTTCGACCTCGGTGCCGCCGTGGCCCTCGCCAACACCGCCAAGTACGCGCCCTACAAGGTGGCCACCTTCGCCGACGTGCCCGACTCGTTCAAGGACTCCAACGGCGCCTGGGTCAACGACTACGGCGGCTACATGTCGATCGGTTACGACTCCTCGAAGGTCCCGGCCATCACGAGCGTCGCCGACCTGCTCAAGCCGGCCTACAAGGGCAAGGTCGCCCTCAACGGCGACCCGACGAAGGCCGGTGCCGCGTTCGCGGGCGTCCAGATGGTCTCCGTCGCCCAGGGCGGCACCGCGGGTGACCTCACCAAGGGTGTCGACTTCTTCAAGCAGCTCAAGGCCGCCGGCAACTTCATCCCCGTCGACCCGACGCCGGCGACGATCCAGTCCGGCCAGACCCCGATCGTCATCGACTGGGACTACCTCAACGCCGCCGCCACCGCGAAGCTCCCGACGTGGAAGGTCGTCGTCCCCGACGGCGCCGTCATCGCCGGCTACTACTACCAGGCCATCAACAAGGACGCGCCGCACCCGGCCGCCGCACGCCTGTGGCAGGAGTTCCTCTACTCCGACGAGGGCCAGAACCTCTGGCTCAAGGGCGGTGCCCGTCCGGTCCGCTTCGACGCGATGCAGAAGGCCGGCTCGCTCGACGCCGCCGCGGCTGCCGCGCTGCCCAAGGTGAGCGGGACCCCCGTCGTGCCCACCCAGGCCGATGCGACGTCGGGCAAGGCCTACCTCGCCACGTCGTGGGCCAACGCGGTTGGCTGACACCGCCCGCCGAGGGGCGCTCGCCGGTCGTCGACCGTCGGGCGCCCTCCTCGGCGTCGTCCCCTTCTTCGTCTACGTCACGGTGTTCCTCATCGTCCCGACGCTCGTCGTGGTCGTCGGGGCGTTCATCGCGACCGGACCGGGTGGCCAGGGTGCCCTGAGCCTGGCCAACATCCGCGCCCTGGCGCAGCCGGCCGTCACCTCGGCCCTCTGGCACTCCCTGATCCTCTCGGCCGTCACGGCCGTGGCCGGGGCCGTCATCGGGGCCCTGCTGGCGTATGCCGTCTCGACGGCCAAGCCGGACGGGGTGCTCCGCCGCTTCACGACCTCCCTGTGCGGGGTGCTCGCGCAGTTCGGCGGCGTGGCCCTGGCCTTCGCGTTCCTCGCGACGTTCGGTGCCACCGGCTACCTCACGAACGTGCTGGCCTCGACCGGGCTCGACGACACCGGCGGCCTGTGGCTCTACGAGTGGAACAAGGGCCTCATGCTCGTCTACCTCTACTTCCAGATCCCGCTCATGCTCATCGTCTTCCTGCCCGCGGTCGAGGGGCTGCGTCCCCAGTGGCGCGAGGCGGCGGAGACCCTCGGCGGGAGCACGTGGCTCTACTGGCGCAAGGTGGCGGCGCCGATCCTCTTCCCGTCGTTCGTCGGCGCCCTGCTGCTGCTGTTCACCAACGCCTTCAGCGCCTACGCCACGGCGGCTGCGCTCGTCTCGCAGGGCTCCCCGCTGCTCCCGCTCGCCATCGGCGGCACGCTCAACTCCGAGGTCATCCTCGGTCAGGAGAACGTCGGCAAGGCGATGGCGCTGCTCATGGTCGTCGTCGTCGCAGCGGTCATGACGCTGTACGCCGCCATCGACCGTCGCGCGTCCCGCTGGCTCGCGCGATGAGCGGGATCAGGGCGACGCGGCGTCGCCGCCAGTCGGTGCTGCGCTGGGTCGTCGTCACCGTGTCGATGGTGTTCTTCGCAGCCCCGCTGGCCGGGATGCTCGACTTCACGACCAAGGACGCCCAGGGCCGCCGGACCGCTGCGACGTGGGCCAAGCTCGTCGACGTCGAGGGGATCTCCCGCGACTACCCCGACCTCGCGGCCGGCTTCACCGCGTCGGTGGGGCTCGCGGTCCTGACGGTCGTCGTCATGCTCGTGCTGCTCGTCCCGACCATGACGTGGGTGCGGCTGCGCGTGCCGGGCCTGTCCCGCACGGTCGAGTTCCTCTGCCTGCTGCCGCTCACGGTGCCGGCGATCGTCCTCGTCGTCGGGCTCACCCCCGTCTACTCGTGGGTGACCTACTTCCTCGGTGAGTCGACGATCTGGCTGGGTTTCGCCTACGTCATCCTCGTGCTGCCCTACGCCTACCGTTCGATCGACGTCGGCCTGCGGGCCATCGACGTCAAGACCCTCTCCGAGGCCGCGCGCTCGCTCGGCGCCGGGTGGGGGAGGGTGATGGTCCGGGTCGTGCTGCCCAACCTGCGCACGGCGGTGCTCTCGGCGGCGTTCCTCGCCGTGGCCCTGACTCTCGGCGAGTTCACCATCGCCAACCTGTTCAGCCGCACGAACCTCCAGGTCGCGATGTTCCTCCTCGGCAAGTCCGACGCCCAGATCAGCGTCGCGGTCGGCCTGGCCGCCCTGGTGTTCGCCTTCATCGTCCTCTTCGGCCTGTCGTTCGTCGGCGGCCGCAGCCACTCCCGCAAGGAGAACTCATGACCCGTGGTGTCGCCGTGCAGCTGACCGACCTGCGCCGCACCTACTCGGGGGTGAACGCCCTCGACGGGCTGACCCTGCACCTCGAGCCCGGAGAGCTCGTCGCGCTGCTCGGTCCCTCCGGCTGCGGCAAGACAACCGCGCTGCGCTGTCTCGCCGGCCTCGAGGACCCGGACTCCGGTCGCGTCGAGGTCGGTGGCAAGGACCTGACCAAGGTGTCGACCAACAAGCGCGACATGGGGATGGTCTTCCAGGCCTACAGCCTCTTCCCGCACCTGACCGCGCGCCAGAACGTCGAGTTCGGCCTCCAGCTGCGCAAGCAGGGCAGCGAGCAGCGGCGCCGGCGGTCGGCCGAGATGCTCGAGCTCGTCGGGCTGTCGGCCCACGTCGACAAGTACGCCCACCAGATGTCGGGCGGCCAGCAGCAGCGCGTCGCGCTGGCCCGGGCCCTCGCCATCGAGCCGCAGGTCCTCCTGCTCGACGAGCCGCTCTCGGCCCTCGACGCCAAGGTGCGCACGCAGCTGCGCGACGAGATCCGCCGCATCCAGCTCGAGGTCGGCACGACGACCCTCTTCGTGACGCACGACCAGGAGGAGGCGCTGGCCATCGCCGACCGGGTCGGGGTCATGCGCAGCGGGAAGCTGCTGCAGCTGGCCGCGCCGCAGGAGCTCTACTCCCGCCCGGCCGACGACTTCGTCGCCGACTTCGTGGGGCTGACCAACCGCGTCGTCGGCACGTCCCGCGGGACCACCGCCGAGGCGCTCGGGGCCAGCCTCCCTCTGCTGCCCGGCTCGGCGACGGAGGGGACCGTCACGGTGCTCATCCGGCCGGAGCACCTCACCGTCACCCAGGACGCACAGGGATCGGCGGTCGTCATCAGCTCGAGCTTCCTCGGCGCCCAGGGCCGGGTCGTCGTCAGCCCCGGCGAGGACCTCCAGCAGGTGCTCGTCCAGGTGCCGAGTGCCGCGGTGGCCGACTTCGCCCCGGGCGACCGCGTCACCCTGCGCCCGGTGGGGGCTCCCGCTCTCGCCGTGGCCCGGGGGTGAGCCGACACCCGGCGCGCCAACCGGCCCTGCTGCGCTGACCGGAGGGGCCACCGATCCCGCCGCCGAGACAGCCGCGATGCCGGCCGCGTCGGCTGCTGCCTAGATCTCCTCGACGTGCGCGGTCAGGTCTCCGCCGGCATCCCCGGTGTTGACGACACCTGCGGGCTCGAGCAGCAGTGCCCTGACCTCCTCGTCCGCCCGCGGGCAGTGCTCGACCCCGCGCGGCACCACGAACAACTGGCCGGGCCCGAGCACGACGTCGCGATCCCGCAGCTGGATGGTCAGCCGACCCTCGATGACGAGGAACAGCTCGTCGGTGTCCTCGTGGGTGTGCCAGACGAACTCACCCCGGAGCCTGACGACCTTGACCTCGTAGTCGTTGAGTCGCGACACGAGCTTGGGCGACCAGAGCTCGGAGAAGAGCGCGAACTTCTCGTCCAGATCCACGACGTCGGTCATCGAGCCAGTCTGCCAAGCCCCTGGGGGATCGCGCCCCATCGCCCGATCGCGCATCGTGCCGGCGTCGGTTCCCGTCGCTCGTCACCCCTGCACGTGAGGAGGGCGCAGGCCGGAAACCCTTTCCGGACCTGCGCCCTCGCCGACTCGGGGGTTGCCCGTGTCGTCAGGGGTCAGTGAACCCTGACGGACAGCAGTGCGGCCGCCGAGGCATTGAACGGCGTCGCGACGGAGACGGCCTTGAAGGTGTACGTCCGCGTGAAGTTGTAGCGGTGGGTGAAGGACCACCGACCGTACTGATCGGTGAGGACGATCGCGAGCAGCGAGTAGGTGCCGTTGACGTTCTTGTTGTAGAGCTTGACCCGCTGTCCCTTGACCGCCGGCAGGGTCTGTCCGCCGAGGGTGTACGTGCGGAACCCATCGCGCACGGCGGTGAAGACCATGCGGTTGTGGACGACGACGGTGTTGGTCCGGCTCAGCAGGCCCGTCGCGCCGCGCGTGCGGTAGGTGGCCGTGCGGAGGACGGTGATCGTGTCGGCGTAGTGGCCTGCGGCATCGACCTTCACGGCCGCGATCGTCTTGTACGCCTGGCCCGGGAGGGCCCGTTCGATGGTGAGCCGCGCGCCGGGGTTGCCGCGTCCCGAGATGGTCAGGTGGTCGCCTCCCGTGGCCGTCGTGCGCGACACCGTCTGGGTCGGTCGGGACGTCGGCACCGCGACGACGGACAGCGGAAACGTGACTCTCGGGCCGTCACCGGCGGCGTTGGTGGCCCACACGGAGAAGGTGTACGTGGTGGAGCCGGTCTGGAGGCCGTTGAACACGGCGGTACGAGCGGTGGAGGACACGCCCTGCCCGCCACCCGACTGGCCGGTCGAGTAGGTGACGGAGTAACCCGTGATCGGACTCGAGCCGGCGCTGCTGGGTGCCGTCCAGGTGACCTTGACCTGCCCCGGGCCGGTCAGCACGGCCGTGGCGTGCAGCGGCACGGACGGCGCAGCGGCAACCGTCTGCAGAGTGGTCGCAGACGGGGTGGCGACGGTGCTCGCGGTCGCGGGGCCGGCGGCCACGACCGCGGTGAGTCCCACCGAGAGTGCGAGCACGGCTGAGGTGCTGAGCCTTCGGCGTTGACGGGGGAGGAGGTCCTGAGACGACTGGAGCGGCACGGTGTGGCCTTTCGACGGGGAGCAGACAGACCTCTACGACTGCAGCGCGGCCCGGGTTCGACCCCACCGGCCGCGGCCGGTGCATCTCCCCTGGAACGGGCCACCGTGGCGGGCCGGAGCGCATCGGTGAGCACTCGAGTGCACCGTAGGTCCCGACGTGTCCGATCCGCACCGAAACAGATGATTTACGTCATCGACCCACGTCCTCCGCACGCCCTCGGGCCTGCATCAATCCCGGGGAGCTCAGCGGGCCCGGTCGGGACCGATCGGCTGGAGACGGGCGGATGACAAGAGAGAACCCCGCCCCTCCCGCGGCTTCCGCAGGTGGGACGGGGTTTCTCATCGGTGGAGCTGAGGGGATTCGAACCCCTGACCTTCTCATTGCGAACAGGTGCGGGGCCGTTGTCGTGGTCGTCCTGGTGCGGTGCATGCGTTACCTCGGCGCCCTTGGCGGGTGGGCGTTTTGGGACGCGGGGGACACCGGGGGGACACGACTCAGCCCCGCGGGTTGGCGCATTGATCGGTACGGACTTGGCTGGGTGGTGACGCGCAGAAAGCGCTACGGGGACTCAGCGACGCGGGTCGTCGACTGCGCCGGCCGCTCCAGGTGGGCAGTGGTCCTCCGTGGGACTGCGCCCGAGCGGCGACCGCTGGGGCCTTCCGCGTCCAGGTGCTTGAGTCCGCGCCCAATGATCGTCGAGCCGACCATCGAGAAGGCTTCGACCGGGCGCGCGCCTCCCCATGTTGAAGCGCGGGGTGCGATGGGGTGCGCGTAGGCGCGCCAGCGCCGGAGCGCGGGGTCCCCATCGCGGGGTCCCGCGCTTCTTCGCGCCGCAGGCGCGTTTAAGCCAGTACAGAAAGTCCTCACCTGCCGACCGTCGACCAGCTTGTCATCCGTCGGGTGATGCGCGACAGCCGTCCGCCACCTGGTGCTCGACCATGCGCGATGCGCCCGGCGTCCGAGAATCGCGGCTGCAACGGGCAGGTCGCTCGGACCCCGAGGCGGCGGTCCCTTGCGGGTGCAAACGCCTGGCGTGGCCTCCCTGAGCCGGAACGCTGGCGGCAGTACGGGGGCTCGTCCTAGAGACTGACGATGGGCGCGCCGGGCACTGACCGAGTCCGGTTGGGTATTGGCCAGAGCTCGGGCGGGAACGCCTTGTGAATTCGAATGACATGGTTGCTGGATAGGATTTCTTAGCCATGTCGAAGGGCTCCCTATCGCCGTCTGTGCCGGAGGGTCCACTATGGGAAGGTCGTCGGGTTTCCGGCGCATAAGCTGTAACGGCGAAGGAGTTGTGCCATGAGCATGTTCGATGACGCCAAGGAACAGGCCCAGAAGGCGATGGAAGAGCACGGCGACCAGGTCGAAGGGCTGAGCGATCAGGGTCTTGACCGGGCGTCCGAAGCGGCGAGTTCTGTGACCGGGGGGCGCTTCGACGAGCAGGTCCAACAGGGCCGAGACATGGCCGACGAACGGGTCGGCAACAACGCCGACACCTCGAGTGAGGCGTCGGCGAGCGGCGAGGGCTTCGACGCAGGCAGCCAAGAGGACCAGCAAGGCTAGTCCCGGCCCCAGGCCAGCTCGGGCCCGACGCCCGAGTTGGCCTACTGAAGGTGTTGGCCGGACTGCTGCTCCGCCTCGGTCGACGAGACGAAAGTGTGAGTCCGAGGGCGAGTGATTCTGAGACACGCGTCCGAGCGAAACACTCCAATTCGCTGCCGTTCGGGGTTGGCCGCGAACGTCGCGCCGGCACGCTCAGCGGACGCCCTCGCAGCAATTACCGAGAATTTGAGTGACCGAAAGGGCGCGATGTCGCTAGGGATTCACTGACCGCGGGGGTGTTGGGCGTGCGGGGGTGGGCTGACGGTGGTAGATCTGCACCATTGCCCGCCATCTCGGCGGGCCCTGACTCTCAGGAGTGAACATGGGCGACATCGCAGCCAAGGTCGACAAGGCGTTCGAGGCTTCTTCGGTGAGTGAGCTGGCCGACGCGCCGGTGGATGCGCTGCAGGGCGTCAGCGCCGCCGACGCCGAGCACCTCAAGGCCGCGTTCAACATCAAGACGGTGCGTGACCTCGGCACGAACAAGTACTTCCTCTGGGCCCAGGCCATCGCCAAGCTCGCTGAGTAGCCAGCACCCTTCGGCAGATGTACCAGGGGACACACCGGCCGCCCGGCTCACCGTCACGGTGGAGCTGGCGGTCGGACACCCCGGACGAGGAACACCTCGACCCCGACACCCCGAAGACCACGTCGACCACTGACAAGGGAGAACCGATGCTCAAAGGTTTCAAAGACTTCATCATGCGGGGCAACGTCGTCGACCTCGCGGTCGCCGTCATCATCGCCGGCGCGTTCGGCAAGGTCATCGAGGCGTTCGTTACCGTGATCATGGACGTGATCGGCAAGCTCGGCGGGACCCCGAACTTCTCGGCTTGGGCCCCCGGCGGGGTCCACCTCGGCACGTTCATCACGGTGACGATCAGCTTCCTCATCGTGGCTGCGGCCGTGTACTTCATGGTTGTTGCTCCGATGAACCACCTCGCCGCTCGCCGGGCCGCCGGCGTCGAGCCGGAGCCTGAGGCCCCGTCCGAAGAGGTCCTGCTCCTCACCGAGATCCGCGACTCGCTGCGGTCCCGCTGACCTGGGCTCACGATGTTGAGTTTCGCGGTCCTGAAGAAGTGACGCAGAACCTGTGACCGCCTCCCGTGCGGGAGCCCTGTGGAGGGGCCGACGCGCGGGAGGCTCACCTCTGCCGTCGCATACCCGAGGTGGCGGTCGCCGTTTCCCGGATGGGGCGCGCGAGGTCGGCCTGGAAATCGCGAGGGTGAGCTCGCCACGGTTTCCTGACGGGTGTCGACCACTAGAGTGCAAGGACTCGGAGACACCGCTGCTGCGTCGGACGTCCGCGAGATCGCGTGCAGGCCTGATCCAAAGAGTACGCGGAGATCCGTTAGGGCGCGGCTCGCTGTCGTGGCGAGAAGAAGGAGACTGTCGTGGAGACTCCCAATGACTTGGCCGCCTTCCTGATCAAGGCCGCGGCGACGGTCGTGCGGCTCAATCTCGCGCTGGGACCGGACGACGAGGGCTTCCGTCAGTTGGCGATCGGCGACATGGTCGACGGTATCCGGCTCCTGGATCCCTGGGACGGACTTCGCGAGCGTTTGCTTGCGGGCGATGATCCAGTGGCCGCGTTGTCACGAGCATTCTCCCAGCAGGCCGAGGCGTATACCGAGGCTGCAGCGAGAGCGACCGTCGCCCTGGTGGACCATGCGGTGCGGCACTTGGATACAGCTGGCGGAGTCGAGGCTGTTGCGGGCTTTCTCGACGATCTTCAGCATCAACAGGGGCAGCCAGCTGCTTGAACAGAGGCGTTCGTCCTTGCGACAAATCGGGGCGCGTCGACGGTGAGGGTTACCTCCTGAACCGCCCTGCGTAACCACGTCCGTAGGCTGCGCCGAGGGACGTTGGTTGTCGCCGTCGCGCACGCCATCAGGCATCACGGGTCGGCAACTGGTGACCTTGGCAATCAGGTGGGCTTCTCGGGGCAAGTCGTCGGCGGAGCGGGTGAAGCAGGCCGAGACGGTGACGATCTAGCGCCAAAGCCTCGATCAAGAGCGCGGGACTCGACCGGCGCAAGCGTCTCAGGTAGGGGCGCTGGGGCCCGAGCTCAGTGAGCGAGCAGCCAAGGGATCGGGCGAGCAGGGACGATGCTGATGTATGGGAGGACAGCAGCGTCCCCTTGCGCCCCAGCCCCCACCCACGTGCTGTTGACAGCTTCCGTGGGGCGCCGACCGGCATCGACCGTCTCGCCCGTTCTTGGAGAGTCACAGGCAAGCACCCGACGCACCACATCCTCTCCCATTGCGCTCGCCGCGTCCGTGAATTCGGCGGTCTGTTGCGAGACATCCCCCACGTACGACAGCGCAGGAGGCGCAGCCATCCGTGGACGTGGTCTCTTCTCCGGCTGCTTGCTCCATCAGTTGCGTGGGTGCCTGTTACGCGTAATGAGGCGGCATTCGCCGCGGGATGACGCGGCGGCGCAGATCGAAAGCCACAGCCTAGAGGTCATCCTCGACGAACAATGTGCCCCGGGCAGGCCAAACCGCGTCCGATGACGCGCATACTCGAACTTTGGGCCGCGTGGCCAAGGTGATGGTCCCGGTCTGGTGCAGGGGAGTACCTTCGGGAAGGGCGCCTCGCCTATTGGGCCCCCTAGGGCCGCTCAGGCGGGGCGCCGTCAGACTTTCCGCGGGTCCGTGTGCCTCGCATGGGCCACCGGTGGGAGCCTCGGGGGTGCGTGGCCAGGCCACCTGTTCAGGCGACAAAAGCCGTCCGCCGCACACCCACAACCGCATCCGGTGTTGTCGCCCCAGCCCCAGGGGCGACAACACCGAACGCCGCGGCCTCGCGCTGCGAGTCTCCATGCCCTTACCGCTGCGCCCGCACATTCTGGAAGCGGGTCCCTTCCACGCTAGCCCCTGCGTTGGCTAAATGTTCGAAAAGTGTGCTTTACCGGCGAAGGAGTTGTGCGATGAGCATGTTCGATGACGCCAAGAACCAGGCCGAGAAGGCGATGGAAGAGCAGGGGGACCAGGTCGAGGCGATGAGCGACTCTGGGCTCGACCGCGCGTCCGAGGCTGCAGGCTCGGCGACTGGAGGTCGCTTCGACGAGCAGATCCCACAGGGTCGCAGCATGGCCGACGAGCGGATCGGGAACAACAGCGACAGCTCTAGTGAGGACTCCGCAGGAAGCGAGAACGTCGACACAGGTAGCCAAGAAGATCGGCAGGGCTACCCCGGCTCTGCTAGACGGGAGGGCTAAAGCATTTAGCGCGGCACTCCCATTCACTAAACGACGGGCTCAGCAGCTTCGCGGTTCGATGTTGCGGCCGTGCCGAGGCACCGGACCGTCGTGCTCCCTGTGCATCGCGGCCGGCACCCCGCACGGTCCCCCAGTGCGACGTGTCACGTCGCCCCGGACGCGCACGGAGAACCACAGACTCCGGCTCCTCCCCTGGCCTGAAGGAGCCGCCCCGTAACCGGTCTGGTCCGCACCGAGGATCTGTTGAGTGCGTCGGGGCCGTCGATTGAGTCCCTGCCACTGCCGTGCCGGACGAGGGTGGGCCGGTCGTTGATCGCTCTTTTCGACGCAGGCTCAACCGGGAGCGGGAGTCGCGCCGATCCAGTACGCCCCGTTTTGGGTGTAGAGGCGACGGTGGGCGGTCACACTTCCGTTCGTGATGACGCTCACCCGTATGGGGCGGCTCCGGGCCGTGCTCGCGGCATACTCGTTCAACCCGTACCTGCGCGGCCGGGCCGCCGAGCTGGCTGGTGGCGCGCTGCTCGCGGACGGCCTCGGTGGCCGGCGCAGTCCACTGGATGGGCGCAAGAGCCGCAGCGGCATCCTCGGCGGCGTCCTGATCGTCGTCGTTGGCCTGCTCGCCGCGTGGTCCATCGCGTCCCACATGTCTTCCTTGGAGGCCTACCCCGACGGGCAGACGGTGCCCGGCACCGTGGTCGCGGTCCATTACAGCCAAACCTCCAGGTGCACGTCGACGCAGGCTGTGTGCACCGTGTGCACCGTCGAGGCCAAGTTCACCTCCGGGGGCCTGACCACCACGGCGCTGGCCGGCGTCCGCAGCCCCGACCAGTGCACCATGAAGGGCCAGCCGGTCGACGTGTCCGTCCGCGGGTCCGACCTCGGCTCGGCCCGGGTCCTGCTCCCCACCGACCAGACCCTGTTCACCGTGGGCCTGTACTTCGCGTGGCTCTGGGTCGCCCTCGGCGTCTGGGTGTTGCTGGACCGGCTCGCCGCCATCGTCGTCGGCACCGTCCTGCTCCGGCAGGGCCGACGCCTGGTCGCCACGCATCCGGCGGTTCCCGTGGACGAGCTGATGTCGGACCTGCAGGACGCGTGGGGCCCCGGAGCAGCCCGGACCACCGCGTACGACGCCCCGTAAGCCACCCGCGAAGCCTGCCCGCGTCGGGGACAGGCCGGGCCTCCCGTTGGACCTACCCGGATGCAAGACGCCCAGGCTTTGATATGGCGCCAGCTCGCGGGTCAGCTTGGCAGCGGTCCGAGATGCCGTACGGCGGGCGGAGCGGTGCCAGGGGACAACTCGGCTCGCGGCTCGAGGGCCAGCAGACCGAGACGCGCCGCGACGGCAGACGCCAACTCGCTCCGGCTCATGGGAGCCGACATGTGGTCCGCGCCGAACGACTCAGCGGAGACGTGCACATGAACCGACCCGGTGGGTCGGGAGACTCTGGGGTGGCCCGGGCGATTCAAGGAACGGGACGTCAGTTGACGTGGGGTTCGTCTGTACCCCTCAGGCCAAAGCTCCTCGCCGCTCGCCACAGCAAGTGAATCGCCTAGTGCCGGTGACCGTCGTCGAGCAGGCCCGTCTCGGGGTAACTCTTCGGAGACGCCGGCCGTCAACAGCGCTTAGGGCGCCGTGATGACCGCGATGGCCAGATCTTCATCGCGAAACACAGTCATACAGTTCGAGATGTTCGTGAACCCCAGCGTCGGCCGGCGGATCAGGGGTGACACGCTGCATTAACGAGGGCAGCATGGCTGCATGTTCGACAGTCAGCACGTCACGGAAGATCTTCAGGCGGCCGTGCTGCGTGGTGACATGCATCGCCTCGACGCGATGGTCAGTGACCGCATGATCTGGACGATGCCGCTGCTCGACAACCATCGCGGCAAGCGAGGGTGGATCGACACCAGCTGTGCTGTTTCCTGGCACTGGTTCCACGTCACCGTTTGCCGCGAGCTCGACCTCGGGGGCGTCATGGTGGTGGAGTCCATCATCCGACAGGCACGGGAACCGTCCGCCGGTGAGGCAGTCGCCGGACCGGTGACGGCTGAGGGCGTGGTTCTTGACGTATGGACCCTTGAGTCCGAGTCGTGGCGGCTAGTGTCCCGACATGCACACCTGATCACGTGATCGACCGTGGAGGGGCGGCAAGCACCGGCCGCTAATGACGTGGTATTTGGGCACCGACCGGATCAAGCGAGGTCGACGGACGCTGATGTCGTGGGTGCTGCCACCACGCCGTTGCTGCCGCGCGGCAGGCGTGGCTCGAGAACGTGGACGGCCACGATGACGGCACCAGCACACAGAACGATGAGGCCGATGAGTAGCCACGGGATCAGCCCAGCCCCGATGAGCAACCCTGCGGCCAGGGATCCCACGACGAAGCTACTCGTCTCGGCTCCATTCGTGAGGGCGTTGAAGCGGCCACGGTCACTGTCGTCGGCGACATCGTTGGTGATGGCCGGCAGGGTTGGCTGTAGGAGCGTCTCTCCGACGGCGAACACGCTGGTACACAAGGCAAGGACCAGCGTCACCATCACCGGGCCGTGTACGACACCCAATAGACCGGCCAGGGCCCAGACACTGCCCCAGAGGAGCGCCGTAGTCGCGAGTGCCCGCGTGCGGCGAACGACCTGCAGCCGCACTACGACGTAGAGCTGCGCGGCTACGATGACCAGGCCGTTCACAGCGAAGGCGACCCCGATCGACGTCGACGAAGCACCCTCGTACCGAGCCAGCGCGGGCAGGGCCACGTTTAGCTGCGGATAGCCGACGAGACCAAGCAGGAACGCGAGGGTCACCAGTGGCAACGTCGATGACACGCGCAGGAGCCGCAGGTATCCCCGAGAGGGAGCAGCAGCCCCCAGCTCCGAACCGCTGGCCCGGACGTTCTCAAGGACTCTCGGGGGCTGGGGGCGCGAGTGCAACACGATCGTGAAGAGCGTCAACGCGAGAAGCCACGAAACGGCGTCGGCGAGGAATGCCTGGCGAAAGCGTTGGGGATGGTCCAACGTCAGGTAGAACGCCACTAGTGCCCCACTCGCAGCGAAACACACGTTCATGGTCATGAACCTGATCCCGAAGAAGGGCTGGCGAAGCGGTCGTGGAATGGTCCGTCCGATCAGCGTGGCCGTCGCGACGTTGACCCCGACCATGCCCAGCCCCAGCAGCGCCAGGCCGATGCCAAAGCCGATCTCGCTGTGTGCCGTGGCGGTCACAAGTTGGGCGCTCGCGGCCAGCACGGAGCCGAGAGCGAGTACGGGCCCGACCCCAACACGGTCGGTGGCGTAGCCGGCAGGGGCGGCAGTCAACGCCCCGAGAACAAGGGGAAGCGCGATGAGGACGCCGATATGAGTTACGGGGACGTGCGCGACGTCGCGGTAGTAGACGACGTAGATTGGGAGAACGGCCCCGGTGCCCAGCGAGTCAACCACGACTGCAACAAGCAGAAGGCGGGCATGCCAGTCCAGCCGGCGCCAGAGCGATCGGAGCCCTCGGCCGCTGCCGTTCTGGGAGTCAAGCGAGCCCACGACTCATGGTGGCACTGCCTGCATTTCTGGGTCGACGCTTCGCTGAACGTCACTCTTACGTATGGCCGACCCCCGTTGAGTGCACAGGACCTCCCTGAGCGCGCCGTCGTCGACAAGGCGTTGAGGGCCTGGTGGAACGTCAGCACGTGGGCAAAGGCTGCCCGCCCACGGCACTAGGTCCACCGCAGCCGTCGGTCTCGCAGCTGAGATTGGTTGAAGGTTCGGGGCTCTCACTCGGGTTCCGCAAGCCCGGCTCCAGCGTCTCGGCCGTTTGTGCGGCCCTCTCATCGACCACGAAAGAGAGTCTTCTAGGTACCAAACTCTCGGCGTGTTTCTTCGTCCTCCGGGCGCCCGCCTGTGGATGGTGGGAGTGCGGACATACCCACACAAAAAAACCTGAACTAATAAGAACTGCGGGCTTGATGCCCTGGGGGTCGGCTCCCCACCCCGGCCAGAGGCCATGCACACGAATTGCCGTCACACACCACACACCTTTTCTGGTCCGCCATCGTCTTCGTGATCGTCTTCGTGATCTCTTGATGTGGCCGGCGTGTGAGCAACTCCCGCGGCGCCGGCATCTCCTTCTCGGACAACGCTTTCAGTGGCCGCCCTTTCGGACCGGGTGTGTCGTGCAGCGCGGGGTTGCATCAGCTGCACGGCACACCCACCCGGGACAGGGAAGGGGGTGGTCGGAATGAGCCGGGCAACACGAGACCGCGTCTGGGACGCCGTCCCCCTGCACCCCCAGCACGCCGATGACCATTCGGATCACCCTCTCGACCTGAGCCACCTCGACGCGGCGACTGAGGCGCAGGTCCTGGCGCGCTTGCTGTCGCGGGACTTCGACGCCTGGTCCGAGGCCGCGTCCCGGGTTGGGCACTGCGCCAAGCCGATCCGGCTGCACGGCATGTCGCAGACCGTCGACGCACGCACCGGTGAAGTCTTGTCCTCGTTCTCCTCGGCCGACAGCTCGATCGGGGTCCTGCACGTGCGCTGCGGCAACCGCCGAGCCGCCGACTGCCCGTCCTGTTCCCGCGTCTACGCGGCCGACACGTTCCACATGATCCGGGCCGGCGTCGTCGGGGGCAAGGGCGTCCCCGACACGGTGTCGGAGAACCCACTCGTGTTCGCGACCCTCACCGCGCCGTCCTTCGGCCCGGTGCACGGCACCCGCGACGGGCGCCGCTGCCGCCCCTTCACTCCGAAGGGCCAGAACCGGGTGTGTGCGCATGGCCGCCCGACGGTCTGCCACGGCCGGCACGGCGACGAGGACGAGCTGCTCGGGCAGCCGCTGTGCCGGGACTGCTACGACTACGAGAGCCACCTCGTGTGGCAGTGGTGGGCGCCCGAGCTGTGGCGCCGGTTCACCATCGACCTGCGCCGGTCCCTGGCCCGTCACGTCGGCGTCCCGGAGGCGCGGCTGCCGCAGCTGGTGACGGTGCAGTACACGAAGGTCGCCGAATACCAGCAGCGCGGCATCGTCCACTTCCACGCCCTCATCCGCCTCGACGGGCCCAAGACAGTGGAAGGGTTCGCTGCCGCTCCCGCCGGCATGACTGCGGCCCTGCTCGCCGTCCTCGTCGAGCAGGCCGCCGCCGGCGTTAGCTTCGAGGCCCCGCCCCTGCACGAGGATGACCTGGCGCGCCGGCTGCGGTTCGGCGCCCAGCTCGACGCCCGACCCATCGCCACGGCCCGCCGTACCGACGACCCGGACCGGGCCCTGACCCCAGAGCAGGTCGCCGGCTACCTCGCGAAGTACGCGACGAAGTCAGCCACCGACTCCACGAACACCGACAGCCCCCACGCCCGGCGCCTGCGCGCGACTATCGCGGCCGTTACCGACCGGATCCACACCGACGCGCGAGCCGAAGGGATCCCGGTGCGAGAGAACCCGTACGGGCTGCTCTTCAAGTGGCGGCACATGCTCGGCTTCCGCGGTCACTTCTCCACGAAGTCCCGCCGCTACTCGACCACGCTCGGCCAGCTGCGCCGGCGACGGGTCCGGTACGAACGGGCCCTGGCCGCCGCGCACCGCGAGGGACGCACCCTCGACGTCCGCGACATCGACGACCTCCTCACCGACGACGCCGAGGAGACCACCCTCGTCATCGGGCACTGGACCTACGCCGGGACCGGCTGGGACACCGACGGCGACACCGAGCTCGCCAAGGCCGCCGCCGCCCGCGCCCGCGAGTACGCCCAAGAACGAGCAGCGAACCGCAATGAGAAGAACTGACCGAGAAAGGAGTCCACGCATGAAAGCAGAGCAGTCGACCGACCCGAAACCGCCGCCTCTACCGGTGCTGCTGACCTCACGCGAGGTCGCCACCGCACTGCAGGTCTCGCCGGCAACTTTGTGCCGGTGGCGCCAGACGGGACACGGTCCGCGGGTGGTGTGGTTGTCGCCGTACGCCCCGCGGTACCGGCCGGAGGACGTGACCAAGTGGCTGGAACGGATGGCGGCATGAGCATCAGCAAGATGCCCAACGGCCGCTTCCGGGCCCGGCTCAAGAGCGGCCGCGTCGGCGTCGCCAGCAAGGTCTTCGACACCCGCCGCGAGGCCAAGGCCTGGCTCGACCGGGAGCGGGCAGCGTTGGCCGGCGGGGTCGACCCGCGCGCTGGGCGTGAGCGGGTCAGGCCCCTCGTGCAACGGTGGCTCGAGGTCCGGCGAGTCACGGTGGCCGCCAAGACCTACCGCGCCGACCAGGACCTGCCCCGTCTCATGCCGACGAGCATGTTGGCCCTGCAGGTCTCGGCAGTCTCCGGCCGTGAGGTCGCGCGCTCGTTCGAGGCGCTGCTGGCCGTCGGGCTCGCGGAGGGTTCGGTCGTTCGCTACCGCGCCAGCCTGTCGTCCTTCTTCAGCTGGTGCGTCCGCGAGAAGCTCATCCTGGCCAACCCGGTCACCGGCATACGGGTGCCGCGTCAGTCGGACGAGGCCGACGAGATGGACCCCTTCAGCGAGGCCGAGCTCGAGGAGGTCTACGCGACGTGGTACGCGACCGCGCCACGCCTCGCCGACATCCTCGTCGTCCTGGCCTGGACGGGTCTGCGCTGGGCGGAGGCTCGCTCGCTGCGGGTGGCTGACGTCGTCGAGGTCCCGACGCCGGGGCTGCTGGTCCGTCGGTCGCAACCCGAGGGCGGCGCGGTCAAGTCGACCAAGGGCCGGTCGTCCCGGCGCGTCCCTCTCGCCAACCGGGTGCTGCCGATCGTCGTGGGCCTGTGCGTCGGCAAGGCTCCCGGTGACCTGGTCCTGACGACCGAACGTGGGTCGCAGCTGCACCGGTCGGCCGTGCTCCGCACGCTCCAGTGGTCGACGACGGGCCGTGGCCGCCGGATCCACGACCTGCGCCACACCGCGGCGTGCCTCTGGCTGGCCCGCGGCGTGGACCCCGGGACGGTCCAGGCGTGGATGGGACACGAGTCCATCGGCACCACGAACCGCTACCTGCACCACCTCGGAACAGGCGCCGATCTGGCGGGGCTGGCGAGGCTGAATGTGACCCCGGGGGACACCGGGGGGACACATCGGCGGGAGACGGGCGGATGACAAAGAGAGAACCCCGCCCCCTCCTGCGTGTTTCCGCAGGTGGGACGGGGTTTCTGTCTGGTGGAGCTGAGGGGATTCGAACCCCTGACCTTCTCATTGCGAACGAGACGCGCTACCAACTGCGCCACAGCCCCTGGGTGCGAAGGAACGATAACACCACGCCGACCGGCATACCCAATCGGCCCGGAGGTCGAAACCAGGGCTCAGACCCAGCTCGGGAACCACATGCGAGCCTGCCATTCCGAGAGCGGGATGACGTCCGCGACGTAGATCGGCAGGAAGAACGCGAAGAGCCCCATGGTGACGAGGACGAACGCCCCCATGACGCCGTACCCGACCCTCCGACGCGTCAGCGACGCGCCACGCCCACCGATGACGAGACCGAGGACGTAGACGCAGGCGAGCACGACGTACGGCACGAAGGCCACCTCGTAGAACGAGTAGATCGTCCGGTCGCCGAGGAAGAACCACGGCAGGTAGCCGGCGAAGAGCGCGCAGAGGATGGCGCCTGCCCGCCAGTCGCGGCGCAGCGCCCACATGAAGAGCAGGACGAAGATCGCGAGGGTGCCGCCCCACCAGATCGACACGGTGCCGAGCGAGGTGATCGCCTTGCTGCACTGGTCGACGAGGCAGCCGTCGGCGCCCTTCTTCGGGCCTTCGTAGAAGAAGGACGTCGGGCGCCCCTGGATGAGCCAGGACCACGGGTTCGTCTGGTACGGGTGCGAGCTCGTGATCGCCTGCGTCGAGGCGTACATCTGCTGGTGGTAGGCCCAGAGCGAGCGCCACCAGTCCGGGAGCCAGGAGTACTCGGTGTCGGGGTTGTTCTGGGCCCACGTGCGGAACGACCCGCCCTTGGTGAGGATCCAGCCCGTCCACGTCGCGACGTACGTCACGACGGCCGTCACGGCGACCTGCACGAACGCGAACGGCGCGTCCTTGACGACCCCGCCGACCGACCACCCGCGCACGCCGGCGGCCCGGCGCGCGCCGAGGTCCCACAGGACGGTGAGCAGCCCGAAGAAGACGAGGAAGTAGAGGCCCGACCACTTCACCCCGCTGCAGAGGCCGAGCATGATGCCGGCGACCCAGCGCCAGGGGCGCCAGCCGAGCCACGGACCCATCCACGAGGTCGCGGCCCGGGCGCGGTCACCGACCTTGCGGGCGAGCACCTCTCGCGCCTTGTCGCGGTCGATGAGCAGGGACCCGAAGGCGGCGAGCCCGAAGAACATGACGAAGATGTCGAGCAGCCCGGTGCGCGAGTGGACGAAGTGGTGGCCCTCGAAGGCGAGCAGGGCGGCCGCGACGGTGCCGAGCAGGTCGGAGCGGAAGAGCCGGCGCGCGATGCGCCCGAGCATGAAGATCGAGATGGTGCCGGCGAGCGCGACGGCGAAGCGCCAGCCGAAGGAGTTGAG
This sequence comes from Terrabacter aerolatus, assembly GCF_007991735.1. Lineage (GTDB taxonomy): Bacteria > Actinomycetota > Actinomycetes > Actinomycetales > Dermatophilaceae > Terrabacter > Terrabacter aerolatus. Next base: position 76,839 of record NZ_BJYX01000016.1, on the reverse strand, counting down.
GATGCCGAACGGCGCCTCGCCCCAGCCGATGAGCCACTTGCCGACGGGCGGGTGCACGACGAAGTCGCCCTCGGTGCCGTAGACCATCGGGTCGTTGGCGGTGAAGTGCTGGTCGACCTGGTTGGCCTGCTGGAGCACCGGGTCGTTCTTCATCTCGAACCAGTAGAGGACCATCGACCAGCCCTGCTTGACGTAGTACGTCTCGTCGAAGACCAGCTGGTGCGGGGCGCCCACGTGCCAGAAGCGCATGAAGCCACCGACGAGCGTGAAGAAGAGCGGGCCGGCCCAGCCGAGCCAGGCGATGCGGCCGGCGGTGCGTCGGGTCAGGCGGAAGTCGTCGGCCGGGTCCCCGAGCAGGCGGGCGCGCACCTGCGTGGCCGAGTTCATGGGCGCCATCGTATGCAGTGGGGCTGGGTGGGTCGCGCACGCGGCCGGGCGCTCGGTGCCCGGAGTCAGAGCGAGATGCCCCGGGACGTGAGGACCGAGTAGCCGACGAAGGCCACGGTGTCGAGGATCGCGTGGCAGACGACGAGCGGCATGACCCGGCGGGTGCGCACGAAGACGAGCCCGAGCACCAGTCCCATGACGATGTTGCCGGCGAAGCCGCCGAAGCCCTGGTAGAGGTGGTAGCTGCCGCGGATCAGGGCCGACAGGCCGATGACGAGCGGCCACGACCACCCGGTCTGGCGCCACCGCGTGAAGAGGTAGCCGACCATGATGACCTCTTCGAGCACGGCGTTCTCGATGGCGGCCAGCACGAGCACCGGAGCCGACCACCAGACCGCCTCGAGGTTGGCGGCCGACACGTGGGTGTTGATGCCGATGGCCTTGGCGAGGAAGTAGAAGCCGAGACCCGGGATGCCGATGACCGCGGCGAGCCCCAGCCCGCGCAGCAGGTCCCGGCCCGGCTCGCGGCGGTCGAAGCCGACGAAGTGACCGGCACGCACGTCGACCGCAGGCCGGTGGACGTGGTTGAGCAGGTAGAGCGCGAGCGCGACGGCCACGAGCGGCAGGACGATGCCGGCGAGCTGGTAGGCGAGGTCGAGCCAGGGCCGTCCCGGCGTCGCGGACTGGTTCATCGCCGTCGTCTGCTGCGACAGCGGGACGGGCCGGGTCAGCTTCTCGATGATGCTGAGCACGGCGTAGACGGCCGAGGACCCGAGGCTGACCCCGAGGACGAGCACCGTCTCGCGGCGCAGGCCGCGTCGCACGGTCGGCTCGGTCACCGGTGCGGGGTCACGCTCGGAGGGGGCGAGCAGTCCGGCAAACCGTCCGCGCTCCGCGGTCGCTGGGGTCGACATGGAGTGAGCGTAACTTCGTCGCGGGAGGGGGACAGGGCGTCGGCGTAGTGTCACTGGCATGTCGCTGCTGGCGGAGTGGGAGGCGGGCCGGCACGAGGCGGACGGACGCGCCTATCCCGTCTACCGGAGGGGCAGCGGGCCGGGCGTCATCGTCATCCACGAGAGCCCGGGACTCACGCCGGAGGTCATCGACTTCGGCGACGAGCTCGTCCGGGCCGGCTTCGCCGTCGTGCTGCCGCACCTCTTCGGCAGCGCCCACGCGCCGCCGCGCACGTGGGAGGCCGCGCGGGTGGTGCCGCGACTGTGCGTCACCCGCGAGTTCACGATGTTCGCGGCCGGGCGCACCGCGCCGCTCGCCGCCTGGTTGCGCAGCCTGGCCCGCACCGTGCACGCGACGGTGGGTGGACCCGGTGTCGGGGTGGTCGGGATGTGCGTGACGGGGGGCTTCGCCCTCGCGATGATGGTCGACCCGGCCGTCGTGGCGCCGGTGGTGGCCCAGCCGGCCACCCCGCTGCCGGTCGGGGCGAGACGGGCCGCCGACGTCAACCTCAGTCCGGAGGACCTCCGCGCCGTCGCCGATCGGGTCGCGCAGGGGTGTCCGGTGCTGGGGGTGCGCTACCGGCACGACTGGGTCACGGGCACCCGGTTCGACACGCTGGAGCGGGTGCTCGGTGACGGCTTCATCCGGGTCGAGCTCGCCGGCGCCGGGCACGCCACGTTGACGGACCACCGGCACCCCGACGCGGTGGAGGCCGTCGTGGCCTTCCTGCGGGCCCGTCTGCTGCCTGCTGCCTGAGGGTCGCGCGCCAAACCCTTGGCACCCGGTGCAGCCCACGGCATACGGTCTCGGGATGACCTCGATGCTCCGCTCGGCCCTGCGATCCCGCCTGACGACGGCGATGCGTGAGCGTGACCGCACGGCCGTGAGCGTGCTGCGCACCGCGGTGGCCGCCATCGAGAACGCCGAGGCCGTCCCGACCGACGGCCGCACCGTGACGGCGTACGCCGCAGCCGGGGACGGCGAGCGGGCTCGGTCCGCGGCCGTCGGGGCCGCGCTCCTGCGGTCCGTGCTCGCCGAGGTCGACGGCGTCGGGGGATGAGCCGCGTCGTCCACAGGACCGGTGCACAAGCTGTGCACCGGTGCTCGCGTCGTGTGGAGAAGGAGGCGTCGGCTGTGGACGACACGCCGACGTCCTGTGGACCGTCGAGGAGTTTCGCCAAAGCCCTTGCGGACCACCCCAGGCAGGGATAGAAATCTCTCACGCCCTTCCTTCGGGAGGAGCGGGACGACTCGGAGACGAGGGTCCACACGGCGGGGCAACCCACCGCGGCAGCCGGGTGACGAGGCGGCCGGGACCGGAGACGACGAGGCGTGGATCGGGAGCGTCACATCGACCGATCACACCAGAAGGGCCCTTGAGACTCATACTCCCAAGGGCCCTTCGCCTTTGTCCTGCAAGGCTTGACGTGGTGAGCGCCATCAGCCCGTGGGGGCTCCGGCCGGTCGCCATGGCGTGAGCCACGGGGTCTCGGGCCAGCCCTCGCGGGCGGCCACGAGCTCGTACATCGTCGCCCCGTCGATCGACTCGCGGACGATGTCGGCGTGGCCGGCGTGCCGCGCGAGCTCCTCGACGAGGTGCATCGCGACCCAGCGCACGGACCACGCGTCGACGTCGCGGGGGAACCACGGCGCGTCGCGCGGCACCGGCACCGCCGCACCGAGGTCGGCATGGCGCAGGACCCCGCGGGTGACCTCGCCCTGTGCGGCGAGAGCGGCGAGCAGCGACTCGAGGGTGTCGCCGTCGGTGACGCGGAAGTCGTCGCCCCAGGCGGTGGCCTGCTCCTCGACGGACCGGTCGGGCGGCGCGGGTGTCGCGGGCGCTGCGGCCATCCGCTCGGTCCAGCCGCGCTCGCAGGTGGTGACGTGCTTGACGAGGCCACCGATGCTGAGGGTCCCGGCGGTCGGGGCGAGGCGGATCTGGTCCTCGGTGAGGCCGAAGGACACGGTGGCGAAGGCGTCGCGCTGCTGGTCGAGGTAGGCGATGAGACTCTCGCGCTCGTCGGCGACGGGTGGGACGTGGGCTGCCATGAGGGTCTCGCTCTCAGTCGTTGCGGTGGGCGTGGAGGTCACGGAGCAGGGCGATCTCGGCCCCGTGGTGGATGAGCTCGCGGTTGATGTGCAGGACGAGCTCGGCGCGCGGGTGCTCCGACCAGGGGCCCTCGCTCGGTCCGCACGGCTCGGCGAGCGCGGCCTCGTCCCAGCTCCTCGCGCCGGCGGTCCAGGCCGCGAAGGCCGCGTCGAGCTGGGCCAGGGCCTCGTCGGCGGTCCCGGCGTAGTCGAAGGAGAGGTAGTCGACCGCAGGACCGCCGAAGTGGCTGTGCACCCGCGCGCCGAGCACCCCGACGACGAGGTGGGCGAGTCGCCACGCGATGGTCGTCACCGGTGCGGGGACGGGCTCGGGCAGCGCGAAGTCGATGGTGAACGCGCCGCTGCCGCCCTGCATCTGCGTCGAGCCCTGCCCGCGCGGGTGGACGTTCCAGGCGCCCGGCGTCGGCTCCCAGAGGTACTCCTCGTCGGTGAGCCCCTCGAAGCGGGGGCGCAGCTGGTTCGTCCAGTGCCGGGCCGCCTGGTCGACGAGGGCGGTGGTCCAGTCGATGGAGGTCTGTGTCGATGTCATGCACCGAGCGTCCCAGTCAAATAGGACAGATCCTGTCCGCAGTGCGTGTCATGCTCGATGCATGTCCACGAGCAGCGACGGCACCGGCACGACGGCCCGGGTGCTCCGCCTGCTCGACCTGCTCCAGAGCAGACCGGTCTGGAGCGGCACCGAGCTCGCGGAGCGGCTCGGCGTCACGACCCGCAGCGTGCGGCGCGACGTCGACCGGCTGCGCGACCTCGGCTACCCCGTCAACGCCGCCCACGGCGCCGGTGGCGGCTACCAGCTCGGTGCCGGTCGGCGGCTGCCCCCGCTCCTGCTCGACGACGACGAGGCCGTCGCCATCGCGGTGTGCCTGCGGCTCGCCGCGGGCGGCACCGTCGAGGGGCTGGGCGAGGCGGCCGTGCGCACCCTGGCCAAGCTCGACCAGGTGCTCCCTGCCCGCCTGCGCTCCCAGGTCGAGGCCATCCACGAGGCCACGGTGACCCTCGACAGCGGCGTCGCCCCCGTCGACGCCGGGACGCTCCTCGTCCTCGCGCGGGCGTGCCGTGAGAGCGAGCGGGTCACCTTCGCGTATGCCGGCCCGCGGGGTTCGGGCGAGCGCCGGGTCGAGCCCTACCGCCTCGTCGCCACCGGCCGGCGGTGGTACCTGCTCGCCTACGACCTCGACCGGGAGGACTGGCGCACCTTCCGACTCGACCGGATGGCGGGCGCCGAGTCGCGGGGCTGGCGGTTCCGGCCCCGCGAGGACGCCCCCGACGCGGCCGAGCACGTGCGCCGGTCGATCTCGCGCGATCCCTACGACCACGTGTGCCGCGTGCGCATCGAGGCGCCGAAGGCGTTGGTGGAGAAGCAGATTCCCGCATCGGTGGGCGCGGTGACCGCGGACGGCCGCTCCCGGTGCATCTTCGAGGCCGGGGGCAACCACCTCGGCTGGATGGCGATGCACCTCGGCATGTTGCCGTGGGAGCTGACCGTGCTCGACCCGCCCGAGCTGCGGGACGTCATGCGCGAGCAGGCCGCCCGGATGGTCCGGGCCGCCGGAGGTGGCGTCGAGGCCTAGCTGTACTGACCGGACAGGTTGGTCGAGTCGGTGTGACGACACGGTGTGACGTGACGCGAAGGGAGGACCCTCCCGCGGTTGAGTGGAACTGCTGAAGGTTCACTCGACAGGAAGGTCCTCCCGTGTCCCACGCTAACGCAGCGCTGACTCCTCGTGCCCGCCTTAAAGTCGCCCGACTCGTCGTCGAGGACGGCTACCCGATCAGTGAGGTCGCCGCCCGGTTCCAGTGCTCCTGGCCCACGGTGAAGCGGTGGGTGGACCGCTACCGCGCCGGTGACCGATCCATGCAGGACCACCCGTCACGGCCGCACTCGATGCCGTCCAAGACCCCGGCACCGGTGACCAAGCGCCTGGTCAGCCTGCGTCTTCGGCTGAGGGAAGGACCGATCCAGCTGGCCGCGCGCTGCGGGATCGCCCCGTCGACGGCGCATCGGATCCTGGTGCGGTGCCGGCTCAACCGGCTGGCCCACGTCGACCGGGCCACGAGTGAGCCGGTGCGTCGTTACGAACACCCCCACCCGGGCTCAATGATCCACGTGGACGTCAAGAAGCTCGGCAACATCCCCGACGGCGGTGGCTGGCGCTACGTCGGCCGTCAGCAAGGAGACCGGAACCGGGCTGCGACTCCCGGCAAGGGCAAGAGCGCTCACCGCGATCCGAAGATGGGACACGCCTTCGTCCACACCGTGGTCGATGACCACTCCCGCGTCGGATACGCCGAGGTCCACGACGACGAGACCGCCGTCACCGCCACCGCCGTCCTGGGCCGGGCGGTCGCCTGGTTCAACGAGCGCGGCGTCACCGTCGAACGGGTGCTGTCGGACAACGGGTCGGCGTACCGCTCGTTCCTGTGGCGTGAGACCTGTGCCGAGCTGGGCATCACGCCCAAGCGAACGCGCCCGTACCGGCCCCAGACCAACGGCAAGATCGAGCGCTTCCACCGCACCCTGGCCGACGGGTGGGCCTACGCCCGCCACTACGACAGCGAAGCCGCCAGACGAGCAGCCCTGCCCGCCTGGCTCCACGCCTACAATCACCACCGGCCCCACTCGGCCTGCGGGAACCAGCCGCCCTTCAACCGGTTGACCAACGTCCCCGGTCAGTACACCTAGCCCGGCGACGCGGCACACGCCCCGTCAGCCGGTGTTGCGCAGCCCGGCCGCGATGCCGTTGATCGTCAGCAGGAGCGCCCGCTGCACGTCGGCGTCGGGCTCGACGTCGTCGGGCACGGCACGCGACCGCGCGAGCAGCGAGGTCTGCAGCGCGTGCAGCGGCGCGAGGTAGCTGTCGCGCAGGTCGAGGGTGCGCCGCAGGACCGGAGCCGACTCGAGCAGCTCGGTCTGCCCGGTGACGCGCAGCACCTCCTCGACGGTGCGTGCGTGCTCCTCACGGATGGTGTCGAAGATCCCCGAGACGTCGTCGGGCACGAGCGCGCGCACGTAGCCCGCCGCGATGTCGAGGTCGCTCTTGGTCAGGGTCATCTGGACGTTCGACAGGAAGGTCCGGAAGAACGCCCACGAGCCGTACATCTCGCGAAGCGTGCGACCGCGGCCGTCCTCGCGGGCCGCCGCGAGGCCGGACCCGACCCCGAACCACCCCGGCAGGATGATCCGCGACTGGGTCCAGCCGAAGACCCAGGGGATCGCGCGCAGGTCCTCGAGGCCACCCGCGCCACCGGGCCGCTTGGCCGGCCGCGAGCCGATGTTCATCTTGCCGAGCTCGTCGACGGGCGTGGCCGAGACGAAGAAGGGCACCAGCCGCGAGTCGCCCACGAGTCCCCGGTAGGCCTCCTGGCCCCGGCCGGCGACGAGGTCCATCGTCCCGTTCCAGCCGTCGAGGACGTCCCGGGGCAGCAGCGACCTGCGGTGCAGGACCGAGGCCTCGAGGACCGCCGCGAGCGCGGTCTCGAGGTTGAACCGGGCCAGCCCCGGCAGCGTGTACTTGTCGCTGATGACCTCGCCCTGCTCCGTGATCTTGATCGGGCCGTCGAGGCTGCCGTAGGGCTGCGACAGGATCGCCTCGCCCGTCGGGCCGCCGCCACGACCGACGGAGCCGCCGCGGCCGTGGAAGAGCCGGAGCACGACACCGTGCTCGCGCGCGACGTCGCGCAGCGCCCGCTGCGCGCGGTGGATCTGCCACTGCGACGCGGCGATGCCGGCGTCCTTGGACGAGTCGGAGTAGCCGAGCATGATCTCCTGCACGTCACCGCGGGCCGCGACGACGCGGCGGTACGACGGGTCCGACAGCAGGGCCTCGAGCAGCGGCCCGGCGGCCTCGAGCTCGGCCACGGTCTCGAAGAGCGGCGCGAAGCCGATGCGGGCGGTCGCCGGCACCGAGTCGGTGCCGAGGTCGACGAGGCCGGCCTCGCGGGCCAGGACGACGACGGCGAAGAGGTCGTCGACGTCGTGGGTCATCGACACGATGTAGGTCTCGACGGCCTCGGGGCCGTAGGTGTCGAGGGCGCGGCGGATCGCGGCCATGAGCGACAGCGACGCCGTCGCGGACTCACCGGCGTCGCCGAGGCCGACCCCCGTCAGCGGACGGCGTGACGCCATCTCCTGGGACAGCAGCTCGATGCGCGCCGCGTGGTCGAGCTCGGCGTACGGGGTCTCGAGCTCGCCGATGCGGTCGTAGAGGTCGGCCAGGGCGGCGTGGTGCTTGGCGCTGTGCTCGCGGATGTCGAGCGTGGCGAGGCCGGTGCCGGTCGCGACGACCCCGCGGATCAGGCGCAGGATGGCGCCGTCGCCGGTCAGCGTGTCACCGCCCGCGAGCATCGACTCGCGGATGAGCACGAGGTCAGCGAGCAGCTCGTCGAAGCTCGCGTAGTCGCGTCCCGGCTCGTGCGCCGTGCCGTGCGCGAGCCGGTCGCGGGTGCGCAGCAGCCGCACGCGGACGAAGCTGAGCTTGAGCCGGTAGGGCTCCTCGGCGTTGAGGCGGCGGACGGCGTCGTAGGTCACCGGCAGCGCTGCGGCGTCGCGCTCGAGACTGTCCCTCAGGGCGTCGGTGACGTCGACGAACCGCGTCGAGGACGACAGCTCGTGGAGCATGTGGTCGAGCTTCTCGACGAGCTCGGCGAGACCGGCGTCGTGCTGGAGGCCGATGACCTCGAGGGTGACCTCCGGGGTGACGTTCGGGTTGCCGTCGCGGTCGCCACCGGCCCACGCGCCGAAGCGCAGGGGGCGCGCGGACGTCGGGAGCTGCACGCCGATGCCGTCGAGCGTCCGGTCGAGCTCGGCGAGCAGGTCGGGCACCACCTGGTCGGCGAGGAAGCGCAGCGTGTGCAGGGCGGTCCGGGCCTCGTCGGTGGGCTCCGGGCGCACGATCCGCAGCTCGTCGGTCTGCCACATCATGTCGACGAGCTCTGCGAGTCGCCGCTCCGCACGGGGTCCCTCGGACGACGGCCGGCGCGGGTCCTCGAGCTCGGTGACCGTGACCGCGATGCGCCGGAGCAGGTTGAGCACGGTGCGGCGCGTCGCCTCGGTCGGGTGCGCGGTGAAGACCGGGCGGTACTCGAGGCGGGCGAGGACGTCGTCCAGCTCGGACCGCTCGAGGCTGCCCGCCTCGAGCGCCTCGCCGATGCGTCGCACGGTGCCGGCGAGCGGGGCCTCGTCGACGGCGGAGAGCTCCTGCCAGCGGTGCAGCTGCTCGGTGACGTTGACGAGCTGGAAGTAGGCGGTGAACGCCCGGGCGAGCACGACGGCGGTCGGTGCGTCGACGCCGTCGAGCAGGGCGCGCAGGTCGTCGTCCTCGGGCTCGCGGGCCAGCGCTCGCACCTGCTCGACGAGCGCGAGCAGCTCGGGACCCTCGTGCCGCGTCAGCGCCTCGCCGAGCAGGGTGCCCAGCTGGCGCACGGAGGCGCGGAGGGCTGCATGCTGCTGCGCCGAGGAGACCCCGGAGGCGAACGTCGCGGCGTCCGGCTCGCGTCGGTCGGCCTCGAGGAGCTGCTCGGTCGTGGTGTGGCCGTGGTCGGTCATGGTCCAGTCGTACCGCGTCGAGGTTTCCGGCGTGTGTCGCGTTCCAGCATGGGGACGCCGCTCATCGGCGGCGGAGCGTCCCGCAGGCCCTTGCGGGAGCGGTCTCAGGGCCGGTCTCAGGGCCGGTCACGGAGCGGCCCCGAGCGTCACCGAGACCTCCACGCGGGCCCCGGCCCGCCACAGCACGAACGGCACGCGGTCGCCGGCCCGGTGCCTCAGGGTCACCAGGACGAGCTGCTCGACCGACGTCGCCGGCTCCCCGTCGACCTCGACGACGATGTCGCCCGGCGAGATCCCGGCCTGCGCTGCCGGACCCCCGGGTGACACCGCCGTGACGTAGAGCCCTCCGGGGGTCGACCCCGGGCTGGGGACGATGGTGGCCTGGGCGCTGAGGCCCAGGTCGGGGTGCCCGGCGCGGCCCGTGGAGATGAGTGAGTCGGCCACCGGCACGGCCACGGTCATCGGGATCGCGAAGCCCACCCCGACGCTGCCACCGCCACCGACGCCCTCGCTGTTCGGCGCCGTCGCGATGGCCGTGTTGACCCCGATCATCGAGCCATCTGGCCCGCGCCCGCGCCGCGACGGGGGCGTCCTCCGTGGTCGCCGTCGCAGGCGGGGGCGTCGCCGGCTGCTCGGCGTCCGGATGATCTGTCACGGGCTCTCCCGGGTCGTGTCGATGTCCTCAGGGTGCTGCTCGGGAGCACGTGGCCACCTCACCCGGCCGGGGTGACTCGGACCGGGCGACCCGGACGCGAGGCTCGAGGGCACGCGTCCGCTGGGAGGATGACGTCATGAGCACCGGAACCCTCGTCCTCGCGGCCACCCCGATCGGCGACCCACGGGACGCGGCGCCGCGGCTCGCGCACGAGCTGGCGACGGCCGACGTCGTCGCGGCCGAGGACACGCGCCGCCTCCGTCGCCTGCTCGCCGACCTCGCGGTCACGCCCGCCGGGTCGGTCGTCAGCTACCACGAGCACAACGAGGCGGCCCGCACCCCGGACCTCGTCGCCCGCCTCGTCGCCGGCGAGCGGGTCGTCGTCGTCACCGACGCCGGTATGCCGTCCGTGTCCGACCCGGGCTACCGTCTCGTCGCCGCCGCCGTCGAGGCGGGCGTACGCGTGACGTGCGTCCCCGGGCCGAGCGCCGTCCTCATGGCGCTCGCGGTCTCGGGCCTGCCGGTCGACCGCTTCTGCTTCGACGGCTTCCTCCCGCGCAAGCCGGGGGAGCGTGCCAAGGTCCTCGCCGAGGTCGGGGACGAGCGCCGCACCATCGTCTTCTTCGAGGCCCCGCACCGACTCGCTGAGACCCTGGCCGCCATGCGGGACGCCTTCGGGCCCGAGCGACGCGCCGCCGTGTGCCGGGAGCTGACGAAGACCTACGAGGAGGTCAGGCGCGGCACGCTCGAGGAGCTCGTCGCCTGGGCGCAGGACGGCGTCAAGGGCGAGATCACGGTCGTCGTGGCGGGAGCCGAGCGGGTGGTGCCCTCCCTCGAGGAGGCCGTTGCCGGTATACGCACTCGGGTCGACGCGGGGGAGCGGCTCAAGGACGTCGCGGCCGACGTCGCGTCGCGCACCGGGCTGTCCAAGAAGGCGCTCTACGACGCGGCGCTCGCCGCCCGCTGACCTCGCTTGGTGCGCCCCCCGGGAGCGGGGCCGCGCATCTCGTCAGGTGAACGCCGGCCGCGGCGGGGAACACCGGGTATGGCTGCTGTGGTTCCCACTGCGGAGGCCGGCGCCCGTCCGGCCCCGTCGACAGCACACCGAAGGAGCACGGCATGGCAACCACCCGCACCGCCAGCACGCACTGGGAGGGCTCCCTCTTCGAGGGCTCCGGACAGGTCAGCCTCGAGAGCTCGGGCATCGGCACCTACGACGTCAACTGGCCCTCGCGGGCGGAGTCGTCCAACGGGAAGACGAGCCCCGAGGAACTCATCGCCGCCGCGCACTCCTCGTGCTACTCCATGGCGCTGTCCAACGGCCTGGCCCAGGCCGGTACCCCGCCGACCACCCTCGACACGACGGCCAACGTCACGTTCGTGCCCGGCACGGGCATCACCGCGATCGCGCTCAGCGTCGTCGCCGACGTGCCGGGTCTCTCGGCCGAGGACTTCCAGGCCGCGGCCGAGGACGCCAAGGCGAACTGCCCCGTGAGCCAGGCTCTCAAGGCCGTCCCGATCTCGCTCGAGGCGCGCCTGGGCTGAGCCCGGCACGACCACGCCGACCGGCGCCGCCCCGACCGGGGGCGGCGCCGGTCGCCTTCCCGGGCAACGGGTTCGACGGGCCCGGGCTCCGGGGTCAGGTCGACTCGGCGGTCGCCTTGAGGGCGTCGAGCATCGACTGCCAGTGCTGCCCGAACTGGTCAGCCTGCTCCTGCGAGTCGTTGCCGTCCTGCTCCAGGGTCACGGTCGTCGGTCCCGCGTCGCCGTCGGCCCCGAGCGCGTAGGTCACCGTGTGGTAGTTCTCGGGTCGGTCCTCCTTGCCCATGAGCGGGCTGTAGTGCGTCACGGAGAGGCGGCGGGGGGCGTCGGCCTCGAGCACCTCCCCCGTGTCGCGGTAGGGCGTGCCGTCCATCTCGCCCTGCCACGTGATCGGGTTGCCGACCTGCCAGTCGGAGCTCACCTCGGTCCCCACCATCCACCGCCGGACGGAGTCCGGGTCGGTGAGCGCGTGCCACACCTGCTGCGGCGTGGCGTCGACGGTGACCTTCGCGCGTGCAACATGACCAGTCATCCTCCAGTCCTACCGCTGCGGCCCTCTCGACGGGGCGTATGCCGTGTGCCTCCTTGGCAGGCGTGCGCCGGCGGGGACGCGCGCGCGGCCGCCACCGCCGCCCGCCTAGGATTCACGGCATGAGCAATGTCCTGTCTGCCGTCGCCTGGCCGTACACCAACGGCCCGCGCCACATCGGCCACGTGGCCGGTTTCGGTGTGCCCTCCGACGTCTTCAGCAGGTACATGCGGATGGCGGGCCACGACGTCCTCATGGTGAGCGGCACCGACGAGCACGGCACACCGATCCTCGTCCTCGCCGAGGAGGAGGGGCTGAGCCCGCAGCAGCTCGTCGACAAGTACAACGCCGTCATCGCCCAGGACCTCACCGACCTCGGCCTGTCCTACGACCTCTTCACCCGCACGACGACGCGCAACCACTACGCCGTCGTGCAGGAGATGTTCCGCCAGGTCCATGCCAACGGCTACATGGTCGAGCAGACGACGCGCGGCGCGATCAGCCCGTCGACGGGCCGCACGCTGCCCGACCGCTACATCGAGGGCACCTGCCCCATCTGCTCCTTCCCGGAGGCCCGCGGCGACCAGTGCGACAACTGCGGCAACCAGCTCGACGCCGACGAGCTGATCAACCCCCGCAGCAAGATCAACGGCGAGACGCCGGAGTTCATCGAGACCCAGCACTTCTTCCTCGACCTGCCCGCCCTCGCCGGCGCGCTCGGGGAGTGGCTCGACGGGCGTGAGGCGTCGGGCACGTGGCGGCCCAACGTCATCAAGTTCAGCAAGAACCTCCTCAAGGACGTCCGGCCGCGCGCCATGACCCGCGACATCGACTGGGGCATCCCCATCCCGCTCGAGGGCTGGGAGGACAACCCCAGCAAGCGCCTCTACGTGTGGTTCGACGCCGTCATCGGCTACCTGTCCGCGTCGATCGAGTGGGCACGGCGCGTCGGCGAGCCCGAGCGCTGGCGCGAGTGGTGGAACGACCCGTCGGCCGTGTCCTACTACTTCCAGGGCAAGGACAACATCACCTTCCACAGCCAGATCTGGCCGGCCGAGCTGCTCGGCTACGCCGGTCGCGGCGACAAGGGGGGCGAGCCGGGTGGGTACGGCACCCTCAACCTGCCCACCGAGGTCGTGGCGAGCGAGTTCATGACGCTCGAGGGCAAGCAGTTCTCGACGTCACGCAAGCACGTCATCTACGTCCAGGACATCGTCGCGCGCTACGGTCCGGACCCGATCCGCTACTTCATCTGCGCGGCGGGGCCCGAGAACCAGGACGCCGACTTCAGCTGGGCCGAGTTCGTCCAGCGCAACAACAGTGAGCTCGTCGCCGGCTGGGGCAACCTCGTCAACCGCACCGCGGCCATGATCGCCAAGAGCTTCGGCGAGATCCCGCAGCCGTATGCCGTCGAGCCCGTCGACGAGGAGCTGCTCGCCACCGTGCGGGGGGCGTTCGCGACCGTCGGCGCCTCCCTCGAGCGGCACCGCCAGAAGGCCGCCCTCGGCGAGGTCATGCGCGTCGTCGGCGAGGCCAACGCATACGTCAGCAGGACCGAGCCGTTCAAGCTCAAGGGCGACGACGAGCGCGAGCGGCTCGCGACCGTGCTGCACACGCTCGCCCAGGCCGTCTCAGATGTCAATACGCTCATCTCACCCTTCCTGCCCCATGCGGCGAACCGCGTCCACGCCGTCCTCGGGGGCGAGGGAGAGTTCATGCCGATGCCCCGTCTCGAGGTCGTGCGCGACCTCGACGACGACACCCGCAGCTACCCCGTCATCACGGGTGAGTACTCCTCGACGCCGCGGTGGGAGTCGCGGCCCGTCGTCGTCGGGACGCCGATCGCGAAGCCGTCGGGTGTCTTCGTCAAGCTCGACCCGGAGCAGGTCATCGAGGACGAGCGGTCGCGCCTCGGCGATGCCGGCCCGGGCGGGACGCGGCACCACACAGACCCCCTCGCCGCGCCGAAGATGGCCAAGCCCAAGGGGTCGGTCCAACCGGCTGCCGAGTCCCGTCCCGAGTCGTCCGTACCGGCCGACGAGGCCCCGGGCGCATGAGCCCCGCCGCGTCGGGGCAGCGGGGCCTGCCGGAGACCCTGCCGGACCCGCTGCCCATCGACGTCGTCGACAACCACGTGCACCTCGACATCACGCGCGAGGGTGACGAGCCGTTCGACGTCGCCGACGCGATCAAGGCGGCGCGCGCCGTCGGGGTGACCCGCCTCGTGCAGGTCGGCTGCGACCTCGACGGCATCCGTTTCACCATGGACGCGATCGCTGCCCATGACGAGCTCGTCGGGGGAATCGCCTTGCACCCCAACGAGGTTCCTCGGCTGGCTGCCGCCGGCGAGCTGGAGGCGGCCTACGCCGAGGTCGAGCGTTCCGCCGCGCACGACCGGATCCGCGTCATCGGTGAGACCGGCCTCGACTACTTCCGCACCGGGCCCGAGGGTGTCCCCGTCCAGCAGGACGGCTTCCGCTGGCACATCGACCTCGCGAAGCGGCTCGGCAAGGCCCTGCAGATCCACGACCGTGACGCCCATGCCGACGTCCTGCGCATCCTTGAGGAGGAGGGCGCTCCCGCCCACACGGTGCTGCACTGCTTCTCCGGCGACCTGGCGATGGCGAGGGAGTGTGCCGACCGCGGCTACTACCTCAGCTTCGCGGGCACCGTGACGTTCAAGAACGCCCGCAACCTGCGCGATGCCCTGAGCGCCGTCCCGCTCGACCGGATCCTCGTCGAGACCGACGCGCCCTACCTCGCGCCCGTCCCGCACCGGGGCGCCACCAACGCCTCGTTCCTCGTCCCCGTGACCGTCCGGGCCATGGCCGCCGTGCTCAACCTCGACGTGCCGACGCTGTGCCGGCACGTGTCCGAGAACAGCGAGCGGGTGTACGGTCCCTGGGGCGCGGAGCGGGTCGGACAAATCGCCTAGCGCACCACCGACGTCACGTCCAGCAGGACGTCCTGCCGTTACCGAAATTTGACCTTGCCGTCGTCGATCGGTCACTGTGGACGACTGTTGGCCGGTTGCCACCCCGCATCGACCTCCTCCCGACGACGTGAGGAGGACGGATCGAGAGCGCGTTGCACCCGGGTAGTTCGACGTTCGGAGTGTTTTGATTTCTCGCAACGCCAAGATCCTGGCGGCCGCCGGCGCGGCTGTCGTCCTCACCGGTGGCGCCGTCGGCGCGGCCCAGCTCGACAAGTCCGTCAACCTCTCGGTCGACGGCACGGCGAGCACCGCACACGTCTTCGGCAGCACGGTCGCCGACGTCCTCGACAGCCAGGGCATCACCACCAAGCCCGGTGACGTCGTCGTGCCCTCGGCGGACTCCTCCATCAGCGACGGGCAGACGATCATCGTCAAGTACGCCCGGACGCTCACGCTCACGGTCGACGGCAAGACCCGGCAGCTGCGCACGACCGAGACCACGGTCGACGGGGCGCTGCTCGCGCTCGGTCTGCGCGGCGACGGCGCCCGCCTCTCGGTCTCGCGTTCTCAGACGATCGGTCGCCAGGGCCTCGCCCTGACCGTCGTGACGCCCAAGGCCGTCACGGTCACCGTCGACGGCAAGACGACGACGAAGACCATCGCCGCCGCGAGCGTCGGCGAGGCCCTGACCCAGCTCGGCGTGCGCGTCGGCAAGGACGACAAGGTCAACCCCCCGGTCACCACGCCGCTGACGTCCGGCCTCAAGGTCGCGATCCAGCGCGTCCAGACCAAGGACCAGGACGTCACCCGGGCGATCCCCTTCGGCACGACGCAGCAGAAGACGGGCGACCTCTACAGCGACCAGACGAAGGTCGCGCAGGCCGGCGTCGCCGGTGAGCGCACCGTGACCGTCCGCTCCATGGTCGTCGACGGCAAGGTCATCTCCACCAAGGAGATCTCCTCCAAGGTCGTCAAGGCTCCGGTCGACCGCGTCCTGCTCGTCGGGACCAAGGCCCGCCCCGCCGCCGCCCCCAGCACCACCTCGACGACGACGGCCACGCGCTCGACGTCCGGCGCCGGGCTCAACCTGGCCCGTGCGTCGATGTGGGACTCGATCGCCCAGTGCGAGTCGACCGGCAACTGGCACATCAACACCGGCAACGGCTACTACGGCGGTCTGCAGTTCCTGACCTCCACGTGGCTCGCCTACGGTGGCGGCGACTTCGCGCCGCGCGCCGACCTCGCCTCGCGAGAGCAGCAGATCACCGTCGCCAACCGCGTCTACGCCGACAACGGCACGTCGCAGTGGCAGTGCAAGGCCTGACCTGACGCCAGGCCTCGACACGCGAGAAGCCCCCGACCACCTGGTCGGGGGCTTCCGCGCGTTCGGGGCACCCGGCCGGCCGGACGGCATACGCCCTCGGTCGGGACGCCGCGGGCGCCATAGGGTGGGCGCATGACGAAGAAGGACGCCGCGCCCGACGTCGCGGACGCCGCGCTCCTCGGGGCGGCGCAGGTGCGCGAGCTCGCCGAGCGGCTCGACGTGCGACCGACGAAGCAGTGGGGCCAGAACTTCGTCGTCGACGCCAACACGGTGCGCAAGATCGTCCGGGTCGCCGGGGTGGGACCGCGCGACGTCGTCGTCGAGGTCGGACCCGGCCTCGGCTCGCTGACGCTCGCGCTGCTGCCCGTCGTCAAGCACGTCACCGCCGTCGAGGTGGACCCGCGACTGGCCGGGGCGCTCGAGGAGACCGTCCGCTCGCTCCAGCCGGAGAACGTCGACAAGCTGCGACTCGTCGCGGCCGACGCCCTGACCGTCACCAAGCTGCCGGGTCCCGACCCGACGGCCCTCGTCGCCAACCTGCCCTACAACATCTCGGTGCCGGTCGTGCTCTCCTTCCTCCAGCACTTCCCGACGCTCGAGCGGGTCCTCGTCATGGTGCAGCTCGAGGTCGCCGAGCGCCTCGCGGCCAGGCCCGGCAGCAAGATCTACGGCGTCCCGAGCCTCAAGGCGGCCTGGTACGCCGACGTCGAGCTCGCCGGCCGCGTCGGGCGCAACGTCTTCTGGCCGGCGCCCAACGTCGACTCGGGACTCGTGTCGTTCCGCCGCCGCAAGCCCCCCACGACGACGGCGACCCGCGAGGAGGTCTTCCGCTGCATCGACGCGGCGTTCCTCCAGCGGCGCAAGGCACTCCGCGGGGCGCTCGCGTCGTGGGCCGGCTCCGCGGACGCCGCCGAGCAGGCGCTCGTCGCCGCGGGGGTCGACCCGCGCACCCGGGGCGAGCAGCTCGACATCACGACCTTCGCCCGGATCGCCGAGGCGCGTCCGTCCGGCGCCGCCGAGGCGAAGCCCCGGGTCCGCCGTCGGGGCCATACGTCCTGACGCGGACCGACCGGCGCCTAGGGTGGGCGCATGACTGTCGCTCCGACTCTGCCCGGCGCGGTGACCGTGCGGGTCCCGGCCAAGGTCAACCTCGAGCTGCGGGTGGGACCGCGCAGGCCCGACGGCTTCCACGCGCTCGCGACCGTCTACCAGGCGGTGTCCCTGCACGACGAGGTCTCCGTGGCGCGCTGGGACGACTGGCAGGTCGTCGCCGCAGGCGCCTACGCCGACCGCATCCCGACCGACGGTGACAACCTCGCCGTCCGCGCCGCGCGCCTCGTCGCCGACCGCTGGTCGGTCGACGAGCGCCTGTCGATCCGCATCGACAAGGACATCCCCGTGGCCGGCGGCATGGCGGGCGGCTCGGCCGATGCCGCCGCGACCCTCGTCGCGTGCGACCAGCTGTGGGGCCTCGGCCTCGACCGCGACGAGCTCGCCGAGCTCGCCGCCACGCTGGGCAGCGACGTGCCCTTCATCCTGGCCGGCGGCAACGCGATGGGCTCGGGGCGCGGTGAGCAGCTCGCGCCGGTCCTCGCCCGGGGCACGTTCCACTGGGTCTTCGCGATCAGCGACACGGGCCTGTCGACCCCCGAGGTGTATGCCGAGTGCGACCGCCTGCGCGAACGCGAGGGGGTCGACGTCCCCGAGCCGCACGTCAGCTCCGAGCTCATGGCGGCGCTCCGCTCGGGTGACCCGGCCCTGCTCGGCGCGGCCCTGCACAACGACCTCGAGCCGGCCGCCTTCTCGCTGCGCCCCCAGCTGCGCGAGCTGCGTGACGCCGGCGTCGAGTTCGGCGCCCTGGGCGGGATCGTGTCGGGATCCGGCCCGACGGTCGCGTTCCTCACCGAGAGCCACGAGGCCAGCCTCGACCTGTCGGTGTCGCTCGCGGCCTCCGACCTCTGTCGCGACCTGCGCCGGGCCAAGGGCCCGGTCCACGGCGCCCACGTCGTGCAGTCCCCGCGCGGGGACTGACGCCCCGGGCCGGTGCGTCCCGTCCGACCCCGTCCTCGGGCCACGAGCCGTGGGGGCGGCTCACCGACGCCCGAGTGCTGCGGCCCTCGTGAGCCGGTCCGGCGTCGCTGAGCGGGCTCGGGCCCGCTGAGCGCGATTCGGTGCGTGCTGGCGCAGGCCGTAGTGTCAGGCAGCGATGGCAAACCTGATCTCCCTCGAGCGCGTCTCGCTCGTCTTCGGCACCTCCCACGTCCTCGACGACGTCAGCCTCGGCGTCCTCACCGGCGACCGCATCGGCGTCGTCGGCGTCAACGGTGGCGGCAAGTCCACCCTGCTGCGAGTCATGGCCGGACTCCAGGAGGCCGACTCCGGTCGCATCACCAAGCAGGGCGGCGCCGACGGCATCCGCATCGGCATGCTGAGCCAGGAGGACGCCCTCGACCCCGAGTGGACGATCCGTGAGGCCGTGCTCGGTGACCTGCCCGAGCACGTCTGGGCCGGCGACCCCCGCATCCGCGACGTCCTGACCGGCCTGCTCGGCGGCATCGGGGCCGAGAACGTCGGCGGCCTCGACAGCCGCGTCGGCCCGAAGTCCGGCGGTGAGCGCCGCCGCCTCGCGCTCGCCCGGCTGCTCGTCTCCGACCCTGAGCTGCTCCTGCTCGACGAGCCGACCAACCACCTCGACGTCGAGGGCGTCGCCTGGCTCGCCGACCACCTAGCGACGAAGCGCCCGCGCCCCGGCAACGCGACGGTCGCCATCACCCACGACCGGTGGTTCCTCGACGCCTACGCGACCCTGACGTGGGAGGTCGAGAGCGGCAAGGTCAGCGCCTTCGAGGGCGGCTACGCGGCATACGTCCTCGCCAAGGCCGAGCGCGACCGCATGGCCGGCGTCATCGCCGACCGTCGCTCCAACCTCATGCGCAAGGAGCTCGCCTGGCTGCGCCGCGGCGCTCCGGCGCGCACGAGCAAGCCGAAGTTCCGCATCGACGCCGCGAACGCCCTCATCGCCGACGAGCCGGACCCTCGCAACAGCGTCGAGCTCGCGTCGTTCGCGAGCCGTCGCCTCGGCAAGGACGTGCTCGACCTCGAGGACGTGACCGTGTCGGTGGGGGAGCCGCCCCACGAGCGGCGCCTGCTCGACCACGTGACCTGGCGGCTGGCGCCGGGGGAGCGGATCGGCATCGTCGGCGTCAACGGTGCCGGCAAGTCGACGCTGCTGCGCGCCCTGACGGGCGAGATCCCGCTCGCCGGCGGCAGGCGCAAGATCGGCAAGACCGTCGCCATCGCGCACCTGACCCAGGAGGTCCGCGAGCTCGAGCGCTTCGAGCAGTGGCGCGTCATCGAGGCCATCGAGGACGTCAAGCAGTGGACGACCCTGGGCGACAAGGAGATCAGTGCGAGCCAGCTCGCGACGCGGCTCGGCTTCCCCGGCGGCCGACAGCAGTCGCGCGTCGGCGATCTCAGCGGGGGCGAGCGACGCCGACTCCAGCTGACCCGCCTGCTGCTCACCGAGCCCAACGTCCTCATCCTCGACGAGCCGACCAACGACCTCGACATCGAGACCCTGACCTCGCTCGAGGACGTCCTCGACGGCTGGGCTGGCACGCTCGTCGTCGTCTCGCACGACCGCTACCTGCTCGAGCGCGTGGCCGACAAGCAGCTGGCGCTCCTCGGCGACGGCAAGGTGCGCGAGCTGCCCGGCGGCGTGGAGGAGTACCTCCGGCTCCGGGCGGCCGACATCGCGAGCCAGACCGCGCGCATCGCGTCGGCATCGGCATCGACATCGGCCCCGACCTCGAGTGGTGGTGCAGGCGGGTCCGGTGGCGCGGTCGCCTCCACGACGACGGCGAGCCCCGCCGAGGTCCGTGAGGCGCGCAAGGTCATGGCCCGGGTCGAGAAGCAGCTCTCGCGCCTGCAGGACCGCGAGGAGCGCCTGCACGGAGACATGGCGGAGAAGGCCACCGACCCCGCCGCCCTGGCCGACCTCAACGCGAAGCTGCAGGCCGTCGTCACCGAGCGCGAGGAGCTCGAGCTCGAGTGGCTGGAGGCCGCCGAGGTCGTCGGCTGACCCGCGCCTGGGCCCATCTCCCGCAACACACCGAGCACGTTGCAACCCACCGTGCTCCAGCGCCGGCGGGTTGCCCGCTGCTCGGTGTGTTGCCGGGGTGGGGGTCTTGAAAGTATCTTGATATCAAGATACTTTCGCTGCATGGAGATGACCTTGCACCACGTCCAGGTGTCCGGTCCTGCCGGGTGTGAGGACGCCATGCGCGCCTTCTACGTCGGGGTGCTCGGCATGACCGAGGTGGCCAAACCCGAGCGCCTCCGCGCCCGCGGCGGTGCGTGGTTCCGGGCTGGAGCGGCCGAGATCCACGTCGGGATCGAGGACGGTTTCACCCCCGCCCGCAAGGCGCACCCGGGCGTGGCCGTCGCCGACGTCGAGGCGCTGGCACGGGTCGTCGAGGCGTCGGGCGCCGCCGTCGTGTGGGACGACTCCATCCCCGGGTTGCGCCGCTTCCACACCGCGGACCCCGTCGGCAACCGGCTGGAGTTCCAGCAGGCCGCGTCGTGATCGAGCCGGGTCGTCGTCCAGGTGCAGGGCCTCTGGCGACCTATCGGGTCTCGCGCGTCTCGCGCGTCTCCCGCGTCTCCCGCGTCTCCAGGGGTGCGAGCATGCGGCGCAGCAGGTCGGCCAGCTGCGCGCGGTCGGCGGCCGAGAGCTCGGACAGGAGCGACTTCTCCTGCTCGATGAGGTCGGCCATCGCCGAGTCGACGACGTCGCGTCCGGCCGGGGTGAGGCGCACGAGCACCCCACGACGGTCGCCCGGGTCGGGGTGGCGCCCCACGAAGCCACTGCGCTCGAGGCGGTCGACGCGGTTCGTCATCGTGCCCGACGTCACGAGCGTCTGCTGCACGAGCTGCCCCGGCGAGAGCTCGTACGGCTCTCCCGCCCGGCGCAGGGCCGAGAGCACGTCGAAGGCCCACCCGTCGAGCAGGTGCTCGGAGAAGGCCGACCCACGCGCCAGGTCGAGCCGGCGCGCCAGTCGCGAGACCCGGGAGAGGACCTCGAGCGGCGAGACGTCGAGGTCCGGTCGCTCCCGCCGCCAGGCCGCGACGATCTCGTCGACGTCGTCGGCGGGCCTGCGGTCGGCGCTCATGCCCCAACCCTAGTCGCCGTCAAGAGTCTTGACATCGAAAGAAACCGAGGACGCCATGACACTCTCACCCGACCGACCCATCCCACCCGACGGTGCCGCGAGCGACACCGCCCCGGGGGACCCGGTGGCAGGCTCCCGCGCGACGGACGCCGCCTGGGACCCGAGGCAGTATGCCGTGTTCTCCGGACACCGCGGTCGGCCCTTCGCCGACCTCGTCGCCCGCGTCGACGCGACCGCCCCGACGCTCGTCGTCGACCTCGGCTGCGGTCCGGGTGAGCTGACCCTGGGTCTCGCCGAGCGCTGGCCCGGAGCGCGAGTCGTCGGGGTCGACAGCTCCCCCGAGATGCTCGAGCGGGCCCGTGCCCAGGACACCGCCGGTCGCGTCGAGTGGGTCGAATCGAGCGCGGAGGACTGGGACCCCACCGAGTGCGGTGCGCCCGTCGACGTCCTCGTCACGAACGCCACCCTGCAGTGGGTGCCCGGCCACCTGCGCCTCATCCCGACGTGGGTCCAGAGCCTGGCGCCGGGCGGGAGCTTCGCGATGCAGGTGCCCTCCAACTTCGACGCGCCGTCGCACCGGCTCATGCGTGAGGTGGCGGCGCGGCACCCCCGCGCCGCCGACCTGCAGCCCGGCCTCGACCGCGCGCGTGCCGTCGCCCACCCGGAGACCTACGCGGCCCTGCTGCTCGGCCTCGCCCCGGAGGTCGACGTGTGGCAGACGACCTACCAGCACGTCCTCCCGGCCGAGGTCGACGCCCCGCACCCGGTGCTCGAGTGGGTCCGCGGCACGGGCCTGCGCCCGGTGCTGGGCGTGCTCGACGCCGACGAGCAGGAGCGGTTCGTCGCGGACTACGAGCGGGAGCTCGACACGGCATACCCCCGCAGGTCGTTCGGGGTGCTCTTCCCCTTCACCCGCACCTTCGCCGTCGCGCGCACCCCCGGCTGACGGGTCGGTCAGGGTGGCGCGTCGCCGCGCTGGCGCTCCTGCTCGACGACCTGGGCGAGGTCGGCGAGACGGTGGCGCTGCTGGAGCGGCCGAGCCATCCGGTGGTTGCCCTCGAGCCGCCCGGCGTTGCGGTCGAGGTAGGCCCAGTAGCCCGCGGTGAAGGGGCAGGCGTCGTCACCGACCCGCTTCTTCGGGTCGTAGCGGCAGCCGCCGCAGTGGTCGCTCATCCGGTTGAGGTAGGCCCCGCCCGAGACGTACGGCTTGGTCGCCATGGCCCCGCCGTCGGCGTGCTGGCTCATCCCGACGACGTTGGCCGGCATGACCCAGTCGTAGCCGTCGACGAACCGCGACTGGAACCACTCGGTCAGGGCGTCGGGGTCATAGCCACGCTGGGCGGCCCAGTTGCCGAGCACCATGAGCCGTGGGATGTGGTGCACCCAGCCGCGGTCGCGCACCCCCTCCAGCGCGTCGTGCAGGCACGCGGCCTCGACGGCGTCGGCGTCGAGGTGGTCGAACCAGTCCGGCAGCGGGGTGCGCGCCTGCAGGGCGTTGCGCCGACGGTAGGTGGGTCCGAAGTGCCAGTAGAGGTGCCAGACGTACTCGCGCCAGCCGATGACCTGGCGGACGAAGCCCTCGACCGACGCGAGGGGGACGTCGCCGTCGTGGTAGGCCTGCGCCGCCCGGTCGACGACCTCGACCGGGTCGAGCAGACCGAGGTTGAGCGGCACCGACAGGAGGCTGTGCGCCATGGCCCAGTCGCCGCGGAGCATCGCGTCCTCGTGGGGTCCGAAAGCCCCGAGCCGGTGCGTCACGAAGCGGTCCAGCGCGGCGAGTGCCTCGCGGCGCGTCACGGCGAAGACCCGTGGCCCGTCGTCGCCGACGGGGGAGATGACCCCGTCGCGGGTCCACCGGTCGAGGTCGTCGCGCACCTCGGCATCGATGTCGTCCTCGCGCGGTCGGTAGGGCGGCGGCACGTCGAGGTGGTCGACGCCCCGCGGCGGCGGCTCGCGGTTGTCCTCGTCGAACGACCACCGTCCCCCGACCGGGCGGTCGCCCTCGACGAGGAGGTCGAGCCGCTGGCGCTGGAAGCGGTAGAAGTCCTCCATCCGCAGCTGCCGGCGGTCGCCGGCCCACCGGGCGAACTCGGTGCGGGCCAGGCTGTACCCCGGTGTCGGGTCGACCGACTCGACGATGCCGGACTCGAGCAGCCGTTGCACGAGGCGCTCGGCGGCATACGACGTCGGCTCGTGGACCCGGACGGGCTCGCCGAGCTCGCGTAGCGCCTCGGTGTAGGTGTCGGTGCGCAGCAGCACGGCGGAGTCGCCGAGCTCGGCCGCCCGGTGGCGCAGCGCCGACAGGACGAGGTGCAGCTTCTGGCGGTGGAAGGGACGCTGGGTCAAGGCCCGACGGCTCTCGACGAGCAGCACGCCGTCGCGGCCCACGTCGAAGTGGGGGCCGAGCTGGTCGGCGAACAGCCAGCGCTTCGTCACCGGCCCATCATGGCCGAGAGGTCTGACCGGAGCGGTCAACAGGTGTTCTGAGGGCGGTCACGGGCGGGTCTGGTTGACGCCGGGAGACCCGTGCCAGCAAAAAAACTCCGCCAATTTCTGGCATTTCGCCCCATTTCGCAGAACTGTGTCATGAAATGGGCCCTGGCACGTCATACAGATGACGCCACCGCAGGGGTCTCCCGCTTGGTCAGGGGAGGGAGTGACCTCTTCGGTTGTCTTCGGTGGTGCCGCCAGGTTTCGTCCTTCCGCGTGGTTTCGTGGAGGGGACCATTCGGAAGGACGGAACCTGCCCACCTGCTCGTGCCCACGGCTCGGGATGGACTGTGCCGCGTCCGGTTCGTCCCGATGGTGCGGGCGCCGCGCTTCGACTCGACGCCGGCCGCCCGGCTTGGCAGACTGGCCCGTACCGGGGCCAGTGGAAGGGCGAAGGGTTGTCGGCAGACGCGACCTTGTGGTCGAGCGAGGCGTGGGCCTCGTCCCCTGACGCCCACCTCCTCCTGCGCACCCGGGAGGGCTCCGCCGAGGCGTTTGGCGAGCTGTGGCGTCGTCACCTGCCTGCTGCGTATGCCGTCGCCGGGCGTCACCGGGGGCGCTCGGCTCCCGAGGACGTCGTCGCCGAGGCCGCCGCCCGCGTGCTCGGCCTCATCCGCGAAGGACGAGGGCCCGTCGAGAACTTCCGCGCCTACTTCCTGTCCGCCGTGCGCACCGTCGCCATCGACCAGGGGCGCCGTGACCTGCGCGTCGTGCCCGCCGAGGCCGACGACCTCGAGGCGCTCGCTGCACCGCACGAGGACCACCTTGCGATCATCGCCGCGGACGAGGAGGGGGTCGCACTGGTGCGACAGGCCTTCGCCGGCCTCTCCGAGCGGGACCAGCGGGTCCTGTGGCACACCACCGTCGAGGGCGCGGCGCCGCGCGCAGTCGCGCCCGCCCTCGGGATGACCGCCAACGCCGTCAGCGTCCGCGCGATGCGGGCGCGCGAGTCGCTGCGGGCGCTCTACCTCGACGCCCGCGCCCAGCGCGGGCTCGCGGGCGCCGACTCCGACGAGTGCCGCTGGACGGTCAACCATCTCGGCGCCCTCGTGCGAGGACGCCTGCCGAAGCGCCAGACCGAGCGGGCCGAGGCGCACGTGGCCGGCTGTCCCCACGCGGCGGCCATCGCCGACGACCTGCGCCTGCTCCACGAGGGCTTCCCGGCCCTGCTCGTGCCCCTGGTGCTCGCGGCGGGTCTCGGCACGCCGGGCTTCGTCGGCGTCGCCGCGTTCGCCGGGTTGTCCGGGGGAGCCGCGGTGACCTCGAACGCTCCGCCGGCCGGCCCGGCCGGCCCGGCCGGCCCGGCCGCGTCGGGTGCGTCGGGTGCGTCGGGTGCGTCGGGTGCGTCAGGTGCGTCAGGTGTCGGGGTCGTCGCGGAGGTCGCCAGCCAGGTGACGGCCCTGGTCGCTGGTCTCGCCGTTACGGCAGCGGTGGCGGGCGCCCTCGCGTTCCCGGCCACTTCTGGCGCCGTCCCGTCCGCGGCGTCGGTGCCATCACTCTCCGTCACCTCGTCTGCGGTGCCGGGCGCGAACCGGCCGAACCCGGCGTCCGGCCCGACGTCCGCGTCGTCCCGAACGGCGGACCCGTCGACCGGGGCGCCCTCACCCACTCACGACCCCCTCCGGAGGGTGAGTGCGACGGCCACCCATCCGGCGCCCGATCTGACGGAGATGCCGTCCGCGGCGTCGGCTTCGGTGGGCAGGTCTGCAGGCCCCGGGGTCGCCGGCACGGCCTCGCCCGGAAGGCCGCCGGGGGGTCCCAGCGTGAGCCCGGGAGGCGGCTCGAGCACCTCGACCCCGACCCGGCCGTCGACGGGCCCGGTGCCGGCAGGTGGATCGCCGTCCCCTTCTCCCACCAGCCCGGCTCCGCCCCCGACGACGCAGGTACCCCCGCCTCCGCCTCCGGGGGGCGGCGCACCCGCGGTGGCGGTGCTACTCGTGTCAGCGGGCGACCCGGCGCGACTGTCGGTGAGCGTGCGCAGTCGCGTGGCCGGCTCGCTCACGGTGCGCGTCAGCAACGCGTCCGGCTCTGGCGCCCTGACCGTGCGCAACTCCAGCTGGTCGTGCGGGCAGGCGGGGGCTTGGTCGGTGCAGTGCTCCGGAGGCCGCGGTCAGGTGCTGCTCGACCAGTCCGGCACGGACGGTCCCCATGCGGTCCTCGTGCGCGTCACCGACGCGTGGGGTCGAACCTGGACCGAGACTTGCCGACCCACCCGACGAGCCAACTGACCGCCCAGCTGGCGACGCCGTACGCGTCGCAGCGCGACGGACTGGGGCGCTGATCGAGTGGCTGTTCCGTCCGTCCGTCACGAGGGGAGTGGCCGGCACGGCCGGGAGGCGCTCGGCCGGTGGGTCAGCGGTGGGGGACGGTGACGAGCCGGGGTGCCCGGTCGAGTCCCGACAGGCCGTTCCAGGCGAGGTTGACGAGGTGAGCGGCCACCTGGTCCTTCTTGAACTTACGGCGGTCGAGCCACCACTGTCCGGTCAGCGCCACCATCCCGACGAGCATCTGGGCGTGGATCGGCGCGGACTTCGGGTCGAGGCCCCGCTGCTTGAACTCGGCGCCGAGCAGGTGCTCGACCTGCACGGCGACGTCGCCGAGCACGCTTGCGAACGACCCCGTCGACTGCCCCGGCGGGGAGTCGCGCACGAGGATGCGGAAGCCCGCCGGGTCGTTCTCGATGTAGTCGAGGAGCGCAAGGGTGGCCCGCTCGAGCAGGACCCGTGCACCCTCGGGCTCCTCGAGGGCTGCGCTGATGCCGCCCATGAGGGCCTGGATCTCGCGGTCGACGACGACGGCGTAGAGGCCCTCCTTGCCGCCGAAGTGCTCGTAGACGACCGGCTTGGAGACGTTGGCCTTGGCGGCCACCTCCTCGACGGTCGTGGCCTCGAAGCCCTTGTCGGCGAAGAGCTTGCGGCCGACGGCGATGAGCTGCTCGCGTCGCTCCGGTCCGGTCATTCGGGAGCGCGGGCGGGAACGGTCGGCTCGGTCGGCGGTCACGGCACCATTGTGCAGGGCCGAGGGTCTGGGACGAGCAGGCGTCGACCACGTCCGCGACGACGGGTGGCTACGTGACGGCGAGGTGGCCCGCCTCGAAGTGCGCCCACGTCGGCTGCATCCCCCGACCCGGACGGAAGTGGATCGGACCACGAGCCGACCGCTCGTTGTTCGCTTCGTCGGCCCGGCCTGCAGCGCGGTCGCCGATGCGCGCGGATCTCGGTCCGGTCGCACGACAAACGGGGTAGCGTGATCGGCACGTGCTGAAGACCAGCGTTTTCGACAGGCACCACCCGCGGGGGCGGCTTGGGGGGCCCGGTGAATGGGGGACATGGCGACGATGCAGCAGAACGACACCGCAGCCCGGCTGTCACTGCGCCGTGGGGCGGGTGCCCTCATGGCCCGGGCGTCGCGCAAGCTGGCCGCCATGGCGAATGCGGTCGAGTGGGAGAGCCCCGCCGAAGCGGTCCACTGGGGTCAACGGATGCCGCCGCGACGTCTACGAGATCATCTGTGCGGGACGGTGTTCCTCCTGGACGACTTCTACGTTCAGTCCGCGGTCGTCGAGGCAACGAGGCTGAGTGCGCAGTTGGGTCACCTGCCCGGCACCGCCGTCCTCGACGTCGGTAGTGGCCTCGGTCGACTCGTCACGGGAATGCTCATCGAGTTCGGAGACGACGTCGACTACCTCGGGATCGAACCGAATCGCGAGTTCTACGAGTGGTGCGTATCCCACCTAGAGAGCGAGCACCCGTCGTACCGCTTCCGCCACATCGACATCGCGAGCGAGCTCTACAACCCGCAAGGGGCGGTGGACGGTGCCGAGGTCGTGCTTCCCGTGCCCGATGCGAGCATCGACGTCGTCTACTGCTGGGGAGTGTTCACGAATGCCATCCCGGCCCACGTCGCACGCTACATCTCGGAGTTCGCTCGGGTGATCCGTCCAGGCGGGAAGGTGTTCTTCACCGCGTACGTGGAGGATGACTGCCCGGAGGTGACGTTCAATCCCGAGGATTACGTGCCCTTCGATCTCATCGTCCCCCTGCACGTCGTCCGCTACAGCACCGAGTGGCTGGACGATCAGCTCCGCACCCACGGCTTCCAGGTGCTCGACCACCGGTACCACGGCGGGATGTTTCCGATGCAGAGCGAGTACACCGTCAGCCGGACGGCCTCGTCCTGACCGGTCCGCAGGGCGGTCAGGACGAGGCCGTCCCGTGTGAGGGGGCGCTGTGGGGCGCGCCGCCCCGATCCGGGTGACCCTGCACTACCCTGTGCACGTCCCGAATGCTGACGGCGCTGGGACGTTCCCCGGTTGGTCTGCCGGTAGGGCCCGCCTGACTTTGAATCAGGACAAGCGACGCAGGTTCGACTCCTGCCCGGGGAGCCATGTCCCGTGCAGGGTCATCGGCGATGGTTGTCGGCAATCACCATGGGGTCCACGACGCCTAGAGGCGCGTGTGAAGGACGTCACTCGTCGACTTCCGGGCGTCGGTGCGGCCGAAGGGCTCGCGAGTAGAGTGACTGCCGGCGCGTGACGAGCGAGCCGCTCGGGACATTTCCACCCGAGGCACCCGATCCATAAGGAGCTGCGCCCGTGAGCGATCCGCGGCCGACCGCCGTGATCGTCCTTGCCGCCGGTGAGGGCACACGCATGAAGTCCACGACCCCGAAGGTGCTGCACACGATCGGTGGTCGGAGCCTCGTCGGTCACGCGATCCGCGCCGCGCGTGGGGCCTCTCCGGAACGCCTCGCGGTCGTCGTGCGGCATCAGCGCGAGCGTGTCGCCGAGCATGTCTCGGCGCTCGACGAGGACGTCATCATCGTCGATCAGGACGAGGTCAAGGGAACCGGGCGTGCCGTGGCCTGCGCACTGCAGGCGCTGCCCGAAGGGCTCACGGGCACCGTCGTCGTCACCTACGGAGACGTGCCGCTGCTCGCGTCGGAGACCATTCTCGAGCTGACCGCGATGCATGTCGAGGGTGGCGACGCCATCACGATGATCACGGCGGCCCTCGCCGACCCCACCGGCTACGGACGGATCATCCGGGGGGCGGACGGCGTCGTCGAGGCCATTGTCGAGCAGAAGGACGCGACGCCCGAGCAGCGATCGATCACCGAGGTCAACAGCGGGATATACGCCTTCGACGCCGAGTTCCTCAGGGAAGCGATCGACCAGGTCGAGAGCGACAACGCACAGGGCGAGATGTACCTCACCGATGTCGTGGCCATCGCGCGGCGCCAGGGACTCGGTGTCCGTGCGGATCTCGTCGACGACGTCTGGCAGACCGAGGGCGTCAACGACAAGGTGCAGCTCGCCCGCCTCGGCGTCGAGCACAACCGCAGGACCGTCGAGCAGGCCATGCGTGACGGTGCCATCGTCATCGATCCGGCCGCGACCTGGATCGACGCCGACGTCACGATCGGACCTGACACGGTGGTTCACCCGAACACGCAGCTGCACGGTGCGACGACGATCGGCTCGGACTGTGTCATCGGCCCGGACACGACGCTGACCGACTGCGAGGTGGGCGACTCGGCGTCCGTGGTGCGGACCCAGGCCACGCTCGCCGTAGTCGGCGTGGGCGCCTCCGTCGGCCCCTTCTCCTACCTCCGTCCGGGCACCAGGCTCGGGGCACGGGGGAAGATCGGCGGCTTCGTCGAGACGAAGAACGCCGTCATCGGCGAGGGTGCGAAAGTCCCACACCTGACCTATTGCGGTGACGCGACGATCGGCGCAGGCGCGAACATCGGTGCCGGCACGATCTTCGCCAACTACGACGGCGTCGCCAAGTCGCACACCACGGTCGGCGCGCACAGTTTCGTGGGCAGCGACTCGGTGCTCGTCGCGCCGGTGACGATCGCTGACGGTGCTTACGTAGCAGCCGGATCCGCCGTGACCCGTGACATCGGGGCTGGAGAGCTCGGGATCAGCAGAGCCCCGCAGCGCAACGTCGAGGGCTGGGTGGCGAGGCGCCGTCCCGGCACCGCGACCGAGGCCGCCGCAGTGCTGTCGTCCGAGTCCGCCGCGGAGACCGATGCCGAGCTCCCGGCCGTCGCGGGGGCTGCGGTCGAGAACGACCAGCCCACCACCGACACGAAGGACGCCCGACGATGAGCGGCATCAACAAGACGACCGAGAAGCACCTCATGGTCTTCTCCGGCCGGGCGCACCCGCAGCTCGCCCAAGAGGTTTCCGCGGCGCTCGGCACCGACCTCGTGCCCACGTCGGCCTACGACTTCGCCAACGGTGAGATCTACGTGCGCTACGAGGAGTCCGTCCGCGGCTCCGACGCCTTCGTCATCCAGAGCCACACCGCTCCGATCAACGAGTGGATCATGGAGCAGCTCATCATGATCGACGCGCTCAAGCGGGCCTCGGCCAAGCGCATCACCGTCGTGCTGCCCTTCTACGGCTACGCCCGCCAGGACAAGAAGCACCGCGGTCGCGAGCCGATCTCGGCCCGGCTCATGGCCGACCTCTTCAAGACGGCCGGCGCCGACCGGCTCATGGCGATCGACCTGCACACGGCCCAGATCCAGGGCTTCTTCGACGGTCCGGTCGACCACCTCATGGCCATGCCGATCCTCGCCGACTACGTCGGCAAGAAGTACGGCCACCTCGACCTCGCCGTCGTCTCGCCCGACGCCGGCCGCATCAAGGTCGCCGAGGACTGGAGCTCGCGCCTCGGCGGCGCCCCGCTGGCCTTCATCCACAAGACGCGCGACATCAACCGGCCCAACGAGGTCGTCGCCAACCGCGTCGTCGGTGAGATCAAGGGCCGCACCTGCGTGCTCGTCGACGACATGATCGACACCGCCGGCACCATCACCAAGGCCGCCGACGCGCTCATGGACCAGGGCGCGGCGAGCGTCATCATCGCCGCCACGCACGCGATCCTCTCGGGCCCGGCCGTCGACCGACTCAAGGCCTGCAAGGTCGAGGAGGTCATCGTCACCAACACGCTCCCGATCCCCGACGACCGCCGCTTCGACAAGCTCGAGGTCCTCTCCATCGCGCCACTCGTCTCGATGGCGATCAGGGAGGTCTTCGAGGACGGCTCCGTGACGAGCCTCTTCGACGGCAAGGCCTGATCCGGCCGCGCGCACGACGAGGGCGTATGCCGTGGGCCCACGGCATACGCCCTCCGCTCGTGGTGGGGTCCTCAGGCGTGCGCGGCGCGGCGGGCGCGGTAGGCGGCCGTGTGGGCGCGGGCTGCGCAACCGCCCTCGCAGAAGCGGCGCGATCGGTTGCGGGAGAGGTCGACGACGACGTCGTCGCAGTCGGCGGCCTCGCAGACGCGCAGCCGGGCCAGCTCACCGGTGCGCACGACGTCGACGACGGCGATGGCGGCCTCGACGGCCATGCGCCGGGGGAGCGGCGCGCCCGCGGGGGTTGCGTGGACGTGCCAGCCGATGCCGTCGTGGTCGACGAGCTGCGGGAGGGCGCGGGCCTCGGTCAGCAGCTCGTTGACGAGACCCACGACCGCGGCCTCGTCGTGCTCCCAGAAGCCGCGCAGCCGGGGACGCAGGGCGCGGACCGCCTCGAGCTCGGCGGCGTCGCGGTCGAACCGCCCCGTCCACCCTTGGTCGCGGTAGAGGTCCTCGAGCTCGGCGACCGTCGTGAGCCGGTCGGGGGCGTCGTCGCCGGGCACCGAGCCGGGCATCGTGTTGACGAGTGCGGCGGCGGCCGTCAGGGCCAGATCGGTGTCATGGGTGAAAAGCACGTTGACTCCTGACAGTGGCGATCGCTACTGTCAGGACTGTAATCGGTTTCGGTGATGACGGTCGGATCCCGGACGCCCGGTCGACGGGGTGGGGCCGACCATGCGGGAGCAGTGAGGACGGACATGACGGATCAGGTCGAGGTCGGCACACCGGCAACGGTCGCGCCGGCCTCGGCGGGTGGAGCGGGCGTGGCGGCGCCCAGCTCCCGCGGGGCCCGTCACCCCCTCGTCGGGCTCGGCGTGGCCCTCGTGTCGGCCGCCGCGTTCGCCACGTCGGGAGCCTTCGGCAAGTCCCTGCTCGTCGGTGGCTGGTCTCCCGGTGCCGTCGTGACGATGCGGATCACCCTCGCCGCGCTCGTCCTGCTCGGTCCGGCGCTCTGGTCGCTGCGCGGTCGCTGGGCGGCCCTGCGGCGCAACGCCTGGGTCGTCGTCGGCTACGGCCTCACCGGCGTCGCGGGCTGCCAGCTCGCCTATTTCAACGCCGTGACGCACCTCTCCGTCGGGGTCGCGCTGCTGCTCGAGTACCTCGCGCCCGTCCTCATCGTCGGCTGGCTCTGGCTGCGCCACCGCCAGACACCACGTCGCCTCACGGTCGCGGGTGTGGCCCTGGCCGTGGCGGGCCTGCTCCTCGTCCTCGACGTCCTCGGCGGCGCGCACGTCAGCCCGGTCGGGGGGCTCTGGGGGCTCGGCGCCGCCGTGTGCCTCGTTCTCTACTTCCTGCTGGCCGACCACGTCGACGACGACGTGCCGCCGCTCGCGCTCGCGGGTGGCGGTCTCGCCGTCGGCGCGCTGTCCCTCGGGCTGGCCGGGCTCGTGGGGGTGCTCGACATGAGCCGTGGGGCGTCCCGCGTCCCGCTCGGTGGGGTCGTCGTCGACTGGTGGGTGCCCGTGCTCGTCATCGCGCTGGTGGCCGCCGCCTTCGCCTACGTCACGGGCATCGCCGCCGTGCGCCTGCTCGGCGCGAAGGTCGCCTCGTTCGTGGCGCTCACCGAGGTCCTCTTCGCCGTGCTCTTCGCGTGGCTCGTGCTCGCCGAGCTGCCCACGACGGTCCAGCTGCTCGGTGGGGTGCTCATCGTCGCCGGCCTCGTGGCCGTGCGGGCCGACGAGGCACGGGGCCCCCGGGCGACGGGCGAGGGCGGGCCGCTCAGCCAGCCCTGCCCGGCACCGTGACCGCGGCGGTGGAACGGGATTTCGTGCCCGGGGCCGGCGTCCCGTAAGATCGAGCAGTTGCCTCGGCGAGGGACGGTGCACGGCTGCCACGGCAGGGCGTGACGAGGTCCGTGATCGACGCGGTGGCCTGACGTGGAGCTCCATGGTCGGGTTCGCCTCTGCGTGCGGACCACACGACCGACCTGCTCCGTCACTGCCGATCACCGCGCGTCGTCCCGCGTCGAGGCCGACCACCCAGAGATCGCCTCATCCGAGATACCCAGGAGACCCCCGTGTCCGACAACACCAAGCTCGTCGCCGAGAAGCGCACCGACTTCGGCAAGGGCGCCGCGCGCAAGATCCGCCGCGCCGGCAACATCCCCGCCGTCATGTACGGCCACGGCACCGAGCCCGTGCACATCTCGCTGCCCGGCCACGACACGATGATGGCCCTCAAGCAGGCCAACGCCCTGCTCACCATCGTCATCGACGGCAAGGAGCAGCTCGCCCTCGCCAAGGACGTCCAGCGCGACGCCATCAAGCCGGTCATCGACCACGTCGACCTCGTCGTCGTCCGCAAGGGCGAGAAGGTCACCGTCGACGTCGCCGTGCACCTCGAGGGCGAGGCCGCTCCCGAGACCGTCGTCACGCTCGACCACAACTCGCTCCAGGTCGAGGCCCCGGCCACGAGCATCCCCGAGAACGTCGTCGTCTCCGTCGAGGGCCTCGAGGCCGGCACGCAGATCCTCGCCGGCGCCGTCGAGCTGCCCGAGGGCGCGACGCTCGTCACCGACCCGGAGGCCCTCGTCGTCAACGTGACGCAGGCCATCTCCGCCGAGGCCCTCGAGGCCGAGCTCGCCGAGGCCGAGGCCGGCATCGAGCGCGAGGAGTCCGACGAGGAGGCCGCCGAGGCCGCCGAGGGCGAGAACGCCGAGGGCGACGAGGACAAGGCCGAGGGCGACGAGGCCTGAGCCTCCCTTCGCGGCGCACCCAGCGCCCCGACACGCACGACACGCGTCCACGGGTCCCGTCCGAGCTCCGGCTCGGCGGGGCCCGTGCCCGCACCCTGACCCGATCGGGTCGGACTGCTCCCGACCCGCCGGACGCGACCACGCGCACCCACTCGCAACCACGAGGACACCATGGACACCTGGCTCGTCGTCGGGCTCGGCAACCCCGGACCCGGCTACGCCGGCAACCGGCACAACGTCGGCGCGATGACGGTCGACGAGCTCGCGGGCCGCGCCGTCGGGGGCCGAGCGACCCTCAAGGCGCACAAGGCCGCCCGCGCCCGGGTCGCCGAGGCGCGCCTGCGCGTGGGCGGTCCCAAGGTCGTCCTCGCGGTGCCGTCCCTGTTCATGAACGAGTCGGGATCGGCCGTCGCCGGCCTCTCGAAGTACTACGACGTGCCGGCCGAGCGCGTCATCGTGCTCCACGACGAGCTCGACATCGACGCGGGGCTCGTCCGGCTCAAGCTGGGCGGCGGCGAGGGTGGCCACAACGGCCTGCGCTCGGTCTCCCGCTCCATCGGCACGCGTGACTACCTCCGCGTCCGCCTCGGCATCGGCCGTCCGCCCGGTCGCCAGGACCCTGCCGACTTCGTGCTCAAGGACTTCTCGAAGGCCGAGCGCACCGAGGTGCTGCCGTTCCTCGTCGACGAGGGCGCCGACGCCGTGGAGGCGCTCATCGACGTGGGGCTCCTCGACGCGCAGCAGCGTTTCCACGCCCCACGCTGATCGACTCCGGAGCCGGACGCGACGTGACATGCTCGTCGGGCGAGCCGGGTTGACTGGCCGCGGGGGGTCCGAGGAGGTTCTGGGGTGGCGAACGTGTGTGGGCGTACTCTTCTCGTGCTGACTCTCGTGCTGACTCTCGTGGTGACCGCGGCAGCGGCCTGCAGCGCCCCTGTCAGTGCCCCGGTCATTGGCTCGGCCCCGATCTCCACCACGGAAAAGGGAGCGCCGCGACCCTGCGCCCTCAAGCCCGGGCCGAGCAACACCGGCGCGACCGGGACCCTGGAGCCGGCCGGCTCCAACATCGTCCTATCGGACGGCCAGCACCTCGAGAATGCGATGGTGTCGGGCGGTCTGACCGTGGAAGGTGACGATGTCGTGGTCGACAACGTCTCCATCGCCGGCAACGTCCTCGTGTTGGGGCGTCGGGCCACTCTCACGCACGTGTCGGCCAGGGGAATCGCGATATCAGGCGCCTCCAAGGTGTCGGTCTCGTACGCGCAGATCCGCGACAGCGCCGAGGACGGCATACACGTCACCTCTGATCGCGGACCCGTCTCGGATGTCGTACTGGCCTACAACTACGTCCATGCGCCAGACGTTCCCTACGACGCGCACTACGACGGCACGCAGGTGAGGGGTGCCGAGCGCCTGGTCATCAGCTGTTCGACCTACGACCTCGGGGTCTGGAAACCGCAGTACAACGCGGCCATCTACCTCGAGAACGCCAACGGCGGCGTCCGGGACGTGCGCATCGCGGACAACTGGATCAACGGTGGCGGCTACGCGCTCATGCTCGACGGGGACCGGGTCCTCCTCGACGGCAACACGTTCGGTGACGACGCACACTGGGGCCTGTGTGAGGCGAAGGCGTCCTTCACCCGGGGTCAGGCGCCGAGGATGCGGGCCAACGTCGACGCCCGCGGACGAGCCCTCACCCCCTGTGGCGCTTGAGGTCTCAGGTCACTCTGATGTGGTGGGGCCAAGATTCTCAGCAAACATTTGGTGCCCGATTTATCACGGTATAGCGGGTCTTCAGATGCCCACAAAGCGGACATAAAGGTGCATGGATCGACTCCGGGGGGCCGGCTCGACTTGACCCGGAGTGGGAGCGCCCGCATGATAAAGAACCGTCGAGACCACCGCAGCGTTGTTGTAATTCTGTTGCTCAGTCTTGATGTTTTTGTGATCTCTTCCGCGATGCCAAGGTGCTGAGCCCGCTCGGCCTGATCGAGGCAAGCCAAGTCCTCGACAGTGACGTGACACTCGCCGCGTTCCCTTCGGCCGTCCGGCTGTCCGATCGGCTCCCGTGCCGACGCTGGGTCGTGAAAACCGGAAGTCCCTCCCTGTCGCACTGCATTCCGCGTGGTGCGATTCCCTCCAAGGAGTTCCCCTATGTCCCTCAATGCCCTAGCCCGCGTGGCCAGGACTCGAACCATTCGCACCGTCACGGGTCTTGTGATCCTGTCCGGTGGCGTCGTCTCCACCGCCGCCTGCAACCCGGTCGACTTCCTCCAGGCGGCCGCACCGGGTGCGATCTCTCAGCAGAGCGCGACAGAGCTGGAGGCAGCGCTCAAGGGTCATGTCTCGCCCGAGACCATGGACGAGCTCGACAAGGCACTCAAGGACGGAGTGTCTGCCGACACGCTGCTTGCCATGGGAAGCGATCTGCGGAGTCGCATCTCGCCCAAGGCGGCGTCCGAGCTCTCGGCAGCGACCGCGGAACTGGTGCGGTCCGGCTACGTCAAGGTCGAGAACGGTCGCTTCTTCTGGGTCGGACCGGCGGGAGCCTCCTCCACACCCACGCCTACCGGTACGCCGACCCACACCTCGACGCCGACCCAGACCTCGACGCCGACCCAGACCTCGACGCCGACCCAGACCTCGACGCCGACCCAGACCTCGACGCCGACCTCGACGCCGCCCGCCCCGTCCGGTTCCTGCGCCAAGCCCGGAACGGGCAACACCGGAGCTTCCGGCTCCCTCGGGTCCTCGTCGATCACCAACGCCTCGACCGACGGTCAGGTGATCCAGAACGTTGCGATCAGCGGTGGCCTGGAGATCAGTGCCGACAACGTGACCCTCCGCAACGTTCGCGTCGACGGCGGGGTCCTCGTCACCGGCCGCAACTCAACGATCGACCACGTCACCGCCACCGGCATGGCGTTCTCGGGCGCCGTCGGGACCAAGGTGCAGTACAGCGACATCTCCAACAGCCCCGAGGACGGCCTGCACGTCACGTCTGACCGTGGCCCGGCGTCCAACATCACGCTGTCGCACAACTACATCCACGCGCCGAACGTGCCGAGCGACGCTCACTACGACGGGCTGCAGGTGCGTGGTGTCGACGGACTCACCGTGGACTGCAACACGTTCGACACCGGCGCGTACAAGCCGATGTACAACTCGGTGATCTACCTCGAGGACGCCAACGGCGGCGACCGTAACATCACGGTCTCCAACAACTGGCTCAACGGCGCCGGTTACACGCTCATGCTCGACGCCACCAACCTGCGTGTGACCGGCAACAAGTTCGGCGACGCGGAGCACTGGGGTCTCTGCGACAACCGCGCCAACTCCGGAGGCACGGCCGCCTTCACGAGCAACGGCAACGTCCGCGAGGCCACCGGCCAGCCGGTGAACCTCTGCGGTCAGGGCTGAGCGGAAACACGACGCACTCCGTTGATCGGGGTCGAAACCACGGGTGGTGCCCTCCTCATGACGGGGGGGCGCCACCCGCTTGCGTCATTCGGTAGTCCAGACCGCCGACGTCGTGCATCATCGTCCCAACGCGGCTCTTGGATCTGGACCGCAGGGCCAGCGGCAGGGGGTGGCATGGCATGCACGTGCTGGTGAGCTTCCCGCACCCGCTCGGTGGCCCTGGAATAGGGACCACGGCGTGGAACCAAGCGGTCTCCCTCGCTGGTGCCGGTGCCCGTGTGACCGTCGTCTGCAGCCGGGTGGCGCGCAGCCTGCCCCCGGACTCGGGAATCACCGTCTGGTCCTCCATGGGTCCCGTCCGCCCCCGGATGGTCGGGATCGAGCGGGCTCACGACTGGCACGACCGCTTCACGGCCCGGGTGACCCGGCGGGTACGCCCGGACGTCGTGCACTGTTGGCCGCGAGCCGTGCTGCACACGGCCCTGGCAGCCCGAACGGTGGGAGCCGCCGTCGTGCGAGAGGCTCCGAGCCCGTACACACGGGTGGCAATCGATCAAGCCGCGGCAGCCTGGGCGCAGATGGGACTTCAGCCCCCCGCGGGCCACTTCCACCGCCCCAGCCCACGCTCGGTGGCCTTGGAGGACGAGGAGTTCGCTGTCGTCGACCTCGTGCTCGTCGGATCGCCCGCGGCCCGTGCCAGCTTCGAGAGGGCTCCGTTCCCGGTCCGTGTCGACGTGGTCCCCTACGGCTACGACCCGACGCGTTTCCGCCCGTCGGTCGACCGGGTGCCGTTGGATCCGCCCACCGCAGTGTTCGTCGGCCGGTGCGAGCCGGCCAAGGGGATCCACGTGCTGGCCGCGGCGTGGTCCTCGGCGCGTCTGCCGGAAGGTGCGCGCCTGCTGCTCTGCGGTGACGTCCGCGCGGATGTCCGCCACCGCCTCGCGGCCCTGTTCGCCGATCCGCGCGTGGAGCACACCAGCCACAGGCCCGACGTCGAGTCGGTGCTTGCTCGCGCCGACGTCCTCGTGCATCCGAGCTTCACCGAGGGCAGTGCGCTCGCCGTGTACGAGGCCATCGGGTCCGGGGTCGTGCCGCTCGTGTCCGACGCGAGCGGGGCGCCGGGCGGTGTGGGCCTGGTGCATCGCACCGGCGAGACGGCGCAGCTGGCTGCGCACCTGGAGGACGCCTTGGGGGATGTGGTGGCCTTCACGGGGCTGCGACAGACCGTCCTCGACGAGGCGCCCTCCTGGTCCTGGTCTCAGGCCGGGGCGCGGCTGATCGACTCCTACGAACGGGCGATGCCGTCGTCATGGAGAACGTGACGACGCCACACGGCGTAACGCGCGTCCCAGTCGTTCTTGCTGATCCACTCCGCCCGTTCGGACGCGGTGGGGCGAGGCCGTGACGCCGCGTGGCGGATCGCCCCGGCCCAGTCCTCGCCGGGAGCGACGAGGAGGCACTG
The DNA here is from genome assembly GCF_007991735.1 of Terrabacter aerolatus. Classification (GTDB taxonomy): domain Bacteria; phylum Actinomycetota; class Actinomycetes; order Actinomycetales; family Dermatophilaceae; genus Terrabacter; species Terrabacter aerolatus. The sequence continues at coordinate 38,469 of NZ_BJYX01000016.1, read as the reverse complement.
GTCACTGATGCCACGCATCGGTGGCAGGTCGGTCGCCACGACGTGCGCACCCGCCGCCACGTACTCGAAGATCTTCAGCGGGCTCATCGCCCGGGTGAGTGGCGTGTCCCGGTGCGGCACGAGGCAGACGTCTGCCCGGGCCATCATGGCGAGCACCTCACTGCGTGGCTGACGCCCCCGCAGATGCACGTTCGGGAGCGCGGCCACCTCGGCAAAGTGCCCGGGGCTCGCGAGGTGGCCGACGAGCACGAACGTCCAGTCCGGCAGGGCGCGAGCCGCCTCGAGCACCGCGGTGACGTCGACACGCTCCTCGAGCGTTCCCGCGTACAGCGCGACCGGTCCGGGTAGGTCCGCGAACCACGGGGGCGAACTTCCGTCGCCTTCGACGTCCTCGCGCGCGACGGCGTTCGGGACCACGCTGCTGCGCGGTGCGCCGATTCGCTCCACGATGCGCTGCGAGACGGCGAGGACGGCGACGTCGCGACGCGCGATCTCGGCGTACGCCCACTCGATCGTCGACCACCACGCACCGAACGGTTCGAACGCGGCCCAGTCGTCCCAGCCGTAGTAGATGACGTCTGCCCACCGGTCCCGGTCCGCGCACGCCGCGTGAATCGGCTGTGTCGTCACGAGAACGGGTCGTCGAAGGCCGGCCGAGGCGGCCCGCTTCGCCAGCCACGCGTCGAGGCGCTCGTATCCCCGGACCGCGGCCCGGACCGAGACGGGATCACGGCGCCTGAGCCGAAGGGGGTGGACGAGAGTCCGACCAGCGCCCCGGGGGAACTCCTGGGCGCGCCCGATCGGGTGCCGGCGCAGCAGAGAGGCGACGGACCGCACGGGGTCGGCCACGAGCACGTGCGCGATGCCCGGGTCCACCAGGGCCCGCTCGAGCATCCGGTCCGCCGACCAGGACATCTCGTGGTCGATGGCGTCGGCCCAGGTGAGGAATCCGAGGCTGACCACGAGATCGCGGCCGAGTGAGCGAGGTGACACGGTGGGGCCCGGCTCTCGGGCCGAGCGCGGTGTGCGTTCTTCGCTCACGGCCGGCCCAGGATCCGTCGCGCGTTCTCCGCGTAGACGCTTCGCAGGACGTCATCGTCCAGCTCCAGGCCATAGATCTGCCAGCGCCCTTGGAGGGGCTGTCCGCTCGTGTACGGGAAGTACTCGTCGGCCGTCTCCAGGGCGCGGAACCAGACCCGCATCTCGGCCGCAGACGGCGGGTACGCGTCGGTGCCGAAGAGCACCCGGTCGGCGTACCGGGTGAGGAAGGCGGCGGCCGCTCGCGGCTGGCGGCCCAGCTCGGCCAGCCGCGCGGACGTGTCGAGGTGGAGGTTCGGGTGCTCGTCGAGCAGCCTGGCACACGCTGCCAGGTCGTCGCCCCAGTTGGCCAGGTGCGCCGCCACGAAGGTCGTGTCCCGGAACCCGGCGAGGACGCGCTGGAACTCGTCGAGCAGCTGCCCGAAGTCCGGCGTCCCTGACCTGTGGAGTTGCAGTCGTGGGTGCCGTCGCAGCTCCTCCACCCTCTCGTTGTGGCGATCGGGACGGGTGAAGAACGCCCGCGGCTCGGCAACATGGATCAGAACTGGCCGGCCGGCGTCCGCGGCGGCCGCCCAGACCGGTTCCAGACGTCGGTCATCGACAGCGACGCGTCCACGGCTCGCGTCGGTCACCGACAACCCCAGGTCCTTCCAGACCTTGACGCCCCCGGCGCCGTTGTCGAAGGCTCGCCGGAGCATGCGTAGGCCCGCAGCGTGGTCTTCGCCCAGCAGGAGGGGGTAGTTGAGGTGGGTGAAGGTCACAAAACGGCCGGGATGGCGCCGGTCGTATCTCTCGAGGTTCTCGTCGAGGTCGCCGGACCGTCCGTCGAGGTTGACGATCGTCTGGACACCGAGCTCGTCCATCCGCTCCACGAGCGCATCGACGTCGGCAACCATCCACTCATCCGACGCGGTGAGCCAGCGCCCGAGGTGGTTGTGGAAGTCGACGACCGGAAAGCGGGGTCGCAGTACGGGCGTCGACGGAGGCCGGAGCATGCTCCGGGGGGCCCAGTCGGAGAGCCGCGGCGTGGGACGCAGCGCTCGCTGGGCCCTCTTGGCGGCACGGACGAGGACCTGCCGCGGGACGCGTCGGGCTGATGTCACGCCGGGATCCGGCTCAGGACCTCGGTCGGGCGATCCGCCGAGCTCTGCGGAGCACGGGGTCCGACCGACGCGGCGGTTCGATCCTTCGCATACGACCACACGGCGCCGATGCACCCGAGCAGCAGGAAGAGCAGGAAGCCGGTCTGGTAGAAACTCAGCTCGTCGTAGGTGCCGGACGATGCCGCGAGCGCAGCGACGCTGGCGAGCATGGCCTGGCAGAGGCTCCGTTCATGCACGTCGGTGAGCCGGCGCCTGGCGCCCCTGGCGCATCCCATGCCCGCGATGTAGAGCAGGATGAGAGCGGTCAGGACGAGCAGGCCGCCTTCGATCAGCGACCCGAGGTACTGGTTGTCGAGGTAGAAGTACTGCAGGGGTTGGAAGGTGCCCAGACCTCTGCCGAAGATCCAGTGGCCGTCGAGCAGCGAAGGAATCTTGGCGTAGTCCTCCGTCCGCCCCGAGATGCTCGGGTCTGCGCTGCCGACCGTGATGAGGCTCCGGATCGTGCCCAGCAGGCCCGGGACGACGAAGCTGAAAGCCAGCAGGCCGGCGACCCCGAGCACGGCAAAGTTGAAACGCATGCGAGGCGCCAACGTCGCCCCGTACACGACCAGGCCGACGACGATGGCGAGGATGCCTGATCGTGAGACGGTCATCGGGACCACCGCGAGGATGAGCGCGAGGGACGCGATGCTCGTATGTCTGGCCCGGCGGGTCTTGCCGTGGATCGCGAAGTGGACGGCGAGGGGGACGAGGGCCGCGAGGGCGACGGCATACTCGATCGGGTGCGCCGCAGCCCCGTCGACACGCTGGAAGCCCGAACGCTGTCCGTTGATGATCTCCGTGTTCGTCGTGAAGATCGGGACCTTCATCACGGTCCGGTAGTTGAAGCTGGCGCTGAAGAACTCCATGATGCCGATGAGGGCGGCTCCGCCGCCGACCCAGACGATGCGCTGAAGCACCTTGCTCACCTCACCGACGCTGGCCAAGCCGTCGCACGCGAGAATGGCGATCCCGATCATCGCCAGGAGCGGGAAGATCGCCCGGGTCGAGCCAGCGGCCTCCGCTGCGGTGACCGGCCGCATCATCGCGGCTGCCAAAGAGACGCCCGAGACCACAACGTAGCCGAAGATCGTCCACCGGATCGGGTGGCTCGGACGCGCAACGATCAGAGCCAGCACCCGCCCGGCGCCCCACAGGGTCAGCGCCGCCAAGCCACCGAGCAGGGCGGGGTTGCCGACCGACTTGAGCGGTCCGACGAGGACATAGTTCTCGGGGACGAGGTAGAGGACGAAGAAGACCAGCGTCAGAACGGCTGCGGGGCTTCGATCGACGACGCCGAAACCGCCGATCACGGCCGCCGCCAGCAGCAGGGACATGGCCCCGACGGTCATCGCGGACGTGACGGTCACGCGCTCCTGCACCAGCATCGTGAGGATGATGAGCGACACGGTCAGCGCGAGTCCGATGACCCCCCAGTGCAAGACTCGTCGCATGGTCAGGTGCGCGAGGACCCGCCGCTAGCCGCGGAGGCGGTCTCCCAGATGTCGTCGCCCCCCGCACCGGTGGGCTCGGTGGGCTCGGTGGGCTCGGCGACCTCGGCGACGTTGGAGGGTGCGGTGGCAACGATCGGAGCCGGCTGAGGCGTCTCATCCTGTGGGTCCGTGACAGAAGGCGCCGATGCGTTCCCCGTGGGGATCCCCTCGGCGTCCGCAGCCGTGGCAGCGTGCCTGGACGCTGGCTTGCGTGACTTGCGCCGACGCGTCATCAACCGGTCGACGAGGATCGACAGTGCGGCAGCGGCGAGGATCCCGACCCCCACGACCGCCGCGATGAGTTTCGACGCGGAGGCCGGTGGCAGCATGCTCAGCTCAGTCCCGATCGTCAGGAAGGTCGTGAACTGCCCATCCCTCGGCACGCCGGCGCGGTCCTGGATCTCGGTCGTCTTCTTGGCGGTCGCGGCGATGACGCGGTCGACAGTCGCACGAACGGCCTTGGCGTCCGTGCCGTACGCAGTGACGGTGATCGACTGCTTGTCCGGAACGACGTATGCCGAGAACCGGGAGCCGTTCGAGGCCTCGGTCTGGGGCACGCCTGAGGTGGTGTCACCCGCGAGCTCGAGCTGTGTCCTCGGCGAGTTGAGATCGGCCAACACGGCTTCATACAGGAGCGAACCACCGTTGCCTGCAAGCGGATTCCGAGAGATCGGGCTGTCCGGACTTGCCTTGGACGCCGGGGAAGCCTCGTAGATCAGCGCGATGCTCGAGCTGCCCGAGTACTCGACCGTGCGGTCCTGTGAGAGTCCGACTCCCACCACGGCAGCCAACAGGACGATGGGTACGCCGACATACCAGCGCCTCAGACACACCTTGAGGACGTCGAACGCATCCACACTCCACCCCTTTGCCACGAACGCCGGTCTGGCGATTTCGACGGTACCTCGCGTTCTGGACGGTCGTGGACGAAATCGGAAGAGTCCTGAGGTGCCGACGCAGGGCCGGGGTTCCGGGAGGGGCCCGCCCGGCCGAATTGCAGGTTCCGACCACGCCGCCTCGGCCCCGGCGGTACGTTGACGTCGTCCGCGGGCCTCTTGATGGGGCAGGTGGTGGGTGGGGGTCATGTCTCGTTGCGGACGACCTGCACCTTTTCGACGCAAATGGGGGGCCATTCATGCACACATCCGAGTCACCTGCCGACGGTGCAGGCGGCAGGCAGCTACGTCGCGGGGACCGGGTCCGCATCCGTCCGGTCCGCGACATCATGGCGACGCTCGACGAGCACGGGGACGCCGACCGGCTTCCGTTCATGCCGGAGATGCTTCGATTCTGTGGCGGCGATTTCACGGTGTCAGCCCGGGCCGACAAGACCTGCGACACCATCAACATCACGGGCTGCAGCCGCGAGATGTCCGACACCGTCCACCTCGAGGGCCTGCGCTGCGACGGGTCGGCCCACGGCGGCTGCCAGGCCGGCTGCCTCCTGTTCTTCAAAGAGGAGTGGCTGGAGCGGGTTGCTCCGGAGGGCGTCCCCGTAAACCCGGGTCAGCGTGGCACCGGCCGCGAGGCGGCTGACGTGACCGTTGTCTCCGACGCCGGCCACGGTGCGCAGGGCCGTGCGGTCACGGACGCGCAAGCCGTCCTCGCGGAGCACACGATGCAGGACGACGCCCACTACCGCTGCCAAGCCACACAGCTCCTCGATGCCAGCCGGCCGCGAACGGGGATGCGTCACTGGGTCACGGACATCAGAACGAGGAACGCACCCCTGCCGCTCGTGCTCAAGGCCATGGGTATCGCGTTCCTCGACCGCTACCAGCGGTTCTCTCGGCACCGGCTGCCCGGCTGGGCCCAGATTCGTGGCGGGGAGGAGCTGCCGGTCGTCCGGGGGCGAGCGGACAAGCCGGACCTGGTGTCCCTCGACCTGCAGCCGGGTGACTGGGTGGAGATCAAGAGCAGGTCGCAGGTCATGGACGAGCTCGACACCAACCAGCGCAACCGCGGTCTCTGGTTCGACCGCGAGATGCTGCGCTACTGCGGCCAGCGCGCCCAGGTGGTCAAGCGCGTGGAACGACTGATCGACGAGAAGACCGGGCGAATGCTCACGACCAGGACGCCGAGCCTCATCCTCGACGGAGTGGTCTGCGGCGGCGAGTACCACTACCTGTGCCCGCGCAAGGACTATGCGTTCTTCCGTGAGGCCTGGGTGCGACCTGTCCGTCCGACCGTCACCGGGGAAGGGGAGACATCATGATGCGGATCCTTGTCACAGGGGACCGGGGGTACATCGGGACCGTTCTCGCCCCGTTCCTCCGGCGGGCCGGACACGAGGTCGTCGGCCTCGACGCCGGCTGGTACGACGGCTGCGACTTCGGGTCGATGCCGGATGTCGGCACCAGCCTCACCGCGGACGTCCGGGACGTGACGCCGGGCATGCTCGAGGGATTCGATGCCGTCATCCACCTCGCGGCGATCTCCAACGACCCGATCGGGCATCTGGACCCCGGAGTCACCTTCGGCATCAACACCGAGGGAACCCTCCACGTCGCCAGGGCCGCCAAGGCGGCCGGCGTGGGCCGTTTCGTCTTCGCCTCCTCGTGCTCGTTGTACGGCTCGGGAGGCTCGGTGGCGCTCGCCGAGGACGCAGCGTTCCAACCCGTCACGCCCTACGGGGAGAGCAAGGTCCGCGCGGAACAGGGACTGTCGGCCCTCGCCGACGACGACTTCAGCCCGACGTACATGCGCAACGCGACGGCTTACGGCTCCTCGCCGCGGCTGCGCGCCGACATCGTCGTCAACAACCTCACCGGCACAGCGTTCTGTCGCGGTGAGGTGCGGCTTCAAAGCGATGGCTCGCCCTGGCGACCTCTCGTACACATCGAGGACATCTCACGTGCTGTGCTCGCCGCGCTGCAGGCGCCCCGCGAGAAGGTCCACGACGAGGCGTTCAACGTTGGCGTCGACCGCGACGTCGTCCAGGTTCGTGACATCGCGAACCAGGTCTCGGCGATCATGGGTTGCGGGGTCACCTTCGCCGAGGGTGCCGGTGCAGACGTTCGCGACTACCGCGTGGACTTCTCCAAGATCCACGACGTCCTCGACTTCGACCCGCAGTGGTCGATCGACAAAGGCATCAGGGAGCTCGCGACCGACATGAGTCAGCGCGGACTGTCCGTGGAGGACTTCGAGGGGCCACGCTTCGTCCGCCTCGAACGGGTGCGCCAGCTCATGGAACTCGGCGTGATGTCTCCCGACCTGCACCTCGACACGGTTGGAGTGAGTCACGCGTGAGCACGCCACAGTGCCGTCTCTGCGGCCACGAGCTGACCGTCACCTTCGTCGACCTCGGGATGTCGCCACCGTGCGAGAGCTACGTGGCCGGCGAGGCGGCTGACGCCGGTGAGATGTTCTACCCGCTGCACGTCCGGGTCTGCGAGGAGTGTCTGCTCGTCCAGCTTCCGACCTACGTGGCCGCGGAGGACATCTTCACCGACTACGCCTACTTCTCGTCGTACAGCACCTCTTGGGTGCAACACGCCAAGGACTACGTCGACCTGGCACGGAAGCGGCTGTCCCTGGACGGTAGCTCCTTCATCGTCGAGGTCGCGAGCAACGACGGCTACCTCCTGCAGCACGCAGTGGCCGCAGGTATTCGCTCGGCGGGCATCGAGCCCGCCGCCAACGTCGCCGAGGCAGCGCGCGCCAAGGGGATCGACACCACCGTCGCCTTTCTCGGCGAGCGCACCGGCAGGGAGTTCGCGACCACCCACGGACAGGCCGACCTCGTGGTGGCCAACAACGTCTTCGCCCACGTTCCCGACATCGTCGACTTCGCCAAGGGGCTGCGGGCTCTGCTGGCCGACGACGGCACGCTGACCATCGAGATCCCGCACCTCCTGCGCCTGATCGAGGGGCGGGAGTACGACACCATCTACCACGAGCACTTCTCCTATCTCTCGCTGCTGACCACCCAATGCGTCCTGGAGGCTGCTGGACTCCGGGTCGTCGACGTCGAGGAGTTGACCACTCACGGTGGATCGCTCCGGACGTGGTCGATGCCGATCGAGAGCGCGGATGCGCCGAGCGAGCGGGTCGCCGAGGTTCTCGCAGCGGAGGCAGAGGCCGGGTTGCACACGCTCGAAGGCCATATCGGGTTCTCCGAGGCCGTAGCGGCTGCACGCAATGACCTGGTGGAGTTCCTCGTGGAGTGCTCCCGCAAGGGCGCCACGGTCGCGGGATACGGCGCGCCGGGCAAGGGGAACACCCTGCTCAACCACTGTGGTGTCCGGACCGACCAGCTCCGCTTCACCGTCGATCGCAACCCGATGAAGCAGGGGATGCTGTTGCCCGGTACACGAATCCCGATCCACGCGCCCGAGCGGCTCGAGCAGGAGCGGCCGGACTACATCCTCATCCTGCCCTGGAACCTTCGCACCGAGATCGCCGAGCAACTCGCGTACACACGCGAGTGGGGTGCCCAGCTCGTCGTTCCGTTGCCACACCTCGAGATCTTCTGAAGGAGCGGACGATGAAGGTGGTGCTGTTCTGCGGTGGGTACGGAATGCGGATGCGGTCAGGGTCCGAGTCGGCCCCGAAACCCATGACGCCCATCGGTGACCGCCCCGTGCTGTGGCACATCATGCGCTACTACGCGTACTTCGGTCACACGGAGTTCATCCTGTGCCTCGGCTATGGAGCTCAGGCGGTCAAGGACTACTTCCTGCACTACGAGGAGACCGGCTCGAACGACTTCGTGTTCCGCGACGGGGGACGCGACATCGAGCTGCTCGACACGGATACGAGCGACTGGAAGATCACGTTCATCGACACCGGCGACCGCACCGAGATCGGCGAGCGGCTCCGCAGAGCAAGGCCGTATCTCGAGGGTGACGAGATGTTCCTTGCCAACTACGGCGATGTGTTGACGAACGCGCCGCTGGACCACGTGGTCGACCGCTTCAAGGCGAGCGACGCGGTCGGGTCTTTGCTGGCGGTCAAGCCCCAGGCGTCCTTCCACGTCGTCCACGTCGACGAGGAGACCGGGCAGGTCAAGGGTTTCCAGTCCGCCGCCGATCTACCGCTCTGGATCAACGGAGGGTTCTTCACCCTCCGACAGGAGATCTTCGACTACATAGACGAAGGTGAGGACCTCGTGGGGCACGGGTGTGCGCGGTCGGCGGCGGATGGACGCATGATGGCCATCCCGTACCGAGGTTTCTGGGCGCCGATGGACACGCTCAAGGAACGCACCTACCTCGAGGAACTCCACCGGGCGGGTCAGGGGCCGTGGATGCTCTGGAAGCACCCGGAGTCGGTGGGATCGCTCGACGCCACGTCGTCGTGATGGTTCCCTTGTCGCTGCCCCACGGACCCCTTCGGGTCCTGTGTATCGCAGCCCATCCCGATGACATCGAGATCGGCTGTGGGGCGACGCTGTTGGAGCTCGCTGCCACGCGACGGGCGCGGGTGCACAACGTCGTGCTGTCCGGTACCGCGGAGCGGCACGAGGAGGCGGCGCGGGCGGCGGAGCTGTTCCTCGGGGGCTCCCTCGAGGAGCTCGTGACCCATTCGCTGCCTGACGGACGGCTGCCCGCCCACTGGGCCGAGGTGAAGGCGATCCTGGAGTCCGTGGCGACGAGAGTGCGCCCCGACCTCATCCTCGCGCCCCGGGTGGATGACGCCCATCAGGATCACCGGCTCCTCGGTTCCCTGGTCACCACGGTGTGGCGCGACGCCCTGGTCCTGCGTTACGAGATCCCGAAATGGGACGGAGACCTCGGTCGGCCGACCCACTACGTCCCGGTCACGCCAGAGGTGGCGCGGCGGAAGGTCGAGCTGCTCGCCACCGCCTACCCGTCACAGACCGAGCGCGACTGGTGGGGCGAGGAGCTGTTCCTCGGCCTCATGCGGGTCCGCGGCGTCGAGTGCAGGTCGGCCTACGCCGAGGCGTTCTTCGTCGACAAGGCACTGCTCACCGTGGGTGGGACACCGGGTGCCGAACCCGAGGCCTGACCCGGCTGCTCCCCGGGCCGCCACCCCCGTCGCAGCGGTGACGCCACGGCAGGACTCCACCGTGGGCCCGGACGGTGGGACGCGCTCGCGGACGCGCGACGTCTGCCTTGTGTGCGGCAGGCCTGGAGGCACACCCGTCCACCGGCTCACGTCGGTTCCGGCCAGCAGCACCGTGCTCCTCGCGACGCGGCAGGAGGCTCTGTCCATCGCTACTGGAGAGATCGACCTGCGGTTGTGTACGTGGTGCGGGCATCTCGCCAACCGGGCGTTCGACCAGGGCCTCGCCGATCGCGCAGCGGCCTTCGAGGACTCCCAGGCGTTCTCGGGCACGTTCCGACGATACGCCGAAGACCTCGCGCGCCGCTGGGTCGCGGACGCACGAGCGCAGGGTGGCTGTCTCGTCGAAATCGGTTGTGGTCGTGGCGAATTCAGTCGACTGTTGGTCGGTGCCGGGGCAGCTCGAGTCGTGGCCCTGGACCCCACACTCCGCCTCGATCGTGTCGGCGACGACTCCGGAGGGGCCGTCGAGTGGCGCGCCGAGACCTTCGGGCCGGGATCCCAGCTGCCGGCGGACTGCCGCGGTGTCGTCATGCGCCACGTCCTGGAGCACGTGGCGGATCCCGTCTCCCTGCTCACGGCCGTACGCACCGCGCTGACGGCAGGTGGCGGGCCCCCGGGCCGCGTCCTGGTCGAGGTCCCGGACACGTGGCGCATCCTCCACGAGGGCGCCTTCTGGGACGTCTACTACGAGCACTGTGGCTATTTCACAGGCGACTCGCTGCGGGCGCTGTTCGAGCGATGCGGGTTCCGTGTCGAGTCGGTGGACGTCGTGTACGGCGCCCAGTACGTCCTCATCACCGCGCGCGTCGGCGATGTGCCAATCCTCGAGCCTTCACATGAGTGGGTCGAGGGGCTGGAGCGCGCTGCAACTCGATTCACCGAGCAGGTGGACGGGGCAGTGGCCCACTGGCGCGGGATCGTCGGCCAAGAGGTCCGACGCGGTCGCGATGTGGTCCTCTGGGGCTCCGGGTCGAAGCCAGCAGGGTTCTTGGCGCACCTGGCGGGCATCTCGGGGATCAGTCGGGTCGTCGACATCAACCCGCACAAGCACGGACACTTCATGCCGGGTACCGGTCAGCGGATCGTCGGTCCGGGGGAACTGGTGGGGAGCGCGCCCGACCTGGTCGTGGTGATGAACCCGGTCTACCTCGAGGAGATCCGTCTGGAGCTGCGGGGGCTCGGGATCCACCCCGGGATCGTGGCGCTCTGAGCGGCCCGGTGGGGCCGGGACGGCTCCGAGACGGCTCCGAGACGGCGTGGGCGCGGCCGCGGCTCCTACTCAGAGGAGCCGTCGCACGCGCTGCTCGCCTCGGATCCGGACCTCTCCTCCGATGACTCGCCAGCGACGCTCCGCGGCAACCCACCCCGCAACCACTCGCAGGCACCGGAGCCGCTCCTCCGTCGGGAGGGAGGCCTCCGCGATGGCCCGCAGGTACCCTCGCAGCAGGGCCGACTGCGGCATGGGGAATGCCGTGCCGCGTGCCGGGTCGAACCACGCCGCGATCTGCTCGGGGGTCCGACCCGGCACCGATGACTCGGCGTGTCGGCGGTTGTAGAAGAGCCGCTCCGGAACGTGCACCCACCGTCCCCGCAGCGCGAGCTCGACGAGCAGCACGTCGTCTCCGGCGTTGATGTTCTGCAACAACCGGGTCGAACGCAGGACCTCCGTGCGCATGAGGCCGTAGATCGGGTAGCACATGTGCAGGAGGCTCTCGTGCGTCGGCCGTCCGAGCAGCGAGCTCAAGCGGACGCTCGCCGGCCCCTCCGGGGCAGCGAGGTCGTTGCGGTACTCCGAGGTCACCTCGCCGGTTTCGTCGATGACATAGGTCTGGGGCCAAGCCAGCACCGCGCCCGGGTCGGCGTCGAGCGCCCCCACGCAGGCCGAGATGCAGGCCGGATCGAGGCGGTCGTCGTACGAGTACCAGCGGAAGTACTCGCCCTTGGCCTGGTGCACGACGTAGTTGTGGTTGAAGGCGGCACCTCGGTTCACCTCGTGCCGGTGGTAGCGGACCTGCTCGTACGTCGCGGCGAACTCGCGGCAGATCTCCTCGGTCGCGTCGGTGGACCCGTTGTCACTGACGACGATCTCCAAGGGCTGGTGCGTCTGTGCCACGGCGGACGACAGCGCCTCCGAGAGGTACTTCTCCCCGTTGTAGACGGGCAGGCCGATCGAGACGAGTGTCATCTGTCCTCCTGGTGGTTGTCGGTCGCGGTTCGGTGTGCGTGAGCGCGGCTGTCCGGGTCTCTGTGGCCACCGCCTAGAGGTAGAGGACGCGTTGGTCGACGCTTCCCTCGACGTGGCCGACGGCTTCGCCCAGAAGCGTGAACCAGAGGTAGCGTCGCTCCTCCCCGAGGACGACGTAGGGGCTCCGGGACAGCAGCCACCACACGGTTCGCAGGGCACGCCGTGCCGGGCGACGGCGTGCCCCGGCGCCGCGGAAGCGTCGGTAGAGCACGGCCTCCGCCGCCTTGTAGCGGCGGGTCTGGTGGTAGACGCCGAGGGGGGTGCCGCGGAAGCGGTAGTGCAGGACCGCACCGGGGGCGACGGCGAGGGTGTGCCCGGCCAGCTGCGCGCGCCACGAGAAGTCCACGTCCTCGCAGTGCCGGAGAGTCTCGTCCCATCCGCCGAGCTGCTGGAACAGCTCACGTCTTACGAGCAGGTTGCCCGACGGTGCGTACGGCAGAAAGCCAGCAGGTCCATCGGGCAGGCGGTCGACGAGCGCCGCACCTCCCCGGGCGTGCGCCATGGCCGGCGTGTTGAGGGTGTCGACCCGAATCGCACCGGCAACGAGGTCAGCGTGCCCACGGCTGGCATGCAGTGCGGCGAGCCACCCGGGCTCGACGACGTCGTCGGCATCGCAGAAGGCGAGCCACTCGCCGCGGGCTGCCGCGGCCCCGACGTTCCGGGCGTGACCCGGGCCCCCGCGATCAGAGGCGTCGACGATGCGCAGGTCGAGCACGTCCTCGCGGCATCTGGCGATGTCCATCGAGGCGTCGGTGGACCCGTTGTCGGCGAGGACGACCTCCCATCGACCGGGAAAAGTCTGACGAGCAAGGGCCTCGAGCTGCTCCGCGATGTGGGCAGCGGCGTTGAAGACAGGAACGATGACCGACACCTCGACCCGACCATGAATCTCCGTGTCGGGACCGGTGCCGCTCATGTCGGTCGTCGGGACTTCAGGGCCGCGATCGCCTCAGGGAGCGCCGGAGGTCTGACCAGGGCAACGAGCCCGACATACGTGACCGTCCCGACGGCCATCCCCGTCGCCAGTACGGCGATGTCGGACCAGCCCGCTCCTCGGGTCAGCGTGTTGGACGCGACGACGGCCCCGACCATGGCGATGGTGAGCGCGGCCTGGACGACGAGGTCGCGCAGGAACGTTCGCAGGCGCAGGTCGATGAAGTGGAAGGCGAGTGCGAGTCCGAAGGGGGTCAGAACCAGGGTGCTGAGTGCGTACGCCGAGGCGACGCCGACCACGCCCCAGCGCAGGCCGACGATCTCGGCGCCGATGACGAGAACGCCGTAGAGGATTCCCCACCGCAAGATCCACCGCGTCTGGCCCTTCGCCATCAGGAGCTGGCTGGAGTTGGAGGTCACCGACATGACGGCGGCCAGCGGTCCGAGGACCCAGACGAGGGGGATCAGGTCGCGCCACTGCTCACCGAAGAGCACCGGCACCAGGGGATCCGCGACCGCGGCCATCCCCGCCATGGCCGGAAAGGTCACGAGCGCCACGACCCTGCTCATCCGGCGAAAGCCTGCCGCGACGGCCGCGTTGTCGTCCTGGCGGCGTGAGAAGGCCGGGAAGACGACCTCGCTGACGACGCTGCCGACCGACTGCATGGGGTTCATGACCGTACGCTGCGCCAAGGCATAAGCACCGAGCGGAGCGGTGCCGAGCGCTCGGCTGATCAGGACCTTGTCGGCCTGGGTGAACGCGAAGTACATCAGGTTGGAGCCGAAGAGGTTGAGGCTGTAACCCATGATGCCGCGCAGGCTGCGGTAGTCCGCCGACCGCGACGGCCGCCAACGGCTCAGCCGCCACGACGTGACGGTTCCGGCGGCCGTGCTGGTGACGGCCCCGAGGACAAGGGCCCAGGCGCCCATACCGATCAGGGCGGCGCCGATGGCGACCACGGCATTGGTCAGCGCCGAGATCGTCGTGACCCATGCGGCGTCCCCGAACCGCAGCTCACGTCGGAGCAGCGAGTTGTGGACGTGGCCCAGGGAGCCGATGATCACGACCGACGACATCGCCTGCAGGAACGGGGTCGCCGACGTGCTCCCGAGGAGGCTGCTGAGTGGGGCGGCAAGGAAGAAGACGGCCAGCGTCATCACCAGGCCGATCGCGATGTTCAGCCGGAAGACGGCATTGGTCAGCGAGTCGCTGATCGTCTCCTGCTGGATGAGCGCCGAGCCGGTTCCGGCATCCTTGAACTGGTCCATGAGCATCGTGATGACGAGGGCGATCGCGACGACGCCGAAGTCGTCGGGGACGAGGAGACGAGCGAGGACGATGTTGGTCAGCAGGCGACTGCCCTGGGTGGCGATCTGAGCCAGTGCGGTCAACTTGGTGCCGTGCGCGACAAGGGTGCTCGTCGCGACGTTGGCCGTCGGGGCCATCAATGCTCCGTTCTCAGGCGGCTGCTGTCGTCGCGGAGCCACGCGACACCGCCCTTGCTGCGTCGCGCCCGCAACGCCGCCAGACGGCACCAGCCGGTGACGGCGACGAACGTGACGACCTTCGGGAACATCGACGGCTCGGCGATGAGCAGGTCGGTGACGAACGCAAAGGATTCTCGTCCCGTCGTGGTCTCCTTTCCGAGCAGGCTCGCCAGCTGGTGATTCCCGTAAGCGCCGCGAGTCCGGCGGCGGACGAGGTACTGGACACGCGTCGGGGCCCACACGTGGGACGTCGCCGTGGAGACGATCACACGCTCCTCCGGAGTGAACGAGTGGTGGACGAGCAGGTCATCGCCCATGACGTCCTGACGTTGGGAGACGTGGCCATGTCCCTCGCGACTCACCACGATCACGCCCCGACCGTAGAGGCCCGTCCGGACGGCTGGGAGCAGTTCCCAGACGGCGTGGTACCACCTCACGAGCACGTCGGACCCGTCGAGTTCGAGCACTCGCTCGGGCGCCGCGGCAAGCACTCCGGGGCGGTTGACCGCTCGCACCAGGTCGGCAACCGAGCGGCGGTCGATGTAGACGTCGGCGTCGACGTAGAGCCGGGGAAACGTCGTCGCGGTGCGATCGCCGAGGTCGAGTGCGATCGCCTTGCTCGCCACCGGCGTCTCGACCACTGCGACATCGGGGTAGCGCTCTCGCACGAGACGTGCCGTCCCGTCCGAGCAGCCGTTGCACGCGACCACGATCTCGAGATCGAGGGGCGTCGTTTCATCGGAAGGCCTTGTGCCGCTCGTGAGCTCGTCGAGAAGGCGCTGGATCACCGACGCCTCGTCGTGGGCGGGGATGACGACCGATGCCCGCAGGGCAGCTGTCACGGTCATCGCGCGCCACTCGCTTCTGTCGCCGCAGGCTGCGTCTGTTGCAGGGTGGCGATGATGTGGCCGGCCGCACGTGAGCCCGTGCACAGCGCCCGGAAGGACGCGCGCGACCGCTGTCGGCCGACGGCGGCACGGGCACCCTCGCCGGCGAGGAGCGCCGCGTGGAAGGCTGCGCCGCGCACCGGCCCGGACCTGGCCCGGAACAACCTGAGGCGATTGACCACGAGCAGGCTCCACAGGGCGGGGGAGGCGTGCGACTCGCCGCCTCGGTGCGTGCACACCGCATCCGACACGTACCGCACGGCATACCCTGCGTCGCGGCTGCGGAGGCAGAAATCGGTCTCCTCGGAATAGAGGAAGAAGCGCTCGTCCCAGGGGCCCACCACCTCGAGGCACTCCCGCGACACGGCCATCACGGAGCCCGTGGCCCATGTGGTCTCGCAGTCGTGCGCGTACACGGTTCGGTTGCCGACGACCTCGCACCACGCGGGAAAGCGTTCGGCCCGGTTGCCCCCGAGCACCGCCTCTCCCCATGCCCGTCTGACCGTGGGCTCATGTCGCAGGCTCCGCTGGAGCGCTCCGTCCGGTGCCATCTGCCGGGGGACGGCGATGCCGGTACCGGGCTCCTCGAGCGCGGCGAGCAGCTTCGTGACGCAGCCCTGCCCCAGTGCGACATCGGGGTTGAGCACGACGACCGCACTGCCTGCTTCGGAGGCCGCTACGCCGACGTTCACAGCTGCCGCGTAGCCGGCGTTGCATCCCGTACCGATGACCTTCGCATCGGGACGGTGTGCGGCGACGAGATCGACCGTGTCGTCACGAGAATCGTTGTCGACGACGAGGATCCGCCAGTTCGGTGTCCCTTCGAGGCCAGCGTCCAACGACGACAACAGGTCCACGACATGGGCCCCGCTGTTCCACGTGACGACGATGAGCGTGACTGCTGCGTGCGTTCCCCCCTGCATGCCTTCGATTCTGCTTGAGCCTGCGGTCCCTGTCCGTGCTTTCGGCTCAACTGACAGTTCCCCGGACATCGGACCCGGTGGCTGGCAGACTGACGCCGAATGACAGTCGAGGGGGGCAGATGTCCGATCGTGCTCGTGTTCTCATCATCGTCCAGAACCTGTCGGTGCCGATGGATCGGCGGGTGTGGCTCGAGTGCCAGGCGCTCGTCGCCGAAGGCCACGAGGTGAGCGTGATCTGTCCCAAAGGACCGGGGGACGCGGCTCACGAGGAGCTCGCAGGCGTCCACATCCGCCGGTACCGGCCGG
Organism: Terrabacter aerolatus; assembly: GCF_007991735.1. Lineage (GTDB taxonomy): Bacteria > Actinomycetota > Actinomycetes > Actinomycetales > Dermatophilaceae > Terrabacter > Terrabacter aerolatus. The sequence goes on along the minus strand of NZ_BJYX01000016.1, from coordinate 21,981 downwards.
CCCCGCCCGTCCGGGGTGCCCTCGGCTATGCGTACGAGTTCGCCTACTCGTGGCTGCGCACGGCGTTGCTCTCGGTCAAGGTCCACCAGCGCTGCGGCTTCGACGTCATCCAGGCCTGCAACCCGCCGGACACGTACTGGTTGCTCGCTCGTCTCTGGCGCCGAAGCGGGGTTCGCTTCGTCTACGACCAGCACGACCTGAATCCGGAACTCTTCCTGTCGCGGTTCGGCACGCCCAAGGGGTTGTCCGGTCGCATCCAGTACCGCGGGCTGCTCTGGCTCGAACGCCAGACGTACAAGACTGCCGACCACGTCATCTCGACGAACGAGTCGTACGCGTCGATAGCACGGTCGCGAGGCGGCAAGGCGCCCGAGCAGGTCAGCGTCGTGCGCAGTGGCCCGGACACCAGCCGGATGAAGCCGGAGGAGCCGGACCTCTCGCTGCGCGAGGGCGCCGACAGCCTCCTGGTCTACCTCGGGATCATGGGCCCCCAGGACGACGTCGACCAACTGCTGCTGGTCATGGACGAGCTGGTGAACCGTCGTGGTCGGGGGAAGGTCAGGCTGGCGCTGCTCGGCTTCGGCGACTGCCTGGACGAGCTCAAGGCCCAGGCCATCGAACTCGGCCTCGAGGGGAACGTCCAGTTCACCGGACGCGTCGGGCTACCTGACATCACCCGCTACCTCAGCACGGCCGACATCGGGCTCGGCCCGGACCTGAAGACGCCGCTCAACGACCTCTCCACCATGAACAAGACCATGGAGTACATGGCGTACGGGCTCCCGACGATCTCCTTCGACCTCCGGGAGGTTCGCTGCTCGGCAGGGGAGGTCGGGATCTACGTCGAGTCCGGCGACGTCGCTGCGTTCGCCGACGAGGTCGAGAAGCTTCTCGACGACCCGCAGCGGCGTGCACGACTGGGAGCCCTGGGGAGACAGCGCGCCGAGGACGTGCTCGACTGGCGGGCCCAGGCGGCTGTCTACACGTCCGTGTACAGCGAGTTGGGCGCGGGGCAGTCCTCCGCGTCCGGCCACGACGCGACGGTGGTCGCCGAGTCCATGAGTGCTGGGGACTGAGGTGCCTGAGGCGTCCGCCGAACGGGTCTCCGGTCGCCGCGGGGGACCGCGCGACGCCGATGCCGACGAGGGCAGGGAGCCGAACGACCGCGCCTCGACGAGGATGCGGGGAGAGCCGCTGCTCGACCACATGGAACTGCAGATCGAGGCCGTGCGTCAGCGACGGACCTGGGGTCGGCTCGTGTCCATCGTCACGCGCAGCCTGAGGCTCGCGTGGAGCGCCGACCGTGGGCTCTTCCTCGTCACCGCCGCCATCCAGCTCGTCGCCGCAGCTCTCGTCGCGGTCCAGGTACTCGCTGTCAAATGGGTGCTCGACGCCCTCCTCGGGATCCAGTCCGGGGGATCGGTGTCCGCGGCCGTCGGCCCGGTGCTGCTCCTGGCCGGCACTATGGCTGTGTCCAGTGTGTCCTCGGCCGTCCTACCGCAGCTCCAGCGACTTCAGGGCGAGGTCGTGGCGCGCCGCACCCGATCGGACATCCTGCGGGTCGCGAGCCAGGTCGACCTCCTCGCGTTCGAGACCCCGTCGTTCTACGACCGGCTCCAGCGTGTCCAGCTCAACGCCGTCACTCGGCCACTGAGTGTCTGCCAAGGGCTGGTGGGGCTGATCGGCAGCATCGTCGGGTCGGTGGGCCTGGCCGTGGTCATCGCCTCGATCCACCCGGTTCTCCTCCCGCTGCTGCTGCTGTCGGGCGTACCGGTCCAGCTGGCCTCCCGGCGCTCGAGCCGCCTCGAGTTCGCTTTTGCCGTCGATCAGGTGCCCAGGCTGCGGTTGCGGGAGTACCTGATGGGCGTTCAGGTCGGGCGCACGGAGGCGAACGAGGTCCGTGCGTACGGCATCGCGGAGGAATTGCACCATCGCTTCGACCAGGTCTACGGAGACTACGTCGACGCCCTGCGTCGGCATGTCCGGCGCAAGAGCCTGCTCTCGCTCGTCAGTTCCGTCGTCTCGTCGATCGTCCTTGCGGGGACACTCATCATCGTCGTCTGGCTGGTCAGCGTCGGAAAGGTCGGGCTGGCCGAGGCGGGGGCCGCCCTTGTCGCCGTGCGACTCCTGGCGGGGCAGCTGACGACGATCGCCTCGAGCAGCCAGCTCGTCTTCGAGTCGGGTCTGTTCCTCGATGACCTGGACCACTTCCTCGCGCTCGCCGTGCAGCCGGCTGCAGAGGACCGCGTCGTGGTGGACGGGCCGTTCCAGACGCTACGCATCGAGGACGTCGGCTTCGTGTACCCGGGCTCACGCCAGCCCGCCCTGAGTGGCGTGTCCCTGGAGATCAAGCAGGGCGACGTGGTGGCCCTCGTGGGAGAGAACGGGTCGGGAAAGTCGACCCTCGCGAAGGTCGTGGCCGGTCTCTACCCGGCGACGTCCGGACGCGTCGTGCGCGACGAGGTCGACCTTCGCGACCTGGACCGCGCGTCCATGCTGACGCAGACGGCCGTCATCTTCCAGGACTTCCTCCGGTACCAGCTGCCGGCCGGGGACAACATCGCCCTCGGTCGGGCAGACGAACCGGCGACGGACGAGCGCATCATGGCGGCCGCCGCCACCGTCGGCGTCGACGAGGCACTTCGCCGGCTGCCCGACGGCCTGGCCACGATCCTCAGCAAGAGCTTCGTCGGTGGCCAGGAGCTCTCGCTGGGGCAGTGGCAGCGAGTGGCGCTCGCGCGCGCGCTCTACCGGGACGCGCCGTTCGTGATCCTCGACGAGCCGTCCGCCTCGCTCGATCCCAGGGCAGAACACGAGCTCTTCGTGTCGCTCCGGTCGATGCTGCGCGGACGCACGGCGCTCTACATCTCCCACCGCATGTCGACGGTGCGTGAGGCGGACCGGATCGTGGTCCTCCACGAGGGCCGGGTCGTCGAGTCCGGGTCCCACGAGGAGCTCATCGAACTGGGTGGGCGGTACGCGGAACTGTTCCGGCTCCAGGCGTCTGCCTTCATCGAGCCGACTCGCGGCTGAGGTCTGGGTCGGCGACTCGTCCGGACGCCCCGACGAGGCTGGCGAGAGCGCGGCCGGTCCCGGTCGGGAACGGGGGCCCCCACGGCACGTCGCCGAGATAGACCGGGACGGTCGCGACCAGCCACGCCAGGTGATCGAACTGCTCGCCCTGCATGACAGGGTCGACGACGCCCACGACACGGGGGAATCGGATCAGCGTGAGCAGAGCCGACTTCGCGTCGAGGAGTGTCACGGAGACCTCGGCGAGGTCGCGCCGGGGTCGGGGAATGACGAGCGCGGCGAGCTCGAGGTCCTCCTCGGTGGCGGTGGGCAGCTGGAGTGCGCTGCGCTCGTCTGCCGTCGACCGTGCGGAGACGTCCTGACCGAGCGTGTCCACGAGGTCGTCGGCCAAGGCACCTGCAGCGCTGCGAAGCCGGAGCTCGGTGGCCCCGAGCGCGCACCGCGGCAGGCCGTCCCGTGGTGTGAGGCGGAGGACGTCGTCCGTGATGACCCGTCCGCCATCGGCGCACATCAGCGCGGCCATCGTCGACTTGCCCATCCCGGAGTGACCGACGAAGCCGATGGCGTGGCCGCCGACCTGTACGGCGCTCGCGTGCAGCACGCAGTCGCCGCGAAGCAGCAGGACGAACGACAGCACGGTCCCCAAGGCGATGACCGCACCCATCTCGGGCGGCACGTCCTGCGCCATGTGCATGGTGATACGACCGAGGGAGGCGTCGATGACGAAGTCGCAGGTCCGGGCGAAGCGCAGGAGGTATCCGCCGTCGTCGGTTCGGACGTACGTGGCGTGGACCTCGTCGCTGATGGGCCGGTGGACGACCACGACTCCGGGGGGCCGGTCAGACGTCGCTGCGATGGGGGCGCCCAGCACGAACTGGACGTCGACGGGCCCTCGGGGGGCCGGACGCGCCACGTGCAGGGGAAACGGCGCTGCGACGGTGAGCCCGTACAGGCTCGCCACGTGAGTCATGCCGGACGGATCCTCTCCACGATGCCGAAGTCCACGAAGCCCGGGTCGTGGGTTCTGCCCTCGATCTCGATCCAGGCATGAGCCCGCACCTCGCCTTCGACCTTGGTCACGCCGATGCGCAGCACGGGGTGCAGGCGCCTGAGGAGGCAGCCCGCGACGAGTGCCCGGCGCAGACACGTGTCTCCGAAGCGCCAGTGCCGCATCACGCGCTCGGTCGCCGCCAGGCGGCGCTTCGCGCACGCTGGCAGGTCGACCCGCGTGTCGGGATCGGTTGGCGCGAGGGGCTCGGTGGACAGCGGGACCCCCAGCCACGCCGCCAACTCCGGTAGGCGCACGACTCTGACGCCGACCTCCACGAGGCAGGCGATGGCCAGCGCCGCGGCCGCGTCGCGTGCCCGGCGGAGTCCTTCCGCAGCCCGGACGCCAGCCGTCATGACCCGGTCCGCTCGGTGGTGTGTCCGAGCCACGCAGCGTGCAGAAGCGTCGTGCTCAGGGCGGAAGGAAAGTCCGAGAGCCACTCCGAGCGGAGTCGTCCCGGGTCGACCATGTCAGTGTCGACGCCGGATCCGTCCCAGGTTCGCGCAAAGCCCCGCGCGCCCGCGCCGACAAAGGCACGGTTGAAGTACGCCTTGGACGTCCGGGCGAGGATCTCGTCCGGCAGCAGGTCGTGACAGAGATGGCGCATGGCCTCGGTCCTCGACGCGTAGCCCCACGTGCCCGCGGCCGCCGCGAGGGCGTGGACGAACTGTGGCGCGAGCAGCGGTTGGACGAGGTCCAGACCGTACTCCGAGGCGAGCCGGGCGTAGTTGTGCGCGGACACGGCGGACGCCCGGCGGCGCAGGAGCCAGCGGATCGACGCAGAAGCGTCGATGGGCTCGGAAGCCGCGTCGGTCGCCAACAGCTGATGGTGCACTCGAAGGATCTCGCTGCGCACCCAGGGTTGGAAGCTATCGCGCTCGAGGCGCGTGCGGATCCTCCAGCGACGAACGACCTCAGGTGCGAGCGCTGTTGCCGCTGAACGGGATTCCGCCAAGGTGGGGCGCCGTCCGCGGTCACGCACGTGGCGTACGCGCGCGACCCGACGGTCCCCGAACACCTCGTCGCCGCCCTCTCCGGTGAGGAAGGACCCCCCACCGATCTCCGCGAGCACCCGGGTCTTGAGGTGGAGCGCTGCCGGCCAAAGCAGCCCGCGGCGTGCCAGGCTTGCTCGCGCTCCTGGGCCGAGCAGGTCATGCGTCTCGTCGAGCTCGATCGTGTGCCATTCGCGAAGCTTGAGATGATCGACCACCAGGTGCTGCCACCGCGCCTCGTCTGCCTCGGGGAGGCCCGGGTAGCGCTCGGTGACCGGCACCGGGTCCGGCACCCCGTGTCGCCGCGCGAGGTGGGTGGCCACGGCCAGCACCGCAGAGGAGTCCCGACCCCCGGAGAAGGCCACGTAGCAGGGCCCCGCCAGGATCGGGCGGAGCAGGATCGCCTCCAGGGCCTGCCGCGGTGTCTCGCGTGCACGGCCCCGGCCCCGCAGCGGGTCCTGGACCTGCCCGTGGACCCAGCTGGTCGCAACCTCGAACGCCGTCAGACGGTAGTACTCGTGGCGCGACCCCACGGTGGTCGGTGAACTCATCGTCCTGCTCTCCTCGGCCGGATGCGCCACGGCGTCGAGCAGGGGCGCGGAAGGAAGCGCGGGGGCCCGCCGGTCGGCGCGGCCCCCGCGCGTACCACGTGTCAGGACCCGAAAAGTCCCCCGATGATCGGGATCTGCGAGAGGGCGTCCTGTCCGGGCTGGAACAGGTCTCCCATCGTCAGGTCGACGACGGAACCCACGTCCGTCAGCGATGGCGACTCGTAGTTCTCCATTGGTCTTCACCTCCTCCCGACCGACTTGTCCATGAGGGACATCCCCTGACCGTCACCACCGCGGTGTCGGCTCAGCCGTACATCGATGTCCCTGGCCGCGCGGTGAGCGCGCCCAGCCTGTGATGTCTTGCGTCAGGCGAGCAGACGGCGTTCCTGCAGCACCCTCAGGAACGAGTCGGTATCAGCTCGCGCGCGCTCGACGTCGAGGTCGTAGCGCTCTGCGAGCGCTCGCGCCAAGTCATCCCGGTCCTGATCCGACGTCAGGCGCTGGAGCAGAAAGGAGCCCGAGCCGTTCGTCGTCAGGTATCGCGACGAATCGAGATCGAGGAGGATGATCTCTCCATCGACCTCGCGCCAGACCAACCCCTCTTGACGTAATCGCATGTTCCCCCCAGAACGTCGTCGTTGGCCGAAGCGTAGAACGGAACGGTCGGGTCCATGGATGCTTTCGCGAGATCGGGTGCCCGCCGTTTCGGACGTTCGCACCCACGCTGCTGGGTATCCTGCGACAGCAGCGTCGGGGAGGCGGGAGATGAGCGATCAGGACCAGGGCATCGTCCAGCTGCTGGTCGACAGCGTGGAGAGGCCGCATGCCCACAAGCCCGTGGACTGGTCCGCCGTCGACCCAGACCGCCTCCTCCTGTCGGCGATGCTCAACAGCTGCGCACCGGCCCTCTACCTCCGGGTCCGCGACGACCCGTCGGCGCCGGACGCCCTCGTTCGCCGACTCCAGCTCGCCTACTCCGACCAGGTGCGCCGGCACATGATGACCCTGGGAGAGCTGGGGCTGGTGACGTCCGTTCTCGACCGGTCCGGCATCGACTCCCTGGTGCTGAAGGGCCCCGTTCTCTCGGAGCGCGTCTGGCCCCGCAGCGACATGCGCCAGTACGGTGACCTCGACCTGCTCATCGACGGTCGGCGCCTCGGTGAAGCGCTGAAGGTGCTCATCGCGGCCGGGGCCACACTCGTGGACCGGAACTGGCTCCTGATCCGGCGGCAGATGCGAGCCGAGCTCTCACTCAGGCTTCCGCACGGGACCCGCCTCGACCTGCACTGGAACGTCGTCAACGAGCCAGACCTGCGCCGCGCCTTTCGATTCCCCACGGCAACCCTTCTCGAACGGTCGGTTCCCGCCGGGCTGGAGGGAATTCCGGCTCGCACCCTCGACCCCGTCGACACGGTGCTCCACCTCGCCTACCACCTCGTGCACTCCGGAGGGCACCGCCTCGTCTGGGCCAAGGATTTCGACCTCGCGTTGCGACGGCCCGGGGTGGACCGCGAGCTCCTTGCGGCGCGGGCACGCCTCGGCGGGACGGAACTGGCGCTCGCCGCCGCGGAGGTCCGTTCACGGGCACTCCGTGCGGACCCCACGGGCGTCGGCATCCCTTCGGCATGGACCTGGCTCGTTCGCGCCGTGGACCGTCTACGACCCGTCCCGTTGCTCCCCGACACCCGCTTCTCCGGGCAGATCGCGTTCCTCAACACTCGCGACACGACGCTGGCCAGCGTCGTGGCCCTGGCCAGGGACGCCTTTCGAAGCCGACCCGCTCGTGACTACGCCGAGCCGAACCTGCTGCACGAGTCCCATGAGGACGGACCTGCGCGTGAGGCGTACCTCGCAGCCGTGCGGGAGTCCTCTGAGCCGGGGGTGGTGTGAGGAGCCGTCCCCGGCCTCACAACACCCGCCTCGAGCCCGGTCGGACAGGCGCCCGCACACGCGCCGGTGTCGCGTGAGCCGGCTCCGCAACAGGCCTTAGAGTGGGCTGGGCCCCTCCGCCCCCGGGATGGGCTCTTCGCGTTGTCCGAAACCGTTGGGACCCTTGATGAACCCTGCCGCCCCTCCCGCCGACAGACCGAACCTGACCCCGGTGCTCGACGCGTGGCGCAGGACATCGGACGTGCAGGCAGTGCTTGCCGAGGTGGGCCGATCGCGCCTGGTCGACGTGTCGGGAAGCGATGGCACCCGGCCCTTCCTCGTGGCGGCGCTCGCGGAGCAGGTTGCCCCGACCGGGAGCCCCGTCGTCGCGGTCACGGCCACGACGCGGGAGGCCGAGGACCTCGCCGACGCCCTTGCGGCCGTCCTGGGTGGCGACGGCGTCGCCGTCTTCCCGTCGTGGGAGACGCTGCCGCACGAGCGCCTCTCGCCCCGTAGCGACACGGTCGGTCGTCGCCTGGCCGTGCTGCGACGGCTCGCCCACCCCGACCCCGGCGACCCGGCATACGGCCCCTTGTCAGTGGTCGTGGCGCCGGTACGCGCGATCCTCCAACCGCTGACCAAGGGTCTCGGCGAGCTCGTGCCCGTCGCGCTGCGCGCGGGCGACGAGCGACCCCTCGAGGACGTCGTCGACGCGCTGGTCGCCGCCGCCTACACGCGCACCGACCTCGTCGAGCGGCGCGGCGAGTTCGCCGTGCGCGGCGGCATCCTCGACGTGTTCCCGCCCACCGAGGAGCACCCCGTCCGCATCGAGTTCTGGGGCGACACCGTCGAGGAGGTGCGCTGGTTCAAGGTCGCCGACCAACGATCCCTCGAGATCGCAGACCACGGGCTGTGGGCCCCCCCGTGCCGCGAGCTGCTGCTCACCGACGACGTGCGCGCCCGGGCCCGGGCGCTCGCCGACCAGCTGCCCGGCGTGTCAGAGATGCTCTCCAAGGTAGCCGAGGGGATCGCTGTGGAAGGCATGGAGTCGCTCGCCCCGGCGCTCGTCGAGGGCATGGAGTCCGTGCTCGACGTCCTGCCCGAGCACTGCGTCGTCCTGCTCGCCGACCCCGAGCGCATACGCCGGCGCGCGCACGACCTCGTCGCGACGAGTGCGGAGTTCCTCGAGGCCAGCTGGGCCAATGCCGCCGCCGGCAACGAGGTGCCTGTCGACCTCCAGTCCCTGTTGGGGAGCGCCTCCTACTGGTCGCTCGCCGAGGTGCGTGCACGTGCCGAACGTCTCGCGCTGCCCTGGTGGACGATGACGCCCTTCGTCGCCGACGCCGAGCTCGTCAGCGAGGATGACGACGTCGACCAGCGCCTCGCCGTGCGCACGAGCGACCCCGAGGCCTTCCGTGGTGACACCGAGCGCGCCGTCGAGCACCTGCGCGAGCGTGTCCGAGACGGCTGGGTCGTGGCCGTCGTCACCGAGGGGCCCGGTCTCGCCAAGCGCGTTGGCGAGGTGCTGCGCGACAACGAGGTGCCGGTTCGTGCGCTCGGCCCGGACGACCGTGATCCCCTCGAGGCCGGTTTCGTCAGCGTGACGTGTGCGCCGCTCGGTCGCGGATTCGTCCACGAGGCGTCGCGCCTCGAGGTCCTCACCGAGACCGACCTGACCGGCCAGCCGGGCAGCGGCACGTCCACCAAGGACATGCGCCGTATGCCGTCACGCCGCCGAAACCAGGTCGACCCCCTCCAGCTGCGCCCAGGCGACCACGTCGTCCACGAGCAGCACGGTGTCGGCCGCTTCGTCGAGATGATGCAGCGCACCGTCGCCGGCGCGACCCGCGAGTACCTCGTCATCGAGTACGCGCCGAGCAAGCGGGGCCAGCCGGGCGACCGTCTCTTCGTCCCCACCGACCAGCTCGACCAGGTGACCAAGTACGTCGGCGGCGAGGAACCCTCCCTCAACAAGATGGGCGGCTCCGACTGGAGCAAGACGAAGTCGCGCGCCAAGCGCTACGTCAAGCAGATCGCCGCCGACCTCATCCGTCTCTACAGCGCCCGCCAGGCCACGAAGGGCCACGCGTTCGCGCCCGACACCCCGTGGCAGCGCGAGCTCGAGGACGCCTTCGGCTACGTCGAGACACCCGACCAGCTGGTCAGCATCGACGAGGTCAAGGCCGACATGGAGAAGCAGGTCCCGATGGACCGCCTCATCTGCGGTGACGTCGGCTACGGCAAGACCGAGATCGCGGTGCGCGCGGCCTTCAAGGCGATCCAGGACGGCAAGCAGGTGGCCGTCCTCGTGCCCACGACGCTGCTCGTCAGCCAGCACCAGCAGACCTTCTCCGACCGCTACGCGCAGTTCCCGGTCAAGGTCGCCTCGCTGTCGCGGTTCCAGAGCGACAAGGAGGCCAAGGAGGTCATGGCCGGGATGGCCGACGGCACCCTCGACCTCGTCATCGGCACGCACCGGCTGCTCGCCAAGGACGTGAAGTTCAGGGACCTCGGTCTCGTCATCATCGACGAGGAGCAGCGCTTCGGCGTCGAGCACAAGGAGCTGCTCAAGACCATGCGCACGGCCGTCGACGTCCTGTCGATGTCGGCCACGCCCATCCCGCGCACGCTCGAGATGGCCGTCACCGGCATCCGTGAGATGTCCACCCTCGCAACGCCGCCCGAGGAACGTCACCCGGTCCTCACCTTCGTCGGGGCCTACGACGAGAAGCAGATCACGGCCGCGGTCCGGCGCGAGCTGCTGCGCGAGGGTCAGGTCTTCTTCGTGCACAACAAGGTGAGCAGCATCGAGAGGGCGGCCGCCCGGCTGCGCGAGCTCGTCCCCGAGGCGCGCATCGCCACGGCGCACGGCCAGATGGGCGAGCACAAGCTCGAGCAGGTCGTCGAGGACTTCTGGGAGAAGCGCTTCGACGTGCTCGTCTGCACGACGATCGTCGAGACCGGCCTCGACATCTCCAACGCCAACACCCTCATCGTCGAGCGCTCCGACGTGCTCGGCCTCTCCCAGCTGCACCAGCTGCGTGGCCGCGTCGGTCGCGGGCGGGAGCGGGCCTACGCCTACTTCCTCTACCCGCCCGAGAAGCCGATGACCGAGACGGCGCACGACCGCCTGCGCACCATCGCGAGCAACACCGACCTCGGGTCGGGCATGGCCGTGGCCATGAAGGACCTCGAGATCCGCGGCGCCGGCAACCTCCTCGGCGGCGAGCAGTCGGGCCACATCCAGGGTGTCGGTTTCGACCTCTACGTCCGGCTCATCGGGGAGGCCGTGGCCGACTTCCGCGGCGACGCCGTCGACCTGCCGGCCGAGATCAAGATCGAGCTGCCCGTCGACGCGCACCTGCCGCACGACTACGTGCCGGGGGAGCGGCTGCGCCTCGAGGCCTACAAGAAGCTCGCGACCGTCGAGACGTTCGAGGCCGTCGACGAGATCGAGGCGGAGCTGCGCGACCGCTACGGCGCGCCGCCGAAGCCGGTCGAGAACCTCCTCGAGGTCGCCCGGCTGCGGGTCGTGGCCCGAGCCGCCCGCATCGGCGACATCGGCGTCCAGGGCAAGGTCGTCCGGTTCGGACCGGTCAAGGAGCTGCGCGAGAGCCAGCAGCTCCGCCTCATGCGCCTCTACCCCGGCACGCTCGTCAAGGAGGCCCTCGGCACGATCCTCGTGCCCGCCCCGATGACGGCGCGGGTCGGCGGCAAGCCGCTGCGCGACGTCGAGGTGCTGACGTGGGCGAGGCAGCTGATCCAAGCCGTCCTGCTCGACGACATCGCTGCCGCGTCCGCCTCGATGTCCGCCTCGGCGGCCGCATCGTCGGGTGCGGCCAGGTCCGCCGCGGGAGCACCGTAGGATGTCAGACGCATCCGCCAGAGGAGGAAATTCGTGAAGGCTTGGTCTGCTCATCCCGCGAAGCGTGCGGCCGTCGTCGGCGTCGTGGCGCTCGGTGCCGTCTCGCTGCTCGGCGGGTGCGGTTTCGAGACGCGCCAGCAGGCCGCCGCCGTCGTCAACGGCACGGTCATCCACGAGTCCGACGTCCGCGAGACGTTCGACCAGCTCAAGGCGGCCAAGCTCGACTTCGCCGAGAACATCGTCGTCACGGCCCTCGTCGCGGCGCCGCTGCTCAAGGACGCCGTCTCCGCCTCGGGTAGCTGGAAGCCCGACGAGACCTACGCCTCGGTCATCTCCTCGATCCCCGGTGCCACCGACACGACGAAGGAGTTCGTCGAGGCGGTCGCGCTCATCCAGTCCCAGAAGATGACGCCCGCCGACGTCGCCGCCTACCGCGCCGACCTCAAGAAGGCGAACATCTCGGTCAACCCCAAGTACGGCTCGATCGTGCAGTCCGACCAGGGCCCCGTCTACTTCACGCTCGGCCAGCAGACCCCCAACTGGGTCAAGCCGGGCGCCAACCCCGCCCCGGCCGCCACGCCGACCCCCGCGCAGTAGTCCTGCGCCCCTCGCCGTCGTGACCGCCCGCGTCGTCCTGCTCGTCACGACCCCACGCATCGCCCCCGGCCTGCTGACCCGTGAGGCCTGGAGCACCCTCGAACGGGCGGATGCCGTGTGGGGCCGTCCCGACGAGCCGCTCGTCGCCGCCCTGGTCGAGTCCGGGATCGAGGTCGTGCCCCGCGAGGAGGGTCACCCGGCCGACCTCGCGCGCGACCTCGTCACCGCTTCGGCTGTCCGCGACGTCGTGTGGGTCGGGTCCTCCGACGGCGACCCCGGGCTGAGCGACGCGGTCGCGGTCGAGGTGACCCGCCTGCCCGAGCCGCCCGACGTCGAGCTGCTCATCGGCTCCTACGACGTGCCCGGAGCCCGGCTGCTCGACGTCGTGGCCGTCATGGACCGTCTCCGCTCGCCCGGAGGCTGCCCCTGGGACGCCGAGCAGACGCACGCCTCCCTCGTCCCGTACTTGCTCGAGGAGGCGCACGAGGCCATCGAGGCGATCGAGAGCGGCGACCCCGAGCACATGCAGGAGGAGCTCGGCGACCTCCTGCTCCAGATCGTCTTCCACTCCCGCGTCGCGCAGGAGCACCCGAGCGAGCCGTTCGGCATCGACGACGTCGCCGGCGGCCTCGTCGACAAGCTCGTCCGGCGCCACCCGCACGTCTTCTCCGACATCGAGGCCGACACCCCGGACGCCGTCGAGGCCAACTGGGAGACGATCAAGGCCGCCGAGAAGCAGCACCGGACCCACCCGCTCGAGGGGGTCCCGACCTCGCTGCCGGCGCTGGCCCGGGCCGAGAAGTACGTCTCGCGGCTGCACCGGGCCGGGCGCGACGACCTCGTCGAGACGGCCGTGGCCGCCGACGGTCTCGGCGCCCGGCTGCTCGACCTCGTGCGCCGGGCGCGGGCCGAGGGCGTCGACGCCGAGGCAGCCCTGCGCGAGACCCTACGGCAGCTCGAGGCCGCCAGCGCATCGGGTGAACTGACGCCGGACGCCTGAGCCGGCACGACGGCCCCCGCGACTGCGGTGAGCAGCCGACCGGGATCGACCTTCCTGAAGCTTCGTCGCTCTCAGGCTTCAGTACGCACCGTGAGAGGCGAAGACGGCGTGCACGGTCCGGGCGAGGATGCTGAGATCCTGCACGATCGACCAGTTGTCGACGTAGTAGAGGTCCAGGCGGACGGTGTCATCCCACGACAGGTCGCTGCGACCGGACACCTGCCAGAGGCCGGTCAGTCCCGGACGCACGTGAAGGCGACGTTGGACGTCGATCTCGTAGCGACGAACCTCGGCCGGCAAGGCTGGTCGCGGACCGACGAGGCTCATGTCCCCGTTGATGACATTCATCAGCTGGGGCAGCTCATCGATCGAGAACCGTCGCATGACTGCGCCGACGCGCGTGATTCGAGGGTCGTTCTGGGCCTTGAAGAGCACGCCCTCCGCGTTCTTGTTGAGGTGGCCGATGCTCGAGAGGCGCGCCTCGGCGTCCACGACCATGCTGCGGAACTTGAGGCACTCGAAGAGCTGACCGTCCCGGCCGACGCGGGTCTGGCGGAAGAGCGCCGGACCACCGTCCTGGAGCTTGGTGAGCAGCGCGAAGACGAGCATCACGGGTGACGCGAGCAGCAGGGCGATGCTGGCACCGACGAGGTCGAAGGCGCGCTTCAGGCCTCGCGAGGCGGCAAGGCTCTGGGGAGGCTCGACGTGGACCAAGGGGAGGCCGCCGACCGGACGCATCGCCATCCGGCCCGACGAGATGTCGCTCAGGCTGGGGACGACCGCCATCTGGACGTCATGACCCTCGAGGTCCCAGGCGATCCGTCGGAAGTCGACCGGGGATGGGAACGCGCCCTCGGCGAACAGCACGAGATCGGCCTCTGAGGCGAGCGCGTTGGGCGCGGTCTCGTTCGTGAAGCCGATGACCGGCACACCCCCAGGGGTTTCGGTGGCCGTCGCGGACGTCGGCACCAGGGCTCCGATGATCTGGAAGCCCAGCCACTTCTCGCGGCGCAGCACGGTGGCGACCTCGTCGATCCGCTCCTCAGAACCGGAGATGAGGACCTTCGTGAGCAGGTGTCCCCGGTGGTGCAGGACGTGGACGATGCGGCGGGCAGACCACCGCCACAGCAGGAGCATGGGTACGCCGATGAGGAACATCAGGACGAAGAAGATCCGAGAGAGCTCGAACTTCGTCAGGTAGCTGCTGATGCCGATGGCCCCTGCTGTCAGTCCCGCCGCGCTGAGCACGCGCGCGTACTCCACGGTGCCGACTCCGACGTGGGCCCGCGCGTAGGTGCCACGCACGACATTGGCGAGCACCCACGCGATGACGATCCACGGGCCCACCGAAACCGCAATGGAGTTGATGTCGTTGGTCACCGGGATGATGGGGACGTCGAACCGCTGGGCGGCGGCAAGAAGCGTCGCCGTCGCGATGATGAACACGTCGCCCGCTGCGATCGCGAGCTGGAGCAGGCGCTCCCCCCGCGCCCGGTCCGTCGTTCCTCGTGCATCCACTCGTGCACTCAGGTCCAGGAGAATCATCCCCGGCTGACCCACGGCTTGCCCCATGACAGCACCAACCCCCTTGGCGTCGTAACTCACCCATGAATTGCCACCCCCCCGGATGACTACTTCGGAGTATGTCCGTCCGGGTCAAGCGCGGGTAAGGAATGAGTAAAGACCATGTCTGTTTGGCGTTGTATGGGTCGACTTGGGATGCAATGTCTCAGGGGATTTCAGGTTCACGACCTCGCGCCATCCACGATTCGGGCCACAGCCGGGTCGCTGAAGGCTGGCGCCCCGGGCAGCGACTAGGCTTCGACCGTATCGGGCGTCGTGCGCACCGCTCGGAGGTCAGGCTCCCCGGGTGCACTGCCCCCCACCGGAGCATCCACGCGTAACCGCGCCGGATGTCGAAGCGAACCCTCACAGGAGTGTCAGTGGCCAGCATTGAGGAGATTGGCGCCCGCGAGATCTTGGACTCGCGCGGCAACCCCACCGTCGAAGTCGAGATCCGCCTCGACGACGGGACGTTCGCTCGCGCGGCCGTGCCGTCCGGCGCCTCGACCGGGGCCTTCGAGGCCTCCGAGCGCCGCGACGGCGACAAGGGTCGCTACCTCGGCAAGGGCGTCGAGCAGGCGGTCGACGCGGTCATCGAGGAGATCAACCCGCGCCTCGTCGGGTTCGACGCGAGCGAGCAGCGGCTCATCGACGCCGAGATGATGGCGCTCGACGGGTCGGCCAACAAGGAGAACCTCGGCGCCAACGCCATCCTGGGCGTCTCGCTGGCCGTCGCGCACGCCGCGGCCGAGTCGGCCGGTCTGCCGCTCTTCCGCTACGTCGGCGGCCCCAACGCGCACGTCCTGCCGGTCCCGATGATGAACATCCTCAACGGTGGGTCGCACGCCGACTCCAACGTCGACATCCAGGAGTTCATGATCGCGCCCGTCGGCGCACCGACCTTCCGCGAGGCCGTCCGCTGGGGCGCCGAGGTCTACCACGCCCTGAAGAAGGTCCTGAGCGAGCGTGGCCTCGCCACCGGCCTCGGCGACGAGGGCGGTTTCGCTCCCAACCTCGAGTCCAACCGCGCCGCGCTCGACCTCATCCTCGAGGCGATCAAGGCCGCCGGCTACGAGCCCGGTCGCGACATTGCCCTCGCGCTCGACGTCGCGGCGTCCGAGTTCTTCGAGGACGGCTCCTACGCCTTCGAGGGCGCCAGCAAGTCGGCCGAGGAGATGGTCGCCTACTACGCCGAGCTCGTCGACGCCTACCCGCTCGTCTCCATCGAGGACCCCCTCAACGAGGAGGACTGGGACGGCTGGAAGGCCATGACCGACCTGCTCGGCGACAAGGTGCAGATCGTCGGCGACGACCTGTTCGTCACCAACCCCGAGCGGCTGGGGCGCGGCATCTCCACCGGCACCGCCAACGCCCTGCTCGTCAAGGTCAACCAGATCGGGACGCTCACCGAGACCCTCGACGCGGTCACGCTCGCGCAGACCAACGGCTACCGCTGCATGATGAGCCACCGGTCCGGTGAGACCGAGGACGTCACGATCGCCGACCTCGCCGTCGCCACCAACTGCGGCCAGATCAAGACCGGCGCCCCGGCCCGCTCCGAGCGCGTCGCGAAGTACAACCAGCTCCTGCGCATCGAGGAGGAGCTCGACGACGCCGCCGTCTACGCCGGCACGGGCGCCTTCCCGCGCTTCGACGCGAGCCGCTTCGGCGCCGAGGGCTGAGCTCATGGCCGACCGCACGCCGTCCCGCCCGGGCCGCCCGTCGTCGACGGGTCGCCCGGGCGGCGGCGCGCGGCCGGGTGCCCGCCCGACCTCGCGCCCCGCGTCGGGGTCCGGGTCCGGGGCGGGCTCGACGTCGACGCCCAGCGCGACGTCGGCACCCAAGCCGAGCCCCAAGCCGAGCTCCACGTCGGGTTCGACGGCGAAGGGTCCCGGCACCGGGTCCTCGACGTCCGCCGGCCGCTCGTCCTCCGCACGCACCAGCAGCCGCGCCGGATCCGGGCGTTCGTCCGCGACCCGACCGGGACGGTCGCGTCCCGGCGCGGCCCGGACGAGCCGGCCGGGAGCGGGCAAGGAGCGACCCGCGCTCGCCGCCCGCCCGCGCACGCCCCAGGCCGCGCCGCCGTCGGCCTCGACGGCGTGGGTCCGTGGCGCCATCCTGCTCGGCATCGTCGTCATGCTCGCCGTGACGATCGTGCCGACCCTGCGCTCGCTCGTGCAGCAGCGCGGCGACACTGCGGCGATGCAGGAGAAGGTCGCCGAGCAGCAGCAGAGCGTGCAACAGCTCGAACGCCAGGCCGCGCTGTGGAAGGACCCCGCCTACATCGAGGTCCAGGCGCGCGAACGCCTCAAGTTCGTCCGGGTCGGCGACCGCGCCTACACCGTCATCGACCCGTCGGCCGACCGGGCCGCCACCCCGGCCACCGCGCGCCCCGCCGTGGCCGCACCCCTGGCCAACGCCGCGTCACCCTGGTACGGCAAGGTGTGGCAGTCGGTGCAGATCGCCGACCGACCCGCGGCCGGGGTCACCAGCACCAAGTGACCGCGGTCGCCCCGTCAGACCGAGAAGTGAGCACCGCGTGAGCAACCCCGACCGTCCTTCCCAGCCGCCCGTCGAGCCCGCCGACCTCGACGCCGTCGAGCGCCAGCTCGGGCGACGTCCCCGCGGCGTGGCCGCCGTGGCGCACCGGTGCCCGTGCGGCGAGCCGGACGTGCTGCGCACCGAGCCCCGTCTGCCCGACGGCACGCCCTTCCCGACGACGTACTACGCGACGTGCCCGCGGCTCACCGGCGCGGTGAGCACGCTCGAGACGGCCGGGGTCATGAAGGAGATGACCGAGCGCCTCGGTCGTGACGAGCAGCTCGCTGCCGCCTACGCCAAGGCCCACGAGCACTACCTCGCACAGCGCGCCGAGCTCGGCGCGGTCCCGGAGATCGAGGGCGTCTCGGCGGGTGGCATGCCGACCCGCGTCAAGTGCCTGCACGTCCTCGTCGGTCACTCGCTCGCCGCCGGACCCGGGGTCAACCCGCTCGGTGACGAGGCGCTCGCCATGCTGGGCGACTGGTGGAAGCCGACGTCGTGCGCGGCCGTCCACGCCGCCGAGGACGCCACGACGGCGCTCGCGCAGGACACCGCGCAGGACACCGCGCAGCACACCGAGCAGGACACCGCGGACGGGGTCGACCGATGACGACCCCCGTGAGCACCGCTGGCAGCACGGGGGAGCCCCTGCGCGTCGGCGCCATCGACTGCGGCACGAACTCGATCCGCCTCCTCGTCGCCGACGTCGACCCCGCGTCCGGCGCGCTCACCGACGTCCTGCGCCGCATGGAGATCGTCCGCCTCGGCCACGGTGTCGACCGCACCGGCGTCATCGCGCCCGAGTCGATGGAGCGCACCCTCGCCGTCACGCGGGAGTATGCCGCCGCGTGCCGTGAGCTCGGCGCCACCCGGGTGCGTTTCGTCGCCACCTCCGCCTCGCGCGACGCGCGCAACGCCGCGGACTTCATCGAGGGCGTGCGGGCGGCCTTCGCCGAGCACTTCGGCTCGGAGGTCTCACCCGAGGTCGTCTCGGGTGACGAGGAGGCCGCGCTGTCGTTCGCCGGGGCCACGGGCGGCCTCGCCGCCCGAGGGGTCTGCGGGCCGTACCTCGTCGTCGACCTCGGCGGCGGTTCGACCGAGCTGGTTCGCGGCACCGACCACGTCGAGGCCGCCCGCTCCGTCGACATCGGCTGCGTCCGGATGACCGAGCGCCACCTCGTCGGCGACCCGCCGACCGACGCCGAGATCGCAGCGGCGACCCGCGACATCGACGCGGCGCTCGACGTGGCCGAGTCCTTCGTGCCCCTCGAGGGAGTCGCGACGCTCGTCGGTCTGGCCGGCAGCGTCACGACGATCACGGCGCACCTGCTGCGCCTGCCGGCATACGACCCCGAACGGGTGCACCTGGCCCGCTCGGCCCCCGCGGACATGGTCGTCGCCTGCGACGAGCTGCTCGCGATGCCACGGGCGCAGCGCGCCGAGCTGCCCTACGTGCACCCGGGCCGGGTCGACGTCATCGGCGCGGGCGCGCTCGTCTGGCGCCGCGTCGTCGAGCGGGTCGTCGACCGTGCCGGCGTCACCGAGGTCGTCACGTCGGAGCACGACATCCTCGACGGGATCGCGCTGAGCGCGGCCCGCCGCGCCTGACCCTCAGGTCCGGGGGAGCGCAGCGGCGAGCACGGGCTCGTCGGACTGCTCGTGCACCCGTCGGCGGTTGGCGCGCCACCGCGCGATCATCCAGAGGGCGGCCGAGACGCCGAGGGCCCACGTGCCGTTGGAGACCGTCGCGTCGACGACGCCGTAGGTGACGAAGAAGAGCGTCACGAAGACGACGGCGCGCACGTGCTTGGCCGACAGGCGGACCGCCGCGAGCAGCAGGCCACCCCACAGGAGGTACCACGGGTGGATGACCGGACCCGAGGCGCACAGCACGAGCAGGGCTCCGGCCGTGGCGAGCACCGGGTTTCGGGGCGCCACTCGCCAGACGATCCAGGCGATGCCGGCGAGACCGGCGAGCAGTCCGATGGACTGGGCGATCGGGACCGGCGCCGACGTGACGCTCTCGGGCATGCCGGCGACCCGGAGCAGCCACTCGACGACGCTGCCGACGAAGGTCGGCGGCGAGAGCATCGAGCGCAACGAGACCGGCACGGAGAGGTTGGGGATCCAGCCCCAGCCGAGACCGGACACGGCCGTGATCGCCGTGAAGGTCGCGGCCGTGACCCCGCCGTAGACGAGGCCGTGGCGGACCATCGCGCGCAGTCGCGCCGGTGCACCGGGTGCGAGGTCGCCCTGCGCCTGCAGGGCCATGCCGACGACGCCGATGAGCGCGAGGACCGCGGTCTGCTTGTAGGCCGCAGCGGCGGCGATCGTCATCGCGGAGGTGACGAACTGGCCGCGGCTGGCCAGCAGCAGCGCGAAGGTCACGAGCGCGACCATGACCGCGTCACCGTGGGCCCCGCCGACGAAGTGCATGATGACGAGCGGGTTGAGCACGCCCAGCCACAGCGCGTGACGTCCGCTGACGCCGTAGCGCTCGGCGAGGCGGGGCAGCGCGTAGGCGAGCAGACCGACGGCGAGCAGCGCGGGCACGCGCATGGCGAGGGCCGAGAGGTAGGCGTTCTCGGGGAAGATGCTGACGACGAGGTGCTGCACCTGGAGCGCGAGCGGACCGTACGGCGCGGGCGTGTCGACCCACATGGGGTCGACCTGGTCGGCGAACGGACCCGGCACCCAGAACGGGCCGACAGCATACGGGTCCATGTTGCGCAGCACGATCTGGCCCTGCGCGGCGTAGCTGTAGGCGTCGCGGCTGAAGAGCGGCGGCGCGAGCATGATCGGCAGGCTCCACAGGAGCCAAGCCAGCGACGGCGCCTTGCGACCGTGCACCGGACGCATCCGCAGCCACGCGTCGACGAGCAGGGCCATGCCGACCGCGAGCAGGATCGTCGTGAGCACCCGACCCGCGCCCGTGCCGAGCCACTCGAGGCCGAAGCGCTCGATGAGGGGCGAGGCGGGGTGCTCGAAGGTGTCGGCGGGCAGGAAGGCCGGGCTGATCGAGCCGGCGGCCACGAGGGTCGTGCCGAGCGTGCCTCGCCGGACCATCGGGTCGGCCCACGTGCGGCGCAGCGCGTCGGCGAGGCGCTCGCCGAAGGCTGCGACACGGGCGTCGACGGGCCACGCGGTCAGCAGGGACGTGCGTGCGGAGCCGGTCGACGTCGCGTCGGCGACTCGATGCTCCAGCACCCGCTGCTCCTTCGTCTGGTGAGGGGTCGGCGCCAGACGGCGCGCACGATCCAGAAGGAGCGCGTAGGCAGCCCCTGGACCACGGTCTCGCCGGCCATTCTAGGCGGAGCGGCGCGGCGCCTGCCGCGCCTCGCCAAGGCGTGAGCAGGGCGTTACCGAACCGTGCCCGGAGGGCTGGCTCCCCTGACGTACCCCCGGAGGGACTCGAACCCTCACCGTTGGCGATTTTAAGTCGCCTGCCTCTGCCGGTTGGGCCACGGGGGCGGGGTCCCCAGTATGCCGTCCCGGCGGTCGGCTCGGTCGACCCCGTGCCGGGCGCCGGCCTCGGTGTCGTGCGTGCTCGGATCCGGCGCGCGGGAACCTTCTGGTGGGGTGCGTTCGCTTACCCTTGGGGACAGTCGTCACGCCCAGTCGCGGGTCGTGGCACCCAGTGCTTTTAGGAGCGCACTCACATGGCAGGTGGAAACCCGGTCTTCGACCGGCTCAACAAGCAGATCGAGAAGGAGCGCTACGCCGGCTTCGGCTCGCCCCAGGGCAGTCCGCATCAGCAGGCGCAGCACGGCACCCAGGCTGCCTCGACCGGCTACGCGACCCAGGACGCGATGACGGCTCGGCAGCTCAACGAGATGTACGCGCAGCCGCCGGCCGGGCCGGCCGACACCGGGCGCGTCACCGTCGACGACGTCGTCATCAAGAGCCTCACGCTGTTCGTCGTCACGGTCGCCGTGGCCGGCGTCTCGTGGTTCTGGACGGCCGCCAACACCGACATGACGCTGCCGTTCTGGCTCGGCGGCATGTTCGGCACGCTGATCCTCGGCTTCGTCATCGCCTTCATGAAGAAGGTGTCGGTGCCGCTGCTCATGGTCTACGCCGTGCTGCAGGGTGCCTTCCTCGGCGCCTTCAGCCAGTACATCGCGTCGATCCCGAAGTACGACGGCGTCGTGCAGATGGCGGTCCTCGCGACGCTCTGCGTCTTCGTCGCGATGTACGTCGGCTACGCCACGGGCTTCGTCAAGGTCAACGACAAGACCCGCCGGATGTTCTTCTTCGCCATCGTCGGCTACGGCCTCTTCTCCCTGCTGCAGGTCGTGCTCCTCATGACCGGCGTCATCAGCGGCTGGGGCTTCGGCGGCAGCGGCGGCCTCGGCATCGTCCTGTCGGTCCTCGGTGTCGGCCTCGCGTCGTACTCCCTGGCCATCGACTTCGACACGATCGACAACGCCGTGCGGGTCGGCGCCCCGAAGAAGTACTCGTGGCTGCTCGCGCACGGCCTCATCGTCTCGATCGTCTGGCTCTACATCGAGTTCGTCCGTCTCTTCGCGCGCCTGCGCGACTGACGGCCATGGCATCTCCACGCGTGGGTTCGCCGACCCCGCAGGAGGTGTCCGACGAGCTCCGGCGCGTGGTCGAGCGGTGGCACCAGCTGCCGCTCGACCACGCGCTTTCGCGTATGCCGTCCGTCCGGGTCCTCGTCCAGTCGCTCGCCGACCGGGTGGCCGGGGAGCGTGGGGTCCCGGTCCGGCCGGTCCCGGACCTCGGGCCAGCCGCCGTCATGGACCAGCTGGCGGTCATGGTGTTCGAGCTGTTCCGGTCCCGGCCGACCACGGACCCGGCCGGCGTCGCCGACGAGCTGGCCGGCATACGCAGGCTCCTCTGACCCGACCGAGCGCCCCCAACCACGTCGAGTGGGCACTTCCCCGCGGGGGAAGTGCCCC
>NZ_BJYX01000015.1 GCF_007991735.1 Terrabacter aerolatus | reverse complement strand
GCGGTCACCGCCACGGTCGTCGCGACGGTCGAACGCGGGACGGTCCGACGAGCGGTGCTCGTCACGCGGGGCGCGCCACTCGCGGCCGCCGACGTGGGAGGAGCTCGAGGAGGCGGGGCGCGAGGTCTTGGGGCCACCCTGGCCGCGGTGCGGCTTCTTGGTGGCGGCCGCCTTCTTCTCGGTGGTCCAGCGGGCCTTCTTGGGCGCGCCGGAGGAGGTGTGCTTGGGCATACGTGTTCAACTCTCTTGACTCGATGCAGACTTCGCCTCGAGCCGTGAGTCACACCACGACCATGCAGACGAGCCTCAGGCGCAGGAAGATCTGCGCCCCATGTGTACCGGTGCCCGGCATCTGTGCCGTCCGGTGTTCGGATCCGCTCCGCGTCGGTGCCGGGCCGCGCCGTCTGCGCGATCTTCCGGTGGGGTGTCACCCCGTCGGACGAGCCTGCCCGCCGGGCATCCCCGGCGCCATCTCTTCCGTCGTGATCCGAGGAGACCTCGGAGTCGGATGCCCCAGAGTCTACCAGCGGCGCAGCCGACCCCGGACCACGAGAGCGCCGGCCCCGAGCGCGACCGCCACGAGGTCGACCACGGCATCCCACACGTCTCCGGACCGTCCGGGCAGCAGGTGGTGCTGCACGAGCTCGCTCACCGGGGCGTGGACCGCGAAGGCCAGCACCGAGGGCCACACGGACCCGAGGGCGCGGCCCACGGCATACGTCGGCGCGGCGAAGACGAGCAGGTGAACGACCTTGTCGGTCCAGCTCACGGGACCCTCGACGGTGACGACGGGCCAGTAGAGGGCGAGCAGCTGTCCGACGACGGCCACGACGGCAGCTCCGACGACGAGGGGCGAGGCGGGCGCAGGTCGACGCGTGAGGCTCGTCATGGCACCGCAGTCTAGGTAGGTTGCGAGCAGAGCCCCGACGCTCTCGCGGGTCCCGCGACGAGAGGAAGCCATGGCCAAGCGCACCGTCACCGTCACCGGCAGCGGCCGGGCCGCGGTCTCCCCCGACGTCGTGCGGCTCGACCTGCGGGTGGGTCACGACGCCGACGACGTCGCTGCCGCCCTCGCCGGCGCTGCCGCAGGCATCACCTCGGTCGGGCGGGTCGTTCGCGAGCACGACGTCGCCGACGCCGACATCCGCACCCTCGACGCCAGCGTCAACCAGCGCTGGGACCACACCACGGGCACGGCGACGGGCTTCACGGCACAGCAGCGCCTGTCCGTCACCGTGCGTCGCCTCGAGAGCGTGGGCGCCATCCTCGAGTCCGCCGCGTCGGCCGTCGGCAACGCGCTGCTCGTCGACCAGGTCCGGCTCGACGTCGCCGACCGCAGCGACGGACTCCGCCGCGCCCGCGACTGCGCCTTCGCCGACGCGCTCGACAAGGCGCAGCAGTATGCCGGCCTGGCCGGTGCGCAGCTCGGCGCGGTCCTCGGCATGGCCGAGGCCGGCGTCGCGCCCCTCGCTGGGCGTCCGATGGCGCTGATGGCCGCCGCGATGGACGCCGGGGTCATGCCCGTCGAGGGCGGCGACCTCGACCTCGGATCTGCGGTCACCGTCACATGGGAACTGCGCTGAGGGCGGAATACGTCCCGTGCCGTGGTCGTTGGGAGAGGCATGGCTACCACTGACCTGACCGCGCAGTCCTTCGAGAAGACCGTTCTCGACAACGACATCGTCCTGGTCGACTTCTGGGCGTCCTGGTGCGGCCCGTGTCGGCAGTTCGCCCCGGTCTACGACGCCGCCTCCCAGAGCGGTGACAACGAGGGCATCGTGTTCGGCAAGGTCGACACCGAGGCCGAGCAGTCGCTCGCGTCGGCCGCCAACATCACCTCGATCCCGACGCTCATGGCGTTCAAGGAGGGCGTGCTCGTCTTCGCCCAGCCGGGCGCGCTGCCGCAGTCCGCGCTGCAGGACGTCATCGAGCAGGTCAAGAACCTCGACATGGCGCCCATCAAGGAGCAGATGGCGGCCGAGGCCGCCAGCACGGCCGAGCAGGCCTGACGACGTCTGAGCTGGAGCTCGATGCGGTGGGTCCCCGACCGGCGCACGAGCGAGCCGGCGCGCACGGTGACGTGACGGCACCCGCGGGGTGACGGCATACGCGAGGAGGGCGTCCCGCGAACGGGACGCCCTCCTCGCTGCTGACAGCCACAGCGTGACGTGGCCACCACGGAAGTGGTGGAGGTGGCGGGAATTGAACCCGCGTCCGATGACGAGAAACCAGGGCTTCTCCGGGTGCAGTGCGCTTCGGCTTTTCTCGGCCCCAGGGCTCGCACGCACGCGTCCCCTGACAGGCCCAGTTGAGAAAGAGTCCCGCGCAGTCCCCCAACATGACTGCGCAGCAAGTTTCCTAGCTGATGCCAGGCACTGAGTCGGAAACTAGCTCAGGCTGACAGACTTCGAGGCTCGCTCAGGCGGCGAGGGCGAAGTCGGTGCGGTTGGAATTGGCACCTATTGTTGTGCAAGGAGCGTTTACGAGATAACCCTGCATCCTCGACCCGCTTCCCCTGATGCGTCGACCACCGTCGAAACCGATCACCCCCATGAGGGGTGTCCACGTCACGCTGTTGACTTGTCAAGCTGCCTGCGCTCCACCGGAGTGGAGACCACAGTATGCAGGAGGAACGTCGGGGCGGTCCACGTCATTCCCGTGGGGCCGGTCCGGTGGGCGACGTGGGGCTGGCGGCCTCGAGCCGCGCCACTAGGCTGCCGATCGTGGTCGCCGCGGACCACCCAGTCGCCCCCACCCTGGAGGTCCGATGTTCCGCAAGGTTCTCGTCGCCAACCGAGGCGAGATCGCCGTCCGAGCCTTCCGGGCCGCGACGGAGCTCGGCGCCCGCACCGTCGCCGTCTTCCCCTACGAGGACCGCAAGAGCGAGCACCGGCTCAAGGCGGACGAGGCCTACCAGATCGGCGACGAGGGGCATCCCGTCCGTGCCTACCTCGACCACGAGGCCATCGTGGCGAAGGCCGTCGAGGCGGGCGCCGACGCGATCTACCCGGGCTACGGCTTCCTCTCGGAGAACCCGCTGCTCGCCGAGGCGTGCGAGGGGGCCGGGATCACCTTCATCGGGCCGCCGGCCTCGGTGCTGCACCTGACGGGCAACAAGGCGCGAGCCATCGCGGCCGCTCGCGACGCGGGCCTGCCGACGCTCCGCGGGTCCGAGCCGGGCACCGACCTCGACGTCCTCGAGGCGGCCGCCGAGCAGATCGGCTTCCCCGTCTTCGTCAAGGCCGTCAGCGGCGGCGGCGGACGCGGCATGCGCCGGGTCGAGGCGCGCGAGGGCCTGCGTGCGGCGCTCGAGGCCGCCCAGCGCGAGGCGGAGTCCGCCTTCGGCGACCCGACGCTCTACCTCGAGGAGGCCGTCGTCAACCCGCGGCACATCGAGGTGCAGGTGCTCGCCGACGGCACGGGCGAGGTCGTCCACCTCTACGAGCGCGACTGCTCGCTGCAGCGCCGGCACCAGAAGGTCATCGAGATCGCCCCGGCGCCCAACCTCGCCGCCGAGATCCGGACCGGGATGTGCGCCGACGCCGTCGCGTTCGCGCGCTCGATCGGTTACGTCAACGCGGGCACCGTCGAGTTCCTCCTCGGGGAGGACGGTCGCTACGTCTTCATCGAGATGAACCCCCGGATCCAGGTGGAGCACACGGTGACCGAGGAGGTCACCGACATCGACCTCGTCGTCATGCAGATGCAGATCGCCTCGGGCGACACCTTCGAGTCGATGGGCCTGCGTCAGGACGGCATCCGCACCAAGGGCTTCGCGCTGCAGTGCCGGATCACGACCGAGGACCCGGCCAACGGGTTCCGGCCCGATGCCGGCACCATCACGGTCTACCGCTCGGCGGGCGGGAGCGGCGTGCGCCTCGACGGCGGCACGGTCTTCGTCGGGGCCGAGATCAGCGCGCACTTCGACTCGATGCTCGTCAAGCTCACGTGTCGCGGCATGACGTTCCCGATCGCCGTCCGGCGAGCCCAGCGGGCGCTCGCCGAGTTCCGCATCCGCGGCGTGTCGACCAACATCCCCTTCCTCGAGGCCGTGCTCAGCGACCCCGTCTTCCAGGACGGTCTCGCGACGACCTCGTTCATCGACGAGCGGCCCGAGCTGCTCTCGGCCCGGGTCAGCGCCGACCGCGCGACGAAGCTGCTCACCTTCCTCGCCGACGTCACCGTCAACCAGCCCAACGGCCCGGTCACGACGCGGGTCCGCCCGCGCACCAAGCTCCCCGAGCTGCCGGACGCCCCGGTCCCGCCCGGTGCCCGCGACCGGCTCGTCGCCGACGGACCTGCCGCCTTCGCGCGGTCCCTGCGTGAGGCGAACGACGTCGCCGTCACCGACACGACCTTCCGCGACGCCCACCAGTCGCTGCTGGCCACGCGCATGCGCACCCGGGACCTGCTGCACGTGGCGAAGCACGTCTCGCACCTGACGCCGCAGCTGCTCTCGATGGAGGCGTGGGGCGGCGCGACCTACGACGTCGCCCTGCGCTTCCTGGCGGAGGACCCGTGGGAGCGCCTGGCCGCCCTGCGCGAGGCGATGCCGAACATCCCCCTCCAGATGCTCCTGCGCGGGCGCAACACGGTCGGCTACACGCCGTACCCGACCGCCGTCACCGACGCCTTCGTCGCCGAGGCCGCCTCGACGGGCCTCGACATCTTCCGCATCTTCGACTCCCTCAACGACGTCTCGCAGATGCGGCCCGCCGTCGAGGCCGTGCTCGCGACGAACACCGCCGTCGCCGAGGTCGCCCTCTGCTACACGGGCAACCTCATGTCGCCCGGCGAGAAGCTCTACACCCTCGACTACTACCTGCGACTGGCCGAGCAGATCGTCGACACCGGCGCGCACGTCCTCGCGATCAAGGACATGGCGGGCCTCCTGCGCGCCCCTGCTGCGGCGCGGCTCGTCCGCGCGCTGCGTGAGCGTTTCGACCTGCCGGTCCACCTGCACACGCACGACACGGCCGGCGGCCAGATCGGCACCCTCCTCGCGGCCATCGACGCCGGGGTCGACGCCGTCGACGCCGCCACCGCGACGATGGCGGGCACCACGAGCCAGCCGTCCCTGTCGGCGCTCGTCGCGGCGACCGACGACACGGACCGCCCCACGGGCCTCGACATCACGAACGTCTTCGCGCTCGAGCCCTACTGGGAGGCCGTGCGTCACCTCTACCGTCCGTTCGAGTCGGGCCTCGACTCCCCCACCGGCCGCGTCTACTTCCACGAGATCCCCGGCGGCCAGCTGAGCAACCTGCGCCAACAGGCGATCGCGCTCGGCCTCGGTGACCGCTTCGAGGCGATCGAGGACATGTATGCCGCCGCCAACCGCATCCTCGGCAACGTCGTCAAGGTGACGCCGAGCTCCAAGGTCGTCGGCGACCTCGCCCTGGCCCTCGTCGGCGCGGGAGCCGACCCGAAGGACTTCGAGGACGACCCGCAGAAGTACGACATCCCGGACTCCGTCATCGGCTTCCTCAACGGCGAGCTCGGCGAGCCGCCCGGCGGGTGGCCCGAGCCGTTCCGCACCAAGGCCCTGGCCGGTCGCCGGTCGAAGCCGCGGCTGACCGAGCTCACCCCCGAGCAGGAGCAGGCCCTCGGCGCGACCCCGCGACGCACCCTCAACCAGCTGCTCTTCCCCGGGCCGACGAAGGAGTTCGACTCCTCCCGCGAGTCCTACGGCGACCTGTCGGTCCTCGGCACCGTCGAGTTCCTCCACGGGCTCGAGCAGGGCGAGGAGTACGAGGTCGAGATCGAGCCCGGCAAGGTCCTGCTCATCGGCGTGCAGTCCATCGGTGAGGCCGACCCCAAGGGCATGCGCACCGTCATGTGCACCCTGAACGGGCAGTTCCGTCCCATCTCGGTTCGCGACCGCACGGCCCCGGCCGACGTCAAGTCGGCCGAGAAGGCCGACCCGGGTGCCGCGGGGCAGGTCGCGGCGCCGTTCGCCGGCGTCGTGACGCTGTCCGTGGCCGAGGGTGACACCGTCGAGGCCGGTGGCGTCGTCGCCACCATCGAGGCCATGAAGATGGAGGCCAACATCACGAGCCCGACCGGCGGCACCGTCTCCCGCGTCGCCATCGGCACCCAGCAGCAGGTGGAGGGCGGCGACCTGCTCGTCGTCATCGGCTGACGACGAGGTCGTGGGCGGGCGCCTAACCGGTCGACCGGGCGCCGGTCTCCGCGAGCCCGCGCACGATCCGCAGGGACTCCTCGACCGACCCGGTGACGTCGGTGATGGGGAAGAGCGTGGCCCGCACGACGCGGTCCCGGTCGACCACGAGGGTCTGCCGCTTGAGCCGGGTCGCGCCACCGGCCCGGAAGGTGGGCAGCCGCAGGGCCGTCGTCAGCTCGAGGTCCGTGTCGGAGAGGAGCGGGAAGCGTATGCCGTGGGCCGCGGCGAACGCCGACTGCTCGCTCGGGCGCTGGGTCGAGACGCCGACGACGGTGGCGCCGAGTGCCGCGAAGTCGCAGAGGCGGTCGCGGTACGTGCACGACTCGAGGGTGCAGCCGATGCCGCCGGGGATCTCGTCGGCGCCGGGGAAGGCGTTGCCCGGGTAGCAGTAGACGACGGTGAGTGCGTCGTCCGAGACGGGGTCGAGGGTCTGGAGCTGCGGGACCCGCTCCCCGACCAGGGCGCCCACCCGGGCCACCTCGTTGGAGTCGGCGGGGGCGCCGGCATCAGGCGCGCCGTCGCCGAGCAGCCACGTGTCACCGAACTCCTGCAGGGCGCCGAGGACCGGAAGGGCGCCGCGGCCGAGGTCCGTCAGGACGTACTCGTGACGGGGTGGCCGCCCGGAGTAGGCGCGGCGCTCGAGGATGCCGTCCGAGACGAGGGCCTCGAGGCGCTGGCTGAGCACCTTGCGCGAGATGCCTGTCTCGGCGACGAGCTGCTCGAACCGCGTCCGGCCCCCGGCGACGTCGCGCAGGACGAGCAGGCTCCACGGGTCGCCCAGGACGCCGACGGCATGGGCGATGCCGCAGAGGTCGTCGGGCCGCGCGTGCCGCCTCGTCATGCCGCCATCCTAACTTAGTTCCCAAAAGAGACTGACTAAGGTGTGATGGCCGGATGGGTGAGCTGCGAGACCTGCCACGCGTCGTCTGGGTGCTGGCCGCCGGCCGCTTCGTGAGCTCGGCCAGCGCCTTTCTCATGCTCTTCCTCGTGCTCTACCTCACCGGCCCGCGAGGGCTGGGCGTCGTGCCCGCCGGGATCGTCGCCGGGTCGAACGGCGTCGGGGCCCTGCTCGGCAACGTCACCGGCGGCCGCTTCGGCGACCGGCACGGACACCGGCGCGTCCTGCTCCTGACCGCCAGCGCCGTCGGCGTCCTCACGGCCCTGATCCCGTGGCAACCCGTCTGGTTGCTCGCCGTGACGATGCCCCTCACCGGCTACCTCGGCGCCGTGGCGTCGCTGGGGCAGGGGGCCCTTGCCGCGCTCGCCGTCCCGGCAGGGTCGAGACGGTCGTCGGTGGCCGTCAGCCGGGCCGCCTCCAACGCCGGCTTCGTCATCGGCCCACCGGTCGGCGCGCTGCTCGCGGCGCGCGGCTACGACACGCTCTTCGTCCTCGACGGCGTGCTGACCCTCGTGCTGCGGCACGTCACGTCGCGCTTCCTGCCGGACGAGGCGCCGGTCGTCCGGGCGGAGGGCGCGCCGTCCGGGCTGTGGCGCGCCGTCCGGGCCGACCGCTCGCTGCTGCTGCTCCTGCCCGGCGTCGTCCTCGTCTACCGGCAGCTCTACTCCACCCTGCCGCTGCACCTCCGCGACCACGGCCAGCCGCTGGCGCTCTACACCCTGCTCGTCGCGATCGGGTCGGGCCTCATCCTGGTCCTCGAGATCCCCGTGGCCCTCTGGCTGCGCGATCGGCCCGCCATTCCCGTCATCGCGACCGGGTACGCCCTCGTGGCGGTCGGCTTCGTCGTCTTCGGGCTCCCCTGGCTCGGCGTCGCCGTCGCGGCCGTCGTCGCCATGGTGGTCCTGACCGCCGGCGAGATCCTCTACAAGACGACCGCGACGGCGCACGTCCTCGATGCCGCACCGCCCCACCTCGTCGGGCAGTACCAGGGCCTCTACACGGGGGCTGCGACGAGCGGCACGATGCTCTCGGCCCCGCTCGGCGGGATCGTGTATGCCGCAGCGCCGGGTCTGTTGTGGCCGCTCTGTGGCGTCGTGGCCGGTATCGGTGCGGTGCTGGCGCTCGCCGCCGGACGCGTCGGCGGCGGGGCCGGGACGACCGCCCTACCAGGACCCGGACGAGGAGCCACCGCCACCGCCACCGGAGAAGCCGCCCCCGCCGGAGAAGCCCGATGAGCCCGAGGAGCCCGGCGTCGAGGTGAACGTTCCGGTCGAGGTCGTCGAGAAGGAGTCGACACCGGCGGCGATGCTCGTGAAGTCCGGGAAGGCGTTGCCGCTCCAGACGTACCACGTCGGCATGATGAGCGGCTGGTTCGCCGCCTCGGCGGCCTTGGCGACGTCGGCGAAGGTCTTGGCCCAGCGGTCGGCGACGCCGAACACGACGGCATACGGCAGGTAGCGGCTGAAGACGTTGGAGGCCTCCTCGAACTCGATCTGGCCGGCCTCGGCGGTCGTGAGGTACTCCTTGAAACCGAGCGACTGCGCCAGGACGGCCGACCCCTCCGCCGTCTTGGCGGCCATCCGCCCGCCGAGGACCCAGACGATGAGGCCCGCGACGATGAGACCGATGCCGAGCGCCACTCCCCCGCTGAAACCGCCACCGAGGATGGCGCTGACCGCGGGACGTCCGTAGAAGAGCACGAGCCCGCCGAGCGCGGCGATGACGAGGCCCAGGCCCTGCCACGCGCCGCGCTGGGTCTGGGGCGACGAGCGGAACCAGCCGCGGGTCACGACCTCCTGGTACATGGCCCCCTGGATGCGCTTGAGGGTGCTCGCGAAGGTGTTCTTCAGCTCGGACAGCCGGACGACGTCGCCGCGGGTGGAGAAGACGCCGTCGAGCAGCTGCCGCTCGTAGGGCAGCAGGCGCTCGTCGGCCGGCGGCGCCAGCCGGGTCAGGGTCCAGTCGGTGCGGCTGAACAGGCCCTCCCCGCCGATCTCCTCGATGCGCAGGAAGCCGCGCACCGCGAGGTCGATGAGGGTCGCGGACACGTCGATCGGGTTGGCCGTCTCGTCGATGATGGTGCCGACCATGCCGGGCTGCACGCCGCGAGGTGGCTGGAACTGCACGGCCACCGTCGGGGAGCCGCCACGCACGGTGGCTGCCGACGGCGTGCCGTCACCGACGGCCCCGGTGCCGACGGCCGGTGAGAGCCCGGGCGTGAGGTCGGCATACCGCTCGTCCCGGCCACGGGTCCACACGAGGGCGCCCATGACCGCCAGCGCGAGCACCGGGGCGCCGATGGCGCCGGCCCAGGCCGCCGCGTTGGCGGCCGGCGCGGCGTCGGAGCCCACCGACGAGCCCGAGTCACCCTGGCGGACGTCGGCCCGCACGTCGGTGAAGGCCGAGGCCGGGTAGGAGGCGAGCACCGACAGGGCGTCGCCCGAGGCCAGCCCGTCGGCCGAGAACCTCGCCGGCTCCCCGGACGTGGCCTGGCACGGGGGGTCGGAGCGGCTGACACCCCGGTAGCAGGCGACCTTCGTCGAGCCCGTCGGGGCGTTGACGGTGACCGAGACCCGGTCACGCGGCGTCGTCTCGTTGGTGCCGAAGACGTTGTAGTAGAGCTCGACCGTGGACGCCTGGCTCGAGTCCGCGGCGGGCTTGCCGTCGGCCGTGATGGGGTTGAGCACGTTGTGGAGCGTGT
This sequence comes from Terrabacter aerolatus, assembly GCF_007991735.1. GTDB lineage: Bacteria > Actinomycetota > Actinomycetes > Actinomycetales > Dermatophilaceae > Terrabacter > Terrabacter aerolatus. The sequence continues at coordinate 101,120 of NZ_BJYX01000015.1, read as the reverse complement.
AGCCGACCGTGTAGACCTGCGTCCCGCTCGTGTACTCGTCGGCCGACCCGATGCGGATCTCGCGGGCAGCCCCGTTGTCGCTCACCTGGAAGGCCGCCGGGGCGCCGCTCGGGCTCGAGACCGTGACGTCGGTCAGATCGTAGTAGCGGTAGCGGTTCTCCTCGTTGTTCCAGCCCATCCGCACGACGACGTCACGGAAGATGCCGTGCCGCTGCTCACCCGACGGGAAGCGCCAGGTGATCGTCTCGGTCACCTTCATGCTGCCGTCAGGCTGGAGGTCGTAGACGGCCACGAAGGAGTCCATGGCCTCGTCGCCCGCGGCATACGCGCTCCCGACGGGCCCGACGAGGAGCAGCGCGGCCGCGAGGAGGAGACCCAGCACGCCGAGGCGCCGCCCGTGCCGCACGCTCGGTCGGGTCGATCCGGTCGAACCAGCCATCGGGTCCCTCCACGTCGTTGGTCCCATCATCCTGACACCGGACGCTGCGAGCACGCCGACGGTTCCGGGCGACCCGTCCCGGGTCGCGCGCCTCCCAGCGAGGACCGGTCAGCGGCGGCGGTTGGCCGCGCTCATGGCCCGCTCGGCCTCACGGTTGTCCTGGCGCTCGCGGAGGGCGTGACGCTTGTCGTACTCCTTCTTGCCGGTCGCGATGGCGATCTCCACCTTGGCGCGCCCGTCCTTGAAGTACAGCGACAGCGGCACGATGGTGCGGCCGCTCTCGCGGGTCTTGTGGGCGATCTTCTCGAGCTCGGCCCGGTGCAGGAGCAGCTTGCGCTTGCGGCGCGGGGCGTGGTTGTTCCACGTGCCGTTGAGGTACTCGGGGATGTGGACGTTCTCGAGGTAGAGCTCGTCACCGGTGAACATCGCGAACCCGTCGACGAGCGAGGCACGGCCCATGCGCAACGCCTTGACCTCGGTGCCCGACAGCACGATGCCCGCCTCGAACGTGTCGTCGATGAGGTAGTCGTGTCGGGCCTTGCGGTTGCTCGCGATGAGCGACCGCCCCTTCTCCTTGGCCACCGGACGTCCTTCCGACTCGAGTCTGCGACAGCGCACGACGAGTGCGCGGGTGCATGGGCTGCCGTCACCGCGGCAGGCGGGACAGCGGACCAACGCTACCCCGGGACGGTGCCCGAGTCAGAGTCGGTTTCGACGAGCCGGCCTCAGAGCCACTTGCGCGGGTCGACCGGGGTGCCGTCCTCGTAGACGCCGAAGTGCAGGTGGCAGCCGGTGGAGTAGCCCGTCGTGCCCGAGTAGCCGATGAGCTGGCCACGGTTCACCGACCCGCTGAACTTCACGATGCTCGTCAGGTGGTTGTAGGTCGTCACGAGGTCGACCCCGCGGTGGATGCCGTGGTCGATGACGACCTGGTTGCCCCAGCCGCTCGCCCGCCAGCCGGCACGGATGACGTCTCCCGGTGCTGCGGCGTAGACCGGTGTCCCACAGGGGATGCCCCAGTCGAGACCGTCGTGGAGCATCCACTTCTTGAGGATCGGGTGCCAGCGCATGCCGAACCCCGAGGTCGTCGGGCCGTTGGCCGGGTACGTCAGGTAGTTCGACGGCGTCGGGTCGCTCTGCACCGGCGGCGGGTCCTTGGGGACGTAGACCTGGCCGCGGCTCTTCGCGGCGGCGGCCTTGGCCCGCTCGGCGCGGATCTTGGCGTCGCGCTGGGCCTGCAGCCTGGCCAGCCGCTGCTGCTCGGCGATGCGCGCCTTGCGCGCCTGCTCGACGAGGATGGCCTGGAGGCGGTTGGACTCGGCCTGGGCCGACGCGAGGTCCGCGGCCTCGTTCTGTCGCTGCGCCGCGAGGTCGGCGGCGGCGCTCGCCTGCTGGGCCTTGAGCTGGTCGAGCTGGGTCTTGGCGGCGGCGGCGTTCTGGGCGGCCGTGATCGCGTTGTTCTTGGCGACGATGGACTGGTTCTTGGCCTGGGTGGCCGCAGCGGCGGCCGCCTCGGCTCCCTGCAGCGCAGCCTGCGCCTGTCGCTTGAGGTCGTCGATCTCGCCGCGGACCGACGTGAGGTAGGACCGCGTCGAGGTGTTGTCGGCGGTCATCGCCGCGAGCTTGTCGATGGTGTCGCTGGCGACGGCGCTGGCCGTGTCGGCCATGACGAGGCGGTTGGCGAAGTCCTGCGGTGACGTCGAGCCGAACACCATGCCGAGCTGGGACTCCTGGTCCGAGCCCTGGAAGACCTCGGCGGCGTAGGAGTCGAGGGCGTCCTGGCTCGAGACGAGGTCGGTGGAGCTCTTGGCCAGCTGCTCCTTGGCGCGCTGCTCGTTGGCCTGCGCGACGGCGAGGCGCTGGGCGACCTCGTCGTTGTGGGCGCGGGCCTTGGCCTCGGCGTCGATCGCCCGGGCCTCGGTGTCCTCGGCCTCAGCCTGGGCGGCCACGGCCTGGGCCTGGGCGCTCTGGGCGGCGGCCACCCGCTGCTGGGCGATCGGCAGGGCCGCGTTGGTGCGCTCGAGGTTGACGTAGGCCTGGGCGAGCGAGGCGTTGGTGCCCTCGAGCTGCTGGCCGAGCGCCGCGATCTTCTGGTCGTTCTTCTTCTTCTGGTCCGACACCGAGTCCGCACGCGCGACGAGGGCCGTGCCGACAGACACGGAGCACGCCAGAGCGAGCCCCGCCGCGGTCAGTTTCGTCGCGGGACCGCTCTTCTCAGAACGCCTCATGAGCCACATATGCTCCATTGGTACCACACGTCACTCGCGTTGGGGAGATTTCGCCCGATCACGACCACGCGTCCGGGTTCGACGGGGACAGCATGCACCGCGCGACGCATCGCCAGCAGGACAATCGGGACATCCGCCCCGGGACGGTCAGACGCGCAGGTAGCGGCGCAGCGTCACCCACGAGGTGAGGCTGGACAGCACGACGACACCGACCACGACGAAGGGCGCGACGTAGTAGACGTCCGCCACCCCGATGAAGGCCGTGTCGGTGAGGGCCTGGCTCAGGAACCCGACGACGCCGTAGCGCACCGTGGCCCACAGCATGCCCATCGCGAGCACCGCGCCGAGCACGCTCGACAGGACCGTCTCCATGACGAACGGGAAGCGGATGGTGAAGTTCGAGGCCCCCACGAGCCGCATGATCCCCGTCTCGCGCCGCCGGCTGAAGGCGGTCTGGCGGATCGTCGTCGAGATGAGCATGACGGCCGCGAAGACCATGAGCGAGGACAACGCGATGGCCGCCCACGAGACGGTGTTCATGAAGGTGAAGAACTTCTCCAGGAGCTTCTTCTGGTCCTGGACGTCGGCGACCCCGGGCATGCCCTTGATCGAGCTCGCGACGACGTCGAACTTGCTCGCGTCGTTGAGGTTGACCCGGTAGGAGTCGGCGAAGTAGGACTCCCCCGCCCGGGCGAGCGGCGAGTTCTTGTACGTCTGCTTGAACCGGTCGTAGGCCTGGTCACGGGACTCGTAGAAGACGTCCTTGACGGTCGGCTTGAGCGCCTCGAGCTCGGCCTTGATGGCCGTGCGCTGGGCGTCGGTCGTGGCCTGGCCGGCACAGTTGGTGAAGCGGGTCTTCTCGGCGCAGAGCATGACCGTGACCTGGACGCGGTCGTACCAGTAGTCCTTCATGGTGTCGACCTGCCGCTGGCCCATGAGGCCGAGACCGAGCAGGTACATCGAGATCATCGTGACGATGACGACGGAGACGGCCATCGAGAGGTTGCGCCGGAGGCCGTTGCCGATCTCGCCGAGGAGGAACTGGATTCGCATGTCGTGTCTCGCTCCGTCTCGCGCTCAGCGGTCGCTCGTCTGGACTGCCTTGTGCCGGCGGAAGATCCCGCCCTTGGCACGCGGTTCGTCCGCGTCACGCCCGATGGGCGCCAGTCCCGCTCGTTCGCCCTGCTCATCGTCACCCGTGGCGCCGGGGCCCTCGGCCGGGCCGCCGCCCGGGGCGTAGGCCGCCGGGACGCCGTCGTCGTAGCCGTCGGGGACCTGGAGGTCGGCCACCGGCCTCGCCGGGCCCTCCTCGCCGAGCCGGACCCGCGGGATCGAGCCGGTCGTGTAGTCGCCCGCCTCCATGTCGCTGACGAGCACGCCACCGTCGAGGCGGATGACGCGCTTGCGCATGGCGTTGACCGTGACGGTGTCGTGGGTGGCCATGACGACGGTCGTGCCCGTGCGGTTGATCCGGTCGAGCAGCTGGACGATGCCGAGGCTCGTGTCGGGGTCGAGGTTTCCGGTGGGCTCGTCGGCGAGCAGGATCGGCGGCCGGTTGACGAAGGCGCGCGCGATCGCGACCCGCTGCTGCTCGCCACCGGAGAGCTGGTGCGGCAGACGCTTCTCCATGCCGGCGAGGCCGACGAGCTCGAGCGTCTCCGGGACCGTCTGGCGGATCCGGGCGCGGCTGCTGCCGAGGACCTGGAGGGCGTAGGCGACGTTCTGGAAGACCGTCTTGTTGGGCAGCAGGCGGAAGTCCTGGAAGACGCAGCCGATCTCGCGGCGCAGGGCCGGGACCTTGCGCTCGGGCAGCCGGTCGAGGTCGCGCCCGGCCACGAGGATGCGGCCGCGCGAGACGTCCTGCTCCTTCATGACGAGCTGCATCATCGTCGACTTGCCCGAACCCGATGTGCCCACCACGAAGGCGAACTCGCCCCGGGGGATCTCGAGGTTGACGTCGTCGAGCGCCGGACGCGTGGTCCGGGGGTAGGTCTTCGTGACGTTCTCGAAGAGGATCATGCGTCGGGCCTCGACTCGTACTGGGCTGGGCGACAGCGGGACAGCGGCTGGGCTGGGTGGGCACGTGCCGGCATACGACGGTGGTCGTGCACGGGACCGCTACGAGGCTACGTGCACCGGGGCGAATCACCCGGAACCCCACGGGCCCCGGCGTGGCGGCGGAGAGCGCGTCGGACGCGGCGCCCGCTCAGTCCTGCTGGCGGTTCTGGCCGATCTGCCAGCGGATGCCGGCCTCGATGAAGCCGTCGATGTCGCCGTCGAAGACCGCGCTGGGGTTGCCGGTCTCGAACTCGGTGCGGAGGTCCTTGACCATCTGGTACGGGTTGAGGACGTAGGAGCGCATCTGGTCGCCCCAGCTGGCCTTGACGTCGCCGGCCATCTCCTTCTTGACCGCGGCCTCCTCCGCCTTGCGCTGCAGCAGCAGTCGCGACTGGAGCACGCGCAGGGCGGCGGCGCGGTTCTGGATCTGGCTCTTCTCGTTCTGCATCGACACGACGATGCCGGTCGGGAGGTGCGTCATGCGCACGGCCGAGTCGGTCGTGTTGACGCTCTGGCCACCGGGGCCGCTGGAGCGGAAGACATCGATCTTCAGCTCGTTCTCGGGGATGTCGACCGAGTCGTCGCTCTCGATGAGCGGGATGACCTCGACGGCCGCGAAGCTCGTCTGCCGACGGCCCTGGTTGTCGAACGGGCTGATCCGGACGAGACGGTGGGTGCCGGCCTCGACCGACAGGTGGCCGAAGGCATAGGGCACGTTGACCTCGAAGGTGGCCGACTTCAGCCCGGCCTCCTCGGCGTAGGAGGTGTCCATGACCTTCGTCGGGTAGCCGTGGCGCTCGGCCCAGCGGAGGTACATGCGCATGAGCATCTCGGCGAAGTCGGCGGCGTCGACGCCACCGGCTCCCGCGCGGATCGTGACGACGGCCTCGCGCTCGTCGTACTCCCCGGCCAGCAGGGTGCGGACCTCGAGCTCGCCCACGTCCTTCTTCAGGGTGGCGAGGTCGCGCTCGGCCTCCTCGAGGGTGGCGGCGTCGCCCTCCTCCTGGCCCATCTCGACGAGGGTCTCGAGGTCCTCGATGCGCGCGTCCATGCCGAGCACGCGGTCGCGCTCGGAGTTGGCGCGGCTCAGCGCGCTCGTCACCTGCTGCGCGGCGTCGGGGTCGTCCCACAGGTCGGGGGCGGAGGCCTGCTGCTCGAGCTCGTCGATGGTGCGCGCGAGCTCGTCGAGGTTCGTGACCCCGCGCACGGAATCCATCGTCGCGCGCAGGTCCTTGATCTCTTGCGTGAAGTCAACAGCCACGATCGAACAGCCTACGGCAGCGCGGAGGCGCGCCGCGCACGCCGTTGCGCGAGCCGCCGGCAGGGGTCGCGGCCCTCTCTCCCCCACGGATGCGAGTGGGGCCGGTGGGCGCAGGGACGTTCGGCCCTTTCGCCCGACCCCCGGCGGCGCGACGATGGAACGAGGACGGCCGCGCGTCCGTCGTCACCGCTGCCGCGCACCGAACGCAGGAGGGGGTCCCGCGATGACCGTCAGGCCGGCGCCCGACAGGCCCCGCATAGAGGTCGGGACCCTCCTCGAGGACGCCCCCCGGCGCCCGCACCACTGGAGGTGGTGGGCGGCCGCCGTCCTGACCCTCGTCGTCGCAGCGCACCTTGCAGGCGGCTGGTACCTCTCCGGGCGCATCGGCGCCGAGGTGCTGGCCGTGACCCCCGGCACGACGACTCCGGCGTTCGACGACGCCCGGGTCGTGTCGCTCGAGGGCGACCTCATCACGTTGCGGCGCGGGACCGACGCCGGCGGCAACTTCGAGGCCCCGGCCTCCTACGGGCTGGCATGGGCCGGGGGCACGGGACACGTGGGTCCGGCCTCGGTCAACCCGGACGGAACCGTGACCCGTCCTCTCGACCTCGTGAAGGGGGCCCCACCCAAGGCCGGGCAGGGCGTGGCCATGGAGCGGGCCTACTACCTCGGCGACCCGGCGAGCACCCTCGGCCTGCGGTCCCGGACCGTCACCATCGCCGGCGCGCCGGCCTGGTTCGTCCCGGCCAAGGCCTCCGTCGCGGCGGTCGCGATCTTCGTGCACGGCCAGAACGGCACCCGGGCGGACGGCCTGCGCTTCGTCGCGGCGGCCCACCGGGCCGGGCTCGCGGCCCTCGTCATCAGCTACCGCAACGACGCGGGCGCGCCGGCCGACCCCTCGGGGCGGCTGCAGTACGGCGCCACCGAGTGGCGTGACCTCGACGCCGCCGTGGCCTGGGCGCAGGCCCACGGTCTGCGACGGGTCGCGCTGGCCGGTCAGTCGATGGGCGGGGCCATCGTCGCCTCGTTCCTCGAGCACTCGTCGCGGCGCGGCGCGGTCAGCCGGGTCTTCCTCGACGCCCCGATGCTGTCGCTGTCACAGGTGGTCTCGAACGGCGCCGGCTCGGCGCTGCCCGGTGGCCTCTCCCTGCCGGGCAGCATCGTCTGGACGGGCGAGCAGCTCGCCGGACTGCGCTACGGCGTCGACTGGGCCGCCGTCGACTACCTCGACGACACGAGCTGGCTCAGGGTGCCGACCTTGGTGACGCACGGGACGGCCGACCCGGTCGTGCCCGTGTCCGGCTCCGAGCAGCTGCGCGACGCGGCCCCGAAGCTCGTGACGCTGAAGGAGTTCCCCCGAGCGCTGCACGCGGAGTCGTGGAACTTCGACATGTTCCGCTGGGACGACGCGGTCGTGGCGTTCCTGCGGCCGGTCGCGCGCTGAGCCGAGGTCCGCCACGGGCACACCGCCCGAGAACCGCATCGGGCTCGACGGTGCAAACGGTGATGACGTTGCCATCGGCGAGGAGGTGGGCCTCGCCGACCGCGTCAGCCGACCGCTCGCTGGTGGCCTCGGTTTCAGGCGCCGTGGCCTCATGGGACATCGACCCACCCAGAGCCCACGCACCGGGATGCGCCGCGCTGATCGCCCGAGCAGGAATCGTCATCCCTGGCAGAGCCCCGGAGCGGGCCGCACCGGGACCTGACCGCGCGAGGTCAGCAGGTGGTCGCGGCGCCCGACCCCTTCCACGTGCATGTGTCGACCGTCGTGCCGGAGGCGTTCCTGAGGTATGCCGTGTCGCCCGTGTTGTTCCAGACGTACCAGGACCTGTTGTAGTAGCGGTGCGTGGCCGTGGCAGTCCCGCGACCCGTGTGCACGGTGACCGTGGCGCCGGCCCTGAGCGTGAAGCTCGGGAAGCGGTAGGTGTAGCCCGTCTTGTCACGCAGGGTCCAACCGGTGAGGACCCGGTTGCTGCGCGTCGTGTTCTTGATGACGACGTACTCGGCGTTGAGGCTGGCGTTGCTGCCGTTGTCGGGGCCGGGCGAGTCGTACTGGACCCTGGAGATCATGATGGGCGGCAGCGCCTGCGCGGAGCCCGCAGCGGCGATCGGGGTGGCGAGGGCGAGGCCGAGGCCGGCGGTGGCCACGAGGGCCTTGGTGACGAACGAGCGCATGGTTGCCTGTCTGGTCGTCGCGGCCGGTGACCGCGGCACGTACGGATGGCGCCGTCCGACGGACGGCGCCACCACTACCTGTCTCGACGCTCGCGCCACCTGGCCCTGGACGTGCTGGGCGGCGCGGGCGTCTGACGGTGACGGTAGTGCGGGTTCGGGCGCAGGGTGACCGTTTTGCACGATCTGCCCGGATCGCGGTAGGACGTGCCGGCGCGACGATCAGACCGGCGAGCCGTCAGGTCAAGGGAGCACGCGCCCGCGAGGTCACGGTGATCGTGACGCTGCCGCCGAGCGACTCGAGCACCCAGCCGCTCATCGGGAGGGTCGCCGTGCCCCGGACCGTCACCACGGCCGTCGCTCCGTCTCTCGTCCCCGTGTCCGGGACGACGGACCACGACGTGATGCCGGGAGGCATCGGGGTGCGGGACAGGTGCGCCTCGGCCGCGGCAGCGACGGACTCATCGGTGAGGGCGAGCTGCTCGAGCACCCCTCTCTCGTAGGCCGCCCGCTCGTCCAGCGCGTCAGCGGCGTCGAGGGCCGCCGAGTCGGCTGCGTCGAGCAGTCGCATGCGAGCCAGCTGCGCGGCCGTGACGTCGACGGCCCCGAGCACGAGCAGGGTGACGAGGACGAACAGCCCCAGAGCGAGCACCCCGATCTGGCCCTCGTCAGCGGGCCGGTCGCCGCGGGGCCGCAGCGGCCGGCGACGGCCCGTCGTGGCCGCCCACCGCGAGAGGAGTGCGGCCGCGAGCGCACGGGGGCTGGCGGCATACCTGCTCCGGTGCCGGACGGTCATCGCGCCACGAACCTGTCGACCGACGCGACGTGGGTCGAGGAGATGGTCACGGAGGCGGGCACGTGGGCCGCGATGAAGTCGGGCACGAGCGGCAGCCGCACCGCGATGGTCGCCGTCGAGGTCACCGACCCGTCGGGCCGCAGGCACGGTGAGCCGTCGCAGGCGACGCGGACGTCCGCCGTGTCGTCGTCGAAGGCGAAGTCGGAGAAGGCCAGGGATGCCGCAGCGCGCGCACGGGCGAATCCCTGATCGTCCGAGGGCGCGGTGACGAACGCGCGACCGGCCTCGCGACCGGCGAGTGAGGCGGAGAAGGAGGCGGCCTGCAGGCGTGCGGCGGTGAGCACGAGGTAGGTCAGCGGCAACAGGAGCAGGATGCCGAGGAAGATGAACTCGAGGATCGCTCGACCCTCGTCCGGGGATGCCGGGCCGCGTGCGCCAGTGCTGCCTGCGGCGCGGCGGCGGACAGCGGCCCGGATGACATCGTGGGGCGTCACGAGTCCGCTCCCGAGACGACCTGTTCCTCGCTGAACGCGCGCCCCGACACGGTGAGTGCGCCGGACGGTCCGATCGGTCCGACCACCGGCAGGGGGGCCGTGACCCGCACCTCGACGACCCGCACCCCCGAGCCGGTCACGGAGCGCGCGGCGCTGACGTCCTGGGCGAACGACGCGCTCAGGGCGGAGGTGATCAGTGCCCGGGTGCGGTCCACCCCGTCCTCTGGCTGCGCGTCCGCGCGGGCGCCGTAGCGCGCCCCCTCCGAGGCGGCCGAGATCAGGGTGTTGCGGACGTAGAGGGCGAGCCCCAGCTGGAAGACGGCCATGGCGACGAAGAGCAGGAGGGCCGCCACCATGACGAACTCGGCGACCGCAGAACCCTGCTCGTGATCGGGTGCCCCTGGGTGTCGCCCTCGGGCAACAGCCCGAGGTCGCGGGGATGCCGGCCGCGCCGACGCATCCGATCGTCTCTGCACCCGACACAGGAGGCGTTCCGGGGAAGGGACCATCGCCGGGCCTTCGAGCCTCACGGGCCCTTGACGTTGGAGATGGCGTCGCTGAAGAGCTGCCCGAGCTGCGGCCCGGCGATGGCCCACAGCGCGGTGACGAGTCCGGCCGTCATGATCGTGATGAGCACCCAGCCCGGCACGTCGCCGCGGTCGCGGGGTCCCGGGATGCGGCGGGAGACGGCGGCGACCAGTGCTGCTCGGGCGCGGGCCTGTCTGGTGATGATGTGGTTCATTCTCTTTCTCCCTGTCTGGTGTTGCGGGCGATGCGGTGTGCGACGTCCGGAGAAACCGTTCGTCAGAGCTTGAGGTGCAGGAAGCTGAGGCCCGGGTAGAGCGCGAAGAGCACGGTCACGGGCAGGGTCAGGAAGACGATGGGGACCATCATGTAGATCTCCTTCTTGCCGCCCTCCTCCAAGAGCGTGCGGCGGCCGTCCTCGCGGACGTCCTGTGCCTGTGCCCGCAGGACCTCGGCGAGAGGTGTCCCGCGCTCGACTGCCACGACGATGCCGTCGACGAACCGGGTCAGGCTCATCAGGCCGGTCCGGTCGGCCAGCCCTTGCAGTGCCGTCGGCAGGTTCGCCCCGGCGCGCGCATCGGCCAGGCACCGCCGCAGCTCGTCGGAGAGCTCGCCGTGCGACAGGCGGCAGACCCGCTCCAGGGCACCGACGGCGCCCTCGCCGGCGCTGACGGCCAGCGCCAGCAGCTCGGCCACGGTGGGGAACTCGGTCAGCATGCGTGCCTCCCGACGGGTCGCGGCCCGGGTCAGGAGGTAGTCGCGACCGGCGATCCCGCCGAGGCCCCCGACGATCACCATCGAGACGAGGACGGGCACCGGGAAACGACGTTGGGCCACGGCCACGAGAGCGGTGAACGCCAGACCGGCGAGCGCCCCGACGGCGCCGGACAGGACCTGCTCGGCCCGGAACCGGTCGACGTCCGCAGGTTGCCCCGCCCGCAGCTGTCGACGCTCCACCGAGGACGCCCCACCGAGCACGGAACCCACACCGGCACCGAGCCTGGCGACGTAGGGGGCCAAGAGCTCGCCGAAGCCGAAGGGACCTCGCGGTGGGGCCGGGCGGGCGAGCAACGTCGACGGTCGGGGTGTGTCCCGCAGATAGGGCTCCAGACGGTCGTCGAGAGTGGGTCGTCGGTTCGCCGGGAGTCCCGCGACGACGAGCGCCAGACCGGCGAGGAGCAGCACGCCGGCGCACGCTCCCACCCAGGACCAGCCTGCGCCCAGAAGGCCGGTCAGACGGGCGTTCACGGCGTTCACCGCAGGACCCGCTCTTCCTCGGGCAGACGGCCGATCCAGATCATCGCGCGGTAGGCGACGACGCACAGCCCTGCACCGATCGCCAGGACGGCCCAGCCCGTCGGCGAGGAGTAGGCAGCGAGGGAGCCGCCGTTGAGGGCGAGCAGACCGAGGACGACCCAGGGCGCACCGGCTGCCAGCCTTGCCGCGTTGACCGTCCAGCTCTGTCGCGTCTCGAGCTCGGACCGGGTGCGGGCGTCCTCGCGCAGGAAGGACGAGAGGGTGCGAAGGAGCCTGCCGAGGTCACTGCCTCCGACCTCCCGGGCGATCCGGAGGGACTCGACGATCCGGTCACCCACCGGGTCGCTGAGCCGGTCCTTGAGCCGATCGAGGCAGTCCTGGAATCGGCCGGTCGTCCGGTAGTCCTCGGCGAAGGCGGCGAAGGCCGGCCGCAGCTCTGCCGGGCCACGCACGGCCAGCTGCGAGAGCGCCTCCGGCAGCGCCAGCCCGGCGCGCACCCCGGACGTGATGTTGTCGACGACGTCGGGCCAGAGATCGCGAAGCTTGTTGCGGCGCTTGCGCGCTCGCATGCGCACGAGAGACAGCGGAAGGGCTCCCGCCATGAGGCTGAAGCACACGGCGATCGGCACGACCCGGGTCACCGCGAGGACCATGACGAAGGCGACGACGAGCAGCACGAGGGAACCGACGATGACGTTGCCGGGGGTCACCGAGGCGTAGCCGGCCTGGTTGAGGTGGTCGCGCAGCTCGACGAGGAACCCGTCCTGCCTGGGCCGCCGCGGCCCAGCCTCCTGGGGCCAGAACGACCAGTAGACGAAGAAGACGCCAGCGGCGAAGAGGAGCCCGACGAACAACGGCGAGATCATGGATCCACCCGGGCGAGAAGGGCGGCCACGTCGTAGCCCGCCCGCTCGAAGGCCTCGCGGTGCGGCGGGAACCCGTCGGCTCGACGAAGCTCCCCCTCGCGGGTGACGAAGAGGTCGGCGATCTCGATGACGTCGCCCTCGGCACGTCCCGGGACGGCGACGATCTCGCGCACCCGCCGGACGCCGTCCCGCTCGAGTGCGACGTGGACGACGACGTCGACGGCAGCCGCGACGGTGGGTACGACAAACCGGCTCGAGACGTTCTCACCCGCAAGCAGGGGCAACGTGCACATCTTGGTGACCGCCTCTCGGGCACTGTTGGCGTGCACCGTGCACATGCCGGGAACGCCACTGTTGAGGGCGATGAGCAGGTCGAGACTTTCCTCCTGGCGCACCTCCCCCACGATGATTCGCGACGGACGCATGCGTAGCGCCTCCTTGACGAGTCGTCGCAGCGGCACCTCCCCCGTTCCCTCGAGGCTCGGCTGGCGGCATTGCATCGCCGCTACGTCGCGTTGGGGGATCTTCAGCTCGAAGACCTCCTCGCACGTGACGATGCGCTCGCGCGGCGGGACGGCTGCCGCGAGACAGTTGAGGAGCGTCGTCTTGCCTGCCTGGGTGCCCCCGGCGACGAGCACGTTGAGCCCGCTCGCGACCGCGGCCTCCAGGAACGTCGCCGCCTGTCTCGGCATCGTGCCCAGCCGGACGAGGTCGTCGAGGTGGTCGGCCTTGACGACGAACTTCCTGACGTTGACCTGCCAGTGGGTCCGGCTGATGTCGGGGATGACGACGTGCAGTCGCGAGCCGTCAGCCAGGGTGGCGTCCACGAAGGGGCTGCTGAGGTCGACGCGGCGACCGCTGCTCTTGAGCATGCGTTCGACGAGGTCGCGCACCTCGTCGGCTGTCAGGATGGTCGGGGTCAGCTCGGCGATGCCACCGCGGGCGACGAACACCTTCGAGGGTTCGTTGATCCAGATCTCCTCGACCTTGGGGTCGTCGAAGTACTGCTGGAGCGGTCCGTAGCCGGCCACCACGGCAAGGATCGAGTGCACGGCCACGCGGGTGTCACCGAGCGACGGCAGTCCCCCGTGCAGCGACCGCTCGTCATAGTCCTGCACGGCGTCCTGCACGAGTCGCCGCACGGCCTTGGTGTCGCTCGCCGGGTCGAGACCCGAACGGCGGATCAGCTCGCGCACCTCGCCCTCGACGTGGCGCACCGCTTCCTGTGTCGACATGCGTGTCCCCTGAACCCTGTGAGTTGCTTCGCTCGACATCCTGCCCGGAGTGGCGTGATCTGGCGCGTTCAAGGTAGGCCGACGACGCGACGGCCGGCTGTCGTCATCCACAGGTCTCTCGAGGTGAGCGTCCCCGAGAGTCGCCTCACAGGACAGCCGTCCCTCCGCCGCCTCGCGGGTGCCAACCCGGCACCCTAACCGCTTGGAGACGGCCCCCATCCCACTCATCCACACCTGTGCATCCTTCCCACCTCCGGACGCCCGGGCGCTGTCGAATGGCGGTGCGTCGATCCAGCGACGCTGAACGGCCTCAGCTCGAACGGCGTTCCAGGACAAGGAGGCTCAGGTGCACCTGACCATGACCGTCATCGACCCGCGGCGCGCCGCGGTCGCCCCGAGACAGGTGTTCGTCGAGGCGGGGTCGGGCACGCGGTTCGAGGACGTGCGGCCCCAGCTGGCCGAGCTCGTTGGCGCTCCCGGCTGCGGCTTCCGGGCCGAGGGCCGGACGGTCGAGGACGCGGACGTCCTCGGGGCTCCTCCGCTGATGCGTGGGGCCCTGCTGACGGTCGCCCGCGCGGACGAGCCTCCACCGAGCCGGGCGGGTCGTGGTGCGGTCGAGCTGCGGGTGGTGGGCGGGTTCGGCGCAGGCCGGGTGAGCCGGCTCGGCCGGGGCCGGCACGTCGTGGGTCGCGCGGCCTCTGCCGACGTGCGACTCGACGATCCCGGCGTGTCCCGCTCGCACGTACTCCTCGACGTGACGACCGAGGGTGTCAGCGCACGCGACCTCGAGCCCACGAACCGCTCGCGGCTCGATGGCACCCCGTTGCCCGACGGCGGCACGCGGCTGGCTCCGGGCCAGCACCTGACCCTGGGGTCGACGACCCTGGTGCTGGGGCCGCCGGACGTCCGGGTCGGCTACCACGAGGTCGTCGACGGCGAGATCCAGATCCACCGGCAGCCGCGGTTCCGAGACGCGAGCACGCCGGCAGCGCTGACGTTCCCCGAACCGCCGACCCGTCCCGACCACCACCGGATGCCTCTGCTCGCCTCTCTCGCGCCCGTCGTGGTCTCGGCAGGTCTCGCCCTGGCGCTGTCCTCCCCCGCCCTCCTCCTCTTCGCCCTGCTCTCGCCCGTGATGCTCCTCGGCCAGTGGTGGAGCGACCGTCGCGCGGGGCGCACGTCCTACCGCCGTCAGGTCCGTGACCACGCCGACGCGCTCGATCGGCTGGGCAGCGACCTCGAGCGTGCCCGCGTCGACGACGCCCGGAGTCGGCACGACCGGCAACCCGACCTCGGCGTGGTCGAGGCCGTCGTGCGCCGCCGGGGCACACGGCTCTGGGAGCGCCGCCCGCAGGACGACGACCACCTCCTCCTCCGGGTCGGGACCGCCGCCCAACCGGCTGATGTCCGCGTCGACGGGCCGGCGCCCGAGGGCATTCCATGCACTGCTGGTCTGCCGGCCCTCGTGGATCTCGGCAGGTCGGGGGTCGCCGGCGTCGCAGGCCGTCGAGAGCACACCCTGTCGGCAGCCGGATCCCTCGTCGTGCAGGCAGCGACCTGGCACACGCCCCGCCACCTGGGCCTGCACGTCCTCGTCGGCGCGGATCACCATGCCCCCGACTGGGAGTGGGCGCTGCACCTGCCACACGTGCGCGACGAGGTCGCAGGTCGTGCCCGCCTGGCGGTGGGCCCGACCGGGGTCCAGAGGCACGTCGCCGCCCTGCGGGACCTCGTCGCCGGTCGGCTCGCCGATCCGGGTGTCCGAGTCGGGGCGGAGGGACGTCGGCCCACCGACCATCTCGTGGTTCTCGACGGTGCCAGCGCCATGCGTTCCGTCCCCGGGGTCGCGGACCTCCTCCGGGACGGTCCTCGCGCCGGAGTCGCGTTCCTCTGCACCGACCACGACATCACGTCGCTGCCGGCCGAGACGCAGGTCTCGCTCGACATCCGCGACACCGGAGAGGAGGCGATCCTCCGCGCGGACGGCCGGTGCCTCCCCGAGGTCGTTCCCGACCTGCCGTCGCCGGGTTGGCTCGAAGGCCTGAGTCGCGCGATGGCCCCCTGTGTCGACGCGACCCCGGAGACCGGCCAGGCGGCGCTCCCGCGGGTCGTGTCCTTCATCGGGCTGCACCGCGCCGAAGGTCTGGACCCCTCGACCCCCGAAGGCCTGGTGGAGTCGTGGGGTCGCAGCACCGGGCGGCCGACGGCCCTGCTGGGACACACCGCCGACGGCCCGCTCCGCCTGGACCTCAGCGCCGACGGGCCCCACCTGCTCGTCGGCGGCACCACGGGCTCCGGCAAGTCGGAGCTGCTCCAGGCGCTCGTGACCGGGCTCGCCGTGACCAACCGCCCCGACGAGCTCGCCCTCGTGCTCGTCGACTACAAGGGCGGTTCGGCCTTCAGCGAGTGTGCCAGGCTGCCGCACACGGTCGGTCTCGTGACCGACCTCGACGCCCACCTCACGGCTCGCGCCCTAACGTCGCTCGACGCCGAGATGAAACGCCGCGAGCGACTCTTGGCTCAGGCCTCGTGCCGAGACCTCGACGACTACCGCCGAGCCGCTTCCGTATGCCGTGAGCTCCCTCCGCTCGCGCGCCTCGTCATCGTCGTCGACGAGTTCAAGGCGCTCGCCGACGAGTTCCCGGGCTTCATCACCGGCCTCGTCCGGGTCGCGGCCCTCGGCCGGTCGCTCGGCCTGCACCTCGTGCTGGCGACGCAGCGCCCTGCCGGCATCGTCTCCGCCGACATGCGCGCCAACATCGCGTGCCGCATCGCCCTGCGCGTCCGCGACCGCGCCGACAGCGACGACGTCGTCGATGCCGCGGACGCCGCGTCTCTCGACCCACAGGCTCCCGGCCGGGCCTGTCTGCGGGTCGGAGACCGCGGTCTGACCACGGTCCAGACGGCCTACCTCGGTCGTCCCCTGCCCGGAGCCGGCGTCGGTCCGGACTCGGCGCGGGTCGTCGTGCGTGAACTCACCGGGTCTCCTGACCCATCGGCGGGGCGGAACCAGCCTGCCGGGCCACCGGTCGGCGAGCGGGACGACGAGCCGGGAGCGGGCGCCGCCGAGCGGCCGACCGAGCTCCACGTCGTCGTCACCGCCGCGGTGGCGGCCGCCCGCCTCCTCGGTCTCGAGCCGACGAGTCCGCCCTGGCTGCCGGCCCTCCCCACGGAGGTGAGCGCATCGGACCTGTCGGTCGCCACCGGGGGGACCGACGGCGCGCCCGAGGACGAGGGCGTCGCACTGGCCCTGGTCGACCTGCCCGCCGAGCAGCGGCGCGAGATCCTCCGCTGGCGCCACGACGAGCGTGGACACCTCGGGCTCGCGGGTGGGCCACGGTCGGGGAGATCGACCGCCCTGCTCACGCTGGCACTGGGCATCGCGGCGACGGCCGATCCGCACGACGTGCACGTGCACGTGCTGCAGGGCGCCCCGGGGCCGTGTGCCGGACTCGCCCCGCTCCCCTGCGTCGGCACCGTCACCGACGCAGGGGACCCGACGCTGGCGCACCGTCTCCTCTCCCGGCTGCTGCGCCAGGTCGAGGGGAGCGAGCAGGGACCCGAACGGACGATCGTGCTCGTCGACGGGTGGGAGACCGTCGAGGAGGCGCTCTCGGCCATCGACCACGGGGCCCCCGTCGACGACCTGCACCGACTGCTGCGTGACGGTCCTGCGTCGGGGATCAGGTTTGCCGTCACCGGCGGCCGCGCACTCCTCTCCGGCAGGCTGCCGGGCCTGCTCCAGGACCGGCTGGTGCTGCACATGCCCGATCCCCTGGACCTCACCCTCGCCGGGGTCTCCCCGTCCGTCGCCGCGACCACTCGGCCGCCGGGAAGGGCGTTCGACCTGCGGTCAGGACACGAGCTGCAGCTGGCGCTCCCGGGCACCGGTGGTCCCGACGAAGCGGTCGCCGACCTCGTGGCCCGCGCTGCCCGGACGCGCGCCCAGGCAGGTGGCAACGGCGCGGGCCCGCTGCCACGAAAGCCGCTTCCGTGGCGCATCACGCCGCTGCCCGAAAGGGTCCGGGCCGAAGACCTGCCACCGGCGGACGACGGCCTGTGGCTGGGACTCGGCGGCGACGACGCAGCCCCGACGAGCCTGCCCCTCGAGGACGGCCGTCGCCGGGTGCTCGTCGCCGGACCGCACCGTTCGGGACGCTCGTCGGCGCTGGCCGCGATCGGCGCCGGCCTCGTGGCCCGAGGCCGTCGCGTGGCGGTCGTCCGTCCTCGTCGCTCTCCGTTGTCGGCCTGGGCGACCACGGCCGGCATGCTGCAGCTGACGCACCTCGATGCGGACGACCTGATCGCTGCGCGACGGGCCGACCCCGACCTGTGCGTTCTCGTCGACGACGGCGAGCTCGTCGACGGCAGCCCGGTCGAGAGGGCGCTCACCGAGCTGGTCCGGCTCGTCGACACCACCGAGGGCGTCATCGTGCTCGCCGCCGAGCTGAGCCGGGCCAACGGCGCCTTCCGGGGGCTCGTGCCCGAGGTGGCGCGGGACGGTCTCGGGGTGCTGCTCGGTGCCACCGCCCCGTCCGACGGCGACGTGCTCGGCGTCCGTCTCAACCCCGACACCGTGCGCCGTCCCGGCCGGGGTCACCTCGTCGTCGACGGCTGCGCGACGGCCGTCCAGGTCGCGCTGCTCGAGGCGCCCTCGTCCCGGCCAGACACACCTCGTCCGACCGAGGCCGGGCAGGCACGAGCCTGCTGAACCCCGCGCCACCTCACCGCGTCCCGCCGGCCGGCCGCGGACCGGGCTGACGCCACCACCCCGGGTCTGCCACCCTCGTGCCCAGCACCCCACGCACGAGGAGAAGCTGATGGCCCGCGGCGCCCGAGAAATCACCCTGCGGTTCCTCGCCGCGCCCACCGACGCCGGCTACTCCGGCACCGTCGGGGGCGGACGAGTGCTCGAGTGGATCGACAAGGCGGGCTACGCCGCAGCCGCGGGGTGGAGCGGGACCTACAGCGTCACGGCATACGTCGGCAACGTGCGCTTCACCCGGCCCGTCGACGTCGGAGACCTCGTCGAGGCCACCGCGCGCGTCATCCACACGGGCACGACGAGCATGCACATCCTCGTCACCGTCTCGGCGGGCAACCCCAGGGACGGCCACCTGCGGCCCACGACCGACTGCATCATGGTCTTCGTCGCCGTCGACGAGCACGGCACGCCGACACCGGTCCCCCAGCTCGTCCCCGAGGACGACCACGACTGGGAGTGGCAGGAGAGCGCCGTCAAGCGTATCGCGCTGCGCACCGAGATCGCCGCCGCGATGGCCGCCCAGACCTACAGCGACGCCGGGACCGCGCCCCGGGTCGTCCTGCGCTTCCTCGCCGCCCCGACGGACGTCAACTGGGGAGGCAAGGTCCACGGCGGCATCGTCATGCGCTGGATCGACGAGGCCGCACACGTCCTCGCCACCGAGTGGACGGGCTCGGCCTCCAACGTCGCCGTCTACGCCGGCGGCGTCCGCTTCTACCGCCCGCTGCGCATCGGGCACCTGGTCGAGGTCGAGGCTCGACTGCTCCTCACCGGCACCTCGAGCATGCACATCAGCGTCCACGTGCGCTCCGGCGACCCCGCCACGGGCGAGCTCGACCTGACCACCCACTCCCTCATCGTCTTCGTGCCGCTCGATGCCGACGGCTCGGCCGTGGCCGCACGCCCGTGGACGCCGGTCAGCGACGAGGACGTGGCCCTGCACGAGCACGCCCTGCAGCTCGTCACCATGCGCAACCACGTCGACGCCGAGCGCCACATCCCCTGACGCCCCCGGGACGTCCGATCGCCCGGTTCGCCCACGGCTCGCGCCCAATTCGCTCACGTCCGCGGGTACTCGGCCCTACCGTGACGGAGGAGACGCGAACTGCTGCTGCTGCCACGGCACTCGTCTCCGGTTGGGTCCCATGGATCGGAACCGATGTGCAGCCATACCTCGTCCTCGCGGTCGCAGCGCTCCTGGGCGGCCTGGCCCTCTCCGTTCGCGTCAGCAGCTCCAAGGCCCGGCCACCGACGAAAGGCTCCAGGGGACAGCACAACTGGGGGTTCGTCGTCCTGGCCGTCCCGGTCGCCTTCGCGCTCTACCTGGGCTCGCTGTCCACCACGATGCCGGGTGCGGGCACGTGCACCGTCGACGCCACCACGCCCGGCGTCCCCGCCGGCGGTCCCGCGATCGCGACGAAGTCGCTGAAGATCAAGGACCCTGCCGCGACGCGGATCTCGCTGGGCAGCGACAAGGGGCCGGCCAACGCGGCGATCGTGCTCGAGATGGACCCGCAGAAGACCCTCCCCTCGCCGCGCCAGGTGCCGGTCGGCGTCGACTCCCTCCGCCGGGGTGACAACCCGGACGTCAGCGTCGCCGTCTCGACCCACGCGGCCTTCACGACGTCGAGCAACCTCACCGTGTGGATCTGCATCGAGCGGGGGCGGGCCGGGTCGTTCGCCCTCGACCCGGGCGAGTATGCCGGGTCGGTCACCGTCGTGGACCCGCGCCTCCCGGCCACGACGATCCCCTTCAGCATCACGCTGTCCTACACCAACTGGCCCGTGGTGCTCATCTGCTGGAGTCTCGTCGTCCTCGTCGGCGCGGGCTACGTCTTCGTCATCCGGAACGAGCCGGCGAGCCCGACGTCGACTGTCGACCGGGCTCCCCTCAGCATCGCCGAGGTCGCGTGGTTCATGACCTCGCCGCTCGGGCTGGCCTCTGCGGTGACCGGCGGGGCCGCGGCCCTCGGGGTCTACGCGAGCTCCTACCTCGGCAGCGCCACCTGGGGCGCGTCGACCTCGGACTGGCTCACCCTGACCGGCGCGATGTTCGGCGCGTTCGTCACGGCCAGCACGGCCTTCCGGTTCGCCAACGTCGTGAGCAACCCGCCGCCCTCCGGCAGCGGGGGCACCGGCGCCACGGGTGGCACCGACCTTGCGGCCGATCCGGCGGTGCTCACCTGAACCCGCGGTCCGCCGGAGCCGACACGCGCCGTTCACCTGATCGCCACCGAGGCTGCACCCAGCCCTTCCCCCTGCGCTCCTAACGTCACAGGTGGTTCCCAGCCGCGTCGACTAGAGGGACGCGGCGGACTCACCTCGCCGAAGGAGCACCCGCATGACCCCCCAGCTTCTCCCCCTGATCGCCGCCCCCCGACACGGCTCGCGCAGCCGCGCGACGTGCCACTACCGGTGCAACAACGCGTGCGACGCCCCCGTCCCCAACGAGACGGCCCATCCCGAGATGCGTGACCTCGTCGAGGGCACCCTCGCCCGCCGGTCGCTGCTCAAGGGCGGCGCGATCGGCGCCGGGGCCCTCGTCGTCGGGGGCCTCGGATCGGCGGCCCCGGCCGCCGCGGCCAACGGCGCTGCGGGCCGTGGCCGGCAGACGAGCGACGTCGGGCGCGCGGCCTTCACGCCCGTCGCACCCAACCGCACCGACGCGCTGACGAACGCCCCCGAGTTCACGCACAACGTCGTCATCCGCTGGGGCGACCCCGTCGAGGCGGACGCACCCCGCTTCGACGCCCACGCCCAGACGCCGGAGGCGCAGGCCCGGCAGTTCGGCTACAACAACGACTACGTCGGCGTGCTGCCGCTCACCGGTCGCAGCGCCCTGCTCGTGACCAACCACGAGTACACCGACGAGAACCTCATGTTCCTGGCCGACACCTACGACGACGCGACCGTCAAGAAGATCGCGATGGCCGCCCACGGCATGGCCGTCGTCACCATCGAGCGGGGCCGGGCCAAGGGCTCGTGGATCCGTTCGAACCACCGCCGCGCCAGGCACAACCGCCGCATCACCGTGCACACCGAGTTCGCGTTCCGCGGCCCGGCCGCCGGCCACGAGCTGCTCCGCACGGCGGCAGAGCCGACCGGGACCCGCGTGCTCGGCACCTTCGGCAACTGCGCCGGCGGAACGACGCCCTGGGGCACGGTGCTCTCGGGCGAGGAGAACTTCAACGGCTACTTCGACGCGTCGGGCGCCGTCGACCCGGCGAACGCGACCTCGTTCAAGCGCTACGGCCTCGCCACCGCCGCCGCGACCAACCGCGGCTGGTCGAGCGTCGACGAGCGCTTCGACCTCAGCAAGCACCCGCACGAGGCCTACCGCTTCGGCTGGGTCGTCGAGGTCGACCCCTACGAGCCCGGCTCGACGCCGGTCAAGCAGACGATGCTCGGGCGCTTCAAGCACGAGGGCGCCAACGTCACGCTCTCCGAGTCCGGCCACGCCGTCGCCTACATGGGCGACGACGAGCGCGGCGACTACCTCTACAAGTTCGTCTCGGCCGACCGCTTCCGCCGAGGCGACTCGCCCGCCGCCCGCGCGCACAACAAGACGCTGCTGACCCGAGGCACGCTCTACGTCGCGAAGTTCGTCGGCGACGGCACCGGTGACGGCGAGTTCGACGGCGCCGGCACGTGGATCGCCCTGACGTCCGACACCCGGTCCCACGTGCCCGGGATGAGCGTCGCGGAGGTCCTCGTCAACACCCGCCTGGCCGCCGACACCGTCGGCCCGACGAAGATGGACCGCCCGGAGGACGTCGAGCCCAACCCGGTCAACGGCAAGATCTACGCCGCCCTGACCAACAACTCGGACCGCGGGGTGAAGTACCCGACGGACGAGACGAACCCGCTCGCGTCGAGCATGGTGCGCGCGAGCCTCGACGCGCCGCTGACGAGCAAGTCGGGCAACCGCAACGGCTACGTGCTCGAGCTGACCGAGCTCGGGAACGACCACACCGCAACGAAGTTCACGTGGGACCTCTTCCTCGTCTGCGGTGACCCCGCAGCACCGGAGACCTACTTCGCCGGCTACGACAAGTCCAAGGTCAGCCCGATCAGCTGCCCCGACAACGTCGCCTTCGACAAGGTGGGCAACCTTTGGATCTCCACCGACGGCAACGTCCTGGGCTCCAACGACGGCCTCTTCCGGGTGCCCGTCGCCGGCCCCGACCGCGGCCGCGTCGAGCAGTTCCTCACCGTGCCGTTCGGGGCGGAGACGTGCGGCCCGCTCGTCACCGAGGACCAGCTGTCCGTCTTCGTCGCGGTCCAGCACCCGGGCGAGACGGACGGCGCCACCTTCGAGGCACCGTCGAGCACGTGGCCGCACACCGACGGCTTCCCGCGCCCGAGCGTCGTCGTGTCGTACCGCAGGTGACGACCGGGGTGTCGTCGACGGCGTGAGCCCCTCGACGACACCCCGCCGCTGCGGCGCGACGTCGAGGCCCGGCACCGTCAGGGGGCGCCGGGCCCTCGTGCGTTCCCGACCGTGCGTGAGGAGCGCGTATGCCGTTCAGCGCGGTCGCGTGGGCAGGTGGGTCCGCGGCGCCATCCGGGGACCGCGACGCGGCCGGTGGTGGCCCGCGAGACCGAGCAGGTGCTGCACGCGGTAGCGGTGCCCGCGGTAGGGCTCGAGGAGCTCCGCGAGGCCGTCGTCGTCGACCGGGGTGCCGGTCAGGGCCCACCCGATGTCCTTGGCGACGTGGTAGTCGCCGAACGACACCGAGTCCGGGTCACCGAGGGCCCGCTGGGCGACCTCGGCAGCGGTCCACACCCCGATGCCCGGGAGGGCCCGCAGGCGTCGGTGCGCCTCGGCGACCGACACGGACGCGCCCTCCTCGAGCCGGCCGGCATACCCCGCCGCTCGCACCACGGTGCGCGAACGGGCGCCGTCGACGGAGGCCTGCAGCCAGGCCCACGACGGGATGGCCGCCCACCCCGCGGCGGTCGGCGGCGCCATGAGGCCGGGGAACGGGCCGGGCGCCGGCGTGCCGAACCGGCGCACGAGCACCCGGTAGCCGGCGAAGGCCTCCTGCCCCGTCACCTTCTGCTCGATGACCGCGGGGACGAGCGCGTCGATGACGAGCCCGGACCGTGGAACCCTCCAGTGCGAGAAGCGACGCCACGCCTCGGCGACGACGTCGTGGTGGGTCTCGAACCCGGAGGGGTCGTCCTCGTCCCCGAGCAGCGCCGGCACCGCCTCGAGCAGCCACGCGGCCCCGGGTCCCCAGGCCTGGGCATGGACCTCGGAGTCGCCAGGCCGGCACACGAGGTGGAGCGTGCCGACGCCCTCCGGGGTCTGGGCCGCCCGCGTCACCGTGCCCTCATGCCCGAACCGGGACGTGGGGTCGCCCGAGCCGCGGCGGAAGACCCCGAGCTGCGCACGCAGCGCGATCTCCCGGTCACTCCGCCACAGACGGGTCGAGGGTTCGGGCACCACAACATCCTCGCCTACACTCGGCACCGTGTCCGACCGGGCGAGGTCTGCCGGTCCGACGAGCGACTCACAACCGCACGGCCGCCCAGCCGACCCCCTGCCCATCGGCACGCCGAAAGACCGACAGGAAACGAGGAACGATGGCCCGCGAGACGAGCCGAGAGCGACGTGAGCGCGTCGCAGCGATGCAGGCCGCCCAGAAGAGGGGCGAGCGCCGTCGGCTGCTCGTCGTCATCGGCGCCTGCGTGGCGGTCGTCGCCATCATCGGCGCTGCCGTCGCCTGGGCCATCATCGGCGAGCAGAACAAGAAGGACGAGGCACTGGCCAACATCAGCGGGGACGTCGCCGCAGCCTCGTGCGACCCCGTGACCAACGACCCCGCGAGCGGCTCGAGCGACCACGTCGGCCCCGGCACGAACCAGCCGAACGTCACCCGCATCCAGTACTCCACGGTCCCGCCGTCGAGCGGCAAGCACTTCGCCGTGCCGGCCGTCGACTCGCGCCGCGTCTACACCGTCGCCGACGCCCCGCAGATCGAGACGCTCGTGCACAACCTCGAGCACGGCTACACGATCCTCTGGTACGACCGTTCGGTCGAGAAGGAGCAGGCGGCCTCGTTCCAGGCCCTGGCGACCAAGGTCAACGCCATGAAGGAGTCGGCCAACAAGTTCCTCATCAGCCCGTGGGACCCCTCCTACGGCGCGTTCCCCTCCGGCAAGAAGTACGCCCTGTCGCACTGGTCGGCCGACGTCGACCAGGCCACCGGCAAGGTCGGCACGCAGATGGGTCACCGCCAGCTCTGCGGCGGACTCAACACCACGGTCGTCGAGGACTTCGTCAAGGCGCACCCGTGGAGCTCCGCTCCGGAGCCCGGCGCCGCCTGAGCGACGTCCCTCCCGACACCCGACGCGTCGGCAGTCCGCCGAACGGCCCCCGGTGACCCACCGGGAGCCGTTCGCGTCGCCCGGGTTAACCTGCCGTCATGGCTATCACCGGCGAGTACGTCCCGAGCCCCAGCGACTGGGTCCGCAAGCAGGTCGAGACGATCGAGAGCACGGGCACCACCGACTCCGTCGACATCATGGGCCTGCCCGTGGTCATGCTGACCATGCGGGGGGCCAAGACCGGCGCCGTGCGCAAGGTGCCGCTCATGTGGGTCGAGCACGACGGGTCGTTCGCGGCCGTCGCGAGCCAGGGCGGAGCGCCGACGCACCCGCAGTGGTACCGCAACCTCCTCGCCCACCCCGACATCGAGCTGCAGGCCGGCACCGAGACGTTCCCGGTGCACGCCCGTGAGCTCGAGGGCGACGAGCGCGCCCAGTGGTGGGAGCGGTGCGTCGCGGCCTTCCCCAGCTACGCCGAGTACCAGACGAAGACGGACCGGCAGATCCCCGTCTTCGTCCTCGAGCGCCGCTGAACCACGTCGACGGAGAGCGACGCGTCAGACGCTGACGTCGCTCTCCTCGGTGGCGTGCCGCTCGCTCAGCAGGTGGTGCGACCGCGCGTAGAGCCATCCGCCGAGCGCGGCCAGCACGTCGACGATGGTGACGATGAAGCGCGACATGATGGCGACCGCGGCAGCCGCGGGGGTCGGCATCGCCGTCGAGAGGATCAGGGTCAGCAACCCCTCCCGGGCGCCGAGACCGGCGGGGAGCACGATCGTCAGCATGCCGAGCGAGACCGACAGGGCGTAGCCCGTCATCGCAGCGGTCGTCAGGTCCGGGTGCGGTGCGCCGTCGCCGGCCACGGCACGGGCGAGCAGCAGCGTGTGCACCCCGAACGAGAGCCAGACGAGGACGAACGTCGCGACCGCGCGCAGCACGGCCACCGTCGACAGGCCCTGCTCGAGCGGCTCGCGCTTCAGGGTGCGCAGCATCCGGTCGATGATGGCGTTGAGCAGGCGCGGGACGCACAGGACGACGACGATGGGGATGCCGGACAGCAGCCACCAGTCGAAGCCCGTCGAGGAGCGGCTGAGCAGGAAGGACGCGGCCGGCAGTCCCACGAGCAGGCCGGTGAGCAGCGAGAGCCCCAGGGCGAGCAGGCCGGTGACGGCCGTGCGTCGGCGCGGGACCTTGAGGTGGCTCGCGATGTCGGCCTGGACGAGCACCGACCACAGCGAGCCGGGGAGGTACTTGCCGAGCTGGCCGACGAAGTAGACGCCCGACGCGGGCGCGAGGTGCAGGTCGGAGCCGAGGTCGCGCAGCAGCGTCTTCCAGCCGATCATCGTCAGCCAGGTCCCGAGGGCGGCGGCGAGCGTCGACCAGAGGAACGTCGTCCGGGAGATCTGGTCGAGGTGCACGGACACGTCGGCCCAGTTGCGGGCGACGGCGTAGACGACCGCGCCGAGGGTGACGAGCGCGATGGCCACGCGCAGGACGGTGAGGATCTTCTTGCGGGTCATGTCCGCCCCATCATCGCAGCCCCACGAGGGTGCTCAACGCCGTCTCAGCGTCAGCCGGACGAGGCCGTATGCCGCGTCGTCGGCCCGAGCGCGGGACGCGGCCTCGCGCATCCGGGCGTTGACGTCGCCGTCGAGGTCGCCGATGAGGACGAAACCGAGGTCGTGGGCCCGGGCGAGGATGCCGCGCACGTCGGCCGGGCCGACGGCGCCCTCGGCCGCCCGCGGCCCGATGGGGATCGTGACGACGAGCAGGCCGCCCGAGCGCAGGGCCCAGGACGCCTGCTCGAGCACGTGGTCGACGTCGTCGGCGTCGCAGCCGTCGGGGTGGATGCGGACGATGACGTCGAGGGAGCCGGTGTCGACGTCGAGGGCCGCGACGCTGGGGTGCGAGCCGGTGAAGTCGATCTCGACGGGGGCGAAACCGACGGCCCGCGCCCACCGTGACAGCAGCGACCGCGTGCCGCCCTCGTCGACGATGACGGCGCTGCGCCGCCCGTCGTCGCGCACGCGCAGGATCGCCGCCAGCGCCCCGAGCGCCGCCCAGGCCGACACGCTGTCGAGCGACCGCGGCAGCCCGAGGATGCGCGAGAGCCTCCGCGCGTCGTCGGCCTCGTCCGGCTCGCCGAGCACGTCGGTCGCGAGCACCCACTCGGGCAGGTCGTCGGGCCGCAGGGACACGAGGGGGCGCCGGGCGGCGACGGCCCGCGCCGCGCCGCGCCGGGCACGGGCGGTGCCCCGGACGACGGCCCGGCCGGCGACCCCCGCCAGCGCCCGTCCGTGCCGGAGCACCGCGCCCGGTCCGTCGGGCGTGCCTGCGGTCGCGTGCTCGGGCACCGCCGCGTCGGCGAGGTCGTCGCCGAGAGGGTCGCCGGCGCGCGGCTCGGGCGACCCGGCATACGGCCCCTCGGGCTCGCCGAGCAGGACGCTCTCGTCGATGGAGAGCGCCTCGAGGGTGCCGAGGTAGTGCGCCCAGGGGCCGGAGAGGTCGGGGGTGTGCACGCCCTCGGCGAGTCGCCGGCGCACGTCCGGGTCTCCGAGGCGGCGCAGGGCCCCGGCGAGGGCGCGCTCGTCCTCCGGCGGCACGAGGAGGCCGTTGACGCCGTCGATGACCTGCTGCGAGAAGGGCGAGATGTCCGAGGCGAGCACCGGCAGCCCGTGGGCGTGCCCGAGGATGACGTTCTGCGACGCCGTGGCGGAGCGGTACGGCAGGGCCAGGACGTCGTGGTCGGCGAGGAGCGCGGCCAGGTCGTCCGCCGGCACGTAGCCGTCGCGGACCTCGACGCGACCTGCCAGCGCGGGGTCGGCCGCCAGCCGGGCGATGACCCCGCGGTTGGCGCCCCAGATCTCCCCGGCGATCGTCAGGGTGACCTCCGGCACCGAGCGCATGGCGCGCAGGAGCACGTCGATGCCCTTGTACTCACGGATGAGGCCCAGGGCGAGCAACCGGGTGGGGCCGGGACGGGGTCCGCGCGCGATCGGGTCGCCTCCGGGCAGGTGCGGCGGCAGGTCGGCCACGGAGACGCGGCGGGCGCCGAGGTCGTGCGCCACCCGGGCCTGCTCCGTGCTGTGCACGAGGACCGAGTCGACGCGGGCGAAGAGCACCGCCATGAGGCGGGCGTCACCGAGATGGGTCTCGTGCGGCAGGACGTTGTGGCACACGACGACCGACTGGGGCCGAGGGCCCGGCGCGCCGGGCACGGCGCCTGCGGCCCGGAGCAGCGCGAGGTGGGCCGGGACGACCGCAGGCATGACGTGGACCACGAGGATGGCGTCGACGTCGCGCAGCCGGCGGCCCGCGCGCACCCACGTGTCGGGTCTGGCCCAGCTGAGGGCGCGGATCGTGCGCGGGAAGGGTGGCACCTCGGGCTGGCCGTCGGGCACTGACGCGTCCGCGTGGTGGAGCTTGGACGGGTAGAGGTGCGCCCACGACACCAGCGTGACGTCGTGACCGGCGTCGGCCAGGTGGTGCGCGAGCATCGTCGTGTGCGCCGCCACCCCGCCCTTGTGGGGGTGCGTCGGGCCGACGATGGCGATGCGGAGCGCGGACGACCCCGTCACGTCACCCCGCTCGGGCGAGCCCTCGAGGTGTGGTGCGGCTGCTGGCGTCCCGGAGGACTGGTGGCCCCGCAACGGGGAACCCTGTGACAACGCGTCCGTCATGGTGCTCCGACTCTAGTTGCCGACGCATCGGGTGCGCCGTGCCTGCGTCCCCGCCTCGCGTGTCGGGTCGGCCGGGCGTACGGCCCTACGCTTGAGCCCATGCAGAACGAGGACGTGTGGCTGGTCGTGCCGCTCTACAACGAGGCCGCCGTCATCGCCGACGTCGTGCGTGAGGCCCGCGCCGTCTTCCCCAACATCGTGTGCGTCGACGACGGGTCGCGCGACGCCTCGGCCGACCTCGCGGAGGGGGCCGGCGCCGCCGTCGTGCGCCACCCGGTCAACCTCGGACAGGGTGCCGCGCTCCAGACCGGCTTCGAGTACGCCCTCGGCGACCCGGCGATGCGCTACGTCGTGACCTACGACGCCGACGGCCAGCACCAGATCAGCGACGTCGAGGTCATGCTCGACCGCATCCGGCGCGGCGACGTCCGCGTCGTCTTCGGGTCCCGGTTCCTCGACGAACGCACCGATGCCTCTGCCGGCAAACGGCTCGTGCTGCGCGCCGCCGTGGCCTACACCAACCTCACGACCGGCACGCGCCTGACCGACGCCCACAACGGGCTGCGCGTGCTCCACCGCGACGTCGTGCAGCAGCTCGACATCACCCAGAACCGGATGGCCCACGCCTCCGAGATCGTCGCCCAGATCGGCTCGATGCGCTTCGACGGCGCCAGGGTCGCCTACGCGGAGGAACCCGTGCACATCCTCTACACCGACTACTCCAGGGCCAAGGGGCAGTCGCTCTGGAACGCCGTCAACATCCTCGCGGAGCTGATCTGGCGATGAGCCGGCAGAGTGTCATCCAGATCCTGCTCATCGCGGCCGTGCTGGCCAGCGCCTGGCGGCTGCTCGTCGGCACGGGCCAGCGCACCATGGCCGTGCGCCGTCTCGGCCTGCTGCTCCTGCTCGGCCTCGTCGTCTACTCGATCATCGACCCGAGCAACACGTGGACCAACCTGGCCCGCGCGCTCGGGGTGGGTCGTGGCGCCGACCTCATCCTCTACGGGCTGGCGGTCGCCTTCTTCGGCTTCGTCGTGACGACCTTCAAGCGGTTCCGGGCCATGGAGACCCGATACACCCGGCTGGCCCGCCGGATCGCCCTCGACGAGGCGACGCCCCCGTCGCGTCGGGTGCGCGCGGCACAGGACAGGTCCGGACGTGGGATTCCGACAGGAACTCCTGACACACTGACCGGCGACGTTCCCCCGTCCCCGAGCGTGAAGGCAGCCGATGCCGACTGAACCGACCACTCCCCGCCGCACCGCGCGCGACGACGCCTACACCGTCGACACCCGACGCCGACCGAAGCGCAGCGGGGGCGGAGCCATCGCCCCGTCCCGCCCCGCCGAGCGGGACGCCGACGTCGTCGACACGCGCGGGCGTGGCGGCGCAAGGGGCAGTTCGGGTGGTCCGGTGGAGCCGCAGGAGCCGCGCTACCGCTGGCGCCGGGGGCGGATCATCCTCATCACGCTGCTCGTGCTCCTGCTGGCCTGGATCGGCTTCATGGTGTGGGTGCCGATGCAGGCCTGGGGCTCGGTCAACAAGGTCGACAACATCCCCGACGGGGCACGGCCCACCGACACCTCGGGCTACAACTACCTGCTCGTCGGGTCCGACAGCCGCGAGGGGCTCACCGCGGCGCAGCGCAAGAAGTACGCGACGGGCAACGCGGTCGGCAACCGCACCGACACGATCATGCTCGTGCACGTCTCCGAGAGCGGCGGCAAGCCGGTCATGGTCTCGCTCCCCCGCGACTCCTACGTCCCCATCCCGGGCCACGGGCGAGACAAGATCAACGCCGCCTACTCCATCGGTGGGCCCAAGCTGCTCACCGAGACGGTCGAGCAGGCCACCGGCATCCACGTCGACGGCTACGTCGAGATCGGGCTCGGCGGCTTCGCCGCCGTCGTCGACAGCGTCGGAGGCGTCGACCTCTGCGTGCCTCGCGACATGAACGACAAGAAGGCCGGCATCAACCTCAAGAAGGGCTGCCAGACCCTCGACGGCGGCAACGCGCTCGGCTACGTGCGGTCGCGCTACACCGACCCGCTCGGCGACATCGGCCGCGCGGCCCGGCAGCGCCAGTTCCTCGGCGCCCTGATGAAGAAGGCCGCGACGCCGGCAACGGTGCTCATCCCGTGGCGCTACAAGAGCTTCGCCGACGCCTCCGCCGCGGGGCTCGCCGTCGGCAGCCAGACGAGCATGATGGACGCGGTGCGCGTGCTCCAGGCGATGCGCTCGGTCAGCAACGACCAGGGCCTCTCGCTCTCCGTGCCGACGTCGGACCTCTCCTACCGCACGAGCGCCGGCGCCCTGGCGGTCAAGTGGGACACCGAACGCGCCAAGGCCCTCTTCACGGCCCTCAAGAACGACGAGCCACTCACCGAGGCGCCTCCCGGGTCCACGGTCCCAGGAGCGAAGAACAGCTGATGTCGCGCGCACTGACGGGGCCCACCCGATGACGACCCCGACCCTGCCCGCCGAGGTGCTGGCCCGGATGGTCGCCTCCGACCCCGGCCGACCCCGGCTCACCTGGTACGACGACGGCCCCGGCCCCACCGCCGGCGAGCGCATCGAGCTGAGCGCCCGGGTCCTCGCCAACTGGGTGTCCAAGGCCGCGAACCTCCTGCAGGACGACGCAGCAGCCGGACCCGGGACGACGGTCGGTCTCGACCTGCCCGCGCACTGGCGGTCGCTCTACTGGGCGCTCGCGACGTGGTCGGTCGGCGCGACGATCGTCGTCGGCGCCGCGGCCGCCGGAGCCGACGTGCTCGTCACCGACTCCCCCGCGGCCGCAGCCGGGCACGGCGGCGATGCCGTCCTCGTCGCGCTGCCCGCCCTCGCCCGCAGCCATCCCGAGGCCGGTGACGCGCCCGGCGCCGTCGACGAGGCCCGCGAGCTCGCGACGCACGGCGACCTCTTCTCGCCGATGTCCGATCCCGAACCGGGTGACGTCGCCCTGGCTGCGCGCGGCGACGACACGGCATACGGCCACCTCGTCGTGGTCGACCAGAGCTGGGGGCCGGCTCCGCGCGTGGCTCTCGCCGGCGACCTCGAGCAGGTGCTGCGCCAGTCGCTGGCCGCGTGGGCGGTCGACGGCTCGATCGTGCTGATGCGCAGCGACCGCGCGGACCTCGCCGACCGGCTCGCCTCCGAGGGCGTCACCCTCGACGCGCGCGAGACCGCCTGAGCCGCAAGCGGTCAGGCGGACAGGCGGTCGAACAACGACCAGGTGCGCGACGCCACGACACCGGTGCTCGCAAGCCCCGCCCGCGCCTGCGCGGCCTTGACCGCCTCACGGGTCGCGAGGTCGAAGACGCCGGTCTGGCCGACCCCGAGGAGCCGTTGCACGGCCACCACCTGCGGACCCGTGTCCCCGGCGCGCAGCACCGTCGACCGGTCGGCCACGAACGGGAAGTCACGCGCCTCGAGCACGTCCCACAGCTCCGGTGTCACCACCCCGGTCTGCGGCTCGGCCAACGAACGCTGGAGCGAGACCACCTTGTCGCGTGTCACCGTCCCGAAGACGCCGTCGACGGCGAGCCCTCCGAGCGCCCGCTGCAGGACCCGGACCGCGGCACCGCGTGAGCCGGTGGCCAGCGTCAGGCTCTTGTATGCCGTGTAGCTCGTGCCGACCTCGACGCTCGCGACCCCCGCGGTGCTGCGTGACGACGTGCTCGCGTAGGCGGTCATGGCTGGGCCCCTCCCGGTCGTAGTGGTGCGCAGGTCGGCGGTGATCACCGTCGAAACCGCCGTGCTGTCAGGGGAATCCACGGCCGGGGTCACCCCGGCGACGGCCAGGCTGGCCGTCCGTGCGGCGCCGGCCGCGGCGGTGCTCGACCAGCCGCGGGATGAGAGGACCTGCTGCGTCCTCGAGTCGGCCACCCCCGTCCGGGGCAGCCCGACGAACTTCTGGTACGCCGTGACCCGCGCCTGCGTCATCGTCCCGTAGTAGCCCGTCGTCGGCAGCGAACCCAGCCTCGCCTGCAGGGTCTTGACCGCGGCCGAGGTCATCCCGGGGCGCAGGGTCGGGTAGGTCGGCGCGGCCGGTGCGACGGGTGCCGCAGGAGCCGCCGCGGCTCCGCCCCACCCGCGCACCCAGAGCCGGGCCTGCGTCACGGGGTCGGCCACCCCGGTCCGGGGCAGCCCGACGAACTTCTGGTAGGCCGTGACCCGCGCCTGCGTCAGGCTGCCGTAGTAGCCCGTCGTCGGCAGCGAACCGAGCTTCGTCTGCAGCGTCCTGACCGCAGCCGAGGTCGTGCCGGCCCGCAGGGTCGGGTACGCCGCCGTGACGCTCCGCCAGCCCCGGGTCGCGAGGATCTCCTGCGTGCGCAGGTCGGCCGTCCCGGTGCGGGGCAGCCCGACGAACGCCTGGTAGGCGACGACGCGCGCCTTCGTCTGGTCGCCGAAGTAGCCGGTGGCCGGCAGGTTCCCGAGCCGGACCTGCAGTTGGCGCACGGCCTCGGACCGCATGCCCGGTGACAGCACGCCGGGGGTCGAGGGCAGCGGCGTCGTCGGTGTCGAGGGAGGAGTCGTCGGCAGGGTCGAGCCCGCCGGCGGCAGCGAGGTGAGGTAGCTCTTCGTCGGGATGCCGGTCCACCACGACGTGCGTCCCGCGGCTCCGTCGTAGTTGAAGCTGAAGTGGACGTGGTCGGTGTGGGGCGAGCTGCCGTAGTAGGGGGCCCATCCGCGCTCCGGCGCGTAGGACCGCCACATCTTGCGGTCGTGGATGATGTACATGATCCCGAACCGGCGGGCCATGGCCCCCTTGACGCCGTTCTTGTCGGGCGCCGTGAGCCAGGCCAGGACCGACTGCGCGACAGCCTCCTGGGAGGGGTTGTCGACGTTGAGCATCCAGTCCCACGCCCGACCGTCGAAGTGTTCCGAGGGGCCGCTGCCGCACGTCCGGCCGATGAGCGCCGTCGAGCCCATCCCGTAGTGGGAGATCATGAGCCGGGCGAACGCCAGGACGCCGGGTCGCGGCACGGGGTCGCACACGGTCTGGCCCTGGTAGGGCACGTAGACGTCGAGGCCACTCGGCAGGCTCCGGGTCGGAGGCGCCTGGACCGCCGCGGCCGGCTGAGCGGCCAGGGGCACCGTCAGGGCGGGCACCGCGAGGAGGAGGCCCAGCGGGCGGTGGCGCAGGGCCATGGTGAACCTCTTCGGCAGACGTGGAAGGTGCGGGATCCGGGGTAACTCCCGCACCATTTATGCACTCCAGTCACAAGCACCACAAGCGACTCCGGTGAATTACAGAGGTGTTCTTCGACGGCCCGTCGAATGACACACCTGTCATTCGACGGGCGCCTATCCGCGCACCCGGGCCCACGGATCACGGGTGCGGGCCGGCCGGCATACGTGCGCGGCGACCACAGGTCCGGCGCATCGTGTGGGGCGACCCCACGGCCTCTGGGTCGACCGGCGCGGATAGAGTCCGACCCATGGACAAAGTCGTCTCCACCCCCCAGGAGGCCATCGCCGGCATCAGCGAGGGAATGTCGCTGTCGGTCGGCGGTTTCGGCCTCTGCGGCATCCCCTCCGTGCTCATCGCAGCGATCCACGACGCCGGGCTGACCGACCTCGAGGCCGTGTCGAACAACTGCGGCGTCGACGACTGGGGCCTCGGCATCCTGCTGCGCGACAAGCGCATCCGCCGCATGGTCAGCTCGTACGTCGGCGAGAACAAGGAGTTCGAGCGGCAGTACCTCTCCGGTGAGCTCGAGGTCGAGCTGACGCCGCAGGGCACGCTCGCCGAGCGCCTGCGCGCGGGAGGGTCCGGCATCGGCGCCTTCTTCACCATGACCGGCGTCGGCACGCAGATCGCCGACGGCGGGCTCCCGTGGCGCTACGACGACGCCGGCAACATCGCCGTCGCCTCTCCCCCGAAGCAGACCCAGGACTTCGAGTGGATGGGCGAGACGAAGACCTTCGTCCTCGAGCAGGCGATCACCACCGACTTCGGCCTCGTACGGGCCGCCAGGGGCGACCGCCACGGCAACCTCGTCTTCAACCAGTCCGCCCGCAACTTCAACCCGCTCTGCGCCATGGCCGGTCGCGTCACCGTGGCCGAGGTCGAGGAGCTCGTCGAGCCGGGGGAGCTGGACCCCGACGAGATCCACCTGCCCGGCATCTTCGTGCAGCGGGTCCTGCCGCTCACCCGCCAGCAGGCCACCGACAAGCGCATCGAGCGCCGCACGGTGCGCCCGCGCCCCGCGGCCCCCGGCACCGACTCCGCCACGACGACCGAGCAGGAGGCCTGAGATGGCACTGACCCGTGAGCAGATGGCCGCGCGCGCCGCAGCCGAGCTGTCCGACGGCGCCTACGTCAACCTCGGCATCGGGCTGCCGACCCTCGTGCCCAACTACGTGCCCGACGACGTCGAGATCGTGCTGCAGTCCGAGAACGGCATCCTCGGGGTCGGCGCCTACCCCTTCGACGGCGACGAGGACCCCGACCTCATCAACGCCGGCAAGGAGACCGTCACCCTCCGCAAGGGGGCCGCGTTCTTCGACTCGGCCACGAGCTTCGGGATGATCCGCGGCGGCAAGGTCGACGCCGCCATCCTCGGCGCCATGCAGGTGAGCGAGGGCGGCGACATCGCCAACTGGATGATCCCCGGCAAGATGGTCAAGGGCATGGGCGGCGCCATGGACCTCGTCCACGGGGCCAAGAAGGTCATCGTCCTCATGGAGCACAACGCGAGGGACGGCTCCTACAAGATCGTCAAGGAGTGTTCGCTTCCCTACACCGGGCGCGGCGTCGTCCAGCGCATCATCACCGACCTGTGCGTGCTCGACGTCACCGACGCGGGCCTGGTCCTGCGCGAGCTCGCCCCCGGAGTCACCGAGGCCGAGGTGCGGGACAAGACCGAGCCGGAGCTCATCAGCGGCCTCTGAGCCGCCCCGAACGCCATCGGCCCCCTCCGCGCACGGAGGGGGCCGATCCGTCGTTCAGGCGCCGTAGTAGCCCATGAGGTCACCGATGACCGACACCGAGCCCGAGGCGCTGCTCACCGACAGGCTCGAGGACCGGACGCCCGAGACCACGAGTCCCGAGATTGCCTGTCCTGGAACGACATTGACATTCGAGATGCCGGGCCGCGACGTCCCGGAGGCATAGACGGTCAGAGACGTCGGACGCGTCGCCCCGGTCGCCGACAACGACAGCGCGAGACCGCTCGCCGAGGCAGGCAGGCCGTCCAGCGAGGCGGTCAGGGTCCGGCCTGCGACGAGGGGACCGTAGGGCGCCCCCCAGCCGTAGCGACTGTCGAGCACCCGGCGCGGGCTGACGGGCGTGAACCGCGAACCCGTGCCCGCCACGAAGATCCCCGTCACGTCGGCGACGACGTCGGTCGGCGCCGTCGAGAAGATCGTCACGGTGCCACCGGGACCCACCGGCACCGTGGCGAGGTTGGCGACGTCCTGGCCGACGACGAGGTTGAGATTGGACGTCGACGGACGAGCCGACCCGCCGGCATACGCCGTCACGTGGCCGGGGGCCTGGGTCCGCGTCGCCGTGAGGTTGAGGTTGACCGCGCGCGTGCCGACGGGGAGCCCGGGCACCGTGATCGTCAGCGGTCGCGCCGGCTGCACCTGGCCGACGGGGGCGCCGGTCCCGGAACGGGTGTCGAGCACCCGGCGGAAGCTGCCCACGAGGCCGGATGCGGACGCGGTCGAGTAGTAGCCCGCGAGGTCGACGACGAGGTCGACCGCGCCGGCCGAGTTGCGCAGCGTGATCGCCCCACCGGCGCCGACACCGACGGTCACGGCCGCCGCGGTCGTGCGGCCGGGTCCGGTGTTGAGCACCGACGCGCTCCTCGGGGTCACTCCGGCCGGGCCGACGCCGACCGAGGTGAGCCGGGTGGCCCCGGTCGTCGTGACGTTGACGGTGACGGCCGAGACGTCAGCCGGCATCCCGGAGGGACGGATCGTGACCGACCCTCCCGCCGCGAGCTTCGCCCTGGAGGCACCGAGCCCCGTGCGGGTGTCGACGATGCGTCGCGCCGTCACCGGGGTGTAGCGGTTGGCGCGCCCGACGTACTGGCCCGCGCGCCACTCGGACCCCGCCGTCGAGCGGATGCCGGGGATCTGGGGGTATGCCGCGTTGCCGGGGCAGTCGGTCAGGCTGAGGTCGCGGTGGCCCATGACACGGGGCTTGGTGACCCGCACGCCGGACGCGTAGCGCGTGCTGCCCGCCGACGTCAGCGTGACCGAGCTCGACGGGTCGAACGCGCTGCGGTCGGCCTGCCAGGCGACGACCCTCGCCACGGCCGCGCGGACCGCGCTCGGGAACGGGACCGAGGTGAAGTCGCCGATGACCGAGACGCCGAGGGTGTCGTGGTTGAAGCCCCCCGACTGGGCTCCGAGGGTGAAGCCGCTGATGCTGCCCTTGCGGCCCTCGTAGATGCGGCCGAAGCGGTCGACGAGGAAGTTGTAGCCGATGTCGCACCAGCCGCGGCTCTGCGTGTGGAAGGCGAAGATGCCGCGCATGAGCGAGGCCGCCTGGGCCGAGGTGTAGGAGTTGGCGTTGACCGTGTGGTGGACCACCGCCGCCTTGAAGCCGGCGAGGTGCTCGGGCTGGCACGGCATGAGGCTCTCGTCGGCGCCCCACTGGGCCCGGGTGATGATCGCCGGCTGGGAGACGGACGCCGTGGTGGACGCCGTGGTGGACGCCGTGGTCGCCGTGGTCGCGGTGGTCGCGGTGGCCCCGGGAGTCGTGGCGGCAGGAGCCGACGCGATGCCCGGGGCGGCGCCCGGGGCGGCGCCCGGCTGGACAGCGGGGTCCGCTCCGGCCCCGGCGACGTCGCCCGGCGAGGTCCCGGCGTCGACGACGGCGAGCCGCAGCCCCGCGGGGGTGGCGGCGCCGGTCAGCACCCGGACCTCGATGCCGTCGGAGCCGGCGGCGGTGACGGCCTCGGTGCCGGCCCGCGATCGCTGCCCCTCGGGCGAACCCGTGTCGGGGCCGTCCTCGGGGTCGACCTGCAGGTCCATCCAGCCGGTCCACGTGGACTGCTGCCGGGTGCGCACCTGCACCTCGAGGTCGGCCGGTGCCCGCCCCGTGAAGGTCACGCCGGCGACGTCGAACGACAGGCCGGTGTGCTGGGTCTGGGCCACGACACGACGTGACCTGGCGGCGGACGACCCGGGCGCCGGGGTGGCGGCGCCGGCAGCGGTGTCGGGGATGGCGAACGTCGTGACCCGGGGCGTGACCTTGGGCGTGACCGGGGCGGCCACGCGGGCGGCCTGGGTGGCCGGGGCGACAGGCCCCGGGTGGACCGCGGACGCGCCCATCGAGCCGGACGCTGCGGCAGGGTTCGCCCCGGCGGCGACGAGCGCGGACACGGCGACGGCGAGCGCGGGGAACAGGGATCTGGGGTGTGCACGCATGGGGCTCCTTCCGGAGGGACACCTCCGTAATGTCCCTTTTGTCACATTAAGTGACAGTTCCACCACGCGCCTCTCAAGGTCGCGCCCGCGCCCACCGGTGACGCCCGGGACCGGGCGACGACACCGTGCCTGCTCGGGGGCCTGAGGTCGGTCAACTATTCTCGCCCGTATGCCGTCACCCGCCCCCACCTCCACCGAGACGACCTTGGGGGCAACGCCGGTGCTGCACCGGCTCGTGCCGCCCGTCATGACGGCCGCGGTGCTCGTCACCGCGATCGCCGTGGCCGCGGCGTCGCACACCCCCGGCACGGACATCGCCAAGCAGGTGGCCTACGTCGTGCTCGGCGTGCTCGCCCCCGGCACCATCGTCCACCGCAGCCTGCGCGGCCCGCGGACGACGTGGGTGGCCGACCTCGCCCTCGGTGCGGCGACGGGGCTGGCGCTCGAGCTGGCGGCCTGGGCCGTCTTCACGGCCCTGCACCTGCAGCAGGCCCTGTGGGCCTGGCCCGTCCTGACCCTGCCGCTGCTCCTCGTCCGCGGCACCCGTCGGCGGATCCTCGCGCGCCCGACGCAGTCGTGGGGCCCGTGGGCCGGCGTGGCCCTCGGGCTGGCCTGCATGCTCATGGTGCTGCTCGTCTACCGCGGCTACATGGTCGACTACCCCCTTCCGCCGGCAGGTGCGCCCTACTACCCCGACCTCATGTGGCACATGGGTCTGGTGCACGAGGCCACCCGCTCCGTGCCCCTGCTCACGCCGCAGTCGATCGCTGACGGGACGCTGCGCTACCACTGGTTCTCCAACGCGCACATCGCCGCCTCGTCGATGATGACCGGCAGCGACGTGGCCGTCGTCTTCCTGCGACTGTGGGTCCTGCCCATCGTCGTCCTCGTCGTGCTGCTCACCGCGGTCCTCGCCCACCGGGTGTCCGGTCGCCCCTGGGTCGGGGCGCTCGCCGGCTGGTTCGTGGTCCCCACGCTCGGCTACACCTTCTGGCCCGGCCTGCTCAACGCGAGCAACCACCTCAACCCCCTGTCCCCCTCGCAGGTGTTCTCGACGGTCCTCGCGCTCCTGCTCGTCATCACGCTCGTCGACCTCGTCAGGGCCGACGGTCGACCCGCGGCGGGCACCCTCGCCGTGGCCGCCATCGCCGCCCTGGCCACGAGCGGAAGCAAGAGCTCGGCTCTCCCGGTCGTGCTCGGCGGCGTCGGGGTCGCCTTCCTCGCCGCCCTCGTCCTGCGCCGCAACCGTCTGCTCCTCATCGGGTCCGGCGTCGTCCTGGCGGTCCTGACCGCCATCGCGTTCGCGTTCGTGGCCGGCGGGGACGCGGGGTCGGGCTACCAGCTCTTCTCGGCCCTGTCCCTCTTCTCGCCCTACCGCGAGATCGTCACGGCGCGACCGAACCTCGGCGCGCCGGTGCTCGACGGTCTCGTGCACACCCCGGGCGTGGGCCCCGTCCTGCTCGTGGCGCTGGTGCTCATCGCGCTGCTCACCTACGGCCGTCTGCTCGCCGGCTTCATCCCCTTCTTCCAGCGGGCCCTGCGCACCGACCTGGCCGCCTGGCTGCTGTCCGGCCTGTGCCTGGCGCCGTTCCTTCCGTTCTTCGTCATCGCCCACGGCGGCTACAGCCAGTTCTACTTCGTCTTCGGCGCCATCCCCTTCGGCTCGGCGCTCTGGGCGTGGAGCATCGGGGAGCTCGTCGGCGACTCAC
This sequence comes from Terrabacter aerolatus, assembly GCF_007991735.1. Lineage (GTDB taxonomy): Bacteria > Actinomycetota > Actinomycetes > Actinomycetales > Dermatophilaceae > Terrabacter > Terrabacter aerolatus. Next base: position 61,915 of record NZ_BJYX01000015.1, on the reverse strand, counting down.
GCACGCGAGCCAGAGCCGCGGCCGCCACCTTCGCCGTCGTGGGGGTCCTGACCGCGGTCGCCGCCGTCGCGCTGCCGGGCCGGGTCCGACCGGTCGGTCGTGCGGCGCAGGCCGCGCAGCTGTGGACCTTCGTCGGGCAGGTGGCGGTCTGCGCCGTGGTCCTGCTCGCCATCCTCGTGGCCGCCCTCGTGCTGCGTCGCCGCGGTCGGGACTGGCTCATGCCGGTCGCGGCCTGCGCGGTCGTCGCGCCGCTCCTCGTCACCGGGTCGGTGGGGCTGCTCCGCCTGCACAGCAAGGCGCCGACGACCTCCAACCCGCACCTGCTCTCGCAGGACCTGGCCGCGGCCTGGATCGAGGGCCACGTGCCGCTCTACGACGTCATGGCCACCAACGACCACTGCCTCTCGGGCACCGGCACCACCTGCAACGCCCGCGAGTGGTGGATCTCGGGTCTCGGCGGCCGCCGGGTGCTCCTCGAGGGCTGGGCCTACCTGCCCGGGGCCGCGGCCCACAAGGGCTACGACGACCCGGCACTCTACGCACTCAACCAGGCCGCGTTCACCCGCCCCGACGCGAGCACCCTCGGCGCCGTCCGCGACCGGGGGGTGCGCTGGCTCGTCGCCGACACACAGGCGGGCGCGGTCTCCCCCGCCCTGTCGTCCCTGACGACGAAGGTCTTCCAGTCGGGCACCGTGTCGGTCTACAAGCTGCGCTGACCCGCTCCCCGTCCCCGCGGTCCCTGGTCGGCCGCCCCGGGTCGGGACGCGCCCTCAGGGACGAGCTCGGCCGGTGGACTGCATCCGCAGCTGGAGGTCGGCCAGCGTGGCCTGCACCCCCGCCGGGAACGGCGTCAACGTCCGGCGGTCCAGCTCGGGCCACACGCGCGACACGAGACGCAGGTCCTGCCCCTGCTGCGACGACGTCGGGCTGGCGCCGAGCACGGTCGCCGGACGACGACGGAAGATCCGGCGCAGCTCGGCCAGCACCGCACCGATGGTGATGGCGCGCTGCGTGGCGAAGATCTTCGTCACGACGCCGCCGTCTGCGACACCCTCGGGCAGCGGGCCGTGCCGCAGCCGGGTCATGGCGTCGACGACCATCTCGCCGGCGTCCGGGGCGAAGAGGTAGTCGCGCAGGGTGTCGAGCGATACCCAGATCTGGGTCGGACGCCGGTCGAGGTAGGCGGCACAGAGCTGCGAGACGAGACCCTGGGGCTTCGCGAGGTCCTGACCGGGGCCGTAGAGATTGGCGATGCGGCCGACGAGCACACGCGCCGGGGCCTGGACGGCCCAGTCGGTGGCGATGTGCTCGGCCTCCTGCTTGGCCCGGCCGTAGTCCGAGAGCGGGACCACCGGGGAGAACTCGTCGAACGGCGCGCTCGGCGAACCGGCGTAGAGACCCCCCGCCGACGAGGCGACGAACACCGCGTTGCCGTCGTCACCCGACCGGTCGGGACCGTTCGCCTCGGCCAGCGCCTCGAGCGCGGTGCGCAGCATGCGGTTCTCGGTGACGAACCGGTCGAACGACGTGCCGGTCACTCCCGCACCCGCGCACCAGAACACCTGCCACGGCCCGCCGTCGGCGGCCGCCACGAGGCGCGCCGCCGCACCGGCCAGCGCGGCCTCGGCCTCGTCGGGCGCGCTCCAGGGGATGGGAGGGCTGAGATGCACGAGCCCGCGTCGCGTGAGCGCCGCCCGGACATGCTGTCCCAGCAAGCCGTTCGCCCCGACGACCCACGAGACGGGCGGGCGCGGCCCGGTGGACGTCATCGTCAACGGCGACCGGGTCGACGTGCCAGCGGGCCGTTCTGGGGATCGCTCGTGATGAGGTACGGAGGACGTCCCATCGCCATGCCGACGGCCACGCCGAGGTACTCGGCGATGACGCCGAGCGAGAGCAGGATGGCGCCGGTGCCGAGCAGGGCGACGACCATGGTCGAGGTCCAGCCGACCGGCGTCTGGGCTCCGAGTGCCGTCGCGATGACGACGTAGATGGCGAAGACCACCCCGGCGACCGCGAAGATCGCCCCGAGGACGCTCACGAGCCGCAGCGCCCGGGTGCCGCTCGAGAGCACGAGGCGCCAGAAGTGCGAGAGCAGCCGACGCAGGTTGTAGCCCGACCGCCGCTCCTCGCCCTCGCTGCGCAGGGCGACGGGGGCGTGGGCGTGGCGGCCGACCACCCACCCGAGGGCGACGTCGAGGTAGACGCCGGCGCCGGCATACGCCGCGACGCTGCGCCCGAGCTCACCGAGGACGAGCCGGTAGCTCTGGAACGTCGTGACCGAGCCGCCGGCGAGGAAGATCGAGAAGAACCACTTGGCGCCCCTCGAGGTGAGGTTGCGCAGCGCGCCGTGCGGCGCCGGGTTGGTCGGCTCGGCGTAGACGAGCTGGGCCTGCTCACGCATCGCGACGTCGATGAAGACGCCGATGTCACGCGGGTCGTGCTGACCGTCCTCGTCGAGCGTCACGATCCAGTCCCCGCCGCTCGAGGCCATACCGGCCAGGGTCGCCGCGTGCTGGCCGAAGTTGCGGCTGAGCCAGATCGGCCGCACGAACGGGTACGCCTCGGCGAGGGAGGCCATGACGTCGGCCGAGCCGTCGGGGCCATTGTCGAAGACGAGGAGCCACTCCGCCACGACCCACTCGTGCCCCTCGGGACTGGTCTGCGTCGTGGCGAGCGCAGCAATCTCCTCGGCCAGGACGGGCAGCGTGCGCTCCCCCTGGTAGACGGGGGTGACGACGGAGATCCGGGTGGGTCCCGGCGCGTGGAGTGGGGTCACGACCTAGAGGGTAGCCGGTGCGGGAGGCAGCCCTTCGCACCGGACGCCGGACCGCCGGCGCGCACGCGGGCCGTCAACGGTCGGTGGGGACCGCGGCCTCGGCCTGGGCCTCGGGGTGCATCTTGCGGCCGAGCCACAGGTAGGCGCCCCGACGCACGTAGGCCATGCCGCGGGCGAGCGTGTCACCGCGCACGAGGTCCGCCCTGGACAGCAGCCCCGCGTTCTGCTCCGCCAGTCGGTGGTGGAAGTCGACGACCTGCGCCGACTGCTTGCGGGCGAGGTTGACGCTCCACTGGCCCATGCTGAGCCGGAAGCTCGCCAGGGCGATCGGGATCGCGTAGAAGTCGCCCAGCATGAGGACGTTGCAGAAGGTCTGCTGGTCGATGACGTAGGGCTCGGTGTCGGCCCACCCGCCCGCACGCTCGAGGGCGTCGCGGCGCATCATGACGCAGGCGGGCTCACCGAAGATGTTGGTGCCGGAGATGACGGCCCGGCGTGCTGCGTCGCGGCCGGGGACGACGCCCTCGAGACCCGCGAGCCCGCGCGCGGAGGTGAACTGCTCGCCGCGCGCGTCGACGAGGGTGCGCCGGCAGCTCGTCAGCACGACGTCGGGGTGCGCGTCGAGGACGGCCACCTGCTGCTCGATGCAGGTGGGCTCCAGCAGGTCGTCGCCGCAGACGAGCTTGAGGTAGTCGCCGGTCGCTGCCTCGGTGACCCGGCCCCAGTTGGCCGGGGCGCCGCCGCCTGCAGGAGTCTGCAGGAGCGTGACGCGGGGCTCGTCGGCGAACTGCTGCAGCTTGTCCCAGGTCCCGTCGGTGCTCGTGTGGTCGGCGATGACGAGCTCGAAGTCGGTGTACGTCTGGGCGAGGATCGACCGGATGGTCTCCTCGACGAAGTCGGCGTTGTTGTACGTGGGGACGACGATCGACACGTGGGCAGGCACGGGCACCTCTCTAGCTGGACGGCGGGGGTCGTCGGCCCGTGTGGTGGGCCGCCGAGGTCTTGCGGCGTGCGGCTCAGGCCTCCCCGTCACCGGAGCGGCGGAAGGAGAAGGAGCTGTGACCGAACCAGCTCAGCGCCGTGGTGACGAAGACGATGATGAACTGCGAGACGATGGCGGGCCAGTGCAGCCCGTTGACGAGCAGCGCGAGCAGCGCGAGGTTGATGAAGAACGCCAGGACGTACACCGAGGCGAACCGCACGAGGTCGCGCCACACGTGGCCGTGCACGCGGAAGACGAGCTTCCGGTAGAGCACGAAGGCGCAGAGGATCGAGAAGACGTACGTCAGCACGAGGGCCGGGTAGTGGCCCCACCCGTTCCAGCGGTGGCCGAGGAGCGAGTCGAAGAGCACGAACCACAGCGTGCCCACGACGGTGTTGACGCCGCCGACCATGAGGAAGAGCACCCGCTGGTCCTTGATGATGCGAAAGAGCGGTCCCTGCGGGCCCTGCATGCCGCCCGGAGCCTGCGGGGCCTCTGGTGCTTCTGGGGCCGCAGGGGCCTCAGGGACCTCAGGGGCGGTCGAGACCGGTCCGGCCGCCGACGGGGCACTCACGTCTGCGCCCGCCTCGGGGCGTGTCTCGCTGTCAGGCACCCACGGATCCTACAGGGGCGCGGTGCCCCGACCCCCCACGCGAAGGGTCCGGGCCAGCTCCTCGACGGGGACGGCCGGGGGCAGGAAGGAGTCGAGCAGGGTGCGCTGGCCGCTCCCGAGGGCGGCGTCCAGGGACGCCAGCTCGGGGACCATGACCCGGGCCGCGGGAGTGTGGTGCACGGCTGCGAGGTTGAGCAGCGCCGTGCTGTTGCCCCCGAGCACGAGGCCGGCGGCGACGACGTGGCGGTCGAGCTCGGCCGGGGTTCGTCCGTGCACGAGGTCGAACCCGGCATACGACTCCGGCTGCTCCCAGGGGTGCGGCCGCAGCACGAGCGACAGGCCCACGGACGCCACGGCCTCGCGCACCGCCGCGAGGTGGGCCGCGTAGGCGGTCTGGGACAGCAGCCCGAGCGCCGCCCAGGGCTGCGTGAGGTAGACGGCCGTGCCGGGGGGCGGGGGCGCCCCCTCGAGTCGGTGGCGGAACTCGCGGGCGACGCGCTCGTCGACGCGCCAGCCACGCCCGTCCCTGGCGTAGAGCGACCAGCGCTCGTCGGTGAGCCACCTCGCGCCCGACGCGACCGCGACCGCCCGCACGGTCGAGCGGGGTTCGCCTCCGCCCTCGCGGCGGTAGGCCCTGCGGCGCGTGGCCCAGGTGCCGAACGAACCGAGACCCTCGTCGATGACGGTGACGCGGGGAGGCCGCCCCCGGTGGGTGCGGACGAACGTCGTCCAGACGCGGACGGAGGGCGCCCCGACGCAGAGGAGGCGAGCGCTCGGGGGAAGGCCGGCGACGACCTCGGCCGAGTCCGCGAAACGCACGAGCAGGCGCGGGTCCTCGACGAGCAGGTCCCGGACCGCTGCCTCCGCCGCCGGCCCGTCGCCGAACGCGTCGCCCGTCGGCAGGACGGTCAGGCGCACCGGGCCGGTGCGCGTCTCGAGCACGTGGCGCAGGTAGGACGACGCGTAGACGAGGTGCGAGCGGGACCGCACCCCGGTCAGGACGAGGTCCGAGGTGTCGGCGGCGTCAGACAACCGGCGGCCTCCCAGCACGGGTGAGGCGCCAGGCGGTCCGCCACGACATGGGGCGGCGCGGCCCCGCGTCGGTGCGCACCCCCTCCCGGAGGCCGTGGAACCACACGCCGAGCTTCTCGCGGTCGCGCACCCGGGCCACGGTGATGGCCGACCAGACGCCGACGTAGACCTCGGCCACCGGGTGCGGCAGGTTGCGCTTGGCGACCCAGACCCGGTTGCGGGCGTTCATCCGGTAGTAGACCGCGTGCCGCGTCGGCTGGGTGGCCGGGTGGTTGACGACGACGTCGGGCCGGTAGAGCAGACGCCAGCCGGCGTCGACGAGGCGGAAGGCGAGATCGATGCCCTCGTGGCCGTACCAGAAGTGGCCGGGCCAGCCGCCGACCGACTCGAAGGCGGCCCGGCGGATCGTGCAGACGCCCTCCCAGAAGACGACGACCTCTCCCCCGGCGCCGCCCTGCTCGGCCCGCAGCCGGGGCACCCAGCGCCGGGGGGTGGGGCGTCCGTCGGGGTCGCAGCCGCGCGGCTGGACGACGGCGACGCGGTCGTCGAGGGCGTACTCGGCCGCGAGGCGGGCGAGCACGTCGGTCGTGGGCAGGAAGGCGTCGTCGTCGTAGAAGAAGAGGATCTCGCCGCGCACCTCGCGGGCGCCCACGTTGCGCCCCTCGGGGATGCCGACGTTCTCGGGCAGGTGGACCGTGCGGACACCGTCAGGCAGTCCGCGCGGCTCCCAACCGTTGCCGACGAGCACGACGTCGAGGTCGACGCCCTCCTGGGCGAGGAGCGTGTCGAGCGCCTTGGCGAGCTCGGTGGGACGGTCCCCCATCGACAGGACGACAGCGCCCACGGTGGTCAGCGCCGGCATCGTCGCTCCTGCAGTCGTCTGGCCCCGGAGGGTCTGGGTGGGCATGCGGCGGGTCGGGTGCCGATCGGTCGTGCGCCCGCTCCTGCACGGCATCGCTATTGTAGTCAGGTCATCCGGACCGGCTCTGCCGTGGCTCCGGGGACCCACCACGAGAGGACCACGAGTTGACCGCCCACGTGAGCGACCAGGACGTCCAGCGCGACGCCATCTCCGGAGCACGCATCCTTGTCGGCGACATGCTGATGTGGTCCGACCTCGAGACGCTGGAGACCCCGCTGGCGGTGCGCGAGGTGGTCCGGACGGCGATCTCCGCGCAGCGTCCGCGACGGGTGCTGCTGGCCGGTCCGCGTGCGGGCCTGCTCGTCGACGCGGTTCCCACCGACGTGCGGGTCGACCTGCTCGTCCGCGCACTGCCCGACGCCCGCATCCTCGGCGACCGTGCGGGGCTGCACGAGAGCTCCGACATCTACTGCGGCGGTCTCGACGTCTTCTCCCCGGGGCACACCTACGACCTCATCGTGGCGCTCGGCGGCCCCGCGCGCCTGCTCGGTCCCGACTCCCGGGGGCTCACCGAGGCCGAGACCGTGGCGCGGCTCGCGGCCCTGCTCGACGAGGGCGGTCGCATCGTCGTCGACCTCGCCAACGAGATGGGCTTCACCGACCTCGTCTCGGCGCTGCCCGACGAGACGCTCGAGTCCGACGCCGGCTGGTACGTCGGGGCGGCCGGCTTCAGCCCGCGGCACGTCTTCGCCCGGGAGCGCTCGACCCTCCTCGAGCAGCAGGGCCTGCACGCCGAGGCGACCTTCGCCGCGCTGCCCTCCGTCGACCAGCACAGCCTCCTCGTCCGCGACGACGCCGTGCAGCACGAGCGGGTGCGCGACCGCGTCGGCGTCCGCGCGGGCCAGGCCATGGACGAGCACTTCTCGACGACCCCGATGCTGCGCGAGCCCCGGGCCGTGCTGCAGCGCATCGTCGACGCCGGCATGCTCGACGAGCTCGCCCCCGCCTGGGTGGTGCTCGCCACGAAGGGCGCGGCCGCGACCGAGGTGCCGGCCTACCCGGCGATCGTGTCGGCCGAGCGTGAGACCGACAACCCGTGGAGCACCGTCGCGGTGGTCTCCCAGGACGACACCGAGACCCTGGCGTGGGCACGCCCGCGTGCCGACGACGAGATCAGCGAGGGCAAGCTGTCCCGCAGCCTCATCCCCTCCTACGGCGGTCGTTCCTTCGAGCTCGAGCTGCGGCAGGCCTGCGCGACGCGACGCCACGCCGCCATCCGCAGCCGGGTGAAGCGGTATGCCGCGTGGCTGGCTGACCCGACCGTGTGGACGAGGCAGACGGCGGAGCGCCGCTACTTCGCCACCCCGGCCAACACCCTCGTCCAGGGCGACCGGCTCACGATGGCCGACGCGTCCTGGCGCCGCACCGGCATCGTGTCCGCCGAGGACGCCCTCGTCCGGGGCCTGCGCGACTTCGCGCGGCGGCTGCTCGCCTCCGGCTCGCCGCACCCGTGGCGCCCGTCCGTGACGCCCGACGAGCTGACGGTCACCCTGGCGTCGATGACGGGGCTCACCGTCACCCACGCGGTCATCGCCCGCGTCGCGCGCATCGAGGCCGAGGTCGCCTCGACGGTCGCCGGACGCCCCGAGGACCTCGACGAGCTGCTCTCGCGCAACCTCGAGCAGGGCGAGTACGCCCGCGACCTGCCGGCCCCCGACGAGGTCGGTTTCCGTGAGCTGCTCACCCACCACCGCGTCATCTCGCGCGAGCTGCGCGAGAAGCAGGGTCAGGTCGCCTGGCTCGAGGGCACCCTCCGGCACCGTGACCGCTACATCCGGCGGCTCGAGAAGGTCATCGAGCGCTACGAGGAGACCCTGACCTACCGCGCGGTCGAGGCCTTGCGGGCCCCGCGTCGCATCGCCACCGAGAAGGCGGTCTCCGTCGCGAAGTCGACGGCGCAGGAGGCCCTGCCGCCCGGCGCGATGAACAAGGCACGACAGCTGGCGGCGCGCGTCCTCAAGTGACGTCGGTGGTGGTGGCCCACGACAACCCCTGGGCCACCACCACGTCCGCCACGCGGCGGACGAGCCAGTGCACCTCGACGCCGTGGCGTCGGACGGGACTCGACGTGACGGGCGGGCCGCCCACGAGCACGACCATCGGGACGTCGGCGAGCTTGGCGAGGACCTCGGTGGCGCACCACCGGTCCCAGAACCGTTGCGCGTCCAGTGCCTCTCCCCCGGCCTGCCACCGGGCCGCCACCGTCGGAGGAACGGCTTGACGGGACAGCTCCGCATCGACCGCGCGGGCAGCAGGGAGGTCGTCCACGCATACGTCGTCGGCGTCGCGGAGCCCGGCCGCGGGCAGGACCCAGCAGACCACCCGGCCGTCGGCCAGGTGGGAGTGGGTGCCCCCGTCGCACCGGTGCCCGTCCCGGGCCTCGATGACGACGGGGTGCTCGCGGACCGCTCGCGAGAGCAGGTCCGCCCGCGCCTGCATCAGATGCTGTTGCCGCCGTCGACCGTGATGACCTGGCCGTTGATGTTGGTGTCCTGGAAGAGCAGCGTGTTGACGACCGGCACGATGTTCTCGGGCTCGACGAGCCGGTTCGAAGGCGTGCGACGGGTGATCGTGTCGAGCTGCGTCTGGCCGAGCACCGAGCTCATCTCGGAGGCGAAGAAGCCGGGAGCGACGCTGTTGACGAGGACCCGACCGTGCATCTCGCGGGCCAGCGTGCGCATGGCGCTGTCGAGGCCGCCCTTCGTCGCGGAGTAGGCGACGAGGCCGGAGTAGCCGCGCTGGGCGCAGACGGACGTCACCATGACGATGCGCCCGCGGTTGCCCTTGGCCATGATCCGACGCAGGACCGCCCGGGCGAGCAGCAGCGGCGCCGTCAGGTTGGTCTCGATGATCCGCGCGATGTGCTCCGGCGAGGTGTGCACGTGGAGGCTGTCCTGGCCCATGGCGGCGTTGTTGACGAGCGCGTCGATCGGGCCGAGGCGGGACTCCGCCTCCTTGAGGAACGCGTTGACGGCCTTGACGTCGGTGACGTCGACCGACGCGGCGACCACGCGGTCGGGATGTGCGGCGGCCACGGCCTCGAGCTCGGGGGTGACGGTGCGCGCGAAGGCCGCGACCTTGGCGCCCTGGGCGAGGATGTCCTCGACGATCGCGAGGCCGAGCCCGCGCGAGCCGCCCGAGACGACGACGACCGTTGCGGGGCCGATGGGTTCGGTCTTGTCAGACATCGCTTTTCAGGGTCTCCTTGATCGGGATCTGGTCGAGGAACCGCACCCGACGGGGCACGGAGTAGTCCGGGAGCCGTTCCGAGCACCAGGCCGTCAGCTCCGCGGTGGTGGCCTCGCCGGAGAGCACGACGTCGGCCGTCACCATGCTGCCGACGATGGGGGCCTTGCGGCCGCGCACCGAGGCCCAGGCCACGGCCGGGTGGGCCTGGAGGACGTCGCGCACGGCCGAGGCCGACGCCTTCGCGCCGCCGACGTTGATCTCGTCGGAGGCGATGCGGCCGGTGATGAGCACTCGGCCGTCGACGACCTCGACCCGGTCGCCGGTGCGGAGCACCCGGTCGATGCCCTCGCCGCGCTTGGGCGAGGCGATGAGCAGCTCACCGTCGTCGACGGTCAGCGTGGCCCGGCCCTCCATCTCGCGGCCGAGCCACTCCTGCGGGAAGCCGGCCCGCCCGTCGTGGACGGCGATGGTGGCCCCGGCCTCGCTCGAGGCGTAGATCCACGAGACGCGCGCCGCGGGGAACATCTCGGTCAGGCGGGTCAGGATCGCCTGGTCGACGGGCTCGCCGCCGAGGGTGACCTGCTCGAGGGGCAGGGCGGCGACGCTGTCGGGGTCGCGGTAGAGCGCCTGGCGCCAGAACGTCGGAGTGCCCGAGGCGGCAGTGACGCCGACCTCGAGGGCCCGTGCCGGCCACGTGTCGAGCTCGTCGGGCTCGATGAAGAGCACGTCCTGGCCCGGGTGGGCGATGCTCAGCGTCACGACCTGCCACCACGCGTACGCGCCGTGGGCGTAGGGACACAGCCAGGTGCGCCGGGGCTGGTCGCCGGCCACGGTGGTGAGCGAGGCCAGGGTGTGCGCCACCTGCTTCGGGCGGCCCGTGCTGCCGCTCGTCAGGAGCCAGACCCGACCGGGCGTCGCGTCGCGGGCCGTCGTCGGAGCGTCGACGCGGTCACCGTCGACGACCGCGAGGCCGGCGTCGCGCAGCCCCTCGGCGAGGTCCGGCGTCAGGCGGGACCGCGAGGCGACGAGCACCTCGAGGTCACCCGTGGCCGCGGCCCACACGGCGCGGGCAGCGTCGTGGTTGTCGCCGACGGCGACGGCCGACGCGGCCGGCAGCTGCATCGCCTCGAGCTGGTCCCAGCGGCCGTCGAAGCCGCGGGTGATGATCCGGTTGGCGGCGCCGGCGAGACCGCCAGCTCCCGCGCTCACGCGGCCTGGAGCTGCTCGAGGAAGTCGAGCACGTCGGAGATCGTCGCGATCTGGCGCAGCTCGGGTGCGTCGAAGTTCAGCTCGTCGCCGATCTCGTCCTCGACACGCAGGGCGAGCTCGGAGAAGTCGAGGGAACGGAAGCCGATCTCCTCGAGGTTCGCGGAGTCGCTCTCAGGCATCGACTTGCCCTGGGCCTGAAGGACCTCGGCCATCATCGTCCGGATCGCGTCACGGCTCAGTGCGCTCATGTTTCCGCCTTGGGCTGGGGGGATGGGGCGTCCGGTAGTCTAACAACGAATCCCCCACCGACCGCCGCGGCCCCATGGTGCCCGCGGCGTCCTCATGAGGAGGTCAGATGCTCCGTCCCGCAACCGATGCCGACAGCGCGGACGTGCTCCGCTGGCGCAACCACCCCGAGGTGCGTGCCGTGTCGCTGACGCAGCACGAGATCACCGACGAGGAGCATGCCGCCTTCTGGGCGGCGACGCGCGAGACCGACGCCCGCGAGATCTGGATCTACGTGCGCCACGACGTCCCGTCCGGGGTCGTGACCTACTTCGACATCGACCGCGAGGCCGGTAGCGCCTGGTGGGGCTACTACCTCGACAACGAGGGCCTCAAGGAGCGCGGCGAGCTGCTCCCCGCCTGGATCGAGATCCAGCGCCAGGCCAAGCGACTCGCCTTCGACGAGCTCGGCCTGACGACCCTCGAGGGCGAGGTCCTCGAGGCCAACGAGGCCGTGCGACGGTTCAACAGACGCAATGGTTTCGAGGAGATCGAGCGTTACACCCACGACATCGACGGCACCCCGACACCCGTGCTGCGGGTTCGAGCCACGAAGGACTGAACGACAGATGAGCACCCCGGTCGAAACACCAGCCACGACGTCCCTGACGATCGGCGGCGTGCCCGTCGGACCCGACGCGCCGCCGTTCATCATCGCGGAGATGTCGGGCAACCACGACGGCAGCCTGGACAAGGCCCTCGAGATCGTCCGGATGGCGGCCGAGGCCGGCGCCCACGCGATCAAGCTCCAGACATACACCGCCGACACGATCACCATCGACGTCGACAAGCCCGAGTTCCGCCTCTCCGAGGACCACGAGCTGTGGGGCTCGCGCCGGCTCTACGAGCTGTACGAGGAGGCCCACACCCCGTGGGAGTGGCACGAGCCGATCTTCGACCTGGCACGTGAGCTCGGCCTGCTCGCCTTCTCGAGCCCCTTCGACCCGACCGCGGTCGAGTTCCTCGAGAGCCTCGACGTGCCGGCCTACAAGATCGCGTCGTCGGAGATCGTCGACCTCCCCCTCATCCGTCTCGCCGCCCGCACCGGCAAGCCGCTCATCATCTCGACGGGGATGGCGTCGGTCGGCGAGATCGCGGCCGCCGTCGAGGCGGCACACTCCACCGGCAACCGCCAGGTCATGCTGCTCTCCTGCACCGTCAGCTACCCGGCCGACCCCGCCTCGTCCAACCTGCGCGGCATCCCCGTCATGCGCGAGGCCTTCGGCGTCCCGGTGGGCCTGTCGGACCACACGATGGGCATCGGCGCGGCCGTCGCCTCGGTCGCCTTCGGATCGGTCCTCGTCGAGAAGCACGTCACGATGTCCCGCGAGGAGGGCGGCGTCGACTCGGCCTTCTCGCTCGAGCCGGACGAGCTCGCCGCACTGGTCCGCGAGACCAAGGTCGCCTGGCAGGCGCTCGGCGAGCCGCGCATCGGCGCTCGTGAGGCCGAGCGCGAGGGCCTGCGCTTCCGCCGCTCGCTCTTCGTCGTCGAGGACGTCAAGGCCGGTGACCCCGTGACCGCGGCCAACGTGCGGTCCATCCGCCCCGCCAACGGCCTGGCCCCGGACGCCTTCTCGCTCGTCGAGTCCAAGCGGTTCACCCGCGACGTCGAGCGCGGCACGCCGATGTCCTGGGACCTCGTCTGAGTCCACCAGCCCGACGGGAAAGGGCCCCCGACGCGATGTCGCGTCGGGGGCCCTTCCTCGTCCTGGGCCTCAGGACTCGTCGGTGGAGACCGAGCTGCCCTCCGGGTTGCCCACCGAGGGCACGGCGGCATCGCCGGTCGGCTCCGCCCCACCGGTGCGCTGGTCCCGGTCACGGCTCTCGGACTTGGTCTCGGCGTGCTTGCCGTGGTCCTGGTCGTCCTCGACGGTGACGTCGATCGAGCCGAGGAGGCTCGAGGGCTCCTCCGCACCCGGCGCACGGTGGCTCTCCGAGCGGTGGCTCCTGCGCCGACGGCGCGTGAAGACGGACATGTCGACCTCGAGCGGCGGGGCCGGCGGGGGCGGACCGGGCTTGGCGATCTCGTCGGCCCACCCGAACGCGTCGATGACCTCCTCGGGCAGGAGCATCTCGTCGGCGCCGAGCTCGCGGTTGGCGACGTCCGCGGCATAGTCCATCGGGACGGAGAACTGGTGCATCTCCGGCCAGATCCGTCGGGGCTTGCCGACGCCACCGAGCACCGCGTGGTCGGACTCGAGGGCCATGGGGTCGCCGTAGACCCCGACCTCGACACCGGCCGACGCGGCATACAGGATCGCGCTGCTCATCCGGTTGCTGACGACGCGCCGGTGTCCACGCATCTCGTGCAGCTGGCGGTAGAGGAACGCGACGTCGGTGTCCTGCCACAGGTAACCGCGCTGTCCGTGGGTCACGACGCGCACGCCGGCGTCCTCGTACTCGCGGCGCACCTTGGGGTTGTCGTACTCGTTCCAGTGGAGGCACACCGTGATGGGCACGTCGCCCTCGGCGGCCTTCACCTCCTCGATGTATGCCGTGTGGCTGCCGAGGACCTGCTGGCCCTCCCACCCGTGGAACGGGTAGACGATCGTCCCGGTGGGCGGCTCGGCCGTGGCGAGCCACTCCTTCTGCCGCTCGAGCTCGAGGAGGTAGAGCCACGGGGCGGCGACGACCATGTAGTTGCGCAGGCCCGCGGCCCAGCCACGCCGGGCGCAGGCCTCGGACCAGACGAACTTGGGGTACTGCGGGGTGAAGACGGTCCCGACGGCGAAGCCGTCGTGCATGTTCCACCCGTGCTGGAGGTAGCCCCAGATGCGGGGCGGCGCCTCGAGGCCGACGTAGCGGGCCATGATGTGCGCGTGACCGTAGAAGTGGTTCGCGTGGTGCACGGGATCAGCCTCCGACGGCGGCGCGGACGGCGTCGATGACCTGGTCGACGTGGGCGTCGGTCAGCTCGGCGTGCATCGGCAGCGACAGCTCCTCGGCGTAGAACTGCTCGGCGTTGGGGCACATGCCGCGCGTGAAGCCCATGTCCTCGAAGAGCGGGTGCCAGTAGACGGGGATGTAGTTGACCTGGACGCCCACCCCGGCGGCGCGCATCGAGTCGAACACCTGGCGGCGGCGGCCGTCGAGGACGCGCAGCGGGTAGAGGTGCCAGATCGGGTCGACGTGCTCACGCTGGGTCGGCAGACGGATCCCGTCGACACCGGCGAGGCCCTCCTGGTAGCGGGCGAAGATCGCGGCCCGGCGCGCCTTGAACGACGCGAGGCGCTTCAGCTGGCTGAGGCCCAGCGCCGCGAGCACGTCGGGCAGGCGGTAGTTGAGGCCGTACTCGTGCACCTCCTGGTGCCACGGGCCCTCGTCGGGGTAGCGCATCGCGTCCCGGTCGCGGACCAGCCCGATGAAGTGGAAGCGGTGCGCCCGCTCGCCGAGCTCGGCGTCGAGGGTGGCGACGGCGCCGCCCTCGGCCGTCGTCATGTTCTTCGTCGGGAAGAACGAGAAGGTCGTGAGGTCGGCCAGCGACCCCACGGGCCGGCCCTTGTACGTCGAGCCGATCGAGTGCGCCGCGTCCTCGACGACGAGCGCACCGACGCGGCGTGCCGTCTCGTTGATCGCGTCGATCTCGATGGGGTGACCGGCGTAGTCGACGCCGGCGATGACCTTGGTCCGGTCGGTGACGGACGCGTCGAGGGCCACCGGGTCGATGTTGGCGGTGTCCTCCTCGACGTCGACGAAGCGCACCTTGGCCCCGAGGGCCACCGCGCACGATGCGGTCGCGACGAAGGTCATCGGCGTCGTGACGACCTCGTCCCCGGGACCGACGCCGGCTGCGGCATACGCGATGTGCAGGGCGGCGGTGCCGCTCGTCGCGCTGACGCACCGGGTGGCTCCGGTGAGACTCTCGAGCTCGTGCTCGAAGGCCGTGACCGTCGGGCCCGTGGTGAGCCAGTCACCGCGGAGGACCTGCGCCACCGCCTCGACGTCGTCCTCGTTGACCGACTGGCGTCCGTAGGGGATCAACTCAGATACCCGCCTCGAGCATCTCGCGGATCTCGTCGGCACCGATCCAGAGGTCGTTCTTGTCGGAGGCGCAGTGGAAGCCCTCGGGGACGGGCGTGCCGTCGGTGCGCGGCTTGTAGCCCCACGTCGCGAGCTCGGGCTCGAGGACGTAGTACTTGCCGTCCATGATCATGATGGCGCGGCGACCCTCCTCGGGGCTGATCATCTCCTCGTGCAGCTTCTCGCCGGGGCGCAGGCCGATGTCGTGCATCTTGGCGCCCGGCGCGATCGCCTGCGCGAGGTCGGTGACGAGGTGCGAGGGGATGTGCGGGACGACGAGCTCGCCACCCTGCATGAGCTCGAAGGTGTCGAGGACCATCTGCACGGCCTCGGGCAGCGTGATGAGGAAGCGCGTGCACCGCAGGTCGGTGATGGGCAGCGACTCCCCCGCCTCGTGCAGGGCTCGGAACTTGGGGATGATCGAGCCGCGCGAGCCGGTCACGTTGCCGTAGCGCACCACGGCGAAACGCGAGGGGTACTGCGCCGCGTAGTGGTTGCCGAGGATGAAGAGCTTGTCGGCCGTCAGCTTGGTCGCGCCGTAGAGGTTGATCGGGGAGCTCGCCTTGTCGGTCGAGAGCGCGACGACCTTCTTGACGCCGGCGTCGATGGACGCCTCGATGACGTTCTGGCTGCCGAGGACGTTGGTCTTGACGAACTCGTGCGGGTTGTACTCGCCGGTGTCGACCTGCTTGAGGGCTGCGGCGTGGACGACGTAGTCGGTGCCGTGCATGGCCCGACGCAGGCGCTCGAGGTCGCGGACGTCGCCGATGAACCAGCGCAGACGGGGGTCGTCGTTGAAGAGCTGGCGGGCTTCCCACTGCTTCAGCTCGTCGCGGCTGTAGACGATGACCCTCTTGGGGTCGTGGTGGTCCAGCACCTCGCGGATGAACGCCTTGCCGAAGGACCCGGTCCCACCTGTGACGAGGATCGACGACCCTTCGAGAATGCTCACCCTTTGACCTCCTGGTCGTGTGTGTCGGAACAGACGACAGGGCCACCGATCCCTGCGGGTGGCCTGCTCGCGACGCGCAGCGCGCCACCCGAGAGATTAACAGTATTCGCGTGTCGCCCTCTGCCGTGGCGTCGCGGCCGGGGCCCGTCACCGGCTACGGCACACTGGGCGCATGCGTCTTCATGTCGGCCTGCGCTGCGACGGCGGGGCCGAGCTCGGGGTGGGTCACGTGATCCGCTGCCTCGCGCTCGCCGAGGAGCTCCTCTCGCGTGGTCACGCGGTCAGCCTGGTCGGTGACGTCGGCGGTGTCCCCTGGGTCGAGGAGCAGGTGCGCGAGCGCGGTCTCGGGCGTCACGACGCGCCGTCCGACCCGGACGAGCTGGCCGCCCTCGCCGCCCGTCTCGGGCTCGACGTCATGGTGCTCGACGGCTACCTCCTGGATCCCCGGTGCGGCTCGGCCCTGCGGGCGGCCGGCGTCACGGTGCTCGCCGTCTCCGACGGACCGTTCGGGGCCGAGCAGGAGGCCGACCTCGTCCTGGACCAGAACCTCGGCGCCGTCGCCGACCCGGCACGGTCGGGAGTGGCCCTCACGGGTCTCGGCTTCGTCCTCTTCCGTGACCAGGTGCTGCGCCGGCGCCGCACGCCCGAGACGCCGGCGAGCCCCGGCTCACCGACGCGGGTGCTGACGGTCTTCGGTGGCACGGACCCGTATGCCGCCGGCCCGGTCGTCGTGCCCCTGCTGCTCGCGACCGGGCTGCCGGTCCACGTCGTCGCCGTCGCGGCCCGCGCCGAGATCGCCGAGCGGCTCCGGGCGCTCGACACGGGGCCCGGCCAGAGCCTGGAGGTCGTCCCACCCGTCGAGGACCTCGCCGCCCTCGCCGTCACGTGCGACCTGGCCGTCACGGCCGCCGGCTCGTCGGTGTGGGAGTTCCTCTGCCTCGGCGTGCCCGCGGCCCTCGTCTGCGTCACCGACAACCAGGCCGTCGGCTACGACGCGGTGGCCGCCGAGGGCGTGGCCGTCCCCGTCGGCGTGCTGTCCGCCCTGCGCGACGACCCCGCGGCCCGCTCCACCGCGGTCGAGGCACTGCACCGTCTCGTCGAGGACCCCGCCGCTCGGCTCGAGCTGACCGACCGGGGACAGCGACTCGTCGACGGGCGCGGCCGCCAGCGGGTGGCCGACGCCATCGAGCACCACCGCCTGACCGTCACCACGGGCCCCTGAGCCCGGTCCCACCCCAGCACAGGAGAAGCAGTGCCCCGCACCCGAGTCGTCATCCAGTCCCGCCTCAACTCCTCCCGCCTCCCGGGCAAGGCCATGCTCACGATCGCCGGTATGCCGCTCATCGAGCTCGTGGCGCGCCGAGCGGGCCGCACGGGACACGAGGTCGTCGTCGCGACGAGCGCCGAGCAGTACGACGAGCGCATCGCCAGCCACCTGCACGCCGTGGGGATCGAGGTCGTGCGCGGTTCGCTGGACGACGTGCTCGGGCGCTTCGTGCAGGCGACGGCCGATCTGGACGAGACGGACCGGGTCGTGCGACTGACCGGTGACAACCCGCTGGCCGACGCCGACCTCGTCGACGAGCTCATCGCCGCGGTCGACGCGTCGGGGCACACCTACGGCCGGGTCGACATCGAGCGGGTCCCCGAGGGCCTCGGCGCCGAGGTCTTCACCGTCCGAGCGCTCCGCGACGCCGACGAGCAGGCCACCGCCTCCTACGACCGCGAGCACGTCACCCCGTGGCTTCGCCGCACGCTCGGTGAGCTGCTCTTCGTGCCGGTGGGCTGCCCCGACGGCGTCGAGGCCTACCGGGCCACGGTCGACGTCCTCGGTGACTACGTCCGCGTCTCGAGCCTCTTCGACGGCGAGTCCGATCCGGTGGGACAGCCGTGGCCCACGCTGATGACCCGCCTCGTCGAGCGCGTCGACGGGGCCGGAGCCCGGGTCACGGCCGTCCGCACCGACGCCGGGCGCCTGTCACGGGTCGTGCTCTCGGCCCGCAACTTCGACGTCGCGACGCGCGACGAGCGACCGGCCGAGCGCGCTGAGCGGTTGCGTTCCCTCATCGCCGAGGCCATCGAGCGAGGCGTCACCCACATCGAGGTCGGGCGCGCCGACGGGCGCAGCGAGGAGCTGCTCCAGGCGTGCGCCGAGCCCGCGCTCGTCAAGCGGTTCGGCATCATCTCGCGCGTCGCGCCGCGCCCGCTCGAGGACGAGTCCGCCATCGCCGACGAGCTCGCCGTCGAGGCCTCGGTGGAGCGCACCTTCGCCAGCCTCGGACGGCGGGGCGTCGACGTGCTCGTCTTCCCCGGCTCCGTCGCCGCGGCCCGTGGCTGGGAGCGCGCTCGTGCCTACCGTGAGGATCGGCTGGTCTCGGTGCTCGGCCTCGTGGTCGAGGACGCCGCGGACCTCGCCTGGGCCGTCGGGACCCCGGACGTCGCCTACGTCGAGGTGCGCGGTCACGAGTCGCTCGACGAGTCCCAGCTCACGGCTCTTCGGGACCGCGGCTGCGCGCTCGTCGTCGAGGCCGCCGGCGAGACGCTGCCCTCGTGGGCCACGACCGACCTCGTCACGACCGTCGAGCCCGAGGTGCTCGACCACGCCATCCGCGCCTTCGGGACGCAGCGCACGGCCTGAGCCGACGGCAACGGCCCCCGGGACGGTGTCCCGGGGGCCGTTGCGGCCTGTGCTCCGTGAGCCGGACCGGCAGGATCAGGCCGGCTTGGCGTTGTAGAGCTCGAGGATGTCGTCCATCGAACCGTCGGCCTCGAGCCGGCCGCCCTTGAGGTAGAGACCCCGGGTGCAGAAGCGTCGGAGATCCGGCTCGGAGTGCGACACGAGGAAGAGCGTGCGGCCCTGGGCCAGCAGTGTCTCCATGCGCTCGTAGCACTTCTCGCGGAAGTCCTTGTCACCGACGGCGAGCACCTCGTCGACGAGGACGATCGGCTCGTCGAGCGTCGTGATGAGCGCGAAGCCGAGACGCACCTGCATGCCGGAGGAGAAGTGCCGGAAGGGCATGTCGAGGCCGGCGCGGACCTGCGGGCCGGCGAAGTCGATGATCTCGTCGAAGCGCTCTTCGATCGCCTGCTTGTCGAGGCCGTGCAGGCCCGCCGTCAACATGACGTTGTCCCGGGCCGACAGCTCGCCGAGGAAGCCGCCGGTGAGCTCGATGAGGGGGGCCACCCCGCCGTTGACCTTCACCGTGCCCTCGTCGGGCAGCAGCACCCCGGCGATCATCTTGAGCAGCGTGCTCTTGCCGCCGCCGTTGGAGCCGACGAGCCCGACGGCCTCGCCGGGACCGACCCGGAACGAGACGTCCTTGAGGGCCCAGAAGGTCTCGGTGGGCGCGGTGTTCTCACGGCGCAGGACCATCTCGCGCAGCGACAGCTTGCGACGGCGGGACCGGTAGAACTCGATCCCGAGCCCGTCGGCCGTGATGACGTCCCGGTTGCTCGTCGCGCTGGACTCCTGACCGGCGAGGGAAGCCACCTCAGATCTCCTTCAGGACGGCACGCTCCATGCGTGCGAACGAGATGGCGCCCCAGACGAGGAACCCGATCGACATGAGCGCTCCCACGACCAGCGGGGCGATCTTCAGCGGTTGCGGGAAGAAACCAGCGCGGTACAGCTCGAGGATCCCGCTCAGAGGGTTGAACCACAGGGCGGTCTGCAGCCAGTGCGGCGCCCGGTCGAGCGTGTAGATGATCGGGGTGCCGTAGAAGAGCATCCGCAGCACGATCCGCACGACCCGGATCGTGTCGTCGGCGAGCACCGTGGCGGGGGCGAGGAGCAGCCCGATGCCGGTCTGGAAGATGAACTGCAGGACCAGGGCCACCGGGAACAGGACGAGGCGCCAGTTGAGCTTCGTCTCGCCCGTGAAGACGTAGACGACGACGAAGGCGAAGAGCACCGGCAGGGAGAGCACGAACTCGATGCCCTTGGAGATGACCACCCGCACGACCCAGAGCTCACGCGGCAGGTTCGTCGACCGGACGAGCTTGGCCTCGGAGATGAGCGAGCGGGCGCTCTCGTTGATCGAGGCGTTGAACCACTGCCAGGGCAGGAGCCCGACGATGAGGAAGAGGAAGTACGGCTTGTGCCCGGCGTCGCTGCGCTGGAAGATCACCGCGAAGACGAGGAAGTAGATGAGGGCCATCGCCAGGGGGTCGATGATCGTCCACAGGTAGCCGAGCCAGCTCCGGGCGTAGCGCACACGCAGGTCGCGTTGGACCAGGGTGCGCAGGATCGCCCGCTGCGCCCAGATCCGGGTAAGGCGCTCCAGCATCACGACTCGTCTCCTTCGGGGACCAACCGGTCCGGCCTGCTGGTGAGGAAGCCCCAGCCCCAGCTCATGTGCATCGTCGCCAGGACCCCTGGCACGCGCATCGCCACCGCGGGCTTCTCCGCCCTCGCTATCGCCACTCCCCCGACGCCGATCCCGGCCGCGTAGGCGGCGGGGATCGCCCAGAGCGGCCGCCAGACGAGGCCTCCGACGAGGCCGGCCGCGACCGCGACGAGGGCCGTGGGGGGCGCGAGGTAGCGGGCGTTGATCGAGCCCTTGTGACGCGTGGCCACGACGCGGCGCCAGCGGCCGTAGTCGCGGTACTGGCGGCCGAGCGCACGCAGGTCGGGGCGCGGGCGGTACTCCACCGTCAGGGCGGGGTCGAACCAGACGACTCCGCCGGCCTGGCGGATGCGGTAGTTGAGCTCCCAGTCCTGGGCGCGGGTGAACCGCGGGTCGTAGCCGCCTGCGGCCTCGAGCCACGCGCGGCGGAAGACCCCGAGGTAGACGGTGTCGGCCGGACCGGGCTCGCCTCCGGTGTGGAAGCGCGCGCCGCCCACGCCGAGGGGTGAGGTCATCGCCACGGCGACGGCACGCTCGGTGTCGGTGACGCCCTGGGCCAGCATGACCCCGCCCACGTTGGCGGCTCCGGTCTCCTCGAGCACGCGCACCGCGTGCTCGATGTAGCCGTCACTGAGGAAGCCGTGGCCGTCGACGCGCACGATGATGTTGTGGTCGGCCGCGGCGACGGCGAGGTTGAGCGCCTCCGGGGTCCGTCCCGACGGGTTCTCGACGACGATGATCCGCGGATCGCGCTCGGCGAGGCGCCGGGCGACCCCGAGGGTGTCGTCGTGACCGGGGCCGACGGCCAGCACGATCTGGATCTCACCGGGGTAGCGCTGGTGGACGACGGCGCCGACCGCCTCCTCCAGGTGCCGTTCCTCGTTGAGCAGCGGCATGATGACGCTGACCGGAGGTGTTGAGTGCACGCGCAGGCGTCCTTCTCGTCGGGGTGGGAAGACTGGGTCGGGCATCGTGGTCCCGCACCGGGCCGCAAGGCGGCTGCAACAGACTACTGCCCCCTCGACCCGCCTCCCGCCGCCCCGCCGGTCGTCAGCGCAGCAGCTGCCGTGCCATCACGAGGCGCTGGACCTGGTTGGTGCCCTCGTAGATCTGGGTGATCTTGGCGTCGCGCATCATCCGCTCGAGCGGGAAGTCGCTCGTGTACCCGGCCCCTCCGAGCAGCTGGACGGCGTCCGTCGTCACCTTCATGGCGACGTCCGAGGCGTAGCACTTGGCGGCCGCCCCGAAGAAGGTGAGGTCCTTGTCGCCGCGCTCGGACTTGGCCGCCGCGACATAGACCATCTGGCGGGCCGCCTCGAGCTCCATCGCCATGTCGGCGAGCATGAACTGGATGCCCTGGAAGTCGGCGATGCGCTTGCCGAACTGCTTGCGCTCCTTGATGTAGGCGAGCGACTGGTCGAGCGCGCCCTGGGCGATCCCGACGGCCTGGGCGCCGATGGTGACCCGGGTGTGGTCGAGCGTGCGCAGCGCGATCTTCAGACCGTCGCCGACCTGACCCACGACACGGTCGGCGGGGAGGCGGACGTCGTCGAAGTGCAGCTCACGGGTCGGGCTGCCCTTGATGCCGAGCTTGCGCTCCTTCTCGCCGAAGCTGAAGCCCTCGTCGGACTTCTCGACGACGAAGGCCGTGACGTTGCCGCCGCGCGGGCCGTCGGGGTCGGTGACGGCGAGCACGGTGTAGTACTCCGAGACGCCGGCGTTGGTGATCCACGACTTCTGGCCGGAGAGCACCCAGCCGTCGCCGTCCTGGCGGGCCCGGCACTTCATCGAGGCGGTGTCGGAGCCGGCCTCCCGCTCGGACAGGCCGTAGGAGAAGGTCGTCTCGCCCTTCGCCAGCGGCGGGAGGTAGCGGGCCTTGACCTCCTCGCTGCCGTCGAGGATGAGCGGGAGCGAGCCCAGCTTGTTGACGGCCGGGATGAGCGACGCGGACGCGTCCACCCGGGCCACCTCCTCGATGACGATGCAGGTCGCCAGGGCGTCCGCGCCGACGCCGTCGTACTCCTCGGGCACGTGCGGCGCGAAGAAGTCGGAGGCGACGAGGGCGTCGTGCGCCTCCTGCGGGTAGCGGACCTCCGCGTCGACGGCGGCGGCGTAGGGGGCGATCTTGTCCTCGGCGACCGCTCGGACGGCCTCTCTCAGGGCCTCGTGGTCCTCGCTGGTCCGGAACAGGTCGAAGTCGGCATTCGTGCTCACGAGCGCGATCCTACTCGCCAGTTCGGTTTAGTAGGACGTCCTAGTGATCGACGCCACGAGGGCCGCCTCGTGGCGCCGAGGGGCGTGCGCGGGCGCCGTGGGGGACGTCCACGATGAGGACAGCGACTCCCGGGGGACGGACACGCGTACGTACACTCGGCGGTAGGTCATGAGCGCCAGCGACAAGCCCCGGCTCGCTGGCCGGCAACCCTCCAACCGCGGTGGGGTGCCCCGGGTGAAGACCTGGCCCGTCGACGCCACCCGGCGCTCGGGCAAGCGCGGAGAGCCTCTCTCCCGCACCGACCCGTCGGTGCACCAGGTCCGCCGTCCGTGGGACCTCCGGTCATCGACACGACCCAGGAAGAGCAGACCGATGACCGAGCCCAGCTGGTCCTTCGAGACCAAGCAGATCCACGCCGGACAGAGCGCCGACGGCACCACCGGAGCGCGCGCGCTGCCGATCTACCAGACGACGAGCTACGTCTTCGATGACACCGACCACGCAGCAAACCTGTTCGGGCTCAAGGAGTTCGGCAACATCTACACGCGGATCATGAACCCGACGACCGACGTCGTCGAGCAGCGGATCGCCGCGCTCGAGGGTGGCGTCGGCGCCCTGCTCGTCGCCTCGGGCCAGTCGGCGACGACCCTCGCGCTGCTCAACGTCGCCGAGGCCGGAGACCACATCGTCGCGTCGCCGAGTCTCTACGGCGGCACCGTCAACCTGTTGAAGTTCACCTTCCCCAAGCTCGGCATCGAGGTGAGCTTCGTCGAGGACCCGACCTCGATCGAGTCCTGGGGTGCGGCCGTCCGGCCCAACACCAAGGCCTTCTTCGGCGAGACCATCGCCAACCCCAAGGCGGAGGTCCTCGACATCGAGGCGGTCGCCGCCCTCGCCCACGAGCACGGCGTGCCGCTCGTCGTCGACAACACCATCGCCACGCCCTACGTCATCCGTCCCATCGAGTGGGGCGCCGACGTCGTCGTGCACTCGGCGACGAAGTACCTCGGCGGTCACGGCACCTCGATCGCCGGGGTCATCGTCGACGCGGGCACCTTCGACTACGCCAAGGAGCCCGAGCGGTTCCCCAACTACAACACCCCCGAGGAGAGCTACCACGGCCTCGTCTTCGCGCGTGACCTCGGCGTCGGCAGCCCCCTCGGGGCCAACCTCGCCTACATCCTCAAGGCGCGCGTCCAGCTGCTGCGCGACCTGGGTCCGTCAGCCTCTCCCTTCAACGCCTTCCTCATCGCGCAGGGGCTCGAGACGCTGTCGCTGCGCATCGAGCGCCACCTCGACAACGCCGCCACGGTGGCCGCCTTCCTCCAGGGCCACGACCAGGTGGAGCGCGTCGTCTGGGCGTCCCTGCCCGACAGCCCGTCGTACGCGCTCGCCCAGAAGTACGCACCTCGTGGCGCCGGCGCGGTGCTCTCCTTCGAGATCGCCGGTGGGCTCGAGGCGGGCAAGAAGTTCGTCGAGGCGCTGACGCTGCACAGCCACGTCGCCAACATCGGCGACGTGCGCTCGCTCGTCATCCACCCGGCGTCGACGACGCACTCGCAGGGCCCAGAGGAGGACCGCCTGGCCGCCGGGGTGACGCCCGGTCTCGTGCGCCTCTCGGTCGGCATCGAGCACGTCGACGACATCCTCGCCGACCTCGAGCAGGGTTTCGCCGCCGCCAAGGTCTGAGCGGGGCGCCGTCGGCGAAACCCCGATGAGACGGATCGGCATGGCTGGCACCATGGCAGCCATGCCGATCCGCTACCCCGCCCCGCTGCGCCCCGGCGACCGGATCGGTGTGACATCGCCGAGCTCCGGCGTCACCGACGCCCTCTGGGGACGCTTCTCGTATGCCGTCACCTGCCTGCGCGAGCGCGGCTTCGAGGTGGTCGTCGGCGAGCTCAACCACGCGCCCTCCCACGTCAGTGGACCTCGGGAGGCGCGCGCCGCCGAGCTCATGGGGATGCTCCTCGACCCGACCATCAGGGCCGTCGTGCCGCCGTGGGGCGGCGAGACCGGCATCGACCTGCTCGACCTGCTCGACCTCGACGCGGTGGCGGCGGTCGAGCCCACGTGGTGCGTCGGCTTCTCCGACACCTCGACGTGGCTGACGCCGCTCACCCTCACCACGGGCATCGCGACCATCCACGGGCAGAACCTCATGGACACCCCGTACGCCGTGCCCGACGGCATCCTGCACTGGGTCGACGTCGCCGGCACCGCGGCCGGCGGCGAGCTGAGGCAGCACTCCCCCGGACGGCACCGCACCGCAGGCTGGGACGACTACGCCGGCAACCCGACGGTGTCGGAGATGACGCTCGAGGGGCGCGGCTCGTGGGCCCGGATCGACCCGGGCCACGAGGACGAGCCGGTCACCCTCTCGGGACGTCTGGTGGGCGGTTGCGTCGAGACGCTGAGCTTCCTCGCCGGCGGTGCCCACGCAGACGTGAACGCCTTTGCGGCACAGCACGCCCCGGAGGGTCTGGTCATCCTGCTCGACATCGCGGAGTGGGGCTCCTACGACATCTGCCGCGCCCTGCACGCGATGCGGCTGCGCGGGTGGTTCGACGCCGCGAACGGGGTCCTCGTGTCACGCACCCATGCCCCGGAGCCGGGCGGCTTCACCCAGCACACGGCCGTCGTCGACGCCCTCGGCATGCTGGGCGTGCCGATCCTCGCCGACGTCGAGTGCGGGCACGTGCAGCCGTGCCTGGCCCTCGTCCATGGCGCCACGACCACGGTCGTCCACGACGGCGGCACGCACACCGTCAGCCAGCGACTCGACTGAGGCGCGGTCGACTCAGCCGACGACCTCGTCGACGAAGCACCACCGCCACGCCTCACCCGGCTCGATCGAGCGCATCACCGGGTGCTGCGTCTCGTGGAAGTGGGCGGTCGCGTGCTTCATCTCGGAGGAGTCGCAGCAGCCGACGTGCCCGCACTGCAGGCACAGGCGCAGGTGCACCCAGCTCGTGCCGTCGCGCAGGCACTCCTCGCACCCGTCCGGGGTGCGGGGGGCGGCGCATGACTCGGCGTCCTGGAGGTGCTCGCACGGAGCCTCGATGGTGTCCACGGGCAACATCTCACTTTCTGCCAGACGGCTCTCCTGGTCGTCGAGGCGGTCGAGCATCGTCTCCTCGAGGTCGAGGCTGCTCAGCACCACGCGGAGGACGACGTGGTCGGCGCGGCCCTCGTCGCGCAGCCGCAGCACCTCGTCGCGCTCGGCCTGGAGCATCTGCATGCGGGCCCGGCGGTAGCGGGCGCTCGGCGTCTCGTCCGCGTCGCCGCTCTGGGGTCCGAGACGCTCCCACATCTGGTTGAGCCGGTCCTCCGAGCGGGACCGCAGGATCTCCCGCGTCGCCTCGTCGAGGTCGTCCAGGCGGTCGAGGACGTCGAGGCCCGACCGGGTCGCGGCCTGCAGCACCGTCGCCGCCTGGAGGGCGTCCTCGCGCGGGTCGGGGCCGCGCACGCCGAGGCGCCGGGCCAGGGCCGGCAGGGTGGTGCCCTGGATGAGGAGCGTCCCGATCGTCACGACGACGGCGATGAGCACGAGCACGTCGCGGTGAGGGGTGTTCTGGGGCAGCAGGAGCGCAGCCGCCAGCGTCACCACCCCGCGCATGCCCGCCCAGGACAGCACGACGGTGTGCGTCCACGGGGCCTGCGCCTCGTTGCGCAGCACCCGGGTGCTGATCAGGCGGAACGGCACCACCCAGAGCGGGCGCAGGACGAGGACCGCGACGAGGGTCCCGACCGCGGCCAGCGTGATCTGCCCGGCGGACAGCGTCGAGGTGCGCACCCGGTCGAGGACGTAGAAGACCTGCAGCCCGATGAGGAGGAAGACGGCGTTCTCGAGGAGGAACTGGATCGAGGTCCAGTTGATCCGTTCGCTGAGCCGTGAGGCCCCCGTCTGCGTGCGCGGCGACTTGTGGCCGAGGACGAGGCCGGCCGTCACGACCGCGATGACGCCCGAGGCGTGCAGCTCCTCGGCGGGCACGTAGGCCGCGAACGGCACCATGAACGACAGCACGGTGTCGAAGGCCGGCTCGGTGGAGAAGTGCCGGCGCAGGACCGACACGAGCAGCGCCACGACGAAGCCGATCGCGGCCCCGCCGACCGAGGCCCAGGCGAAGTCGACCACGACCCCGCCGAAGGTGACGCCGTTCGAGGCCAGACCGGACGCGAGGCCTGCCGCCGCCAACGCGGTACGGAGGGACACGAGCGCAGTGGCGTCGTTGACGAGGGACTCCCCCTCGAGGATCGACACGAGGCGACGCGGCAGACCGATGCGGCGACCGACCGCCGTCGCCGCGACCGCGTCCGGCGGCGCGACGACGGCGCCGATGGCGAAGGCGACGCCGAAGTCCAGGTCGAGGGCCCACCGCAGGAAGAGCGCGACCCCGAGGGCTGTGAAGAGCACGAGCCCGACCGACAGGCTGAGGATGACGGCCCGGTTGTTGCGGAAGTCGACGAGCGAGGTCTGGATGGCCGCGGCATACAGCAGCGGGGGAAGGATGCCGAGCAGCACGACGTCCGGGCTCAGGGCCACCTCGGGGACGAACGGCAGGTAGGAGCCGAGGATGCCGACGACGATGAGCACGAGGGGCGCCGGCAGGTCGAACCGGTCGGCGAGCCACGACCCCCCGAGGACGGTGGCCGCGATCGCGAGCAGCCCGATGGCGATCTCCACGACGCCATCCTGCACCACGACGGTCGCACGCGCGTCGGCCGTCCGTCCTAGGCGAAGAAGGAGCGCACCGCCGCGATGACGCGGTCCTGGTCGCTGTCGGTCAGCTCGGTCGCGCACGGCAGCGACAGGCCGCGGGCGAAGAGGCCGTCGCCGACGCTCCCACCGAGCACGGGGGCCGACAGGAACGGCGGCTGGGCGTGCAGGGGTCGCCACAGGGCCCGGGCCCCGACGCCGGCCGCGTGCAGGTGCGCGAGGAAGTCGTCGCGTCCGCGGCCGTCGGCCTCCGGCACGAGCACGGAGTAGAGCCAGTACGTCGCATCGAGCCCCTCGACCCGGGGCGGGAGCACGAGCGGCAGGTCGGCGAAGGCCTCGTCGTAGCGGGCTGCGATCCGGTGCTTGGCCTTCACGAACTCCCCGAGGCGCTCGAGCTGGGCCAGACCCAGGCCCGCCGCGAGATTGGTGAGGCGGTAGTTGTAGCCGACCTCGTCGTGGAGGTAGCCGACGTCGGGCACCTTGGCCTGGGTCGTGAGGTGGCGTGCTCGGGCTGCGAGGTCGTCGTCGTCGGTGACGAGCATGCCGCCGCCGCCGGTCGTGGCGATCTTGTTGCCGTTGAAGGAGAAGGCGCCGACCCGGCCGACGGTGCCGGTGTGCCGGCCGGCGTAGCGCCCGGCCGTCCACGTGGCTCCGAGCGACTCGGCGGCGTCCTCGAGCACGGGTATGCCGTGTCGCTCGCACGCGTCCATGAGCGGTTCCATGTCGGCGGGCTGACCGAGGACGTGAACGACCTCGACGACCGCGGGCTGGCCCTCCCCGGCTGCCGCGCGACGGTCGAGCTCGGCGGCGAGCAGGGCCGGGTCGATGTTCCACGTCGTCGTCTCGGCGTCGACGAGCACCGGTCGGGCGCCGCAGTACGCGATGGGGTTGACCGAGCCGACGAAGGTGAAGTCGGAGCAGACGACGTCGTCCTCGCGGCCCACCCCGAGCAGCAGCAGCCCGACGTGGATCGCCGCGGTGCCGGTCGCGCAGGCGATGGCGTGCTTGGACCCCACCCGCTCGGCGAAACGCTGCTCGAACTCGGTGACGAACGGGCCCACCGAGGAGACGAACCCGGACTCGACGGCCTCGAGGACGTAGCGCCGCTCGAGCTCTCCGATGTTGGGTACGGCCAGCGGGATCGTGCCCTCCGGACCGCGGGCTCCCGGGGCGTGGGCCTCGCCGGTCGCGGTCACCGGTGGTACCTGCCGGCCGTCTCGGGGTCGACCCGAGGGCGCAGCCACTCGGCCGTCGCCGCGAGGCCCTCCTCGAGCGACACCGTCGGCGCCCAGCCGAGCACCTCGTTGGCGCGGGAGGGGTCCGACAGCAGGATCTGCACCTCCGAGCCCTCGGGCCGGATCCGGTCGCTCTCGGTGACGATCTGCGCGTCGCTGCCCGTCACCTTGCAGCACAGCTGCACGACGTCACCGACCGACACGGTGCGCCCGGTCCCGAGCTGGATCGTCGCGCCCGGCTCGACCTCGGCCAGCGCCGCCCGCACGAACCCGTCGGCCGTGTCGGTGACGAAGGTGAAGTCCCGCTTCGGGGTCACGTCACCGAGCTTGATCTCGCGGGCACCGGCCAGCAGCTGCGAGAGCACGGTCGGGATGACCGCGCGCGTCGACTGGCGCGGACCGAAGGTGTTGAACGGGCGCAGCGTCGTCACCGGGGTCTCGAACGACAACGCATACGACTCGCACATCTTGTCGGCCGAGATCTTCGTGGCCGAGTAGGGCGACTGCCCCCGCAGCGGGTGCGCCTCGGTGATCGGCACCGACTCCGGCGTGCCGTAGACCTCGGACGTCGAGGTGTTGACCATCCGCGGCGTGCCGTGCCGGCGCACCGCCTCGAGGACGTTGAGGGTGCCGATGACGTTCGTCTCGACGTACGAGCGGGGAGCCACGTAGGAGAACGGGATCGCGATGAGCGCCGCGAGGTGGAGCACGACGTCCACCCCCTCCGTGGTCGCCATGACGTGCTCGGGGTCGCGGATGTCGCCCAGCACGACCTCGGCCTGCCCGTCGCGCACCGCGGCCCTGAAGGCGTCGGACTCGTCGAGCCAGCCGGTGGAGCCGTTGGAGTTGTAGAGGCAGAACGCGCGCACGTGCGCCCCGTCGGCGAGGAGCCGCTCCACCACGTGCGAGCCGATGAACCCGTCGGACCCCGTCACGAGGACCGTCTTGCCGGCGATCGACCCGTCGATCGGCGCGGCCATCGGCGCGGGTGTCAGTTCTGTTGTCACATCAGCCTTCTCGTCGTGGTTCGACATGGTCTGCCCGCCCCAGCGCGAGGGCGCGGGCACGTGGTCAGCCTTCGCCCTTGGCGCGGGCGAGGTCCTTCGGGGTGCCGACGTCGATCCACTCGCTCTGGATCGGCCACGCCGTCACGGGCTCGCCGCGCTCCAGGCACGTCTCGACGAGGCCCGGCATCGTGCTCGCCCGACCGGAGGGCAACCAGGCCAGCGCTCGCGGCTCGACGGCATACACCGCAGCGTTGATGTCGAAGCTCAGCGTCGGCTTCTCCGAGACCCCCGTGACCCGCCCGTCGACGCTCTCGACCACGCCGAACGGCACCTCGTGCTGGTAGGTCCGCGTCGCGAGGGTCACCGCGGCCCCGGTGCGCCGGTGCGCCTCGAGCAGGTCGCTCGCGTCGAACTCGACCATGAGGTCGCCGTTCATCACGAGCACCGGGTGCGCCAGGTCGGGTCGCTGCTCGCGCAGCAGCGTCAGCGAGCCGGCCGTGCCGAGCGGACGGTCGGGGTCCTCACGCAGGTAGCGCACCCGGCAGCCCAGACGGGAACCGTCACCGAGGTGGCTCTCGATCTGCTCCGCGAGGTAGTTGACGCTGACGTAGATCTCCCGGATGCCGTCACCGACCAGGCCCAGCACGATCCACTCGAGGATCGAGCGACCCGCGACCGTCATCAACGGCTTCGGGGTGTCCCTCGTCAGCTCGCCCAGCCGCGTGCCACGACCGCCGGCCATGACGACCGCGACGTTCGGCAATGGCGGCGAGCCGACGACGTCCGAGAGGGTGTGCAGGCCCACGAGGGTGCGGTCCTCGGCCAGCTCGGGCACCGCCGAGAGCCGCAGCGCCTGCATGAGGTCGAGCACGAGCGCCCGCGGCGAACCGGCCGCCACGAAGTGCGGGCTGCGCGTCGCGTGGTCCAGCGCCAGGTCGTCGAGGCTCGTGCCCTTGAGGAACGCCCGGCGCAGGTCACCGTCCGTCAGCAGGCCCGCGAGCCGTCCGTCGCCGTCGACGAGCAGGCACACGAGGTTGCCGCTGCGGTCGACCACCTCGAGCGCGTCACGGATCGTCGCCGTCGTCGGCGCGCACGCCGCGGCCAGGTCTCGCGCCGTCACTCCTCCTCCTCCTCGCTCGTGCGGCGGCCCGTGGTGGCGGCCGTCGCCGGGGCGGGGCGCAGGTCCACGAAGGGCTTGACGCGTGGGGCGAGCGCCGCATCCCGAACGATATCGAGGATCGCGGCGCTGGCCGCCCCCGTGCCGTAGGGGTTCGCGGCTCGCGCCGACCGCTCGCGCCAGACCGGGCCGAGCGCCGTGCGAAGGGCCGCCTCGACGGCGGCGCGGCCCTCGTCGGCGTGCAGGACGTTGTCGCCGCGCAGCCGCCCGCGCTGGCGCTCCCCGATGTCGACCGCGGGGACGTGCAGCGTCGCCGCCTCGATGACGCCGGAGCTCGAGTTGCCGACCACGACGTCGACGGCTGCGAGCACGCGCGGGTAGTCACGTCCGAGTGCGGCCACGAGGC
The DNA here is from genome assembly GCF_007991735.1 of Terrabacter aerolatus. GTDB lineage: Bacteria > Actinomycetota > Actinomycetes > Actinomycetales > Dermatophilaceae > Terrabacter > Terrabacter aerolatus. The sequence continues at coordinate 30,886 of NZ_BJYX01000015.1, read as the reverse complement.
GCAGGCGCGGCTCGTCGGCGGCGAGGGCCGTCAGGGCCGCGAGGATCTCGTCACGGCCCTCGTCCATCCCCGGGTGGGTGGCCACCACGGTGCCGCACGTCGCCAGGGCCGCCTGGGCGGCCTCGCGCGCCCAGTCTCCGACGGGGGCGGCCTGCTGTGCGGTCGGCGGGTGGTAGGTGAGGAGCGCGAGCGGGCGCTCGACGACGTCCACCCCGAGGAGGTCGGCGAGCTCGGCGTCCGGGATCGGGACCGCGCCGGCGACCCGGTCGAGGCCAGGCGCCCCGGTGACGTGCACGCGGTCGGCGGGCTCACCGAGCTGACGCACCCGGGCGGCAGCGTCCTCGGACGCCACGCAGTGCTGGTCGGCCAGCTTGGTGACGGCGTGGCGCACCCGCTCGTCGAGCGCGCCCTCGGTCACCTCTCCCCCGTGAAGGTGCACGACCGGCACCCCGAGCAGGACGGCGGGCGGCACGACGTAGAGCAGCTCCCACCGGTCGCCGAGCACGACGAGCACGTCGACCGCCTGGGCGGTCAGCGCCTGGCCGACCGCCCCCGAGAGCACGGCGCCCTGGTCGAGCTGGGCCGCGACGGTCATCTCGCGCATCGGGTCGGCGAGCGGCACGACGACCTCCCGCCACGCGGCCTCGGGCACGCTCGCGGGCAGGGCCGCGACGAGGTCGTCGACGGCATACATGACCCCGGTGAGCACGCGGAGAGTCAGCCCCTCGTCGGCCTGGAGGGCCTCGAGCACCGGCGAGAGTGGGCCGAGGTCGGCGCGGGTGCCGACGAAGACGGCGGCGGTGAGCGGTGTCGGCATGCGGCGGCTCAGACCGCCAGGTCGGCGTCGGTCACGGGCGCGCCCGCGTCGACGGCCCGCGCGAGCACGCGACCACGGATGTCCACGGCCGGGCTGATGCCGCCCTCGGGCCGCAGCAGCTGCAGGTCCCCGCCGGCCAGCTCGGTGCCCGCAGGCAGAGCGCGCGCGGCGTGCCACGAGCGGCGGACGAGGACGGCGTTCTCCTCCTCCGAGGGCATGCGCACCTTGACGCCGTCACCGAGGGCCACGGCGAGCTGCTTCGTCGCGGTGACGTAGTCGGCGAGCGCGTCGGGCTCGAGGCTCGCCAGGTGGTCGGGCCCGGGCAGCGTGCGGTCGCTCGTGAAGTGCTTCTCGAGGATCGGGGCGCCGAGCGCGACCGCGCCGAGGGCCGTCGTCAGGCCGGGGGTGTGGTCCGACCAGCCCACGGGGATGCCGTGCAGCTCGGTCAGGCGCGGGATGACGCGCAGGTTGCACTCCTCGACGGGCGCCGGGTAGGCCGAGACGCAGTGGAAGAGGACGAGTCCGGGTGCGTCGGCGCAGGCCTCGACCGCGGCCTCCACCTCGTCCTCGGTGCCCATGCCCGTCGAGACGAGCAGGACGACGCCGAGCCGGGACATCTCGCGCAGGTAGGGCAGGTTGGTCAGCTCGCCGGAGCTGACCTTGAGGGCCGGCAGCCCGAGGTCGACGAGCATCTCGGCGCTGTCGAGGTCGAAGGGCGTCGACAGGAAGGTCGTGCCTGCCTCGGTGGCGTGGTCGCGCAGCTCGACCCAGGCCTCCTTGGGCAGCGTCAGCGCCTCGAGGAGGCTGCGCTGGTCGGAGCTGCCGCCGCGGTCGCGCTGGTAGGGCGTCGTCGCCGCCGTGGACGAGACGAGCTTGTCGGGCGAGAAGGTCTGGAACTTCACGGCATCGGCGCCCGAGGCGGCCGCGATGTCGACGAGGCGGTGGGCCAGGCCGACGTCACCGTTGTGGTTGACGCCCGCCTCGGCGATGACGTAGACGTCGCCGGGCGTGGGCACCTGACGGGCGCCGATCGCGACGGGCGTGACGGCATTGAGGTGGTCGCTCATGCGGTGCCTCCGGGTGGGCGGGAGTCGGGAGCGCCGGGGGCGACCCGGGCCGCGGGACGGTGGTCAGGGCGACGTGCCGGGGCTCCGACGACAGTGTCGCCGTCGGCCACGTGCCGGGTGACGACGGCGCCGGCCCCGACCGTGGACCCGGCCCCGACGCTCACCAGGGGCAGGACCCGCGCGCCGCTGCCGACGAGCGACCCCTCCCCCACCGAGGCACCTCCGAGGAGCACGGCGCCGGGCGCCACGTGCACACCCGTGCCGACGCTGCAGTCGTGCTCGACGACGGCCGCGGTGTTGACGACCACGGCACGGCCCAGCCTGCTGGCGGGTCCGACGTGGGCGTGCTCGAGCACGACGGTGCCGTCGCCGAGGACGCTGCGGGCCGAGACCGTGGCGGTCGCGGCGACGACGGCAGGGGCGGACAGTCCCCGCGACACGAGCTCGTGGACGAGGCGGGTGCGGGCGGCGATGGACCCGATCGCCACGACGGCGTGCAGGCCCCGCGCCGAGATGAGCTCGAAGGCCGCCCGGTCGTCGGCGAGGACGTCGACGTGCCAGGGCTCCCCACCCGGCGCGTCACCGGAGACCGCGACGACCGTCCGGCCGGAGCGCTCGAGGACGTCGACGACCGAGCGCGCGTGGCCGCCTGCGCCGAGGACGACCCAGCCGGTCCCCGCCGTCGTCACGCCGGACCGCCGGGATGCCCGAGGGAGGCTGCGGCCTCGGCGAGCGCGCCGCCGACCTTGCGGATGTTGTCGGGCTCGAGGACGGCCGGCACCCGCGGCGGGTCGAGCACGAGGCCCTCCCAGGAGTTGCGCACGTAGTCGTGGACGAACCACTCGTCGATCGACGCCCGGTCGGCCCGCAGCGACTCCCAGCCGCGGTCGGCGACGAACTGGGTCAGGTCGTCGGGCGAGGCCAGCCGAGCGACGTTGCCGAGACCGCTCCACGGCATGTCGGCGCCGTTGACGACGGGCAGGCCGAGCAGCCCGGCCTCGAGGCCCACGGTTCCGGTCGCCGTGACGGTGAAGACCGCCTGCTTCATCAGCTCGCGGGAGTCGGCGAAGGGGTCGATCGAGGCGATGTTCGGGTGCGCGTCGAACTGCGGCCAGTAGTCGGGGTCGCGGCGCCACATGAAGTGGGCGTGCTCCTTGACGGCGACGCCGATGTCGAGCGGCGCGAGGGCGTCGGCGAGCACGCGGGCCGTGTACGCCTGGTCGCGCCACTCCTGGCCCATGACGTCGGCGCTCGACTCGGGCTGCACCTGGAGGGGCAGGAAGACGAACTTCTCCGGCACGGGGTCCCAGCGACGATCCTGGTACTCGCGCAGGTTGAGGCGCGCCTTGACGGGGTTGAGCCACGGCAGCCGCGCGTAGTCGGACGGCCGTGGCAGCTGGAGGTTGGCACCCCGGTCGACCGCGAACTCCTTGATGCGATCGCTCGCGAGCCGCCAGATCTCCTGCCCCGTCTCGACCTTGAGGTTGCGCGCGAAACCCATCGGGCGCCCGTGCTCGGCACGCCACTTCTCGATGAACGCCTCACCGGCCGCGACGGCCGACGGGTCCTGCACCTGCCTCTCCCACAAGGTGATTCCCTTGGGTGCCCCGATGAGGCCGAACCGGTCGGAGGGGAGGCGTATGCCGCGTGGCCAGGTCGCGAGCCCGCCGTGGTGCGTGACGAGGCCGGCCGTCAGCAGCTCGGAGGTCACCGTGAACTCGACGAGCGCGAGCACCGGTCCACGCCCCGCGATGGCGGCCTCGAGCTCCTCGGCCGCGAGGTTGAGGAAGTTCATCGCCGTGTCGACGCGGTTGCGGCGCAGGGCCCGCTCCGAGACGAGCAGGTCGAGCGGGTCCAGCCCGACGCCGGCACAGGCCCGTTTGAGAGCCGCGTGCGGCGCGAGGCCGCTGACGACGTTGGCCTTGCGCGCTGCGGCATACGGCAGGCGGACGGTCGTGGCCCGGGGCGCGTGCTTGCGCACCCACGCGAGGTTGGCGTCCGTCCGGACGACGAGGACGAGGTCCTTGGTCTCGAAGCCGGCGTGCACGAGGGCGGGGACGAGGAGGTCGTCGTAGCCCAACCCCATGTGGACGAGCGGTGTCACCACGAAAACGTCTCTCCTGCGTGTCGGTGCGTGCCGGATCGAGGCGAGCCGGGCGAGCGCCCCATCCTATCCGCGCAGCGTGCGCACGATCCGCGGCGCGACGGCGGCGGCACCGGCGGCGACGAGGAGGGCGAGCCCGACCCTGACCCAGGAGGCGGGACCCTCGAGCGGCAGCACGGCTCCGACCAGGGCGAGCACGACGCCGGCGACCGACACGGCCACCACCCGCGGCGGCCACCGCAGGGCGGAGTGCCGGTGCGCGAACCACGTCGTGAGCCCCATGAGCACGACGTAGCCGATGGCCTTGGCGACGGCGATCCCGACGATGCCGCCCGTGGGTCCGGTCCGCGGGGCGAGCCACAGCGCGACCACGACCACGACCGCCAGGGCCGCGAGCGCCGCCCAGGCGAGGCTGCCGGTCCGCTCGACGTCGAGCACCGCGAGCGAGGAGCCCTGGTAGAGCATGTACGACACCGACACGGTGCAGATGACGCCGAGGGCGGCGACCATCGAGACGTGGTCGAAGCTCGGTGCGGCCATGACGGCGACGAGCCACGGACCGAGCAGGGCCACTCCGGCAGCCCCGGCCGCCACGACCGTCGTCAGGGCGGTGCCGGTGCGGGCCGTCCAGGCCCATCGGCGCTCGAGCGGGTGCGACAGCACGAGCGGCCCCCACGCGTTGAAGAGCGCGACCGCGAGGACGAACGGCATGTTCCCCAGTTGGAGCGCCACCTGGTAGCGGCCCGCGCCCGACTCGCCCACGAGGACCCGGGCGAGGAGCACGTCGCCCGAGAGCAGCCCCAGCATCGCGGCCGCCTGCGGCAGCAGCGGGGCGGCCAGGCGGACCCCCGCGCGCACCCGCTCCCGCTCGACGGTGGGCGGCAGGGGCCGGCCGAGCACGAGCGCGACGACGGCCGTCCCGACGACGACGACTGCGTATGCCGTGAGGTACCTCCCCGACGTGGGCTCGCTCCGCGCGGCCAGCAGTCCAGCGAGCTGGGCGCCGACCGTCGCGAGCACCGCGAGCGCGAGGAAGCCCCACGGCTGCAGTCGGGCCCGCATCAGGGTCTGGCCCGCGACGACCGTCGTCAGGGCGACGGCTGCGACGACGAGCGGCACCCACTGGCCGAGGTCGGCGTGGCCGGCGGCGGACAGGGCGAGTGCCAGCGCGAGGCCCACGACGCCGAGTCCCAGCGCGAGCAGCACCATGGTGCCGGCGAGGGCGCGCGCGACCCGGGGGCCCTCGTCACCGCGGTGGTGCTCGCGCAGCACGACCTGGGGCAGCCCGGCGGCGGCGATGGTACCCACCATCTGCACGACGACGAGACCCGTTGCCACACGGCCGAACTCGACGTCGCCGAGCACACGGGTGGCGAAGGGCAGCACGAGCAGCACGCCGAGGCCCTGCAGGGCCGTCCCCACGAGGTAGATGACCGAGTGGGCGCCGAGCGAGCTGCCGGGCGAGCCGCCGGACGAGCCGCCGGTGCGGTCGGCGGGGGGCGCGGTGCCTTCGGGCGTGCTCGTCACAGGCTCGAAGGTACCCGTGCGCGCGGAGCAGGCCCGTCGACGTGCGCGGCCGGTCCTCGTGTCCTCTAGCCTGCAGGGGTGTCCAGCCTGCCCTCCCCTGCCCTGCGCGTCGTCGTGCGCGGTTCCGGCTCCATCGGGCAGCGGCACGCGCGTGTCTTCCGACAGGAGGGCGCCGAGGTGTGGCTGTGGCCCGTCCGCGACCGTGGGCTCGATGGCGACACGCCGGCCCTCGACGACGCGACCGACGCCCACCTGCTCGACGACGCTACCGGCCCGGCCGCCCTGCGCGATGCCTTCGTCGTCGTCGCCACCGACACGGCACGGCACGTCACCGATGCCATCGAGGCCCTCGACGCCGGGGCGGAGAAGGTGCTCGTCGAGAAGCCGGTGGCCCCGAGCGCACAGGAGGCACGCGCCCTGCACGAGCACCCCCGGCACCTGGACGTCTGGGTGGCCGCCCCGCTGCGCGCCCACGAGGCCTTTCGTCACCTGCGCCGGCTCGTCGGCCGACTGGACCGGGGCGGGTCGGCGCACGTCTGGTCGCAGTCGTGGCTGCCCGACTGGCGCCCCGACCGCGACTACCGCGACTCCTACTCCGCGCGCGCCGACGAGGGTGGCGTGCTGCGCGACCTCGTCCACGAGATCGACTACGCCACGGTCCTCTTCGGCACTCCCGTCGTTCTGGGAGCCAGCATCGCGACCGGCGGTCCGCTCGAGATCGACGCCGAGCAGGCGGCAACGCTGCTGTGGACGTCGGTGCACGACGTCGAGGTGACGATGCGGCTCGACTACGTCACCCGTCCGGCCACCCGCGGCATCGTGGTCCGCTCCCCCGACGGCACCCTCGAGTGGGACGTCATGCGGGCCACGGTGCGACACACGACGCCCGACGGCGAGGTCACCGAGCAGGTCTTCGACCACGACCTCGACCGCGACATCGTCATGGGCGCCCAGGCCCGGGCCGCCCTGACGTTGCGCCCCTCGACGTCCGCCGACGAGCGCGTCGCCCGCGGCGCACCGGCCACCTTGGCCGAGGGCATCGCTGCGATCCGGCTCTGCGACGACGCTCGCGACATGGGGGTGCGCGAAATCGATGCCATCACCGACACCCGGCCCGAGGACGGCTCGTGACCGACCAGCACCTGCCCCGCGTTCTCGCCGTCATCCCAGCTCGCGGCGGCTCGAAGGGCTTGCCCGGCAAGAACCTCCGTCCGATGTGGGGCCTGCCCCTGATCGCCCACAGCATGCGCGCCGCGGGGCTCACCACCGAGGTCACCCGCTGCGTCGTGACGACCGACTCGGCCGAGATCGCCGAGGTGGTGCGCGCCCACGGAGGCGACGCCCCGTTCCTGCGACCTCCCGAGCTCGCGTCCGACGACACCCCCATGGCCCCGGTCGTGCGCCACGCCCTCGAGTGGGTCGAGCGCGACGAGGGCCACACCTACGACGCGGTTCTCCTCCTCGACCCGACGAGTCCCGCCCGGGTGCCGTCCCAGCTGGCCGAGGCCGTCGGCCGCCTCGCCACGACGCCCTCGCTCGACGGCGTCATCAGCGTCTCCGAGCCCACCTTCAACCCGGTCTGGGTCGGTGTGCGCCCCGACGAGTCCCGCGACGGCGCCCTCTCGCGCTTCTTCGAGGCAGGCACGGGCGTCACCCGGCGCCAGGACGTCGGCCGGTTCCTGCGGATCAACGGCAACTTCTACCTCTGGCGTGCCGACTTCGTGCGCCGCCTCGAGAGCTCGTGGTTCGACGAGGGCACCCACGAGGGGCTCGAGATCCCGGAGGCCCAGGCCTTCTCCATCGACGACGAGTACGAGTTCCGGCTCATCGAGGCCCTCATCGGTGCCGGCCTCATCACGCTGCCGTGGCTCGACGTCCCGGCCCCCGGCTCCCCCACGGAGGACCCCCGATGACGACCACCCCCACGACGTCGCTCGCCGGACGCACTGCCGTCGTCACCGGAGGGGCGGGCCCGCTCGGCAGGGTGCTCGCCGACGCCCTCGCGACGGCCGGCGCCCGCGTCGTCGTCGTCGACCTCGACGGGACGTCGTGCGCCGCCACGGCCGACGCCCTTCCCGGGACGGGTCACGTGGCCCTCGGCGCCGACCTGCTCGACCCGCAGGGGATCTCGCGCGTCGTCGACGTCGTGGACCAGCTGGGCGCGTGCGACGTGCTCGTCAACAACGCGGCCTTCACCGGCACGTCCGGGGTGCCGGGGTATGCCGTCCCCTTCGAGGAGCAGACCGACGACGCCTTCGCCATGGCGCTCGCCCTCAACCTCACGGCACCGTTCTCCCTGACGCGACGCCTGGCGCCCCTGCTCCGGGCCGGTGGCCACGGCAGCGTCGTCAACGTGTCGAGCATCTACGGACTCGTCGGACCCAACATGGGCCTCTACGAAGGCACCCGGATGGGCAACCCTGCGGCCTACGCGGCCAGCAAGGGCGGCATCGCCCAGCTGACGCGCTACCTCTCGACCGTGCTGGCCCCGGACGTGCGAGTCAACGCCTTCGCCCCCGGCGGCATCGCCCGCGGCCAGGACGAGGCCTTCGTCGAGCGCTACGAGCGCCTCACGCCCCTGGGCCGGATGGGCACCGAGGACGACTTCCGCGGCGTCGTCACGTGGCTCGCCTCGGACGCGTCCGCCTACGTCACCGGCCAGGTCGTCGCCGTCGACGGCGGCTGGACCGCCTGGTAGGTCCGGGGACCGACCCGGAACGAGGTGGTGCCGGCACCCGTACGGTACCGGCACCACCTCGTTCGACGGTCGGGGCAGGTCAGCCCTTGAGCTCGGGAGCGACGGTCTGCTCGAAGAGCTCGATGCCCGAGCGGTCGTAGGCGGCCTCGGCGAAGTAGGTGATGGCATACGTCATGCCACGTGCCTCCATGTCCTTGAGGGTCGCGACGATCTTGTCGGGCGTGCCGACGGCGGGCTGCTTGCGCAGGTCCTCGACGGCTCCGGCGGCCTTGTCGTCGGCGACGCCGCCCTTGCGCAGCAGCTCGCCGTAGAACTGCAGGCGGTCCTCGACGTCGGCGTCGGTCTCGCCGATGACGACGTTGTAGTTGGCCGAGCGCACGATCTCGCCGAAGTCCCGGCCGAGGTCGTCGCAGTGACCCTTGAGGATCTCGCTCTTGTGGTCGAAGCCCTCGGGGGTGCCGTCGAAGTTCGTGTAGTCGGCGTACTGCGCCGCGATCTTCAGCGTCACCTTCTCGCCGCCGCCGGCGATCCACATCGGGATGCCGTTGAGGGCGCTGCCCGGGTGGCTCGTGCCCTGCAGCGGGCGAGGCGCGCAGATGGCGCCGTCGACCTGGTAGTACGTCCCGTCGAGCGTGGCCTCGCCCTTGGTCCACATGTCGCGGAAGACCTGCACGCCCTCGCGGAGCGCGCCGAGGCGGTCACCGGCCTTGGGGAAGCCGTAGCCGTAGGCCCGCCACTCGTGCTCGTACCAGCCGGCGCCGATGCCCATCTCCGTGCGGCCGCCGGAGATGACGTCGACGGTGGCAGCCACCTTGGCGAGGTAGGCGGGGTTGCGGTAGGCCATGCACGTGCACATCTGGCCGAGGCGCACCCGGCTCGTGGCGGCGCCGAAGCCGGCCATGAGCGACCACGCCTCGTGGGTCGCCTCGCCGGAGGGCTGCGGCACCGTGTGGAAGTGGTCGTAGACCCAGATCGACTCGAAGACGTCTCCGTCGTCGGCGTGCTTGGCGAGGTTGACCATGGCTTCCCACTGCTGGGCCGGCTCGATGCCGACGAGATCCATCCGCCAGCCCTGGGGAACGAACATTCCGAATCGCATGACGCCATCCAACCACGCCATTCCGGACACCGGCAGGGGCGCTCGCGCCGGAGCCTGCGTGTGAAGATGGCGGGATGACCCAGCACCACAACGACCCGGACGTGATCCGGGACCTGCTGCACACGCCCGCCGCCTGGGCCGTGGTCGGTCTCGGCGACAACCCCGACCGCACGGCCTACCGCGTGGCGCTGTGGCTCCAGCGCGAGCTGGGCATGCGCCTGGTGCCGATCCACCCGAGCGCGGCCACCGTGCACGGGTCGCAGGGCTACAAGACCCTGTCCGACATCCCGGACGGCACCGTCGTCAAGGTCGTCGACTGCTTCGTCAACAGCGGTCGGGTCGGTGCCGTCGTCGACGAGGCGATCGCCGAGCGCGAGCGCCTCGGCATCGAGGCGCTCTGGCTGCAGCTCGGGGTCATCGACGAGGAGGCCGCCTCGCGTGCCGAGGCGGCCGGGCTGGCCGTCGTCATGGACACGTGCCCCAAGATCGAGTACCCCCGGATCCAGCCCGGTGACGGCGCCGGCGCCGTGACCGACTGACGTCGGCTGTGGTCGCCGTCGCGCTCTCGTCGCGTCGCTGGGGCAGCCCCGGCACGCTGCCGCCCGTCCTCCTCGTGCACGCGACCGGCGAGACCTCGGCGGACTGGACCCGGGTGGCCACCGACCTCGCGCGCGACCGACTCGTCGTCGCCGTCGACCTGCGCGGGCACGGAGCCAGTCCCCGGCCCGGCAGCTACGCCCTGACCGAGCTGGCCGAGGACCTCGAGGCCGTCGCCGCGGGGCTCGCGGCCGAGCACGGGAGGCCTGCTGACGTCGTCGGGCACTCCCTCGGCGGTCTCGTGGCGTGCCTCCTCGCCGCCCGCCGGGCCGACCTCGTGGGTCGGCTCGTCCTCGAGGACGTTCCGGTGCCGCACCCTCGCGAGCCTCGGCCCCCGTCCCGGCCGGACGGCGACCTCGACGTCGACTGGGATGCCGTGCTCGAGGTGCGAGCCCAGATCGACGATCCCGACCCGGACTGGCCCCGCGTCGTCGCCTCCGTCACCGCTCCGACGCTCGTGGTGTGGGGCGGCCCCGAGAGCCCGATGCCTCCGGAGCATGTCGCCGAGATGGCTGCCACGGTTGCCGACGGCCGGCTCGTGCGCATCGACGCCGGGCACCTCGTGCACGCCCGGCAGCCGGCGGCGTTCACGGCCGCGGTGCGCGGCTTCCTCGCCGCAGCCGACTGACGCCACGCACCGGCGAGGGGTCGTATGCCGTCGGGTCGGCTCCTCGGGCCACGCGCTGCAGGTGTCGGCTCAGTCCGAGAGCCCGCGCGCGACCTGGTCGCGCAGGGCCGCGCCCTTGGCATGGGCCTGGTCGCGCAGGTCGGCCTGGAAGGTGACCATCTGCTCGCGGACGTCGACGGCCAGCTCGTCGCTGCCGGTGCCGACGATGCGCGCGGCCAGCAGGCCGGCGTTCCGGGCCCCGCCGATCGACACGGTCGCCACCGGCACCCCGGCCGGCATCTGGACGATGGAGAGCAGCGAGTCCATGCCGTCGAGGTACGTGAGGGGCACCGGGACGCCGACGACCGGGAGCGGCGTCACCGCTGCGAGCATGCCCGGCAGGTGCGCGGCGCCGCCGGCACCGGCGATGACGACGCGGAGGCCACGGGCGGCAGCGCCCTGCCCGTAGGCGATCATCTCGTCCGGCATCCGGTGGGCCGAGACGACGTCGGCCTCGTACGGGATCCCGAACTCCTCGAGGGCCCTCGCGGCTTCGCGCATGACGGGCCAGTCGCTGTCGCTGCCCATGACGATGCCGACGACCGGGGCCGCTCCGGGGGTCTGCTGCTGCTCGGGCTGGGGGCTGTCGCTCATTCGGTGATCACTCCTCGGAGGTAGTCCGCCGCGTGTCCCGCGCGCTCGCGGGCATCGTCCAGGTCGGCGCCGCTGACGTTGACGTGGCCGATCTTGCGTCCGGGTCGCACGCCCTTGCCGTAGACGTGCACCTTGGCACCCGGGTCGCGGGCCATGATGTGGCGGTAGGCCGGGTAGAGGTGCTCGTAGTCGCCGCCGAGCACGTTGGCCATGACGGTCCACGGCGCGCGGGGGCGCGGGTCACCGAGCGGGAGGTCGAGCACGGCGCGCAGGTGCTGCTCGAACTGGCCGGTCACCGCGCCGTCCATCGACCAGTGACCACTGTTGTGCGGGCGCATGGCCAGCTCGTTGACGACGTAGGACGCGGCCCCGCCGGTCCCGGGACGCACCTCGAACATCTCGACGGCGAGCACCCCCGTGACGCCGAGCTCGCCGGCGATGCGCAGGGCCGCCTCCGTGACCACCGAGGCGAGGTCCGGGTCGAGCTGCGGCGCGGGCGCGAGCACCTCCGTGCAGATGCCGTCTGTCTGCACGGTCTCGACGACCGGCCACGCGGCCGCCTGGCCGGACGGGCTGCGGGCGATGAGGACCGCGAGCTCGCGCACGAAGTCGACCTTCTCCTCGAGGAGCAGTCCGCCCTCGAGCGGGCCCGGCTGACCGATCCTGGAGATCCAGTCCGCGAGGTCGTCGACCCCGCCGGCGACCGCGACTCCCTTGCCGTCGTAGCCGCCACGAGGGGTCTTGGCGACGATCGGCCACCCCACGTCGTCACCGAACGCGGTCACCTCGGCGGCGGTCGTCGCCCGGGCCCAGCGGGGGCACGCGATGCCGAGGCCCGAGAGGCGTTCGCGCATGGCGAGCTTGTCCTGGGCGAAGTTCAGGGCGGCCCGCGTCGGGTGGATGGCCACCCCGTCGGCCTCGAGGGCCTCGAGGATCGCCGGCGGCACGTGCTCGTGGTCGAAGGTGACGACGTCGCAGTGCTCGGCGAAGGCCCGCACGGCGTCGAGGTCGGTGTGCTCCCCCACCGGCGAGCTCGGGACGACGAGCGCGGCGGCTGCCGTGTCGCTCTCGGCGAGCACCGAGAGCTGGACGCCCAGCTCGACGGCCGGGCCCTGCATCATGCGCGCGAGCTGACCGCCTCCCACGACACCGACGACGGGAAATCCTCCGGGGGCGCGCTTCGGCTGGCTCACGCCGCCCAAGCGTAGTCGGAGCCGGCTCTACCGGTCGTGGCGCCCCGGGACGACGGGCGTCCGACCTGGCTCGCGGCCGCCCGCTCCCCGGCCGTCGTCGCCGTCGTCGCCTCCGTCGTCGGTGAGCACGGCCGCGACGTGGCTGGGGTCGGCGAGGTCCGGGTGGTGGGTGCGCACAGCCGCGAACGTCCACATCTTGTTGAGCACGAAGGAGACCGGGGTGACGACGGCGATGACGATCAGCTGCGCCCAGTAGAGCCGGGTGCGGAAGCCGGTCGAGTCGTCGAACACCGTGGGAGAGAGGTGGATCGGCGAGTCGAGGTGCATGAGGAGGGTCAGCAGCACGAGGCCCACGACCTGGCCGAGCAGGCCCACCGCCAGGAAGGGCCAGTACTCGTGCCACCAGCGCGCGTGCTTGCTCGTCCGGAAGGTCCACGTCCGGTTGAGCTGGAAGTTCCAGAGGTTCGCCACGAGGAAGGCGATCGTCGAGTAGACGTGGTACCAGCGCACGTTGAACGCGGTGCCCGGCACCGGGACGATGGCCTCGTTGAAGCTGGGTCCGAGCTTCTTGACCACGATGAGCGTCACCAGGTTGACGAGCACGCCCGAGACGCCCACCACCGCGAACCGGAGCAGCAGCAGCCAGTTGTGCCGGTGGCGCACGAACAGGAACTCATGCAGGCGCCTCACGCGCGCACCCTACCCCGCGCGACCGTGAGTCTTCTGACGCTTGCATGACAGCGACCTCCGCGTGTTTCGCCGACCGGCCGGCGGACGGCCGGGATCGCCGAGGTCGCCGAGGTCGCCGAGGGCTCAGTCGGTCTCGGCCTCGGAGAGGAAGAGGGCGAACCGGGCGGGCTGGGCCTGCACGAGGTCGAGGCGTCCGCCGTTGGACTCGGCGAGGTCGCGCGCGAGCGCGAGGCCCAGACCGGTGCTGCCACCGGCGCCGCTGCTCACCGAGCGCTCGAAGATGTGTGGCGCCATGGCGGCGGGCACGCCGTCCCCCTGGTCGCTCACCTCGACGATGACCGAGGGCCCCGAGCGCCGCGCGTGCACGTCGACGGTCCCGCGACCGTGCACGAGGGAGTTCTCCAGGAGGGTGGAGAGCACCTGCGAGAGCGCGACCGGCGTCGAGCGGACGAAGAGCCCCCGCTCCCCGCGCACCCGCACCGAGCGGCGAGCCTGCTCGAACGCCGGCTGCCACTCACGCTGCAGCGCGGCGATGACCGAGTCGAGCGACACCGCGGGCGACGGGCCGCCGGACCCGCGGGTGCGACCGAGGAGGTCGTCGACGACCCGGGTGAGGCGCTCGACCTGCGCGATGGCGATGGTGGCCTCCTCCTTGACCACCTCGGCGTCGTCCGTCTCGGAGATCTCCTCGAGGCGCATGAGCAGGGCGGTCAGAGGCGTGCGCAGCTGGTGCGAGGCATCGGCGGCGAAGTCACGCTCGGCGGCCAGCGACTTCGTCATGTCGTGGGCGCGGCGGTTCATCACCCCCGACACGTGGTCGATCTCGTCGATGTCGGAGTGCACGGGGACGAGGCGGGCCTCGCCCGCGGCGAAGCGGTCGGCGAGGTGGACGAGCTCGCGCGAGGACTGCTCGACGTGTGCACGGTCCCGCTGCGTGACGAGGTAGGCGGCGGCGCCGCTGAGAGCCCCGAGCACGAGCATGACGACGCCGAACCGTCCGACACCGACGGCGGGCTCCGAGGCGATCCAGACCGTGACCGCACCGGGGCGCTGCGTCACGGCCCAGCCGACGACGGCCGTCGAGAGCAGGACGAACAACCCGGCGCAGACGACTGCCGCGACGAGGGCCATCCGATCGAGCACCCGGCGCACGGTCACTCCGCCTGAGGTCGCTCGAAGCGGAACCCGACGCCCCGGACGGTGGCGATGTACTGCGGGGACGTCGCGTCGTCGCCGAGCTTCCGGCGCAGCACCGAGATGTGCATGTCCAGGGTCTTGGTCGACCCGAACCACGCGGTGTCCCAGATCTCGCGCATCAGCTGCTCGCGCGAGACGACCTTGCCCTGCTCGCGCACGAGGACCCGGAGCAGGTCGAACTCCTTGGCGGTCAGCTGCAGTTCCTCGCCCTTGAACCAGGCGCGTCGGCCGTCGGAGTCGATGCGGACCAGCTCGCCCGACGCGACGACCTCGTTGGGCGTGCGCCGCAGCAGCGCCCGGACGCGGGCGAGGAGCTCGGCGAGCCGGAACGGCTTGGTGACGTAGTCGTCGGCGCCGGCGTCGAGGCCCACGACGGTGTCGACCTCGTCGGCCCGCGCCGTGAGGATGAGCACCGGGATGGCGCGGCCCTCGGCCCGGATGCGGCGGCACACCTCGAGCCCGTCGATCTTGGGCAGGCCGAGGTCGAGGAGGACCAGGTCGGGGTTCTCCTTGGCACCGTCGAGGGCCGCCAGACCGTCCTCGCGCACGTCGACGTCGTAGCCCTCTCGCCGCAGGGCACGGGCCAGCGGTTCGGAGATGGCTGGGTCGTCCTCCGCCAGGAGCACTCGGGTCATGTCACCGTCCTCAAGATCTGCCGGTCCGTGGGCGCACCGACGGTCGTGAGCCTATCCACATCGGCCCGGATTGCACCCTGACGCACCGCCGCCCGTCGAGGCGGCCCATCGGCGCGACCGCGGCGAGGGCCGTCGGCGCGGCTCAGCGGCCCGGCCAGACCGGCCGGCGCTTCTCGGCGAAGGCCGCGACGCCCTCGCGCCGGTCGCCGGAGAAGGCCGTGGCGCGCCAGCACGCGTCCTCGATCTCGAGGCCGGCGTCGAGCCCGACGTCGGACCCGAGCCGCATGGCGCGCTTGGCGTTGCGCAGCCCCACGGGCGAGTGGGCGGCGACGGTCCGGGCCAGCTCGAGCGCCGCCTCGCGGGCCGTGCCCGCAGGCACGACCTCGTCGACGGCCCCGAGCTCCAGGGCCTCGCCGGCCGTCAGACGCGCGGCGCTGAAGATGGCGCGGGCCGCCCGGGACCACCCGACCCGTCGCACGAGCAGCTGGGTGCCACCCCCTCCGGGGATGACGCCGACGCTGACCTCGGGCAGCCCCACCACGGCGCCGTCGCCGGCGACGACGACGTCGCACGACAGGGCCAGCTCGAAGCCGCCGCCGAGGGCGAAGCCGTCGACCGCCGCGATCGCCGGCACGGGCAGGTCCAGCACGCCGCCGTAGGCCGCCCGGGCCACCGGACGCTGCTCCATGAGGTCGGCGTCCGTGAACCCGTTGCGCTCCTTGAGGTCGGCGCCGACGCAGAAGGCCTTCTCGTGGCTCGAGCTGAGGACGACGCACCGCACCGAGTCGTCGGCGGCCACCCGCGCCGCCGCCGCGGCGATGGCTCGCGCCATCGCCGTCGACACGGCGTTCATCGCCTCGGGCCGGTCGAGGACGATCTCGGCGACGTGGGCCAGCGCCGGGTCGTCGAAGCGCTCGACGCGGACGAGGACGGGCTCACCCGGCCCCTCGCTCGAGGTGGCGTCGGGTGCGGTCGGCGTTGACGGCATACGTCGGTCTCCTTCGAGGCTCACGCGTCGGGGCGCGCGCCTGCTCGGTGGGTCGGTGCGGTGGGTGACGTGGGTTCAGTGCTCTCGGGGACTGGAGCCCCCGAGACGGAGCGGCGTCCGGCCGACGTCGCGCGGCGCAGGAGCGAGGGCGTGACGGGTCCGACGCCGCGCAGGATCCGCCGGCGCTGGCCGGTCAGCTCGAAGCCGGACAGGCTGGCGAGCTCGCGCGCCATCGTCGCGTCGACGAGCACGCTCCCCGCCTGGGCGACGGCGGTCAGGCGGGAGGCCCGGTTGACGGTGGTTCCGAAGACGTCACCGAGACGGCTGATGATGGGTCCGCGGGCCATGCCGCAGCGCACGTCGGGCAGGACGTCGTCGTCGGTCATCGTCTCGACGAGGTCGAGCGCGATGGCGGCCGCCGGGGCCGCCCCCACCGTCGTGAAGAGGACCTCGTCGCCGACGGTCTTGATGAGGCGACCGCCGTGGGCCGTGATGACGTCGGCCGAGAGCGCCTCGAAGCGCGACACGAGCCGCGCGAGGTCGCGCTCGGACAGGCGCCGCACCAGGGCGGTGAAGTTGACGAGGTCCGCGAAGCCGACCGACCGCATCTTCGTCATGCCGTACGACTCGGGGTCGGCGTCGGCGAGCATGCGCGCCACCGTCGCCGAGAGGTGACGGCGCCAGGCGTAGACGAGGAGCGGCTCGAGGCGGTCCGTGAGCACCGCGAGGCGCTTCGCCGTCTCGGTGGCGGTCTCGATGCCCGGCACCGAGCGCGACTCGTGCTCGTCGTCGCCGGTGTCCTCCAGGGCGGCCGTCATGTGGGTCTCGACGGCCTCCGCGATGAGCTGCGACTGCCAGCCGGCGAGACGGTCGGCCGACCGGGCGAAGGCCCGGGTCATGGCGAGCGCCGTCTGCTCGTCGAGCAGGCCGTCCCGCACGATGCCGGCGACCGCCGCCAGCGCCCTCTGGTCGGCCTCGGTGAACAGCTCGTCGTCCGTGTCGACGACGGGGAAGCCCAGGGCGTGCCAGAACTTGCGCGCCGACAGCAGCGACACCTCGGCGCCGCGGCTGACGTCACGTCGGCGCAGGTCGAGCGGACGGCCGAGCAGCCGTTCGGTGTAGTCCTCGTTCGCCCGTGGGCCCGGCTCCCCCGCCGGGGGGAGCACCGGCTGCACCGTCGGCGGGACCACCGGCTGGTCGTCCCGTGGCGTCCCCGGCTCGGTCATGGGCCGATCATGCCAGTCCGCCGGCGGCAGCCCTGACGTGGACGACGTCTCCGGCGGCGAAGGTCCGCAGGCCCCCGGCCGTGCGCACGACGAGACCGCCGTCGTCGTCCACCGCGACGGCGGTGCCCTCCGCCGCCCCGCCGGCCGGCAGCTGCACGCGCACCTGCAGGCCGAGCGTGACGCAGGCCGAGCGGTATGCCGCCCGCACCGCCTCCCGGCCGACCGCGCCCGTGTCGTCGGCGCGGGTCACACCGGCCCCCCCGAGGACGGCCGTGAGGTGGTCGAGGTAGGCGACGAGCAGGTCCTCGCGGCGCACCCGGACACCGGCGAGCGCCAGGGACGTCGCCGTCTCGACGGGCAGCTCGTCGCGGGTCTGGTCGACGTTGACGCCGGTCCCGACGACGACGACCTGCCGCCCGCCGGACGCCACGAGCTCGCAGAGGATGCCGCTCAGCTTGCGGTCGCCGTCGTCGGCGAGGAGCACGTCGTTGGGCCACTTGAGCCGGGAGGTGAGCCGGTGCCCGGCGGCCTCGGTCACCTCGGTCACGGCCCGGGCCAGGGCGAGGCCGGCGAGGAGCGGCATCCAGCCGGCCTGCGCCGGGTCGGTGACGGGCACGGCGACGCTCACCGCGAGCGAGGCGCGGTCCGGGACGGTCCAGGCGCGACCGAGTCGCCCGCGCCCTCCGGTCTGGTGGTCGGTCAGGACCACCCACCACGGGCCCGGGACGTCGTCACCCGGGGACACGGCATACGCCGACGTCGCCGGGGGCGAGCCCGTGAGCAGCTCACGCAGGCGGGTGTTCGTCGACCCGACGGCAGGGTGGAACTCGACCCCGCGCCACGGCCGTCCGGACGTGACCAAGGCCGCACTCACAGTCTCGATGTCGAGCGAATCGCGCACGTCCACAAGGCTAGAGTGCCGACCATGGCAACCGATCACGCCGTCGCAGAGCAGCCGACCGACACGTCGGACCAGAGCACGACGCCGGCGGCGCCGACGTCTCCGGACTCCACCGGCCCCGACCTCTCCACCACCTCAGGCAAGCTGGCCGATCTCAAGCGCCGCGTCGCGGAGGTCGCCAACGCCGGCTCCGAGCGCGCCGTCGAGAAGCAGCACGCGCGGGGCAAGAAGACGGCCCGCGAGCGCATCGAGATGCTCCTCGACGAGGGCACCTTCATCGAGCTCGACAAGTACGCCCGGCACCGCAGCAACAACTTCGGCCAGGAGAAGAACCGGCCCTACGGCGACGGTGTCGTCACCGGCTACGGCACGGTCAACGGGCGGCAGGTCGCCGTCTTCGCCCAGGACTTCACCGTCTTCGGCGGGTCCCTCGGCGAGGTCTTCGGCGAGAAGATCGTCAAGGTCATGGACTTCGCCATGAAGATCGGCTGCCCGGTCATCGGCCTCAACGACTCGGGTGGCGCCCGCATCCAGGAGGGCGTCGTCTCCCTCGGGCTCTACGGCGAGATCTTCTTCC
Source organism: Terrabacter aerolatus (assembly GCF_007991735.1). GTDB lineage: Bacteria > Actinomycetota > Actinomycetes > Actinomycetales > Dermatophilaceae > Terrabacter > Terrabacter aerolatus. The sequence goes on along the minus strand of NZ_BJYX01000015.1, from coordinate 12,309 downwards.
GCAACGTCCGCGCGTCGGGCGTCATCCCGCAGATCTCCCTCGTCATGGGCCCGTGCGCCGGCGGTGCCGTCTACTCCCCCGCCATCACCGACTTCACCGTCATGGTCGACCAGACCTCGCACATGTTCATCACCGGCCCCGACGTCATCAAGACGGTCACCGGCGAGGACGTCGGCTTCGAGGAGCTCGGCGGCGCGCAGACCCACAACAGCAAGTCGGGGGTCGCGCACTACATGGGCACCGACGAGCAGGACGCCATCGACTACGTCAAGGCCCTGCTGTCCTACCTGCCGAGCAACAACATGGAGACGCCGCCGGCCTACGGCGACGGGGACGGCGACCTCACGGTCACCGACGACGACCGCTGGCTCGACACGTGCATCCCCGACTCCCCCAACGTGCCCTACGACATGAAGCACGTCATCGAGCACGTCGTCGACGACGGCGAGTTCCTCGAGGTGCAGCCGCTCTTCGCGCCCAACATCATCACCGGCTTCGCCCGCATCGACGGGATGTCGGTCGGGGTCGTCGCCAACCAGCCGATGCAGTTCGCCGGGTGCCTCGACATCGACGCGTCGGAGAAGGCCGCCCGCTTCGTGCGCACGTGCGACTGCTTCAACGTGCCCGTGCTGACCTTCGTCGACGTGCCCGGCTTCCTGCCCGGCACGAGCCAGGAGTGGGACGGCATCATCCGCCGCGGCGCGAAGCTCATCTACGCGTACGCCGAGGCCACGGTCCCCAAGATCACCGTCATCACGCGCAAGGCCTACGGCGGCGCCTACGACGTCATGGGCTCCAAGCACCTCGGCGCCGACATCAACCTGGCGTGGCCCACCGGGCAGATCGCCGTGATGGGCGCCCAGGGGGCGGTCAACATCCTCTACCGCAAGGAGCTCAAGCAGACGGCGGAGCGCGGTGGCGACGTCGACGCACAGCGCCAGCAGTTCATCACCCACTACGAGGAGACCCTCGCCAACCCGTACATCGCGGCGGAGCGCGGCTACATCGACACCGTCATCAGCCCGTCGAACACGCGGATGAACGTCACGCGGGCCCTGCGGGCGCTGCAGAACAAGCGCGAGACGCTGCCGCCCAAGAAGCACGGGAACATCCCGCTGTGAGCACCGTGAGCACGGACGCGGGCCACGAGACGTCCTCGTCGACGGCAGCCATCCGGGTGAGCGGGGGCCCGAGCGCCGAGGAGCTCGCCGCGCTCGTCGTCGTGCTGTCCGCACTCGGCGACGGCGAGGCCGCTGCGGAGCCGGCGCGGTCGGCGTGGGCCGACCCGTCCTGGCGGCTCGTCGGGCCGTCGGCGCGCCACGGCGGCTGGCGGAGCACGGGCCTCCCGCGCTGACGGCAGGCGTCCCGGGACGGGCGAGTCGTGGATCTGGGTGCGGGTACGGATGCGGACTGAGTAGTCCGACTCATCCGGCTTGTCCGTGACGTCCCTAGGTTTCGAGCACCTCATCGTCGAAGCCAGGAGAAACCCCGTGAAGCGTCGCCTCCTCTCGTCCGCCACCGCCATCGGTCTCGCCCTCAGCGGCGCCACCGCCGTCGTCTCCGCCGCACCCGCCAGCGCCATGTGCGCCGAGGCCGGCCAGACCTACTACACCTTCAGCTCCGTCTCCACGGTGTGGAAGCGCACCAGCCTCAGCAGCTCCTACGTCAAGGGACCCGGCTCCGTGTCGCTGACCAAGGGCCGCACCTGGAACGTGCAGGCCTCGATGACGGCCACGGTCTCCGCGGAGGCCGGCGTCGTCTTCGCCAAGGCGAGCACGTCGCTCGGCATCACCGTCGGGGCTGGCTACAGCGGCACCCAGTCGTTCACCTACACGCTCAACGTCCCCAGTGGCCAGACGAAGCGTCTCCAGCAGTACAAGGCGTCCAAGAAGTTCGTCGTCACGAAGAAGCGGTACACCTCGACGTGCAGCAGCGTCGTGGTCTACAGCTCCACCGTCACGGCGCCCGTCAAGTCCACCGCGGACCGCTACTTCATGTACGCGCTCGTCTCGTGACGTGAGGTCCGCGGTCGCCTCCCCAGGGGGCGACCGCGGACCGTCGCGGGCCTGCTCGGTTGGCCCATCCACAGCACGTTCCCCTAGGCTCGTTGCCCATGTCCGTCGACTCGACCCCCTCCGTCCGCATCGCGCAGCGCTACTCGCTGGGTGAGCGCATCGCCGTCGGTGGCATGGGTGAGGTCTACCTCGCGACGGACGACCGGCTCGGCCGGCAGGTCGCGGTCAAGGTGCTCTCGCCCGCGTTCGCTGAGTCCCCGGACTTCGTGGAGCGGTTCCGACGCGAGGCCCTGACGGCCGCCCGGCTCTCCCACCCGAACATCGCGCAGGTCTACGACTACGGCGTCGACGGCGCGTCCCACTTCATCGTCATGGAGTATGCGGAGGGCTCGGACCTCGCGCACCTGATCCGTGAGCACGGCCGGCTCACCCCCAGCGACGCCGTGCGGGTGGCCGAGCAGGTCTGTGCCGCTCTCGCGGTGGCCCACCGGGCCGGGGTCGTGCACCGGGACGTCAAGCCGGGCAACGTCATCGTCCGGGCCGACGGCACCGTCAAGGTCACCGACTTCGGCATCGCCCGGGCGCTGGGGCAGGCCTCGATCACCGACACCGGCACGGTCATGGGGACCGCGGCCTACGTCGCCCCGGAGCAGGCGCGCGGCGAGGCCACGACCCCGTCGTCCGACCTCTACTCGCTCGGCATCCTGCTCTTCCAGATGCTGACCGGCGCCGTCCCGTTCGAGGGCGACACCCCGGTCGCCGTGGCGCTGCGCCACCTCGACGAGCCGGTGCCGCTGCCGAGCTCGCGGGTGGCCGACCTGCCCGCCAACCTCGACGACGTCGTGGTCCGGGCCACCGCCAAGTCGCCGTCCGACCGCTACCCCGATGCCGACGCGATGGCCGCTGCCCTGCGCGGCCACGAGGCGCTCGCCGACGCCGCGACGCGGGCCCTCCCCTCGGGCGAGGCGACCGCCGTCCTCGACGTCGCGGCTGGAGCGGCGTCGGGTGCTGCTGCCGGTGCGGCGTCCGTCGCCGCGGCCAGCACGGCGCGGTTCCCTGCATCCGGTGCAGAGGCCGCCTCCGGATCGGCAGCGGTGGCCGATCCCGCGAACGACCCGGCCACGAGCACCGCGATGATGCCCGCGGTCTCCTCCGCACGTCCCGTCGGCCCGGCCGAAAGCACCGCTGACACCTCGCAGGACCAGCGCCCGGCACGCTCCGGCCCCTCACGCACGGTCTGGGTCCTCGGCGCCGCCGTCGTCGCGCTCCTGGCAGTCCTGGCCTACGTGCTGCTGTCGGGTTCGGACCCGGCGACGCCCCCGGCCGCCGCGCCGCGCCCGGCCGCGAGCTCCCCCTCCACCCCGTCGGGCTCCCCGACGCCCCCGACGACCGCGCCCCCCGCCGACAACGGCACCGTCCCGGCGGACCTCGTCGGCCAGCAGCGCGACGCCGCGGTCCAGCAGCTCATCGGCATGGGCGTCGACGTGCGGTGGGTGCTCGTGCGCTCGAGCCAGCCGGACGGGTCCGTCATGGGCTCCTTCCCCGCGGCGGGTCAGCCGATGACGAAGGGCCAGACCGTGGCCCTCGTCGTGAGCCGCGGGCACGCCCCTGACAAGGTCAACTCCTCGTTCGCGGTTCCCGACGGCCTCGTCGGCGCCACGGTCAAGGACGCGACCGACCGTCTCGGCGCGGGAGACGTCCGGGTCACCAAGGTGACGATCCCAGCCGCGGGCAAGGAGGGTCAGGTGCTGTCGACCTGGCCGACCGCCGGCAACCCGACCCCGGACGGCGTCGTCGTGCTCGTCGTGGGCGGCCCCGCCAAGGGTGGCTCCTCCGGCGGGAACGACTGACGTCACCCCCGCCGCCACCTCACCGGCGGCGTGCCGCAATGCAGTGGCACCCGACCCCGCGCTCGATTACGTTCGCCGGGTGACCGCCAACACCCAGACCGCGCGACCCCGTACCGACGTCGACCGCATCGCGGAGACCTACTTCGACGCCGCCGTCGCCCTCAGCCCCATCAACGCGACCTTCCTCGGTGTGCCCGGCGGCGAGGAGGACCTCGACGACCTCTCGCCAGCCGGCAACGCCGCCGCCTCCGACCTGCGCCGGACGACGCTCGAGGCGCTGGCCTCGGCGGTCCCCGCCGACGACGTCGACCGCGTGACCGTCGACGCCATGACCGAGCGCCTGCAGCTCGCCGAGGACCGGTATGCCGCCGGGCTCGACGAGATGTCGCTCAACGTCCTCGCCTCGCCCCTGCAGAGCGTCCGCGACGTCTTCGACCTCATGCCGCAGGCCACCGCCGCCGACTGGCGCGTCTTCGCCGCCCGGATGGGCAAGATCCCGGAGGCCCTCGAGGGTTACCGCGAGTCCCTGCTCCTCGCGCGGGAGCGCGGTCAGGTGTCACCCCGCCGCCAGGTCGAGGCCTGCGCCGAGCAGTCGCGCGAGCTCACCGCGGACGACGGCTACTTCGCCAAGATCGTCGCCGACGCCGCGGTCGGCGACGCACCGCTCGAGAGCGAGCTCCAGCAGGCGCTGCAGGCCTCCGCCCGGGCCGCGTCCACGGCATACGGCGAGATGGCCGACTGGCTCGAGCGCGAGCTGCTGCCGCACGCACCGGAGGCCGACGCCTGCGGACGCGAGCGCTACGCCCTCGAGTCGCGCTACTTCCTCGGTGCCACGGTCGACCTCGAGGAGACCTATCGGTGGGGCCAGCAGGAGGTCGCGAGCCTGCACGCCCAGATGAACGAGATCGCCGACGGTCTCGAGTCCGGCGCGAGCGTGCAGCGTGGCGTCGAGATCCTCGACGCGGACGAGCGGTACGCCCTGCAGGGCACCGACGCGCTCAAGGCCTGGATGCAGGAGCGTGCCGACGAGGTCATCGCCGATCTCAAGGACGTCCACTTCGACATCCCGGAGCCCGTCCAGCGCATCGAGTGCATGATCGCGCCGACGCAGACCGGCGGCATCTACTACACCGGACCGTCCGACGACTTCAGCCGCCCGGGGCGCATGTGGTGGTCGGTGCCGAAGGGCAACACCGAGTTCCGCACGTGGAACGAGCTGACGACCGTCTACCACGAGGGCGTCCCCGGCCACCACCTCCAGGTCGCCCAGACGGTCTACCGCTCCGAGCTGCTCAACAAGTGGCGTCGCCTCGAGGCCTGGACCTCCGGCCACGGCGAGGGTTGGGCGCTCTACGCCGAGCGGCTCATGGCCGAGCTCGGCTACATGGACGACCCCGGCAACCGGATGGGTTGGCTTGCCGGACAGTCGCTCCGGGCTGCGCGCGTGGTCATCGACATCGGCGTCCACTGCGGCTTCGACGCGCCCGACGAGGTCGGCGGCGGAGCGTGGGACTACGACAAGGCCTGGACCTACCTGACCCGCTACGGCTTCATGGACGAGAAGATCCTGCGCTTCGAGCTCAACCGCTACCTCGGCTGGCCGGGGCAGGCGCCGAGCTACAAGATCGGCGAGCGGCTGTGGCTGCAGCTGCGCGACGAGGTCAAGCAGCGCGAGGGTGACGCGTTCGACCTCAAGGCCTTCCACCGTCGGGCCCTCGACATCGGCGGCGTCGGTCTGGACACCCTGCGCGCGGCGGTCCTGCAGGAGATCTGAGACGGTCCGGGCTCGCGGCGGCGGCGCCCCCCGGGGGGCGCCGCCGTGCCCGGTCACACGTCGCGGCGCCTACCATTTCGTCATGCCTTCGACCCCCCTCCCCGACGTGCCCGCCGTCCAGCTCGTCCTCGCGTCCGCGTCGCCGGCTCGACGCTCGACCCTCCGCTCGGCAGGCGTGGAGCCCGTCGTCGTCGTGAGCGAGGTCGACGAGGACCTCACGGTCGCCGAGGCGACGGAGCGCTACGGCCTGCTCGAGCCCGGCGACATCGCGTTGCTGCTGGCGCGTGCCAAGGCCGAGGACGTCGCGGCGAGGGTCGCCGACGACGTCGTCGTGCTGGGCTGCGACTCGGTGCTCGAGCTCGACGGCGAGGTGCACGGCAAGCCGGCCGATGCGGCAGAGGCCGTCCTGCGGTGGCGCCGCATGCGAGGCCGCTCCGGGGTCCTGCACACCGGGCACTGGCTCGTCGACGAGCGTGACGGCGGGGGCGCCACCCTCGGCGCGACCGCCTCGACGACCGTGCACTTCGCCGAGATCTCCGATGCCGAGATCGAGGCCTACGTCGCCACCGGCGAGCCGTTGACGGTGGCGGGCGCGTTCACCATCGACGGGCTGGGCGGCGCGTTCGTCACCTCGGTCGAGGGCGACCATCACAACGTCGTCGGACTGTCGCTGCCGTTGCTGCGCGAGCTGCTTGCCGACGTCGGCATCGGGTGGTTCGACGTCGTGGGCAGCATGCGGGGCCGGCTCGACTGCGGCTGACGACGGGGACGATCCGCAGCGCCGGGCCGCCGGGCGACGGCTCAGGGGTAGAGGTCGTCCGTGAGGTTCTCGATGACGAGGTAGTGCTCCGTCCACCACCACATCTGGGCGGCGCCGACGACGACGATGAGCCCGAGCAGCCAGTAGCGGTAGCGCCGCCACCAGCGCAGCTGGAGGAACCAGGCGATGACCAGCGTCATGGGGAAGGCCAGCAGGGCGTAGCGCACCCGGCTCGGGGTCGTGCTCGTCACGAGGATGATGTAGGCGGGGTAGGCGCCGGCCCAGCCCCAGATCTCCGGGCCCCACCGCCACGAGTGCCGGGAGAGCATGAACCACGCGAATGCGGCGACGCCGAGCACCCCGGCGACCTGGCCGAACACGCCCCAGTAGTCGTAGAGCAGGTTCCACCACAGGTAGAGCTTGATCTTCGTCTCGATGTTCCAGGCGAGCATCGTGTCGTTGTAGGCGTTGGGCGTGTCGGTCGCGATGGTGACGATCGTCGGCCACAGCCAGGTCAGGGCGCCTGCGTATGCCGCGAGCGCCCCCAGCCCGACGCGCAGCCGGACCGGGTGCTCGCCCTCGTCACCCGTGCGCCAGCGCACGACCCAGTGGGCGACGATGACCGGCACCATGGCGATGACGACGTTGCGGCTCAGCGACAGCACGAGCAGGGCGAGCACGACCCACCAGTACTGACGCCGGCGCAGCAGCCACAGGACCGTCACGACGCCGAGCAGGGCGGTGGACTCGGTGTAGGAGGCCGAGAACGCCGGCGACGCGATGAAGAAGCAGGTCGCGACGACCGCGACGATCGCCTCCCAGCGGCCGACCGCCTGGTCGACGAGCTTGAAGAGCATGTGCATCGCGACGAAGCCGATGAGCGTCGACAGCACCGGTGCGACGACGGTGAACGGCAGCCCGGTGACCTTCATGACGAGGCCGGCCGTCATCGGGAACACCGGGAAGAAGGCCCACGGGTTCATGTCGATGCCGCCCCAGCCCACGCGGGGCAGGACCGCGGGGTAGCCCTGCTCGGCGATGACGCGGTACCACTGCCCGTCCCAGCCGGTCATGACGGCGTTGTAGCCGGGGTCCGCCGGGGTGGGGTAGAAGATGCGGATGTTCGCCGTGCCGATGGGCAGCGGTATCTGGTAGCGCGAGAGGTACGTGGCCGCGACCCAGACGAACAGGCGCGAGACCGCGAAGACGGCGAACGGGAACCAGACGGGGAGGCGGCGCCAGAAGGGCTGCTTCGCCTCGGTCACGCGGTCGGGGTGCTCGAGCCGGCGACCGAGGCGCGGCTCAGACCGGCGGGACGGCGCGTCGGCGCTCGCTGAAGTGACGGTCACGCCGGGAAGCATAAGCCAGTCGGCGCACGAGGTCCGAGCGCAGTTCATCCGCCTCGATGATCGAGTCGAGCACGAGGTCGGCAGCGAGTCGCTCGATGTCGACGTCCTCCTCGTACTCGCGGCGTCGGTCTGCCACGAAGCGTGCCTGTTCGTCCGGGTCGGCGATCTCGGCGATCTTGTTCGCGTAGACCGCGTTGACGGCGGCCTCGGGGCCCATGACGGCGATGCGGGCCGTCGGAAGCGCGATGGTCGCGTCGGGTCCGAATCCCGGTCCCCCCATGGCGTAGAGCCCGGCACCGTAGGCCTTGCGCACGACGACGCAGAACTGCGGCACCGTCGCCGACGATACGGCGCTGACCATCTTCGCGCCGTGGCGGATGATGCCGCCGCGCTCGACCTCCGAGCCGATCATGAAGCCCGGGACGTCCGCGAGGTAGACGAGGGGCACGTTGAAGGCGTCGCAGAGCCAGATGAAGCGTGCGGCCTTGTCGGCGCTGTCGGTGAAGAGCACACCGCCCTTGACCATGGAGTTGTTGGCGACGATGCCGACGGTCTGGCCCTCGAGCCGGCCGAAGCCGATGACGAGCTCGCCCGCCCAGAGCGGCTTGAGCTCGAAGAAGGAGTCGTCGTCCACGAGCCCGTCGATGACGTCGTGGATGTCGAACGGGACCGACTCGCGCTCGGGCACCGTCTCGCGGGTCAGCGGCGTGGCCGGCGCCTCCGCGGCATACGTCGGCGGGTGGTCGCGCCAGCTGCCCGGGACGTAGGAGAAGTAGAGCTTGGCCAGCTCGATGGCCTCGGCGTCGTCGTGCGCGAGCAGGTCACCGACTCCCGAGACGGTGCAGTGCATCCGGGCGCCGCCCATCTCCTCGAGCGACACCTTCTCGCCGACGACCATCTCTGCCATGCGGGGGCTGCCGAGGTACATCGAGGCGTTGCCCTCGACCATGATGATGAGGTCGCAGAAGCTGGGGATGTACGCCCCACCCGCGGCGCTCGGGCCGAAGAGGCAGCAGATCTGCGGCACCTTGCCCGAGAGGGCCACCTGGTTGTGGAAGATGCGACCGGCGCCGCGGCGCCCCGGGAACATCTCCACCTGGTCGGTGATGCGGGCACCGGCGGAGTCGACGAACCAGAAGACGGGCAGCTCCTCGCGCAGCGCCATCTCGGTGGCGCGCACGATCTTCTCGACCGTGCGCGCACCCCACGAACCCGCCTTGACGGTGGGGTCGTTGGCGATGACGATCGCGGCGCGGCCGTCGACGGTGCCACGTCCGGTGACGACGCCGTCGGCCGGGAGGCCCGGCTGGAGGGCGTTGGCGTAGCGGCCGTCCTCGACGAAGCTCCCCTCGTCGAAGAGCAGGGCGATCCGGTCGCGGACGTAGATCTTGCCCTGCGCGTCGAGCTTGGCCTGAGCCTTCTCGGGGGCGCTCGCCGAGGCCGTGTGGGCGGCCTCGAGGCGGGCCCGGACGTCGGCGACGCGCGGGTCCCCGTTCGGGTTCGTGCCGGTGGCGGCTGCGCTCATGCCGGCAGCCCCAGGCCGCGGGCGATGAGCATGCGCTGCACCTCGGAGGTGCCCTCGCCGATCTCGAGGATCTTGGCGTCGCGGTAGAAACGGGCCACGGGGTACTCCTCCATGAAGCCGTTGCCGCCGAACACCTGGGTGGCGATCCGGGTGGCGGTGACCGCGGCCTCGGTCGAGTGGAGCTTGGCGATGGCGGCCGCCTGCTTGACCTCCTTGACCGATCGCTTGCCGGCATGGAGCTCGTCCTTGAGCCAGGCCGCCTTGTACGTCAGCAACCGGGCGCCCTCGACCATGACGGCGAGGTCGGCCAGCTGGAACGAGACACCCTGGTTGACGCCGATGGGGCGACCGAAGGCGATGCGGGTCTTCGCGTAGTCGGTGGCCAGCTCGAGGCAGGCCTGCGCGCAGCCGACGGCGAGCGCCGAGATGGCGATGCGGCCGTCGTCGAGCGTCTTGAGGAACTGCTTGAACCCCTCGCCCTCCTCGCCGAGGAGGTGGTCGGCGGGGACGCGACAGTCCTCGAAGGTGAGGCCGTGGGTGTCGGAGACGTGCCAGCCGAGCTTGTGGTACGCCGGCTCCACGACGAAGCCGGGGGTGCCGGCCGGGATCATGATCGCCGAGAGCTGCGCCGAGCCGTCCTCGTTGGTGCCGGTGCGCGCGGTGACGGTGACGACCGAGGTGATGTCGGTGCCGGAGTTGGTGATGAAGGCCTTGGCGCCGCTCACGACCCAGTCGTCGCCGTCGCGGACGGCCTTGGTGCGGGTGGCACCGGCGTCGGAGCCCGCCTCCGGCTCGGTGAGGCCGAAGCCGGCGAGGGCGCGACCGGAGACGAGGTCGGGCAGGAAGCGCTGCTTCTGCTCCTCGGTGCCGTACGTGAGGATCGGGTTGATGCCGAGCCCGACGCCGGCGGAGAGCGTGATGCCGATGGACTGGTCGACACGGCCGAGCTCCTCGATGGCGACGCAGAGGCTCGTGAAGTCGCCGGCCTCGCCCGCGCCGCCGTACTCCTCCGGGACGACCAGACCGAAGAGCCCGAGGTCACCCATCTTCGGCACGAGGTCGGTCGGGAAGTGGGCCGCAGCGTCCCACTTGGCGATGTTGGGCGCGACCTCCTTCTCGGCGAAGTCGCGGACGACCATCCGGAAGTCCTCGTGGTCCTGGCTGAGCTCGAACATCGCTGTTCTCCTGAAGCTGTCGCGGCCATCACGCGCTCGTGACGCGTGCTTGACGTTGACGTAAACGTAAAGCACTATCAGCAGCATGACAAGTGCGCCGACGTGGACGATCGCCCAGGTGGCCGAGGAGTTCGACGTCACGCACCGGACCGTGCGCCACTACGAGGACCTCGGGCTCATCACTCCTGAGCGCCGTGGCACGCAGCGGGTCTACCACCGCCGCGACCGCACCCGCCTCGGCCTGATCCTCCGAGGCAAGCGCCTCGGCTTTCCGCTCGAGGAGATCCGCACGATCATCGACCTGTTCGACGCGCCCCGCGGTCGCCGTACGCAGCTCGAGTACGTCCTTGCCCAGATCGACGAGCGCCGGGCCGACCTCGACCAGCGCCTCAGGGACGTCCAGGACGCGATCGCCGAGCTGGGCGAGTTCGAGCGACGGTGCCGTGAGGACCTCGACAAGCTCGCGTGACACCTCGCGTGACACCATGGGGCCCATGAGCGCTGACGACACGAAGATCTCCGCCTACGCCCACCCCGAGCGCCTCGTGACCACCGAGTGGCTCGCGGAGCAGGTGGCAGCCGGCGGCATCGGCGGGCCTGACGGGATCGCCCTGCTCGAGTCCGACGAGGACGTCCTGCTCTATGCCACGGGCCACATTCCCGGGGCCATCAAGATCGACTGGCACGTCGACCTCAACGACCCGGTGTCGCGGGACTACGTCGACGGCGCCCGCTTCGCCGAGGTGATGGGCGTCCGCGGCATCACCCGCGACACGACCGTCGTCATCTACGGCGACAAGAGCAACTGGTGGGCGGCCTACGCCCTGTGGGTCTTCAGCCTCTTCGGGCACGAGGACGTCCGGCTGCTCGACGGTGGACGTGCCAAGTGGATCGCCGAGGGTCGCGAGCTGACCCGCGACGTGCCCGATCCCGCGCCGGTCGGCTACCCCGTCGCCGAGCGCGACGACGCCCCGATCCGCGCGTTCCGGGACGACGTGCTCGCCCACCTGGGCAAGCCGCTCGTCGACGTCCGCTCCCCCGGCGAGTACTCCGGAGAGCTGCTCCACATGCCCGACTACCCCCAGGAGGGGGCCATGCGCGGCGGTCACATCCCGGGCGCGAAGTCGGTGCCGTGGGCGCGGGCGGCCAACGACGACGGCTCGTTCAGGTCCCGCGAGGAGCTCGAGGCGATCTACCTCGCGGAACAGGGCCTGACGCCGTCCGACGACGTCGTCGCCTACTGCCGCATCGGCGAGCGCTCGTCCCACACCTGGTTCGTGCTGACCCACCTGCTCGGTTTCGAGGCGGTGCGCAACTACGACGGCTCGTGGACCGAGTGGGGCAACTCCGTGCGTGTCCCGATCGAGCGGTGACCCCGTGACCGACACCGCCCTGCCCACCTCGCTCGCCGAGATCGCCGAGGACTTCCGCTCCGCGACCAACGACCTCAAGCTCCAGCTGCTCCTGGAGTTCAGCGACGAGCTGCCGCCCCTTCCCGAGCGCTACGCCGGCCACCTCGACCAGCTCGAGCGCGTCGACGAGTGCCAGTCACCGCTCTTCCTCACGGTCGAGGTCGGCGACGGCGACGCGCTCGAGGACCGCGTCGTCCACCTCTTCTTCGACGCGCCGGCTGAGGCTCCGACGACCCGCGGGTTCGCCGGCATCCTCCACGAGGGGCTCGACGGCCTGTCCGCGGCCGAGGTGCTCGCCGTGCCCGACGACGCCCCGATGCGCTTCGGCCTCGCGGAGGCCGTGTCGCCGCTGCGCATGCGCGGCATGGTCGCCATGCTCGGGCGGATCAAGCGCCAGGTCCGCGCCAAGACCGCAGCCTGACCGCCCCTCCCCCCGACCTCTACGTCAG
>NZ_BJYX01000014.1 GCF_007991735.1 Terrabacter aerolatus | reverse complement strand
GGGCGCCGTCCGCGACGAGCCGCAGGGAACGGGTCGAGTCGGCGGACACGCGGATCGAGCCGGCCGGCACCGGGACGACGCCCCACGAGTCGTAGCCGCGGGCCTCCGCGTCACGGAGCCCCTCCAGCCGCAGCTGCGCGCCGTCGCCGGACCGCCCGGTGCCCGGGAGGTCGGTGCCCGCGGATCCCCACGCCAGCAGGAACGGGCCGACGGGCACGGCGACCGCGGCGTAGGGACTCGTCTCGACGCCGAGCTCTGGCAGGGGCCCGGAGGCCAGCGGGCCGGTCGCCACCCCGGCCAGGCGGTAGCGGTAGCCCTGGTGCTCGACGACGGTCGGCAGCTCGGCCACCGTCGTGCCCGCCGCGTCCTCGATGGGCTGCTGCAGGCCCTGCTCGTACACCGCGCCGGTCAGGCGGACGGACGGGTCGGTCACCGCCGCCTTGGTGTCGCGGTCGACGAGGCGCAGCGTTGCCGTGACCGGCCTGCCGACGGTGATGGCGTCCCACCCTCCGCCCGGTCCGCCGGGGATCGCGCCGCCCGTGGGCAGGTCGCGCCCCTCGGGGCGAGCGGTCCCGCACCCCGACCCCATGACCAGCCTGCCCTGCACGCTGAGCATCACCATGGTGTGCTCGGCGGTGGCGGCATCCGCGCCCGGGATCCAGCAGGCCGCGGCGAGCGAGGCTCGGGTCGTCGACGGGGTCCAGGTGAAGGTCAGGGTGGACCGGCCGGGGTCGCCGATGACGCCGGCCACGAGGCGGTCGTCGGCGACCCGGCCCCGGTAGCGCAGACCGTCCTTGACGACGTCACCCGGAGAGTCGGGCACCGTGCGGTACGGCATGCCGTCGGACCCCACCATCGGGGCCATGGCGACGGATGGTGTGTCGGCGGGTGCGGTGCGGCCGGGCACGGTGCGTGTCGGGAGTCCCGTCGACGTCAGGACGCCGACGGTGAGGGCAGCCACGGTCAGGGTCGCCAGGGAGCCCCCGGCCGCCGCCCGGCGAAGCCGCGTGGTGCGGACCCGCTGCGCCACACCGGCGCGCAGGTCGGGCGCGGGACCGACGTCGTCGGCGTGGGCCGCCAGCTCGTCGCGAAGGTCGGTGAGGTTCATCGGACACGCTCCTCGTCGGAGGTCGGCGCCAGGGTGGGGTCGATGCGCAGCTTGGCGAGGGCGCGGCTCGCCTGGCTCTTCACGGTGCCGACCGAGCACTGCATGATCTCGGCCGTCTCCGCCTCGGAGAGGTCCTCGTAGAACCGGAGCACGACGACGGCTCGCTGTCGTCTCGGCAGACGCGCGAGCGCCTGCCACAGGTCGGTGCGGTCGTCGATGCGGTCGTGGTCCGCGTGCGGGGTGTGGTGGGTGTCACGGCGCTCCGGCAGGTCGGCCGTCGCCTCCTCGCCGTTCCAGCGGCGCCTCCACCAGCTCGAGTAGGTGTTGACCATCACCCGGCGCACGTAGGCCTCGTGATGGCCCTCGATGCGGCCCCAGGCGAACCACGCCTTGGCGAGCGACGTCTGGACGAGGTCCTCGGCGAGGGCCCGGTCGTGCGTCAGCAGGTAGGCCGTGCGCAGCAGACGGCTCGAGCGCGTCGCCACGAACTCGTCGAAGGCCTCCCGGTGCACGGTTCGTCCCCCTGTCAGTGGCCCGGTCGGGGCGCTCGCCGCCCCCGGGCCGGAGCCCGTCAATGTCGTCACACCCAGCAGGACCGGTCGGCCCGGGAGAAAGGTTGCACGCGGGCACGGGGTATGTGAAGAGAGTCTGTGGGGCACTTGTGCCGGTCGTGTGAGCGGCCTCGTTCGTTTCGTCGTCCCACCGCCGGTCAGGTCATACTGAGTGGCGGCTCGGGATGGTTTCACTCGGGCCTGATCAGTGAATGGAGCAGGTTGTGACGCAGAGCAGGCGCGACATCCGCGCTGCCCAGCAGTCGGCCGGCAAGGGCCGGACCCAGCGCGCAGGCGGCGGCAACGGCAACGGTCGGACCGGCGCGGGAGCGAGCTTCGACGACGGTGCCGGCGGCGGTCGCACCGGATGGAAGAAGTGGCTGCTCGGCACGCTGAAGTGGGGCTCGATCGCCGCGGCGGTCCTGCTCGTGCTCGGGGTCGTCGGCGTCGTCATCGCCTACAACAAGACCTCCATCCCGCAGCCCAACCAGCTGGCCAACAAGCAGGTCTCGATCGTCTACTACAGCGACGGCAAGACCGAGCTCGACCGGATCGCCGTCCAGGACGGCAACCGCGAGTCGGTCCCCCTCTCCAAGGTGCCCAAGTTCGTCCAGGACGCGCACATCGCCGCCGAGGACCGCACGTTCTACCAGAACAACGGCATCTCGGTCGGCGGCATCCTGCGCGCCATCAAGACGAGCATCACCGGCGAGGCCCAGGTCGGCGGCTCCACGATCACCCAGCAGTACGTCAAGAACTACTTCCTCACGCAGGACCGGACGATCACCCGCAAGGCCAAGGAGATCCTCATCTCCGTCAAGATCGACGGCCAGCTCTCCAAGTCCGAGATCCTCGAGAAGTACCTCAACACGATCTACTACGGCCGCGGCGCCTACGGCATCCAGAGCGCGGCCAAGGCGTACTTCGGCAAGGACGTCTCCAAGCTGAACCCCGGTGAGGGTGCGGTCTTGGCAGCCGTCATCAACGCTCCCTCGCTCTACGACCCCGCCAACGGCGCCGACGCCAAGGCCAACCTGACCAAGCGCTACGCCTACGTGCTCGACGGCATGGTGCAGGAGGGCTGGCTCAGCGCCGCCGACCGCGCCAAGTACTCCGAGGTCCCCAAGATCCAGCCCTACAAGGGCAACAAGTTCTCCTCGGGCCCCAACGGGTTCATCACCGCCCAGGTCAAGAGCGAGCTGCTCGGTACGGGCCTGACCGAGCAGGACATCGACACCGGCGGCCTGCGCATCGTCACGACGATCGACAAGAAGGACCAGGCCGCCGCGATCGCCGCGATGCAGGGGAACCTGCCGAAGCAGGTCACCGGCGGCCTCGTCGCCGTCAAGCCCGGTGACGGTGCCGTGGTCGCGATGTACGGCGGAGCCGACTACTCGAAGTCGCAGTTCAACACCTCGACGCAGGCGATCATGCAGGGCGCCTCGAACTTCAAGCCCTTCGCCGTGCTCGCCGCCGTTCGCGACGGCGTCTCGACGAAGACGAAGTTCAACGGCAACCAGCCCCAGGACATCGCCGGCACGACCATCACCAACTTCGGCGGCCGCTCCTACGGCATGGTCGACATGCGACGGATGATCGGTCGCTCGATCAACACGGCCTTCGTCAACCTCAACAACACGATCACGCCGGCGCTCACCCGTCAGGCGGCCATCGACGCCGGGATCCCGGAGCGGACCCCCGGTCTCGACACGACGCTGACGAACGTCCTCGGCACGGCCTCCCCCCACGTCATCGACATGGCCACGGCCTACTCGACCATCGCGGCGCAGGGCGTGCGGGCCAAGCCGTACCTCGTCAAGAAGATCACGTCCACCACGAGTGACTTCAGCTACCAGGCCAAGCCGGAGACGAGGCGTGCGTTCGACAAGGACGTCACGGCCGACGTCACCGACGCCATGACCTACACCGTCAAGGACGGCGGCACCGCCACGAAGCTCCAGCGCCTCGGCCGCCCCATCGCCGGCAAGACCGGAACGTCCTCCTACGCCAAGTCGATCTGGTTCTCCGGTTTCGTCCCCCAGCTCGCCGTCTCGATCGGCATGTACAAGCCGGACGCCAAGGGCAACCCGCAGACCCTCACGAGCTCCGAGGACACCAACCTCACGGGTGGCACGGTCCCGGCCGACGTCTTCTACGACTTCATGAAGGTCGCCCTGAACGGCATGGAGGTCCAGGACTTCCCGGCCCGCGTGGGTGTCGGCGACGACAAGATCCCGACGCCGACGACGACCTTCGCGCCCCCGACGACGACGTTCACGCCCCCGCCGACCACGACGACGCAGGCGCCCACGACGACGACGCAGGCGCCGACGACGACGCAGCTGCCCACCAAGACGAACGGCACCGGCAAGCCGCAGCCGTCGACGACGCAGCCGTCGATCACCATCCCGCTGCCCGGGCCGTCCCCGACGTCCACGAAACCGGGCGGCTGATGAGCCGGCCGTCGGGGGTGGGCGACGTGCCGGGGCGACCGGCCCGTCGGGTGTCCGCATGAGCGCGGCGTGAGCGCCGCATGAGCGAGACGCTGCGCGACCCCGTCGTGCGAGCGGCCTCCGAGGTCGTCGGAGGTCCCCGCGGGCGGTATGCCGCGGCCCGCGAGCTGCCGTGGATCCTCACGGCCGCGCTGCTCTCGGCCCTCACCGCGGTGACGGCCGGGTTGGCGATGCTGCTCCGCGCCCCGTGCCTGCGCACCGGCTTCACCGGTGACACCCAGTTCTGGAGCGCCTGCTACGCCGACCTGCCGACCGCCTACCGCGACGCGAACCTCAAGGCCGGCGTGGCGGCATACCTCCAGGGTGGCCCCGACGCGCCCGCCACGGGGCAGCCGCCCCTGACCGGGCTCGTGCTCACGGCCGTCGCGAGCCTCGGGCCCGACGACGGGAACCTCCGGACCCGGGCCGCGTGGTACTTCGCGCTGTGGTCGGTGCTCATCACCCTGCTCCTGCTCGCGATCGTGTGGCTCGTCGCCTCGTCGGCGGCGCGGCCCTTCTCGGCCGCGCACGTGGCGCTGTCGCCGGTCGTCGTGCTCGCGGCCTTCATCTCGGCGGACCTGCTCGGGGTGGCGCTCGCCAGCGCGGGCATGTGGGCGTGGTCGCGACGCAACCCGACGCTCGCCGGGGTGCTGCTCGGGCTCGCGATCGGGGCCCGCTCGTACCCGGTGCTCGTCGTCGTGGCCATCGCGCTGCTGTGCGTGCGGACCGGGCGGCTGCGCGAGCTCGGTCGCCTCGTCGGCTACGCGGCTCTCACCTTCGGCGCCCTGCTGTCGGGGCTGTGGCTGCTCAACCGTGACGCGGCGGCCTCGCCCTACCTGGGGTGGGCCTCGGCGTCGGCCGGCTACGGCTCGCCGTGGCTGCTGCCGCAGCTCGCCGGCCATCCCCTCCCCGCGGGTGCCGTCACGGCGCTGGCCGTCGTCGGCTGGCTCGTCGCGGTCGTCGTCGGGGCCGTCCTCGCGCTGACCTCGGCACGGCGCCCGACGGTGGCCGAGCTCTCGCTCGTCATGGTCGGCCTGGTGCTCGTCACCGGCAAGTCCTTCACCGTCCAGAGCTCCGTGTGGCTGCTGCCGCTCGTCGCCTGGTGCGCGCTCCAGTGGCGCGACCACCTGGTCTGGGCGGGGGCCGAGGCGCTCAACTTCGTCGCCGTGTGGCTGACGATCGCGGCGACGACGGTGCCCGACCGTGGCATGCCGGCGCCGTGGTACGCCTTCTTCTCGATGCTGCGGGTCGTCGGGGTGCTGTGGCTCGTGGCCGTCGTGTGGCTGCGTGCGCGCGAGCGGCGCGGTCGCGGCGCGGCCGAGCACGACGACCTCGCCGGTCCGATGAGCGGGGTCGAGGACCGGCTCATCGTCCGCTTCTCCTGAGCCGCATCCGGGGCCGTGGGGCGACCGTCCCCGCCGATTCGTGCGTATGCCGTCCGGCCCGGTAGTCTTGCCCAGTTCGCCGTGTGTCCGGTGGCCTGTGGATCGAACCGACCGATGTCGGTGAGGTCTGCGAGGCTGAACCCGGCTGGAAGATCAGGCCGGGCCCCAGGCCCGCGGTGGGACGAATGCAACCCTCCTGTCACGAGAGAGACTCGTGACCGCCGAGACCAGAGGAGGTGGGTTAGAAGCATGCGTCAGTACGAACTCATGGTCATCCTCGACCCGGAGACCGAAGAGCGCACCGTCGACAAGACGATGGACAAGTTCCTGACCGTCGTGAAGAACGATGGCGGCACCGTCGACAACGTCGACATCTGGGGCCGTCGTCGTCTCGCCTACGACATCAAGAAGAAGTCCGAGGGCATCTACGTCGTCGTCACCATGACGGCGGAGCCGGCCACCGCGCAGGAGCTCGATCGTCAGCTGAACCTCAGCGAGTCGATCATGCGCACCAAGCTGCTGCGCCCCGGCGCCTGATTCAGCGACAGTCACTGAACCCGCTCGATCACCCGACGAAGGACTGAACGGAGCCCACGCATGGCAGGCGACACCGTCATCACGATCATCGGCAACCTGACCGCCGACCCGGAGCTGCGTTTCACGCCGTCCGGTGCAGCGGTCGCGAACTTCACCGTGGCCTCGACGCCGCGGCAGTTCGACCGCCAGAGCAATGAGTGGAAGGACGGCGAGACGCTGTTCATGCGCTGCTCGGTGTGGCGCGACGCGGCGGAGAACGTCGCCGAGTCGTGCCAGCGGGGCATGCGTGTGATCGTGTCGGGCCGACTCAAGTCTCGTTCCTACGAGACGAAGGAAGGCGAGAAGCGCACCGTCGTGGAGATGGACGTCGACGAGGTCGGCCCGTCCCTGCGCTCTGCCACCGCGAAGGTCAACAAGACCCAGCGCGGCGGCGGTGGTGGCGGCTTCGGCGGCGGCCAGGGTGGCCAGGGTGGCGGCGGCTGGAGCGGTGGCTCCGGTGGCGGCCAGGCCGAGGACCCGTGGGCGACCGGCGGCTCCGCCGGTGGCCAGGGCGCCCCGCCCACAGGTGGCCAGCAGGGCGGCGGCTGGAGCGGTGGCTCCGGTGGCGGTCAGCCGGCTGCCGGTGGCCAGCAGGGCGGTGGTTGGGGCGCAGCCCCCAGCTACGACGAGCCCCCCTTCTGATCGGTCCTTCGACCTCGCTCGAGCAGGTCAGCACCGTCGTCCGGTGACGCAGCCGGACGGCATACCCCCGTAGTACTTGAAACCCATCCCGGGGCACCAACCCCGGGCTCTCATCAAGAAGGAGAGCACCACGATGGCAAAGCCCGTTGTGCGCAAGCCCAAGAAGAAGGCCAACCCGCTCAAGGCGGCGAAGGTCGAGAACATCGACTACAAGGACACTGCGCTCCTGCGCAAGTTCATCTCCGACCGCGGCAAGATCCGCGCGCGTCGCGTGACCGGTGTGTCCGTCCAGGAGCAGCGCCTCATCGCCACGGCCGTCAAGAACGCCCGTGAGATGGCCCTGCTGCCCTACTCGAGCTCGGCTCGCTGAGCCGGTTTCGGGAACGAGGAGAACACCATGAAGCTCATTCTCACGCACGAGGTCACCGGCCTCGGTACCGCTGGTGACGTCGTCGAGGTCAAGGACGGCTACGGCCGCAACTTCCTGACGCCGCGGGGTCTCGCGACCCCGTGGACCAAGGGTGGCCAGAAGCAGGTCGACGCCCTGACCAAGGGTCGCGAGGTCCGCGAGATCAAGGACCTCGACCAGGCCAAGGGCATCAAGGGCCAGCTCGAGGCGACGTCGGTCAAGGTTCCGGCGAAGTCCGGCCAGTCCGGTCGCCTCTTCGGTGCCGTCAGCAACGGTGACATCGCCGCGGCCGTCAAGGCTGCCGGTGGCCCCGAGCTCGACAAGCGCAAGATCGAGGTCAAGCAGGCCATCAAGACGCTCGGCTCCTACGAGGCGACCGTCCGTCTGCACCCCGAGGTCGCGGCGACCCTCACGTTCGAGGTCGTCCCCGCCTGACCGTCGAGGTCTGACACGTCGAAGGGCCGGGCTCCGCACACGCGGAGCCCGGCCCTTCGTCATGCCTGCCGGCTGTGCGGCGGGTGGGGGTGCGTCAGCGGCGGCCGACGACCGCGACCGTCGTGTCGAAGCCGTTCCAGGGCGTGTTGCCAGCCGCGTCGGGGACCTCGAGGTGCCCGTGCACCCAGGCCCGGCCCTGGCGCAGCGAGCCCGCCGGGGTCGTCACGGTCCAGCCGCGCTCGGTCCCGTCGCACGTGACCGGCACCGACACGACGGCGCGACGCCTCGCCGTCGGCGCGGCGCCACTGCGACGGCATGACGCCACTCGTATGCCGGTGGCTCGGGCCCGCGAGGGTGGCTCGGTGCCCGTGGGGTGGCGTCACGGGGCGAGCGGCGGCGCCGGCCGTCAGGTGGAGTCGCGGATGACGAGGTGGGTGTCGAGGGTCGTCACCCGGGGCGGTGCCTCGCCGGCGAGGAGGCGCAGAAGGGTGTCGGCCATGACGACGCCCATCTCCTGGGCCGGCTGCGCGACCGTCGTCAGCCCGACCTTGCCGCGCGTGGCGTACTTGCTGTTGTCGAAGCCGACGACCGCGACGTCCTCGGGCACGCGCAGCCCCCGCTCCTCGAGGGCGAGCAGCGCCCCGCTCGCCATGAGGTCGCTCGCGACGAAGATCGCGTCGACGTCCGGGTAGGTGTCGACGAGCGTCAGCGCCGCCCGGATGCCGCCCGCCTCGGTGAAGTCCCCGTGGGCCACGCGGTGATCCGGCAGACCGGCGGCCCGCAGCGCCTCGCGCCAGCCCTGCTCGCGGTCGACCGAGGCCGGCATGTCCGGGGGCCCGGTGATGGTGGCGATGGCGCGGCGTCCGCGATCGATGAGGTGCTGGGTGCCGGCGACGGCGCCGAGGCGGTTGTCGACGTCGATGTAGTAGTCGCTGTCCTTGGCTGCCTCGCCGATCGGCCGACCGCCGAACACGACCGGCAGGGCCCGGCTCAGGGTGGTGAGGAAGTGGTCGCCGGAGTGGTGCGACACGACGATGGCGCCGTCGACGTTGCCACCGAGCAGGTAGCGGCGGGTCTTCTCCGACGGCGAGCTCGGGTGGGTCAGCTGCAGGTTGAGCACGTAGTCGCTGTCGTCGAGCCGGTCGCTGATGCCCTGGACGACGTCGGCGAAGTAGGGGTCACCGAAGAAGCGGTGCGCGTCCTCGGGCACGACGAGCGCGATCGACATCGTGGCCCGCGCGACGAGCGAGCGGGCCGCCCGGTTGGGGACGTAGTTGAGCTCGGCGATGGCCTTCTCGACGACGGCGAGCACGTCGGCGCTGACCCGCGGCGAGCCGTTGATGACGCGCGAGACCGTGGCCCGGGACACGCCGGCCACCCGGGCGACCTCCTCGAGGGTGGGTCGGCCGGCGTGGGTGGCCAGCGTCCCGTCGCTCATGCCTCAGTGTCTCCCGCTGGGTCGTCGCCGCCACCGCGACCGGCCGGACCGTCCCACGGGGTGGGCAGCTGACGGGTGGCGATGATCCGGGCGTAGTCGAGCGCGCTGCCCTTGGGCGTGCGCACCTGGGTGTCGTAGTCGACTCGGACGATACCGAAGCGCTTGGCGTATCCCCAGGCCCATTCGAAATTGTCGAGCAGCGACCAGTAGAAGTAGCCGCGCACGGGCACCCCCGCGTCGACGGCGTCGAGGATCGCGCCGAGGTGCGCGCGGACGTATGCCGTCCGGCCGCGGTCGTCGACGAAGCCGTCCTCGTCGGGGGCGTCGTCGAAGGCGGCGCCGTTCTCGGTGACGTGCAGGGTGACTCCGGCCGGTCCGGCATACTCCTCGTGCAGCCGCACGAGGAGGCGGGTCAGGCCCTCCGGCTGGATCTCCCAGTCCATGGCCGTGACGGGCAGGCCGCGCGGGTGGCGGTACGCGTCGTCGGCGGCGGGGAAGGGTGAGCGGGTGAACCGGCCGCCGTTGAGGCTGTCGTCGAGGGCGGCGGGCGGCGGCTCGTGGCCGATGGCCTCGCCGTTGTAGTAGTTGACGCCGAGCACGTCGATGGGCGTGGAGATGACCTCGAGGTCGCCGTCCATGACGTGGTCGGTCAGTCCCAGGTGGCGGACGTCCTCGAGGAGGTCGGCCGGGTAGGCGCCGCGGAAGATCGGGTCGAGGAAGATCCGGTTCATCTGCGCGTCGATGCGCCGCGCGGCGTCGACGTCGCGTGGGTCGGACGGGTCGAGCGGGTCGGCCACGGTGAAGTTGAGCGTCAGGCCGAGCTCGAGCCCGGCGTCGCGGGCGCGCAGCTCCTGCACGACCCGACCGTGCGCGAGCATGAGGTGGTGTGCGGCCGCCAGCCCGTCGGCGGGTGACGTGCGGCCCGGCGCGTGCATGCCGGCGGTGTAGCCGAGGAAGGCCGCGCAGAACGGTTCGTTGAGTGTCGTCCACGTGCGCACCCGGTCGCCGAGCCGGTCGTGCACGGCCAGGGAGTAGTCGACGAACCGGTCGACCGTCTCGCGCGAGGTCCACCCGCCCCGGTCCTCGAGGGCCTGCGGCAGGTCCCAGTGGTAGAGCGTGAGCCACGGCGCGATGCCGGACTCGAGGAGCGAGTCGACGAGCTGCTCGTAGAAGTCGAGGCCCTTGGCGTTGACGGGTCCGCCGTCGGGACACACCCGGTCCCACGACGTCGAGAAGCGGTAGGACTGCATCCCGAGCGACTTCATGAGGGCCACGTCGGCGGCATACCGGTGGTAGTGCTCGCAGGCGACGTCGCCGGTGTCGCCGTCGACGACGGCGCCCGGGCTGTGGCTGAAGGTGTCCCAGATCGAGTCGGTGCGGCCGTCCTCGTGACGGGCCCCCTCGATCTGGTAGGCGGCGGTCGCGGCCCCGAGGACGAAGTCCTGCGGCACCGGGCGGGTCTGTGCCACCCAGGGATCGGCGGCGGCGACGATGAGGGGCTGGGGGCTACGCGTCTGCGCGGTCATCCCTTGACTGCTCCTTGCATGATGCCGGAGACGAGCTGCTTCCCGGCGAAGACGAACAGGACGATGAGGGGGAGCGCCATGAGCACGACCCCGCCCAGCACGAGCGAGTAGTCGACGAAGTAGGCGGCCTGCAGCTGCTGCAGGGCGACCGGCAGGGTCGGGTTGCCCGGGTCGAGGATGATGAACGGCCAGAAGAAGTTGGTCCACGTCGCGATGAAGGTGAACAGGCCGAGCATCGCCGCGCCCGGACGGGCGGCGGGGAGGGCGACCGACCAGAACGTCCGCAGCGTCGAGGCGCCGTCGACGCGGGAGGCCTCGATGAGCTCGTCGGGCAGCGCCTCGTGGAGGTACTGCGTCATCCAGAAGACGCCGAACGCACTGACGGCGCTGGGCAGGATGACGGCCCAGAGGCTCCCGATCCAGCCGAGCTTGCTCATGACGATGAACAGCGGCACGATCCCGAGCTGCGTCGGCACGGCCATCGTCGCGATGACGAAGACGAGCAGCCCGTTGCGGCCGCGGAAGCGCAGCTTGGCGAAGGCGAAGCCGGCCATGGCCGAGAAGAGCACGACGAGCACGGCCACCGTGCTGCTGACGAGGATGCTGTTGCCGAGGGCCTTCCAGAACGGGATCGTCGTGACGACGGTGGCGGCGTTCTGCAGGAAGTGCCCGCCCGGGACGAGCGAGTACGGGTCCTGGACGATGGCGGCCGAGTCCTTGCTGCCGATGACGAAGGACCACCAGAGCGGGAAGGCCGAGCCGACGAGGACGATCGCCAGGATGACGTATGCCGTCGGGCTGGCCTGGGTGCGGCGCACGAGTCGGGTGCCGCGTCGGGGCTTGACCGAGCGCTTCATGGCGGGCGCGGGGGTCAGGGTCGGGGCGGTCATCGCTGTCCCTTCGAGGCGATCCGGCGGGTGACGAGGAAGTTGACGACCGCGAAGAGCACGACGATGAGGAAGAGCATCCACGCGACGGCGGCGGCGCGGCCGAAGTTCTTCTGCGTCCAGCCGAGCTGGTAGAGGTAGAGGGTCAGCGTCTGCCACTGCCGGTCGGCGCCGCCGAGGCCGTACTGGTCGTACATCCGGGGCTCGTCGAAGATCTGCAGCCCGCCGATGGTCGAGGTGATGACGACGAAGATGATCGTCGCGCGCAGCTGCGGCACCGTGATCGAGAAGAAGGTGCGCACCCGGCCGGCGCCGTCGATCATCGCCGCCTCGTAGTAGTCGCGCGGGATGGCCTGCATCGCGGCGAGGAAGATCAGCGCGTTGTAGCCGGTCCAGCGGAAGTTGACCATGGTGGCGATCGCGATGTGGCTGGGGATGACCTCCTTGTGCCACTGGATCGGGTCGACGCCGACGAGGCCGAGCAGGTGGTTGACGAGCCCGAACTTGTCGCCGAAGAGGTCGCTGAAGATGAGGGCGACGGCGACGGGCGCCACGACGTAGGGCAGCAGCACGCCCATCCGCCAGAAGGTGCGGGCCCGCAGGCCGCTGTCGAGCGCGGCCGCGATGAGCAGGGCGGCGATGACCTGGGGGACGCTCGAGAGCAGGAAGATGCTGACGGTGTTCTTCAGCGCGTTCCAGAAGTAGGGCTGGGCGAGCACGTCGGTGTAGTTCTTGAGCCCGACGAAGGCGCCCTGGCCGCCGATGAGGCTCCACCTGTGGAGGGAGACCCAGGCCGTGTAGAGCAGCGGGAAGAGCCCGACGACGCCGAAGAGGATGAAGAACGGCGAGATGTACGCGTAGGGCGCGCCCCGCTCGTCGAGCCTGGTCAGGCGGCGGCGCCACCGCGGACGGGGCTTCAGGGGCGAGCGCTGCACGAAGGCCGGGGTGCCCGCCTCGGGGGACTGCGTCGTGCGCGTGGGGGACTGGACGGTCATGGCGGTTCCGATGGTCGGGCGGACGGCCCGGTGCCCGGGTGAACGGTGAGGGGGTGCACCGGGCCGTCCGCGGTCGGCTGGTCGATCCGTCGCGTGGCGTGTCGCGACGGGTCGGCCGGCGGGGTCAGGTCAGCCGAGCGCCTTGACGTCGCCGACCCACTTGTCCCAGGACTCCTGCGGCGAGGTGCCCTGCTCGACACGGGTCAGGGCCTGCTGCATCGCGTCGTTGATCGCGAAGTAGTGCGAGCCCTTGTACGGCGTCATGGTGACGGCCTTGGCCCGGTCGGCGAAGATCTGGCCGGTGGGGGCGTTGTTGAACGAGGCGACCTTGAAGGAGAGCAGGTCCTGGCTCTCGAGCGCCTGCTTCTGGCTCGGGAAGGCACCGACCTTCTGGAAGGCCTTGATCTGCTGCTCGGGCGCGGTCAGCCACGCGGCGAGCTCACGAGCCTCCTTCGGGTGGGCGCTCTGCTTGGGCACGGTCAGGTAGGACCCGCCCCAGTTGCCACCGCCGCCGGGGAAGGTGTTGGCGACGTCCCAGCCCTTGACGCCCTTGGCGTTGCCCTCGATGACGCCGACCATCCAGCCGGGGCAGAGCATCGTGGCGAAGCCGTTCTTCTGGAAGCTGGCCGTCCAGTCGTCACCCCACTGCTGGAGCTTGGCCGACAGGCCGTCGGTGATGCCCGCCTGGATCACCTGGTCGTAGGCCTTCTTGACGTCGGCGTTGTCGGTGGCCGTGATGCTGTCGTCGCTCGGGTTCTCGTAGGCGGCCGGGATCTGGTTGACCATGCCCTGGTAGGTCGCGCCGATGCTGTCGAAGAACGGCACCTTGGACTTGGCCTTGAACTGCTTGCCGGCCGCGAAGTAGCTCTCCCACGTGGTGCCGAAGAGCTTGGCGACCGACTCGCGGTCGCTCGGCAGGCCGGCGGCCTTGAAGAGGTCGCTGCGGTAGCAGATCGCCTCGGGCCCGGAGTCCGTGCCGTAGCCGATGAGGTGGCCGTCGGAGTCCGTGGCGGCCTTGGCCTTCCAGTCGAGCCAGCGGCCGGCGACGTCGGGCGCGTTGAGGTCGGTGAACTTGTCGGAGTACTGGAGCATCTCGGGGAGCCAGTCGACCTCGACGGCCTCGACGTCGGCCATGCCGCTGCCGGCCGAGAGGCGGGTGAAGAAGGTGTCGCGGGCCTCGTTGGAGGTCGCGGCCTTCTTGTGGGTGACCTTGATGTTCGGGTGCGTCTTCTCGAACTCGGGGATGAGGTCCTCGTAGCCGAACTGGTTGAACGTGGCGAGCGTCAGGGTGACGGGACCGCCGGCAGCGCCGCCGGTGCTTCCGGCCTGCGTGGCACTCCCGTCGGTGCCGGAGCCGGAGCTGCAGGCGGTCAGAGCCATCAGCCCGACGGTGAGGGTGGCGAGTACGGCATGGCGAGAGCGCACGGAGGGCGCGCCGATCCGGGTGGAACGGGATGTCATGGAGAGCTCCTTTGGTCTCATCCCCAGGGTGGGTGTGGGAGCGCTCTCCGTGCGTGAAACGCAACTGTGAGAGCGCTCTCACGAGGAGGATGGAGGGAACGAGGGGCCTTGGTCAAGACTCGTGACCATTCCGTGACCTGATGGGCCGCGCGGATCGCCGCTAGCGTTGAGGTGCCGGCACCGCCCGGGCCCCGGCGTCCCGCAGGAGGCACCATGACCGTCCACGACCTCGTCGCGATGGGCCGGGTGGGTGTCGACCTCTACCCCCTCCAGCACGGTGTGACGCTCGACGAGGTGCGCACCTTCGAGAAGTTCCTCGGCGGGACGGCGGCCGACGTCACGGTCGCCGCGGTGCGCCACGGCCGGCGGGCGGCCCTCGTCAGCGCCACGGCCGACGACGCCTTCGGACGCTTCGTGCACCGCGAGCTGCTCCAGCTCGGCGTCGACGACGCGTACGTGCAGACGATCACCGACGGGCCGCCGACCCCCGTCACCTTCTGCGAGATGTTCCCGCCCGACCGCTTTCCGAGGTGGTTCTACCGCTACCCGACGGCGCCGGACCTGCTCATCACTCCGGAATCGCTGCCGCTGCAGGCGATTCGCGAGGCCAAGGCGTACTGGTCGAGCCTCACCGGTCTCAGCCGGGAGCCGAGCAGGGCCGCCCACCTCGCAGCGCTCGAGGAGCGCGGTCGCCGGCCCCTGACGGTGCTCGACCTCGACTACCAGGAGACGTTCTGGCGCGACCGCGGCCGGTCCTCCGACGACCCTCGCGACCGGGCGCGCGTCCAGGCGGCCGAGGCGCTGCGCCGTGCCACCGTCGCGGTCGGCAACCTCGACGAGTGCGAGCTGGTGACGGGCGAGTCCGATCCACGGCGGGCCGCCCGCGCCCTGCTCGGCGCGGGGGTCGACCTGGCCGTCGTCACCCTGGGTGCTCGGGGCGTCGTGGCCCTGACGGCCGACGAGGAGGTCGGTGTCGACGGCTTCCCCGTGACGGTGGTCAACGGGCTCGGCGCCGGGGACGCCTTCGGGGGCGCGCTCGTGCACGCGCTGCTCGCCGGGTGGGACCTCGAGCGCACGCTGCACTTCGCCACCGTGGCCGGGGCGCTCGTGGCCGGACGACTCGAGTGCTCGACGGCGATGCCGACGACGGCCGAGGTGCAGGCCCTGCTCTCGGACGTCGAGGTGGCCGACGGCGCCCTGTGAGGGGGGCGCGCCGATGACCGGTGCCCTGTGAGGTGGAGCGCCCGGGGGACGGTGCCGTCACGGCCGCGGGCGACGTCGCGTCGGGCCCCGGAAACGAGAAAACCCGCCCCCGCTGGTCACGTCGCCGAACTCGACCAGCGGGAGCGGGTGCCCTTTGACTCGATGATCCGACAGGGGGGAGGAGATCACCGAGTCGCACAGGAGCAACTCACGAGATCGACTATGCGCGCCGGACCTTAAAGAACACTGGGAAACCCGTAGCAGTTGGCCCTGACCTCGGCGACCGGCCCGGGGGCGGGCACGCACGTCGCCGGCGGCGGACGGCATACGCCCCTCAGCGGGCGCCGACGACCATCCAGTCGTCGCGGCGCGCGCGCCACCCCAGCACGACACCGCGGATGACCATGAAGGCGGTGAACGCGATCCACAGCACGACGACGTCGCGGCTCGGTGAGTCGCTCGGGCCGGCAGCGCGGACGGCCAGGGCGAGCGGGAGGTAGGCCACGAAGGTGACGACCATGCCGCGCGCCAGCCAGCGTCCGTCGCCGGCTCCGATGAGGACCCCGTCGAGGACGAAGACGTAGCCGGCGACGGCCTGCCCGAGCCCGACGACGACGAGTGCGGCGCCGAGCGCGTGCTGCACCGCGGGGTCGGGCGTGAAGAGCGGCGGGATGACCGCGTGCAGGGCGGCCAGGACGAGCCCGAGCACGAGTCCGCCCCAGACGCCCCAGCGCACCATGGTCCCCATGGCGACCCGGACTCCTGCGCGGTCGCCCGATCCGAGCGCGCGGCCGGTGATCGCCTGCGCCGCGATCGCGAGCGCGTCGAGGGCGAAGGCGAGGAACGACCACACCGTCAGGGCGACCTGGTGGGCCGCCAGCGGGACGTCCCCGAGAGAGGCTGCGACCCACGTCGTGACGAGCAGCGTCGCGCGCAGGGCGACTGTGCGAACGAGCAGGGGTATGCCGGTGCGTGCGGCCGCGAGGACGCGTGCGGGATGGGGGCGCAGCCGGGCGTGCCGGGCCCGCGCCTTGACGAGCAGGACGGTGACGAGGGCGAGACCCATCCCGGTCTGGGCGATGACGGTGCCCCACGCGGATCCCGCGATGCCCCAGTGCAGCCCGTAGACGAAGACGAGGTTGAGCACGATGTTGGCGCCGAAGCCGACGACGGAGGCGACGAGTGGCGTCGTCGTGTCCTGCAGGCCCCGGAGCACCCCGGTGACGGCGAGGACGACGAGCATGGCCGGGATGCCGAGGGCAGAGATGCGCAGGTAGGTCGTGGCCTGCTCGAGGACCTCGGGCGAGGCGCCGAAGACGGCGCTGATCGGGCCGGCCCACAGGGCCACGACGCCAGCGGTCACGACGCCGAGACCGACGGCGAGCCAGAGCCCGTCGATGCCGGCGCTGACCGCCGAGCGCTCGTCGCCCGCTCCGAGGTGCCGGGCGACGACGCTCGTCGTGCCGTAGGCGAGGAAGACGAAGATGCCGGCCGCCGTGACGAGGGCGGCGCTCGCCACCCCGAGGCCCGCGAGCTCTGCGGTGCCGAGGTGCCCGACGATCGCGGAGTCGGCCAGCAGGAAGAGCGGTTCGGCGATGAGGGCCAGGAAGGCCGGGACCGCGAGACGGACGATCTCGCGGCGGTGGCCCGTCGGTGGTGACGGCGGTCGGCTCACGACAGCGGCCCCAGGTGCTTGAGCGCCTCGCGCCGCGAGAGGCCGGACAGGTCGGGGTGTGCGGCGACGAAGGCCCGCACCCACTCCGGGGCGACCCGGGCGTGGTCGCGCAGGGCCCAGCCGATCGCCTTGCGGCTGAAGAAGTCCGGGTCCTCGATGTTGGGCTCGATGACGTCCGACAGCAGCTCCTGGTCGAGGCGGTCGCGCGCGCCGACCTGGCAGATGATCGCGGCCCGCCGGACCCAGAGGGAGTCGCTCGCGGCCCAGTCGCGCATGCGCAGGCCCTCGACCGTCGGGTGGGCGAGCACGGTGTCCCGTACGAGGTGCGTCGCGATGTCGTCGACGACGTCCCACCAGGCTCCGGCCCGGATCAGCCTCTCCCACAGGGACATCGCGTCGCTGTCGACCCTCGGGCGGTAGGGGCGGTGGCGCGCGAGGGCGATGGCGGCATACCACTGCTCCCGGTGGGTGGCGTCGTCCCAGAGCGCGCGGATCGTGGCCTCCCACTGGGCGCGCGACACCATGGCGAGACCGGGGTCGCGCAGCAGGGGAGCGAGGACCGCCTTGAGTCGCGGTGAGGTCAGGCCGAAGTACGGCATCGACGACTTCATGTAGCGCTGCTGCCCGGCGGCACGGTCGGGATCGGCCTCGGCCACCAGGGCGGCCCGGACCTCCGACACGAGGTCGGGGTGGGGGCCGCTCGTCATGCGCCCACCGTAGTCGGCGTCACCGACGCCCTCTCCGGGGCCGGAGCCCGGCCTCGAGCCCGCGTCAGTCCGGTCGGGTGGCCCGGCCGAGGTAGGCGAAGACCCACGGACGCATGACCTTCGGCATCGGGGCGTACGCGCGCTCGATCGTCTCGATGACGAGCCCGGACTCCTCGACGAGCCGGTCGATGCGTCGGGTCAGGTGACAGCCGTCGAAGACCTTCTTCTGGATCGGCTCGAGGAGGCGCTGCCAGCGCTGCACGCCCTCGTCGGGGGCGACGCCGTGCTCGAGGAAGTGCAGGGCGCCCCCCGGACGCAGCACGCGTTTCACCTCGGCGAGAGCGCGGTCGACGTCGGGGATCGTGCACAGCGTGAACGTCGAGAGCACCGCGTCGGCGCTCGCGTCAGGGAGGCTGAGCCACTGCCCGTCGAGGTCGCCGCGGACGATGGGGATCGGGCTGCGGGAACGGCGGGCCGCGCCGAGCTCCCACGCCACGTCGGACGGCTCGACCGCGACGACGCGCGTGACCTCCGTCGGGTAGAGCCCGACGTTGTGGCCGCTGCCGAAGCCGAGCTCGACGACCTCGCCGCTCAGGCCCCGGCAGGTGCGGGTGCGCAGCTCGCGGACGGTCTCGTCCTCGCCGCCGGCGGCGACGAGGCGCGGCGTGACCTGGGTGGCCCAGATGCCCATGGGGCCAGAGTAGGGCGGTCGTCAGGCAGGCGTGCCGAAGCGCAGCGCGTTGCGCTCGCGGGCCCGTTGGCGCTCGACCTCACGGTCCTTGGGTGGGGCGCTCGTCGTGAGGTGGTCGAGCAGGTGCTGCGTCGCGTGGGCGATCGCCTCGACCGCCTCGTCGAAGGCGTGCGCGTTGGCCTGGCTCGGCTTGGTGCTGCCACTGACCTTGCGGACGTACTGCAGCGCGGCGGCCCGGACCTCGTCGGTGGTCGCGGCCGGCTCGAAGTTGTGGAGCTGTCGGATGTTGCGGCACATGCTTCGACTGTAGGTCGCGCCGCCGTCTCCGTGGGCCGACGTGGTCGCGCGAACGGGGTCCGCGTCGAGGAGACGTCGACCCGGAGGTGGTCGGAGCGTGGATCGGGCCCCCGGGGCTCCCGCGTCCGGTGAGAGGGTGGGGCGATGGAGGTGCTCGTCCTGCCCACGGCCGCCGATGTCGCGCGCCGAGCCGCCGAGGTCGTCATCGAGGGCCTCGGCGCTGCCCGCCGGGACGAGCCGGTGCTCGGGCTCGCCACGGGCTCGTCCCCGCTCGGGCTCTACGCCGAGCTCGCCGCCGCAGTGCGAGCCGGGCGGCTCGACCTGACGCGCGCCCGGGGCTTCGCCCTCGACGAGTACGTCGGGCTGCCGGTCGGGCACCCGCAGTCCTACCGCGAGGTACTGCTGCGCGAGGTCTGCGGACCGCTGGGACTCGACCCGGGCCGGCTCGACGTCCCCGACGGGTCCGGACGGGACGAGGACGAGCTCGTCGCCGGGGCTGCCGACTACGAGCGGCGCATCGCCGCGGCCGGCGGGGTCGACGTCCAGATCCTCGGGATCGGGGCCAACGGGCACCTCGGCTTCAACGAGCCCGGGTCGGCCTTGTCGTCACGCACCCGGGTGAAACGGCTGTCGGACCGGACCCGGCACGACAACGCGCGCTTCTTCACCGGCCCGGAGGGCGTGCCGACCCATTGCGTCACCCAGGGCCTCGGCACCGTGCTGGCCGCCCGCCGCCTCGTCCTCGTCGCGTCGGGACCGGCCAAGGCCGACGCCGTGGCCGCCGCCCTCGAGGGCCCGCTGTCGGCGTCGTGCCCGGCGTCGGTGCTCCAGTGGCACGCCGACGCCACCGCCGTCCTCGACGAGGCCGCGGCGGCCCGACTGCGCAACCGCGACTACTACGACGCCTCGGCGGCAGGCCTGTGAGCACGGGGAGCGCAACCCCCGCCGCACGGCATACCCCACGGTCGGGCGTGTCGCGCGGGTCTGTGGACAACGCACAGGGGTGAGGAACTTGTTCTCCACAGCCCGTGGACGAGCATCCGCGCAGGTCACCGAGCACGAGAGGGTGTGACCGCCGACACATGCCCACAGTTGTGCACACACCTTGTCCACACCTGTTGACGGCGTGTCGGAGGTGCTCGTCCACCGGTTGTCCACAGGGGTGGGCCGGGGAGGAGCGCCTGAGGTTGTTGTCGGCCGAGCCGGGCACCTACGGTGGGGCGGTGCTCCTCGGGGAGGGGGGTGGACGCGCCGCTCCGTGCGCGTCGTCGCCCCCTCCGCGACGCTGTCGGCGTCGCGTTGTCTACTGGTGTGGACCGGTTGCACCGATGTCATCCACCACTCAGGGGAAGGGGAGCACGTGTCGCTCGCTGAGCTGAGCACGAGCGCTTTCGCGTCGTCGTCGTCCCGCGAGAGCGGACCACCCGACGACCGGCTCCCACCCCAGGACGTCGGGGCCGAGCAGTCCGTCCTCGGCGGCATGCTCCTGTCCAAGGACGCCATCGCCGACTGCGTCGAGCAGCTCAAGGGCACCGACTTCTACCGCCCCGCGCACGAGCTCATCTACGACGCCGTCCTCGACCTCTACGGCCGCGGTGAGCCTGCCGACGCCATCACCGTCAGCGACGAGCTGACCAAGCGCGGCGACCTCGGACGCGTCGGTGGCCAGGCCTACCTCCACCAGCTCATCGCCTCGGTCCCCACGGCGGCCAACGCCGGCTACTACGCCCAGATCGTCGCCGAGCGCGCGGTGCTGCGCCGGCTCGTCGAGGCCGGCACCCGCATCGTCCAGCTCGGTTACGCCCAGGGCGGTGGCGACGTCGAGGACATCGTCAACGCGGCGCAGGCCGAGGTCTACGCCGTCGCCGACAAGCGCGGCGGCGAGGACTACCACGCCATCGGCGACGTCATCGAGGCCACGGTCGACGAGATCGAGGTCGCCTCGGGCCGTTCCGGCGAGATGACCGGAGTCCCGACGGGCTTCACCGACTTCGACGCCCTGACCAACGGTCTGCACCCCGGGCAGATGATCGTCATCGCCGCCCGTCCCGCCATGGGCAAGTCGACGATCGGCCTCGACATCGTGCGCTCGGCCGCGATCAAGCACAAGATGGCCGCCGTCGTCTTCTCGCTCGAGATGAGCCGCACCGAGATCACGATGCGTCTGCTCTCGGCCGAGGCCGGCATCCAGCTCCAGCACATGCGCAAGGGCACGATGCGCGAGGAGGACTGGACCCGCCTCGCCTCGACGATGGGCCGCGTCTCCGACGCCCCGCTCTTCATCGACGACTCGCCCAACATGTCGCTCATGGAGATCCGCGCCAAGTGCCGCCGGCTCAAGCAGCGCGAGAACCTCAAGCTCGTCGTCATCGACTACCTCCAGCTCATGAGCTCGGGCAAGCGCGTCGAGTCGCGCCAGCAGGAGGTCTCGGAGTTCTCGCGTGCGCTCAAGCTGCTCGCCAAGGAGCTCGAGGTCCCGGTCATCGCGATCTCGCAGCTGAACCGTGGTCCCGAGCAGCGCACCGACAAGAAGCCCGCGATGAGCGACCTGCGTGAGTCCGGCTCGATCGAGCAGGACGCCGACATGGTGATCCTCCTCCACCGCGAGGCCGCCTACGAGAAGGACTCCCCTCGTGAG
The DNA here is from genome assembly GCF_007991735.1 of Terrabacter aerolatus. Classification (GTDB taxonomy): domain Bacteria; phylum Actinomycetota; class Actinomycetes; order Actinomycetales; family Dermatophilaceae; genus Terrabacter; species Terrabacter aerolatus. The sequence continues at coordinate 102,414 of NZ_BJYX01000014.1, read as the reverse complement.
GGTGAGGCCGACCTCATCGTGGCCAAGCACCGAAACGGCCCCACCGACACGATCGTCGTCGCCTTCCAGGGCCACTTCAGCCGCTTCACCAACATGGCCAACAACTTCTGACGCTCGTGCCCTTCGTCGAGGTGGACCCGGACGGCGGATCGCCCGGCGCGGCAAGGGACTTCGGCGCTGAGCCCGGGCCGTGATCCTGCCCGAGGTCCGCGACCCCCGCTCCGTGACGATCCGCCGCGGCGGGACGCTGACGGACGCGGACCACCACCTGCTGGCGCTCTGGGCGGCGGCCTGCGCCGAGCACGTGCTCGGCCTCTTCGAGGCGGCGCGCCCGGACGACCCTCGCCCGCGCCAGGCGGTGGAGCACGCCCGCGCGTGGGTGCGGGGCGAGGTTCCGATGATGGTGTCGCGCGCAGCCGGCGGACACGCGATGGGCGCGGCCCGCGAGCTGCACGGCGCACCGCGCTTCGCGGCCTACGCCGCAGGTCAGGCCGCGTGCGTCGCCCACGTGGCGGCGCACGAGCTGGGAGCGGCTGCCTACGCCATCAAGGCGGTTCGGGCGGCGCGCCCGTCGTCGGCGACGGACGGCGACGCCGCTGGGCGTGCCGAGTGCGCCTGGCAGCGCGACCAGCTGCCCGACCCCATCCGTGAGCTCGTTCTCGACGACCAGCGGCTGCGCAACGCGATCTGCTGGTCGGTCTTCGTCCCCTGACCCCCGGTTCAGCCGGCGGGTGCGATGCGACGGACGTCGGTCCAGCCGGTCCAGCCGCGCTCCTCGAGCAGCTCGAGCAGCCGGCCCGCGCAGGCGAAGGACTCGAGGAACGCCGCATCGAGCAACTCGACGAGGTCGGCGCTGACGGGGTGCTCGTCCTCCATCCCCTCGCTCCGGGCGGCTGCGGCCTCGATGAACGCGACCACCCGGTCGGCGAGGGCCGGCAGGCGGGGGTCGTCCGGACCGCAGTCGACGAGGTCGCCGAGGTCGAGGTAGAGCCGGCGCAGCGGCTCGTGGTCGATCTGCGCCTGCTTGATCTCCATGAGGGCAGCCACCGCGTCTGGCATCTGGGCCGCGATGATGATCCAGCTGTCACGCTCGACCTCGATGAGCCGGTCCGGGAAGCCGAGCTCACGCATCCGGTCGACGTAGGCCACCACCTCCGGCGGGAGTGCCAGGCTGTCGCCGGCCGCGAGCTGCGCGATGCGTTCCCGGTGCCGGCGCAGCTCGCGGATCTCGGCGCGCAGACGGCGGTCGATCTCCTCGACGGCCGCCGCGAAGTCCGGCTCACCGGCGTTGAGCAGCTCCTGCACCCGCGAGAGGGGCACGCCGGCGTCGGCGAGGACGCGGATCCGGACGAGCTGCACCACCGCGGCCGCGTCGTAGCGCCGGTAGCCGGACCGGTCCCGTTCGGGCTCGGGCAGCAGGCCCTTGGCGTGGTAGTGACGCACCGCCCGGACCGTCACCCCCGCGTAGGTCGCGAGCTGGCTGATGGTGAGCATGCCGGCATTGTCCCGTCGTCAGGCGATCTTGCGACGGTAGGTGCGCATCGCCAGACCGTAGGCGACGACGAGCAGTCCGACGCACCAGGCGAGGGCGACCCAGACGGTGGAGCCCAGCGGCGCCCCCGCGAAGAGGTTGCGGATGGTGTCGACGATCGACGTCACGGGCTGGTGCTCGGCGAACCACCGCACTGGTCCGGGCATGCCGTCGGTCGGCACGAAGGCCGAGCTGATGAACGGCAGGAAGATGAGCGGGTAGGAGAAGCCGCTGACGCCGTCGACGGACGTCGCCGTCAGCCCCGGGATGACGGCCAGCCAGGTCAGGGCCAGGGTGAAGAGCACGAGGATCCCCAGGACGGCCAGCCATGCGAGCAGCCCGGCGCCTGAGCGGAATCCCATGGCCAGCGCGACGAGCACGACGAGCGCGAGCGAGACGAGGTTGGCCACGAGCGAGGTCAGCACGTGTCCCCACAGCACGGCCGACCGGGCGATCGGCATCGACTGGAAGCGCTCGAAGATGCCGGTCGACACGTCGGTGAACAGCCGGAAGGCCGTGTAGGCGATGCCGGAGGCGACGGTGACGAGCAGGATGCCCGGCAGCAGGTAGTCGACGTAGCTGCCGCCCCCGACGCGGATGGCGCTGCCGAAGACGTAGACGAAGAGCAGCAGCATGGCGATCGGCGTGACCGCGGTGGTGATGATGGTGTCCGGGCTGCGCAGGATGTGGCGCAGCGACCGCTTGAGCAGGACGGTGGTGTCGCTCGTGACGTGCCCGACGGTGGTGGTCATCGCTGGTCTCCTTGGCTGAGGGCGGTGTCGTGCCCGACGATCGAGAGGAAGACCTCCTCGAGCGTCGGCTGCTTCTCGACGTACTCGACGGTGGCGGGTGGGAAGAGCTGACGGAGCTCGGCGAGGGTGCCCTCGGCGATGATCCGGCCCTCGTGCAGGATGGCGATCCGGTCGGCGAGCTGCTCGGCCTCCTCGAGGTACTGCGTCGTGAGCAGCACCGTCGTGCCGTGGCCGGCGAGCTCGCGCACCGTGCGCCACACCTCGTTGCGCGACTGCGGGTCGAGCCCTGTCGTCGGCTCGTCGAGGAAGAGCACGGGTGGGTCGCCGATGAGGCTCATGGCGATGTCGAGCCGGCGCCGCATGCCGCCGGAGTAGGTCGCGGTCCGGCGCTCGGCGGCGTCGACGAGGTCGAACCGCGCGAGCAGCTCGTCGGCGACACGGTCGGGTCGCTCCAGGCGGCGCAGCTCGGCGACGAGCACGAGGTTCTCGCGCCCGGTCAGGATCTCGTCGACGGCCGCGAACTGCCCGGTGAGGCTGATCGACGCGCGGACCCGGGCGGCCTCGGTGGCGACGTCGTGGCCGTCGACCGACGCGCTGCCGCTGTCGGCCCGGAGCAGCGTCGACAGGATGCGTACGGCGGTCGTCTTGCCCGCCCCGTTGGAGCCGAGCAGGGCGAGGACGGTGCCGCGTGGGACGACGAGGTCGACCCCCCGGAGCACCTGCTGGTCGCCGTAGGCCTTGGTCAGGCCGACGGTCTCGATGGCGTGGGATGTGGTCATGCGACAAGGCTGCAACCCTGCCGCAGCGTCAAGGTCAAGCCCCGGTGACCGGCCAGTTTCGGCGGCCCCCGGTGCCGGGGCTCACGGTCGAGCCGCCGGGGTCGAGGGCCAGGTCAGAGCGCGGCCGCGAGGATGCGCCGCCGCACCTCGCGCAGCTCTCTTGCGACGGTGTCGGAGGCGCGGCTGGGATCCGTGAGCCAGTCCACGAGCGAGCCGTCGTCGCGCGTCACCCCGGCCGACGTGTCGGCGACTGCCGCCGCCAGCAGGGCACCGGTGCGCGGCACGGGTTGGGCCGCTCCCAGCGCCTCGTCCACCCAGCGCTCGGCGGTGCGCATCAGGTCGTCGTCCACGTGTTGCCGACGGGTCGTCGCCAGCGCGAGCGCGGCGGCCGGGAGCGAGCCCACTGCCTCCGCGTCGTCCGCGGCCGGCTCACCTTCCGGGTCGGTCCCCGCCGCCGGACCCACGACCGAGCGAACCTCGGTCACGAGCGCGCCGAGGTGGATCTCGAGCAGCCAGGACGGCATGCCTCGCGCGGCAAGCACCCGCGCGAGCCACTCGACCTGGTGGACGGCACGCTCCGGCTCGAGGGGAGCCAGCGAGATGAGCCACGCCGAGTCGGTCGTCGCGAAGCGGGACCCGCGCGCCCCGTAGCGCGCGCCGTAGTAGGGCATCGCGTCGATCGACCCCTGCGCGGCGCGCACTGCTGCCCGGAGCAATGTCGCGTCGGTGGTGATCTCGTAGCCTCCGGAGGCGGGGTTGACGACGCCGGCGTCCACCGCCTGCCCGGACGCTCGACGGATGAGTCCTGCCGACACGTGGCCCCGCCCCTCCTCGACGAGCTCGGCGAGGTGGTTGGCGTCGGCTCCCGTCACCGGGCGCCCCTCGAGAGCATCCCGAAGCAGCTCCGGGTTCGTCGACCCCGTGGCCACGACCAGCCGCTCGACCGCGACGACCGCTGCCACGACCGCAGGGTCGTCCAGCGCTCCCACGGTGGCTCGGTCCACGTGCGACAGGAGGAGCTCGTGCACGTCGTCTGCACCGGCCGTCGTCGTCATGGGCGCATTCTCTCGCGCGCCGAACCGGTGCGTTCGCCACCCTGTCTCGGTGCGCCCATGATAAAAGTTAGGCATGCCGAACTTCATGGTCAGGAGTCTTGTCGCCGGCACGGTGCGGACGGTCGTGTTCGTCGCGTGCTTCGTGCTCGTGGCCACGCTCCTCCCGTAGTCTCTGGCGGTGGCCAGGACCGAGAACCGCACCGCGATCGAGGACTATCTCAAGGTCATCTTCGGCCTCGGCGAGTGGCAGGACGAGACGGTCAGCAACGCCGCCGTCGCGGCTCGGCTCGGGGTCTCCACGTCGTCGGTGTCCGAGATGGCGCGCAAGCTCGCCGATGCGGGTCTCGTCGCGCACAAGCGCTACGGGGGCATGCGGCTGACCGACGAGGGGCTCGGCCAGGCCCTCCGGATGGTGCGCCGGCACCGACTCGTTGAGACCTTCCTCGTCACGTCGCTCGGCTATGCCTGGGACGAGGTGCACGACGACGCCGAGGTGCTCGAGCACGCCGTCTCCTCACTCATGGTCGAGCGCATGGACGAGCAGCTGGGCCGCCCGTGGAGGGACCCCCACGGCGACCCCATCCCCACGGCCGAGGGGGTGCTGCACCAGCCGACGACCGAGCCTCTGGCAGCATCGCCGATCGGTGAGCGTCGCTTCGTCGCCCGGATCGACGACGACGACCCTGCCCTGCTGCGCTGGCTGGCCGACGCGGGGATCGACGTCGACGCCGAGGTCGTCGTCCGTGAGCGCCGGCCGTTCGGCGGCGCGACCCTCGTCGACGTGACACCTCGCGGGGGCGTGGACGGGCCGAGCCGCTCCTCCGAGCTCGGCGACCAGGCGGTCGCAGCCCTGCTCGTGAGCATCGACCCGGCTTCGCCGAATCCCTTGAATGCCAACGGTTGTCACTACGCCGACTGCCGACACATCAGCGCTGCAAGGGTTTCCGAGAAGAATCGCTAGGCGCACCGAGACGTTGCAGGGCGGTCCGGGGTCGCCTACGGTCGTCACATCGAAAGGGAGTAGTCCCCAACGACCGCATCGACATACTGGCTCCGGCCCGGTGCGGTGGGCCTCGGTTCGCGTCGCCGGCACGGCGGTCGCGGTCCTCACGGCGGACGAGACTTTCGACCTCGTGCCGACCCACCGACGGGCGCGCCAGGTCGAGGCTCCCCGGGGTGCTTCGCGTGCGCGCCGAGGAGACCCACCGCATGTCAGCCTTTCTCATCAGCGCAGCCGTCATCTTCGTCGCCGAGCTCGGGGACAAGAGCCAGCTCATGGCGATGACGTTCGCCACCCGCTTCAAGATGCTTCACGTCCTCATCGGGATCACCATCGCCACGGCCGTGGTCCATCTCGGCTCGGTCGCGATCGGCGTCGCGATCGGCGACCACCTCCCGCGCGCCGCCATCTCCGTCACGGCCGGCATCGCCTTCCTCTTCTTCGCCGCGTGGACGCTGCGCGGTGACTCCCTGTCGGACGAGGAGGCGGCGGTCGCGAGCACGACGCGGCGCACGGCGATCATCGCGGTGACGATCGCCTTCTTCCTCGCCGAGCTCGGTGACAAGACGATGCTGGCGACGATCACCCTGGCCACCCAGCACGGCTGGTTCGGCACGTGGCTCGGCAGCACGATCGGCATGGTCGCGGCGGACGCCCTGGCCATCGTCGTCGGCGCTGCCCTCGGCAAGCGCCTGCCCGAGCGCGTCATCACGTGGGGTGCCGCGCTCGCCTTCGTCGTCTTCGGTGTCCTGCTCATCGTCGAGGGACTGAGCTGACCGGACGCCGATCGTCCGGGACGCGTCCTACGCTGCCCGTGACCGCAGACGGACGAGGGGACCGAGATGACCGATGTGACCTACGACGACCAGCAGGGCGCCCGCTTCGAGCGCGTCCGCCTGACTGGCGCCACCTTCGAGGACGTCTACCTCGACGGCGCGCGGCTGCACGACGTCGACCTGCGGGGCGCGTCGCTGCGCATGGTCGACCTGCGCGGCCTGCGCGCCCGCGACGTCTGGCTCGAGGACGTCGACATCACCGGCGACGTCGAGAACCTCGTCATCAACGGCGTCGACGTGGCGCCCCTCATCGAGGCCGAGCTCGACCGGCGCGACCCCGACCGGGCCAAGATGCGGCCCACCGACGCCGCCGGCTACCGGGAGGCGTGGGACGTCGTCGAGCGGCTGTGGGCCGGCACGGTCGAGCGGGCGCGCACCTTCTCGCCGGAGCAGCTGCACGAGCGGGTCGACGGGGAGTGGTCGTTCATCGAGACGCTGCGCCACCTCGTCTTCGCGACGGACGCCTGGGTGTGCCGCGCCCTCCTCGGGGACGCCGAGCCGTGGGACGCCCTCGACCTGCCGCACGACGACATGCCCGACAGCCCGCCCGTGCCGCGCGACCGCACGGCCCGCCCGTCGCTCGACGAGGTGCTCGTCCTGCGCGCCGACCGCATGGCGACGGTGCGCCGCGTCATCGAGGGCCTCAGCGACGAAGCGCTGTCGGGGACCACCGCGCCCGTCACCGCACCCGGCTACCCGGAACCCGAGTCGTATGCCGTGACGCGGATCCTGCGCACGATCCTCAGCGAGGAGTGGCACCACCGGCAGTACGCCGAGCGTGACCTCACGGCGCTCGAGTCGGGGTCGCTCGAGCCGGGGTCGCGCGAGCCGGCGTCCACGACCTGAGCCCCCGGGGCTGAGCCCCCGGGGCGGCCGGTCCACAGCGAACTCCCGGCCGATTCCCACCCCCGCCCCCTAGCGTGGCCGTTCACCAGGCGTGTGCAGGGGCCGGTACCTGCCGGGCCCGCCGACCCATCAGGAGGTTCCCCGTGCCTGATCTCGGTTGGCCGGAGCTCATCGTCGTCGTCGCTGTGGCCGGGGTGGTCGCCTTCGTCTGGACGCGCCTGCCGGACCGGACCCGCGGCACCCGGCGGCCGTCGCACCCGGGCGCCCCCGAGGTCGACCGGGGCACCTCCTCGCCCGGCGCGCGCGACCTGTTCGACTCGCGGCAGGTCCCTCCCGCGACCCGGCTGAGCGTCGACGAGGCCCACGAGGCCGTCGTGCGCGCCGACGACCGGGTGGCCGAGGCCGATGCCGAGGTGGCCCGCCTGCGGGCCGAGCTCGTGCGTCGGAGGAACCAGCGGGGCTCGCACTAGTCTGCGAGCGTGACGACCGATCCCTCCACCCGTCCCGGCGCGACGCCGGGACGACTGCTCGCTCCCGACGTCCTCGGCGCCCCGCTGCTCGAGCCGGTCCCGGCGGGCGTCGACGTGCTCGACGGCTCGCCCACCGCGTCGGTGACCTCACTCGCGCACGTCGCCGGCGCCGAGGTCGGGGTCTGGGAGATGACGCCCGGCACCGTCACCGACGTCGAGGCCGACGAGGTCTTCGTCGTCCTGTCCGGTCGCGCCGCGCTCACGGTGGGCGGCGCCGAGCCGCTCCACCTGGGGCAGGGATCCGTCGTGCGGTTGCGCGCCGGTGAGCGCACGACGTGGACGGTCACCGAGACGCTCCGCAAGGTCTACGTCACCCCCAGCGCCTGACGGCATACGACCGACGGGCCGTATGCCGTGAGCCGCGCGGGCCTGCGTCGCTCAGGCGACGGTGTGGATGGGGTCGCTGGGCAGCTTGCGCACCTTGGCGCGGCGCCGGCGGCGCTCGGGGATCATCGAGCGCATCTCCTCGAGCCGGCCGAAGCAGAGCAGCCGGTCCTCGGCCTCGAGCACGACCCGACGGCGCGGGTTGGGGATGACGCTCGTGCCGCGGTGCAGGGTCAGCACCTGCAGGTCGCGCTCCTCGAGCCCGGACTCACCGATGGTCTTGCCGATGATGTCGGCGCCCGCGTGGACGACGAGCTCGGCCACGCCGTAGCCCGTCGAGACGGTGAGGCGCTGGCGCACGTCGATCTCGGGGAAGGCGACCTGGCCGGCGATGTGGTCGATGATCGCGCCGGCGACGTCGAGCTCGGTCGCTCTCTCGATGCCCTCGAGGCCCGGGGAGGAGTTGACCTCCATGACGAGCGGGCCGTCGTTCCCCTCGAGCATGTCGACGCCCGCGACGCGCAAACCCATGATCTGGGCCGACCGCACGGCGGCCTGCTCGTACTCCGGGGTCAGCTCGACCGGCTCGACCGTGCCGCCGCGGTGGACGTTGGAGCGGAACTCGTCGCCGCTGGCTCGACGCCGCATGGCCGCGACGACGCGGTCGCCGACGACGAGGGCGCGGATGTCGCGACCCCGGCTCTCGGTGACGAAGCTCTGGATGAGGACGTTCTGCTTCGTGCTGTGCAGCGTCTCGATGATCGCCTCGGCGATCTTGATGTCCGGCGCGAGGATGACGCCGATGCCCTGCGTGCCCTCGAGCAGCTTGATGACGACGGGCGCACCGCCGACGCGTTCGATGGCCGGCATGACGTCGGCGCGGTTGCGCACGAACGTCGTGGCGGGCATGCCGATCTGGTGGCGCGAGAGGATCTGCGCGGCGCGGAGCTTGTCGCGGGCGTTGGCGATGCCGTTCGCGGTGTTGGGCGTGTAGACGTCCATCTGCTCGAACTGGCGCACGACGGCCGTGCCGAAGTAGGTGATCGAGCTGCCGATGCGCGGCAGGATCGCGTCGTAGTCCGACAGTGGCCGACCCCGGAACTGCAGGTCGGGCTCGGGGCCGGACAGGTCGATGGCGAAGCGGAGCGTGTTGAGCACCCGCACCTGGTGTCCGCGGTCGAGCGCGGCGGTGCGCAGGCGCTGGGTGGAGTAGGCACGCGGCGCGCGCGAGAGGATCGCGAGTTTCATGCAGGGTCCTGCCAAGATGGGCGGGTGTCTGGGCCGGCCTATTCAAGCACTCCTGTCGGATGGCGGGAGTGGGTCTCCCTGCCCGGTGTGGGGCTGCCGTGGCTCAAGGCCAAGGTCGACACGGGGGCGCGCACGTCGTCGCTCCATGCCGAGGACGTCGAGGAGTTCGAGCGCGACGGCGAGCCGTGGGTCCGCTTCACCGTTCACCCGTGGCAGGACACTTCCGACGACACCCGGACGCTCGAGTGCCCGGTGCACGACCGCCGCAGCGTGCGCAGCTCGTCGGGACACGTGACCAAGCGCTACGTCGTGACCCTCGACCTCACGCTGGCCGGCCGCACGGTCCCCGCGGAGGTCACCCTGAGCAAGCGGGACCGGATGGGTTTCCGGATGCTCGTGGGCCGCGAGGCGCTGCGCCAGGGCTACGTCGTGGACCCGTCGCGCTCGTATGCCGGCGGCCGACCTCCCAAGGACGTCCGCCGCCGCAACCGGGGCCACTGAATCGCTCGGACGAGGGCCGACCCGAGCAGGGCCACGGCTGCCGCGGCGAAGGGCGATCCGGGGCCGTATGCCGTCCCGAGCGTCGCGAGGACGGCCGGCGCGATCGACGTGGCGAGACCCCACGTGAGTCCCAGCACGGCGAGGTAGGTGCCGCGGGCCCGGTCGGGGGCGAGGGTGCCGGCGCGGGCCATCGTCGTGGCGATGACGAGCAGGCTGCCGACGTCGAAGGCGACGAGGCCCGTCGCCAGACCGAGCGGGTGGGTGGCGAGGGCGAGAGCGACGAGACCTGCGGCGGCGGTCACCTCGCCGGTGAGGAGGACGCCTCGGTCACCGGTACGACGGCGCACCGTGGCGGCCAGCCAGGCACCCGGGACGCTGGCGGCGGCGCCGGCGGCGAGGACCCAGCCCGTCGCGGCGGGCGCCATGCCCCGCTGCTCGACGAGGAGCGGGACGCCGAAGACGACGATCATCGTCACGGTGGCGACGACGGTGCCGAAGCCGACGACCGGGCGCAGCCGTCGGTCGCGCAGCGCCGTGAGCCAGCGCTCGCGCGCCGGCGTCGGAGGCTGCCCGCCCGGGCGCGCCGCGCGGGCCGGCCTGACGCAGGCGGCGACGAGGACGGCACAGGCCATGCAGGTCGCCGCGTCGACGACGAAGAGCCACCGCAGCCCGAGTCCGGCCACCGCCGCGGCGACGAGGCCGGCGGCGACGCCCGCGACCGCGAGCGAGGCGTTGAGCGCCGAGTAGGCGAAGGCCAGCTCCTCCTCGCCGACGAGCTCGGTGACGAGGGCCTGGGTCGGCGGCTCGACGATCTCGTAGGCCAGGCCGAGCAGGGTCGCGCCGACGAGTGCGCCACCGACGGTCGGGGTGGCGGCGATGGCGAGCTGCGCGACCGCGCACCCGACGAGCCCGAGCAGCATGGTCTGGCGGTGGCCCCAGCCGTCGGCCAGCTGGCCCCCGAGGATGCGTGAGGGGATGGTCGCGACGCCGAAGCAGGTCAGCGCGAGGGCCGTCTCGGCCGCGCCCGCACCGAGCTCGCGCACGAGCAGCACGCCGAGGAAGGCCATGGAGAAGCCGCCGAGCCGGTTGACGCACCGGGCCACGACGAGCACCCGCAGCTGCCGCGGAAGTGCGGTGGTCCCGGACCTCCGCTCCATCGTGTCTCCTGACTGTCGAACTAAACTTCGGCAGTCACGAACCTACGATCCGAGAGGTGACTGGTCAAATGCGTTTCGACAGTCACATCGAGCGGCTGCTCGACACGACGGTGGCGCTCGTGAACCTCGCCAGCCCCGGGGAGGCGCACGGGACGGCATACGACCCGCCGGTCGGGCGTGACCTGGTGGCGGGCGTCGCGGACGTGACGTCGACGCCGGAGCAGCGTTCGCGGCCGACTCCTGCCGAGGCGTCGGCGCTGCTCGAGGTCGTGCCGAGCGCGCGGGCCGTCTTCGAGGCCGCTGCGCGCGACGACCTCGCCGCCGCGGCGGCCATCGCGAACGACCTGCTCGACACGACCCGCGCCCGACCCCGCCTCGACCCCGACGAGGGCGGCCGCTTCCAGCTGCACTTCCACGGGCCCGACGACGGCTACGTGCGCGGCTGGCAGGCGGGGATCGCGTCAGGGCTCGCGGTGGCCCTCGGATCCGACCTCGGCGGCCGGCTCGGGGTGTGCGAGGCGGCAGGGTGCGACCGCGTCTTCGTCGACGGCTCGAAGAACGGGACCCGGCGCTTCTGCTCGCCCCAGTGCCAGAGCCGGGTCAAGGCGGCGGCCCACCGCGCCCGCTCGCGCTGACCGACCGCTGACTGACCGCTGACCGATCGCTGACCGACCGCTGGGCCTCAGGTGGCGGCCGCGCGGGCGGCCCAGAGGCGGGCCTCGGCGGCGGCGTCCATGGGACCGCCGCCGCGGTTCGTCGGCCGCTCCGGCAGGCCCTCGCGCTGGAGCCAGGCCCACGTGTCGGCCACGGTCTCGGGCATCGGCCGACAGTGCAGTCCCGCCGCGCGGGCCGCCGAGGAGTCGAGGGCGTGCAGGCCGGCGAGCTCGCCCGTCGGCGGGACCCAGATCGGCAGCTCGGTCCAGGGCTCGACGCCGGCCGCCTCGATCGTCTCCGGGTCGAGCCAGACGAGCTCTGCATCGCTGCCGGTCGCGGAGCGCACCTGCTCGAGCAGGGCCCCGATCGTCGTGTGGCCGCGCTCGCTCACCGTGTTGAAGGTCCCCACCGGATGTGCCCCGAGCACCCAGTCGGCGATGTCCCGGCCGTCGACGTACTGCAGCGGCCGCTCGCGGGGACCCGGGGCCGGCACGCGCCCGCCGGCTGCGATCCGCCTGAGCCAGAACGGCATCCGGCCGACGATCTCGTAGGGCCCGAGGATCAGGCCGGCGCGCGCGATCGCGACCTCACCGTCGAACTCCGCCAGGGCGGCGAGCTCGCCGCCCCGCTTGGCCGCCGCGTAGTCGGAGGAGTCCGTCGAGGCCTGGTCGCCCGACACGACGGGCGCGCCCTCGTCGGAGCCCGGGGCGATGGGCCACGTGTAGACCGAGCACGACGAGATGTACGTGTAGTGCCCGGCGCGTCCGTGCAGCAGCCGTGCGGAGGTCTGCACGGCCACCGGCTCGCCCGACCACGTGTCGACCACGGCGTCCCACTCGTCGTGGCCGAGGGCCGCGCGCAGCGCGTCGGGGTCGAGGCGGTCGGCGTGCCGGGCCTCCGCGCCCTCGACGGGGGTGCCGGTGCGGCCCCGGGTCACCGTGGTGACGTCGTCGCCGCGGGCGAGCGCGGCCTCGACGAACGCACGGCCGACGTGGTGGGTGCCTCCGAGCACGAGCAGTCTCATGGGCACGATCCTCGCCCGTGTCGACGGCTGGGCCAAGGCCGCTTCGCTGTCGACGGAAGGGTGGCGCCTACTCCCAGTCGGCGATCCGCGCCGTCGGAGCGCGACCGTCGGTCAGGTCCGCGACGTGCTGCGAGAAGCGCGGGCAGGCGACGATGTCGTGCGCCGTGCACCGCAGCGCGTGCTCGGTCATCTCGCGTGACCGCTCGATCGACCGGGCGCGCTCGTCGAGGTCGCGGAGGTGGGCCTCGAGCACCTCGTGCCGTCCGGCCGCCTCGCCGTCGAGCAGCACCCCGATCTGCTCGAGCGTCATGCCGGCCGCCTTGTTGCGGAGGATGACCGCGACACGGACGAGGTCGGTCCGGCCGTAGCGCCGGTAGCCGGACCCGTCGCGCTCCGGCGTCAGGAGCCCGAGCGTCTCCCAGTGGCGCAGCACGTTCGTCGGCAGGTCGAAACGTGCCGCCAGCTCCCCGACGGTCCAGGTCTCCTCACGCGTCCTTGCCTTCATGTCGACATGAAGGTACACGCTGATTCGCATCAGGCACAGAGCCGTCCGGGCGCTCGCCCGATCGTCCACCCGAGGAGCCGCCATGACCGCCAGCACGCACACCGAGATCGCCGTCATCGGCGGAGGCCCGGCCGGCCTCCAGGCCGCCCTCAGCCTCGGCCGCGTCCACCGCGACGCCGTCCTCTTCGACGACGGCACCTACCGCAACGCCGCGGTCAGCCACATGCACAACGTCGTCGCCCACGACGGCACCCCGCCGGCGGACTTCCGCGCCGCCGCGCGGAGGCAGCTCACGGCATACGGAACGGTGAGCGTGCGGGAGGGGCGCGTCGCGACGGTCGAGGAGGTCGACGGCACCTTCCACCTCGGCCTCGCCGACGGGACGACCGTCACCGCGGCCGCCGTGGTCCTCGCCACCGGCGTCCGCGACAGCCTGCCACCGGTGCCGGGTCTCGAGGCCCTGTGGGGCGACCTCGTCGCGCACTGCCCGTTCTGCCACGGCCACGAGTTCAGCGGTCAGCGGGTCGGCATCCTCGGGGCAGCCATCGCGCCCCACCTCTCGGGGCTGCTCGGGCGCATCGCATCCGAGATCGTCGTGCTGACGGACGGGGAGGACGTGCCCGACGGGCTCCCAGCGGGCGTCGCCGTGCGCACCGAGCGCGTCGTCGGGGCAGAGCGGCACGACGGGGGCGTACGCGTCGTGCTCGCGGGTGCCGACGGCGAGCACGTGCACGAGCAGGTCGCCGGCCTCTTCGTCAGGCCCGTGCTGCACCAGTCGGCGCCGTTCGCGGAGCAGCTCGGGCTCGAGCTCAACCCGTCGGGCGGCGTGCGCGTCGACGAGCTCGCGCGGACGAGCCGTGAGCGCATCTTCGGTGCGGGGGACATGGCCCACCTCGCGGCCCACCCGATGCCGATGGCCTCGGTCGTGGCCGCGGCCGCGGCGGGCCAGCTGGCCGCCGCGGCGGCGACCATGTCGCTGCTGTCGCACTGACCGTCGCGCGTGCGGGCGGCTGCTACAGACGGGCCGAGGGCCGCCGCAGGCGTCGGTGCAGCGCCCGGGCGATGTCCCGGAGCCACCACACGATGAAGCCGCCCGCCACGACCAGGGCGAGGGCGATCAGAACCCACAGGTCCGACCCCGGAACGTGCACCTGTGGAGGGCTCGACTCGCCCAGGTAGACGACGGAGACCCGATCCCCGACCGCTCCGTCGCCGTCGAGGTGCGCGTCGGGGAGCGTCACGCTCCCGTCGATGCTGACGTAGCGTCCGAACGGTTGGCAGCCACCCTTCGTGCACTGCACGCGGGTGACCGTGACGGTCCCCGGCAGACCCTCACCCCGCGAGGCGGCGAGGGCGGGTCCGAGGGCGCCGGCGCCGACCACGAGGGCAGAGAGCGCCATGACCGGGATGAGGATGCGGAGCACGCCGACACGACCAACCCAGCTCAAGACCGACACCGCGGCAACCTAGCACCGGCTCTCCAGCGCCGTGGTCAGCAGTCGTGAGCCGCGGCCCACGCCCTGCTGCGTGTCGTGCGTCCGCCTCCAGGCGGCCCGAGCCGCGGCGACGTCTCTCCCTCCGAGGCTGGGCGCGCGACGTCTCGACCGCGGCCGGACGGAGCGACCTGCGGGACGGAGCCCCCGTGCGGACGGAACCCCCGGCATACGATGCAAGGATCCCGAGAAGCTCGAAGGAGTGGCCCATGCCGCACGACCTCGCCCCCGACCTCGTCGAGCGCCTCACGAAGGCGTTCGAGGCCGACCCCACCGCACGGATGCTGCAGAACGCCGTCACGACGACCTCGGTCGACGACATCGCGCTCGATCGCCGGGTCGTGACGAGCATCGACCACTCGGTCTCGCACCTGCTCGACGACTGGGCCGCGACGTCACAGGAGAAGAGCGGCCGCTGCTGGCTCTTCGCCGGCACCAACCTGCTTCGTGCCGGCGCCCGGGAGAAGCTCGGCGTCAAGGACTTCGAGTTCTCGCAGAACCACTTGCTCTTCTGGGACAAGTTCGAGAAGGCCAACCACTGGCTCGAGTCGATCATCGCCACGGCCGACCGGGACGTCGACGACCGCACCGTCGCCCACCTGCTCGCGACCCCGGCCGAGGACGGCGGCCAGTGGAACATGTTCGTCGCGCTCGTCGTCAAGCACGGCCTCGTGCCCAAGATCGCGATGCCCGAGACGAAGAGCTCGAGCAACACGCGACTGATGAACCGCGACATCAGCACGATCCTGCGCCAGGCCGCTCGCGACCTTCGCGCCCGGGCCGCGGACGGCTCCGACGCCGACGACCTGCAGGACGCCAAGGAGACGGTGCTCGCCTCGATCCACCGGCTGCTCTGCATCCACCTCGGCACGCCGCCCGAGTCGTTCGTGTGGCAGTGGAAGGACAAGGACGGCGGCTTCCACCGGGACGGCGCGATGACGCCGCTCGAGTTCGCCGAGCGCTACGTCACCGTGCCCCTCGAGGACTACGTGTGCCTCGTCAACGACCCGCGTGCGAGCAGCCCCTACGGCCGGACCTTCACCGTCGAGCACCTCGGCAACGTCGTCGGCGCACCGCCCGTCACCTACCTCAACGTCGAGCCGGACCTCATGAAGTCACTGGCAGCGCAGGCGATCGTCGGTGGCGAGCCGGTGTGGTTCGGCTGCGACACCGGCCAGATGTCGCATGCCGACCTCGGTGTCTGGGACGCCGCGCTCTTCGACCACGCCGCGGTCTACGGCACCGAGCCCAGCCTCGGCAAGGCCGACCGGCTGCTGCACCACGAGTCGCTCATGACGCACGCGATGCTCTTCACCGGCGTCGACCTGCACGACGACGTGCCCCGCCGGTGGCGCGTCGAGAACAGCTGGGGCACCGAGAAGGGCGACAAGGGCTTCATGACGATGAACGACTCGTGGTTCGGCGAGTTCGTCTTCGAGGTGGCCGTGCGCCGCGACGCCCTGCCGGCCGAGCTGCAGGAGGCCCTGAGCCACGACCCGATCGTGCTGCCCGCCTGGGACCCGATGGGCGCCCTCGCCCGTTGAGCAGCCTGTCGAACGGCCCGTCGAACGGCCCGTCGAACAGTACGGTGGGAGGGAGCCCGACGACGCCCGGGCCGGCGACGGATGCCGACGTGCCGGCATACGTGCGCTCGCTCGGTCTGCCGGGCCTCGCCGACGTGCACGTGCACTTCCTGCCCGAGGCGATGCAGCGCAAGGTCTGGGCCTACTTCGACGAGGCCGAGAGGCTCTACGGGCTGCCGTGGCCGATCACGTACCGCGTCGACGAGGAGCGCCGACTCGAGACGCTGCGAGCCCTGGGGCTGCGGGCGGTCCCGGCTCTCGTCTATCCGCACAAGCCCGGCATGGTGTCGTGGCTCAACGCCTGGTGCGCCGACTTCGCCCGCCGGGTGCCCGACGCGGTGCACTGCGCGACCTTCTACCCCGAGCCCGGCATCGGCGACGAGGTCGCGGCGGCACTCGACGACGGGGCCCGCCTCTTCAAGATGCACGTCCAGGTCGGTGACTTCAGGCCCGACGACGAGCGCCTCGACCCGGCCTGGGCGCGGCTCGAGGCCGCCCGGGTGCCCGTCGTCGTCCACGCCGGGTCGGCGCCCATCCGCGGCACCCACACCGGACCGTCGGCGGTGCGCGAGGTGCTTCGTCGGCATCCGGACCTCGTGCTCGTCATCGCCCACCTCGGCATGCCGGAGTACCACGAGTTCGCCGACCTCGCAGACGAGTTCGCGGGAGTGCATCTCGACACGACGATGTGCGGCACGGACTTCACGAACCGCTTCGCGCCCTTCCCCGACGGCTACGTCGAGCGTCTCGGAGGGCTGCGTGACCGGGTCGTGCTGGGGTCGGACTTCCCGAGCATCCCCTACCCGTACGCCCACCAGGTCGAGGCGCTGACGCGGCTGGAGCTCGGCGACGACTGGATGCGGGCGGTGCTGTGGCACAACGGTGCCCGACTGATGGGGCTCACCTGAGGTGGCGCGCCAGGAAGGCTTCGGTGCGGCGGATCGAGGTGTCCCACTGCGGTGACGTCAGGGTGTGGCGGCCGCCGGGATAGACGTCGAGCTCGACCGACTTGCCCCTGGCCTCGAGCGCGGCGACCGACTCGCGCGACCACGAGAGCGGGCACTCCTCGTCGGCCGTTCCGTGGTGGATGAGCAGCGGCTCGGTGATGCGCCCGAAGTAGGTGCGAGGGCTCGTCGCCGCCCAGGCTGCCGGCTCCGCCTCGGGGGTCCCGAGCCGCGCGATGACGGCGCGCGCCGCGCCCGACCGTGACGCGTCGCGGCGCACCCACTTGTCGAAGTTGTCGACGGTGTCGGAGCTCACCGGCGCGTAGGCCACGGCCGCTCGGAAGAGCCCGGGGCGTACGACGAGGGCGGTGTAGACCACCCCACCACCCATCGAGCGCCCGATGAGCGCGAGCCGACCCGGGTCGACGTAGGAGGCCTTCTTCAGCGCGAGCCCGGCATTGATCGCGTCGACGGCGTAGCCCGCGCGGAGGTTGGCGTCGTTGCGCGGGTCCTGGTCGGACTGCGCGTGGTTGCGGTAGTCGATGTGCAGGGTGACGTAGCCGTGCCGGGCGAGGTGGTCGCGTTCGCGCAGCATCGTCTCGCCGTTCGTGTAGACAGCCGGGTCGACGTAGCCGTGCGCGAGCACGACCGCCGGGAACGGGCCTGTACCGCGCGGGATGTTGATGCGCCCCGAGATCGTCAGGCCGTTGCTCTCGTAGGTGACGAAGTACTGCCGGTAGGCGCTGGTGCTGCCCTGCTCGCGGCCGAGCCGGAGGTCGCCGGCGGTGAAGCGCGTCGCGATGAGCGCCTCGATCGACGCCGGGTCGGGCGCCGGCTGGGTGGTCGTGGTCGGGTTGGTCGTCGAGGAGGTGGGGCTGGACGTGCCCGGGGTCGGAGCGCTCGTGGCCGGTGGCGTGGTCGTGCTGCTGGCGTATGCCGTGGGGCGCGGTCCCGAGGTGCCGCCATCCCCGTCGTCGGTGGGGGCTGCGGTGGAGCAGGCGCCGAGCAGCAGGACCGCCGTCAGACCGGTGGTCAGGCGGGCGGCGAGAGCTCGGGGAGTGCGCACGCCTCGAGTCTCACCCGGACCGGCCCCGATTCCCAGCCCGCTCCCAGCCTCGTGCCCGATCCGAGACCTGCCCGATCCGAGACCTGCGCCGACCGACGACCGTTGGTCTTCCCAGCCCCACGACACGCCGCGCGACACGCCTGGAACGGGCGGGACGGCATACCAACGGTCGTCGGTCGGCTCAGGCGAGAGTGGCGGCGGCCTCGAGGACGATCCAGGCCTGCAGCTGCGGCGACAGCTCGAGCGGCATCCGGGGGGCCGCCTCACCGGGTGCCAGGGGGAACACCATCGGGTCCCGGCGGCCGGCTACGGCGAGGCCGGCGCGTCCACGCCACAGTGCCTGCGCCGTGTCGTCGACGAGCCGGCGGGCCGTGGCACGTGCCTCGGCGCCCAGCCCGGAGCCGGGAGCCGCGGCGAGGGCGAGGTGGCGCACGAGGATGCCGGTGAACAGTCCACCGTCGCCGCCACCGTGGGTCCGGAGCACTCGCGTGCCGTCCACGACCATCGTCAGCCCCGCGTCGACGGCGGCCACGAGCGCGCTCGCCCGACCGAGGCTCTCGGGGTCGCCGAGCGTCAGGAGCGCGCCGAGCACCGGGCCCTGGTTGTAGGACCAGACGTCCGGCACGAGCACCTCCGTGCCGGCGGTGAGGCGTATGCCGTCCTGCACGAGTCCGCTCTCCGGCGACCACAGGCGTGCGTACAGCCAGTCGACGAGCCGGCGTGCCTCCTCGACCTCGCCGAGGCGCGCCAGGTGCAGGGCGGCCGGGCCGGTGGCGGGAGTGTTCTTGAAGTCGCGGTCCCGGCTCCAGAAGAGGCCGCCGCCGAGGTCGTCGGTCTCGGCCGCGCGCAGCTGCGCGGTGAGGTGGCGTCCCGCAGAGCGCAGGCGCCGCGTGCGGGCCGTGCGGCCGATCTGCTCGTGGAGGTCGCGGAGCCGGCCGGCGGCCAGGGCGAGCCAGGCCATGTCGTCGTAGAAGTCGTTGACCCACCGTGCACCGTTGCGCAGGCGGATCGTCTTGAGGAGGCGGTCCGCGCGAGCGGCGTGCTGCAGCGCGGCCGTCCGGTCTCCCGTCCGCAGGGCGCGCAGGCCGGCATCGACGACCGCGTCGAGGTAGTGCGCCTGCCACCAGTAGTGCCACGGCCCCCGGAACCGACCGGCCGGCCCCGACCCCGTCGGCGCGGGATGGGCGACCCGCGCCAGGTGCGTCAGCGGCAGTCCCCCGAGCGAGCCTGCGAAGAGCGTGGTCACCGACCGCTCCGCCTCGGCAGCGCGCTCGTCGAGCCCTGCCGGGGGCGGCTGGGGGAGGTTGTCGGCTGACACGATGTGACGCTATCGCGGCGCCCGAGCGAGGGGAGTCTGTGGAAGGGTCGGGCACGTGTCGAGATGGCGGGCCCCGCTCCGACGTCCCATGACCCGGCGACGAACGCGACCCACGCGACCCACGCGACCCACGCGACCCACGCGACGGACGCGACGAACGTGGCGGACGCCGGACGACGCCGCCAGGACGAAGGAGCCGACGTGAAGTACCTGCTCATGATCTGGAGCAACCCGCAGACGTGGGGTCACCCGATCTTCCTGCGCACGCCCGAGGCCGCGGCGATGACCGGCGACGAGCGGGCGGCGATGCTGCGTGACTTCGAGGAGCTGATGGCCGAGATCAGCGAGTCGGGTGAGCTCGTGACCGCCCAGGCGCTCGCCGACCCGCTCACCGCGAGGAGCGTCCGGGTGCGTGACGGCGAGAGCCTCGTCACCGACGGCCCCTTCGTCGAGGCGAAGGAACAGATGGCCGGCTACTTCGTCGTCGACTGCGCCACGCCCGAGCGCGCCGAGGAGATCGCCGGGCGCTTCCCGGACGCCCGGTTCGCCGCCGTCGAGGTGCGCCCGCTCATGGGCGGATCGGCCGAGGACCTCTGAACGGGCTCGTGGGAGTGAGCGGACCCGTGGTGACCGACGACCTGTGGCGCAGCGTGACGCCACAGGTCATCGGCGCGCTCGTGCGCCGCTACCGGGACTTCGACCGCGCCGAGGAGGCCGCGCAGGAGGCACTGCTCGCCGCCGCCGCCCAGTGGCCCGAGGAGGGCGTGCCCGTCGACCCCAAGGCGTGGCTCATCCGGGTCGGCTCGCGGCGCCTCATCGACGCGCTGCGCAGCGACGAGGCCCGCGCCCGTCGCGAGCTCGCCGATGCGACCCGGGTGCCCGCGGACAGCCTCGTCGCCCC
Source organism: Terrabacter aerolatus (assembly GCF_007991735.1). GTDB lineage: Bacteria > Actinomycetota > Actinomycetes > Actinomycetales > Dermatophilaceae > Terrabacter > Terrabacter aerolatus. The sequence goes on along the minus strand of NZ_BJYX01000014.1, from coordinate 82,367 downwards.
GTCCCCGTATGCCGTCGGGTCGTCCGAACAGGACGACACCCTGACGCTGCTCCTCCTCTGCTGCCACCCGGCGTTGACGCCCGCGGCCCGGATCGCCTTGACGCTCAGGGCTGTCGGGGGTCTGACGACTGCCGAGATCGCCCATGCCTTCCTCGTGCCCGAGGCCACGATGGCCCAACGGATCAGCCGCGCCAAGAGACAGATTCGCGACACGGGCGCCACGTTCGTCATGCCGGCACCCGACGACGTGCCCGACCGGCTGAGGGAGGTGCTCCACGTGCTCTACCTCGTCTTCACCGAGGGTCACACCGCGAGCACCGGTGACGCACTGCACCGGATCGACCTGACGGCAGAGGCGATCCGCCTCACCCGGCAGGTGCGCACGCTGCTGCCCGACGACGGCGAGGTGGCGGGCCTGCTCGCCCTCATGCTCCTGACCGAGGCGCGCCGACCCGCCCGCACCAGTGCGGCCGGAGAGCTCGTGCCGCTCGCCGAGCAGGACCGCACGCGGTGGGACACGGCATACGTCCGGGAGGGCGTCGCCCTCGTCACGGATGCCCTGACCCGGACGAGGCTCGGGCCCTACCAGGTGCAGGCGGCCATCGCCGCGGTGCACGACGAGGCGCCGTCGGCCGCCGAGACCGACTGGGAGCAGGTGCTCGCGCTCTACGGGCTGCTCGAGCAGCTGGCGCCCGGCCCGGTGGTCACCCTGAACCGGGCCGTGGCCCTCGCCATGGTCGAGGGTCCGGCGGCGGGTCTCGCGGTCCTCGCCGACCTCGAGAAGGACAGGCGGGTCGCCCGGCACCACCGACTGCACGCCGTACGGGCGCACCTGCTCGAGCTGGCCGGCGACACCGAGCAGGCCCGCGAGAGCTACCTGCTCGCGTCACGCCTGACGACGAGCATCCCCGAGCAGGACCACCTCCGACGAAAGGCCGAAGCCCTGTGAGCGAGACCCCGACCACTCCACCGAGCCCGGTGACCGAGCGCGACGTCGACCTCGGCGACGGTCACGTGCTGCACGTCTACGACACGGGCGACCCCGGGACGCCAGGCGTCGAGCCGCTCGTCGTCGTGTGGCACCACGGGACGCCCAACATCGGTGCGCCGCCCCGCCCGCTCTTCGACGCGGCGGCGCGTCTCGGCATCCGGTGGGTGTCCTACGACCGCCCGGGCTACGGCGGCTCGACCCCCCGCCCCGACCGGGACGTCGCGTCAGCCGCCCGGGACGTGGCGGCCGCGGTCGACGCGCTCGGTGTGGGCCCCTTTGCGGTGATGGGTCACTCGGGTGGGGGTACCCATGCGCTCGCGCCGGCGGCCCTGCTCGGCGATCGGGTGCTCGGGGTCGTCAGCATCTCGCCGGTGGCGCCGTTCGGCGTACCGGAGCTCGACTGGTTCGACGGCATGGCCCCGGGCGGTGAGGCCTCGCTGCGGGCGGCCGCCGCCGGGCGTGCGGTCAAGGAGGCGCACGAGGCGGCCGCGGCTCTCGTGCCCCAGGGGCAGGTCGACTTCGGCTTCGTGCCCGCCGACGAGCAGGCCTTCGAGGGGCCGTGGGGCTGGCTCGGGTCCGTCGTCGGCCCCGCTCTCGCAGCAGGCCCGGCGGCCCTCATTGACGACGACCTCGCCTACGTCACCGACTGGGGGTTCGACCCGGCCGGCATCGCCGCTCCGACCCTCGTCGTCCACGGCGGCGCGGACCGCATGGTGCCGCCGGCGCACGGCGAGTGGCTCGCCGGCGCGATCCCCGGTGCCGAGCTCTGGCTGCAGCCCGAGGACGGGCACATCTCGGTGCTCCGCACGGCCGAGGAGGCCCTCACGTGGCTCGCCCGAGCCGCGCGCCCTCCCCGTCCCACCGGGACCGACTGACCCACAACCTGTTCGAGGTGATGCCGGCACCGGAGTGGCCGCCGGCATCACCTCGCATCACCCTGCATCACCCTGCATCACCTCGAACGGACGGCGGGGTTGAAGGCCCAGAGGGTGTACTCGTCGAGCCATCGGACGATCGACCTCATGCGGTTCATGGCTGCTCCTTCGCGGGGACGCGGATCACGACGGACGACCCCGCGGCGGCCTCATCGCATGCACTTCGCGATCACGCGTGCGAAGCCGTCACTGACCACACTGCCTCCCCGAGGTTGCACCCCGGTGAGATCGGTGTGACGACGACGTTTCGGTCGGCGGGACCGACCAGCGCGGCTTGCGTTGGAGCGCACTCGAAGTCATAGCGTCGAACGCATGACGAAAACGTGGTTCATCACCGGAACGTCCCGTGGGTTCGGTCGCGAGTGGGCGGCCGCCGCCCTCGAGCGGGGCGACAACGTCGCCGCGACCGCCCGCGACACCAGCACCCTCGACGACCTCGCGCAGCTCTACGGGGACCGGCTGCTCCCGATCGCCCTCGACGTCACCGACCGCGACGCCGACATCGCCGCCGTGAAGCAGGCGCACGAGCGCTTCGGCCGCCTCGACGTCGTCGTCAACAACGCCGGCTACGGCCACTTCGGCTTCGTCGAGGAGCTGAGCGAGGCCGACGTGCGCCACCAGATGGAGACGAACTTCTTCGGCGCCCTCTGGGTGACGCAGGCCGCGCTGCCGATCATGCGCGAGCAGGGATCGGGCCACATCATCCAGGTCAGCTCCATCGGTGGCATCTCCGCCTTCCCCATCGTCGGGGCCTACCACGCCTCGAAGTGGGCGCTCGAGGGCCTGAGCCAGTCGCTGGCCCAGGAGGTCGCGCCGTTCGGGATCCACGTGACGCTCATCGAGCCGGGTGGGTTCTCGACGGACTGGGCAGGCCCGTCCGCCAAGCACTCCGACCCGCTGCCGACCTACGACGACATCCGCGAGCGCACCCACCGCGAGCGCGCGGCCCGCAACACCTCCGGTCCCGGCGACCCCAAGGCGTCGGCCGCCGCCGTGCTCAAGGTCGTCGACGCGGAGGAGCCGCCGCTGCGCGTCTTCTTCGGCGCGGCCCCGCTCTCGATCGCCAAGGCCGACTACGCCTCGCGGATCGAGACGTGGGAGAAGTGGGACGACGTGTCCCAGCTCGCGCAGGGCTGAGCCCAGGCACCCGCAGACGAGGTATGCCGTCGCGCCGGTTCGCGACGGCACACCTCGTCTCGCTCGACCCCCGACCCCGACCGGCGCGTGACCTCTCCGGTGACGGACTCGTTCTCCTCCGAGACCGACACCGGACGAAGGAGTCCAGCCGTGCCCCGTTCCTCACGCACCACCCGCTTCGCCCGCGCCGCGGCAGCCCTCGTGGCAGCCCTCGCCGCGACCGCCGCGCTGGCGTCCGGCGCTCCGTCCGCCGGCGCGACCACGACGCCGCACGTGGTCCAGCTCGGCGACTCCTACTCCGCCGGGAACGGCACGGGCACCTACGAGGAGCGTGACTGCTACCGCTCGCCCGACAACTACGGCTCGCAGGTCGCGGCCTCCATGGGCGCGACCTACACCGATGTCGCGTGCAGCGGCGGGGTCGTCGCCGACATCCTCGCGCCGCGCGACCTGGGCAACGCCTCCACGAAGTCCGCGACCTACTCGATCGACCCCAACCAGTACCCCGACCAGAGGAGCGAGTGGCTGAAGCGCGCCGAGACCGAGCGCCTCTGCGGCGTCCCGGCGCAGCCCGACTTCTCCTACACGTACACGTTCGTCGCGGGTGCCGGCGTCAACGACCTCTACACCGGCACCGTCTCGTGCCAGCTCACCACGCGGGCGCAGATCGATGCGGTGACACCCGACACCGACTACGTCTTCGTCACCATCGGCGGCAACGACATCGGCTTCTCGACGATCGTCGTCGACTGCCTGACCCCGCGTGACCCGTCGAGCTGCAAGCAGGCGCTGAACGCCGCGACGGCCAAGGCGCCCACGATGGTCGAGCGCACCAAGGACGCCCTGCGCGCCGTCGAGCAGAAGTCCGGTGGGCACGCGCAGGTCTACCTGCTCAGCTACCCCTTCCTCATCGACACGGAGAGCTACGGCATCCCCGAGGCCGCGCCGGTCTACGACGCCGGCACGGCCCTCAACGACCTCCAGCGCCTCGGCGACCAGCTCCAGGCCCGGGGCATCTCCGAGCTCAACGCCGAGCCTGGCGCCGACAACTACCACTTCGTCGACACGGTCAAGGCGGCCTGGGGCGGCCGCGTGCACGGCCTCGACCCGCACGTCGTCGCCGACGACTCGAACGCGTGGCTCGTGCCGGTCGGCACTCCCGGACGGGACACCGCCGAGTTCGTCCACCCGACCCAGCCCGGCTGGAACGCCACCGCCGGAGCCCTGCGAACCGCCGTCGGCGGCTGACGACCCCGCTGCGCTGGGTGGAGGTATGCCGTCGCGCCCGGTCGCGACGGCATACCTCGTCAGCGTGGGGCAGGTCAGTCCAGCGGTGAGACCGCGCCCATGAGCTCGTCGAGCAGGGGGGCAAGTCGCACGGAGGGGTCGGCGGCCCAGGTCGCCTGCGCGATCTCGAGGCAGGCCAGGGCACTGCTCGTCAGCGCCGCCGCACGCACGTCGGGCCCCCGGTGCCCGCGACGGCGCGGCATGCGCTCCCCGACGAGCGGCGACAGGGCCTCGAGCCAGCGGCGGTGCTGCTCGGTCACGGTGCTGCGCAGCACCGTCTCGGTCTGGAGCATGAGCTGCAGCGGCCGGGACCGCTCGGCGTGCGTCTCCTGCAGGGTCACGATGGCATCGAGCGCGCCGCGCAGGGCCGTCCACGCCGACTCGTCGGCCGGTCGGGCACGTATCGCCTCGACGACCGCCTCGCCCGACTCGAGGAGGCGCTCGAGGACGAGCTCCTCCTTGCTGTCGTAGTAGCGGAAGAAGGTCCGGCGCGACATGCCCGCCGCCTCGGCGATCTGGTCGACGTCGAGTGGAGGTATGCCGTCGCGCCCGGGCGCGACGGCATACCTCGTTCACGTGCGGCGAGGGGTGTCGGGACCCGGTCAGAGCTCCAAGGTCAGGAAGGTGCTGTGCGGATCGAGCCGGTAGGAGCCGAACGGACCGCACTCGGTGAAGCCGTGCGCGGCGTAGAGCGCCCGCGCCGGGGCGAAAAAGTCGTCCGAGCCGGTCTCGAGGCTGACCCGGGACAGGCCGCGGCGGCGCGCCTCCGCGAGGATCTGCGCCAGCACCGCCCGTGCGACTCCTCGCCGCTGGGCCCGCGGGGCGGTGCGCATCGACTTGACCTCGCCGTGCCCGGGCGCGACCTCGGTCAGGGCCCCGCAGCCGAGCACCTCGTCACCGTCGCGGGCCACCCACAGGCTCACCCCCGGCGCGCGCAGGCCGTCGAGGTCGAGGGCGTGCGTGCTCTCGGGCGGTGAGATCGACCGCAGCTGCGAGACGTGCCCGTCGAGCAGGTCGATGACGGCGGTGTCGACAGGGTCGGCGAGGTCCTCCACCGTGATGTGCATGGCACCCATCGTCGGACATGCCCGCCGGCGCGCGCCGCTCAGGCCCAGATCGCGGCCGGGATGCCGTCGGAGAAGACCTCGGGTGGGTCGGGCAGCGGCCGCGCCAGGCCGGTGGTGTGCCGCACGGCCGACCAGGCGACCGCGCACGCGTCGAGCACGTCGTCGGCGGCATACCCCTGGCCCTTGAGCACGGACGGGCGCGCGATCCCTGCTGCGGCGAGGGCGGCGAGGCGCTCGTCCCGTCCCTCGTCGGTCTTCTTGCCCACGAGGATCGGGGACCCGGTCATCGTCGCGAAGGACAGCTCCGGGTGGACCTCGAGCACGGTGACGGTGGGCCGGGTGCGCAGCCAGGCGTCGACCTCGACGATCTTGTCGCGCAGCGCGAACGCCTGGGCGCCGACCCCCTGACCGACGAGGCCACGGTTGACGGCGTCGGCCTCGAGTCGGGTGGGGGCGGCATACGCCGAGCGGGTCAGCGTCGAGAAGATCGACGACGACTTGCCCGGCAGCGCCCGGCGCGCGAGCCGGTCCGCCTGCCGGATCGTGCTGTCGGGCAGACCGATCGGGATGTCGATGCCGACGACGGCGATGCCGGTCGACTCGCGCACCATCGCCACGAGCTCGCCGATCGTCGGTGCGACGACGATGCGCGGGCGCGGCGCACCGGGCTCGAGCAGCGCGCCGACCCAGCCCGCCTTGCAGCCGTCGACACCGAGCACCGGCACGACGACCTCGACCGGAGCGGGTCTGCCTGCAGCGGCGGCGCCCCCTCCGTCTCCCTCTCCGGCATCGAGCGCGTCGGCCAGTCGCCCGAGGGAGCGCGCGGCGTCGACGGCGGCCTCGCGTGCTGCCGCAGGACCGTCTGCCGCCGGACCGTCGTCGCCCGTGAGCTCGGCCGCGAGCGCCCGGATGCGGGCGCGCCACTGCTCGGTGTCCATGGCACCACCCAACCGCATCGACACACCCCCGCGCGGGCCGGCTCAGGCCGAGGGGTGGACAGCGCCGGAATGGACCGGACCGCGCGAGGGTTGTCGCTCCCATGGAGACACGCGCAACGATCGGCGTCACCGGCCTCGCCACGATGGGCCGCAACCTCGCCCGCAACATCGCCCGCCACGGCCACACGGTGGCGGTCCACAACCGCACGACCTCGCGGATGACGAGCCTCGTGGAGCAGTTCGGCGACGAGGGCGACTTCGTCGGGGCGGAGACGGTCGAGGACTTCGTCGCCGCCATCGAGCAGCCGCGAGCCATCATCGTCATGGTCAAGGCCGGCGCGCCGACCGACGCCGTCATCGACGAGCTCGTGCCGCTGCTCGACGAGGGCGACATCCTCGTCGACGCCGGCAACGCCCACTTCGCCGACACGCTCCGCCGCGAGAAGGCGCTCGCCGAGAAGGGCATCCACTTCGTCGGCATGGGCGTCTCGGGCGGTGAGGAGGGCGCCCTCAACGGCCCCTCGATCATGGTCGGAGGGTCCGACCACGCCTACGAGCGCCTCGCGCCGGTCGTCGAGTCGATCGCCGCCCAGGTCGACGGCACACCGTGCGCCGCGCACCTGGGTCCCGACGCCGCCGGCCACTTCGTCAAGATGGTCCACAACGGCATCGAGTACGCCGACATGCAGCTCATCGCCGAGTCCTTCGACCTGCTCCGCAGCGTCCTCGGCCTCGAGCCGTCCGAGATCGCCGACGTCTTCCGGGAGTGGAACGAGGGCGACCTCGAGTCCTTCCTCATCGAGATGACCGCCGACGTGCTCGCCCACACCGACGCCTCGACGGGCAAGCCGTTCGTCGACGTCGTCGGTGACGCCGCCGAGCAGAAGGGCACCGGGCGCTGGACCGTCCAGAGCGCCCTCGACCTCGGCATCCCCGTCACGGGCATCGCCGAGGCCACCTTCGCCCGGAGCCTGTCGGGCCACACGAGCCAGCGCGCCGCGGTGCGCACGACCTTCGCGGACCTCGCCGACCTCGACCCCTCGACGCAGCGTGAGGTCGAGCGGGACGCCTTCGTCGACGACGTGCGAGCCGCCCTCTACGCCTCGAAGATCGTCGCCTACGCCCAGGGCTTCGACCAGCTCGCCGCCGGCTCGAAGGAGCACGGCTGGGACCTCGACCTCGGTGAGGTCGCGACGATCTGGCGCGGTGGCTGCATCATCCGAGCCCGCTTCCTCGACCGCATCAAGGAGGCGTATGCCGCCGAGCCCGGTCTCGAGACCCTCCTGACCGCGCCGTGGTTCGCCGACGCCATCGGCGAGGGCGTGCAGGCGTGGCGCCGCGTCGTGGCCGTGTCGGCCGAGCGTGGCGTCCCCGCGCCGGCCTTCGCGTCGTCGCTCGCGTACTTCGACGGGCTGCGCCGCGACCGCCTGCCGGCGGCCCTCATCCAGGCGCTGCGCGACAACTTCGGTGCCCACACGTACACGCGCGTCGACCGCGAGGGGACCTTCCACACCGACTGGGCCGGCGACCGCTCGGAGTCCTCGACCGACTGACATCGGCGACCGACCTCGGCGTCGTTCGACACCGACCACACCACGCCACGGCACGACCCCGGGAGCAGCCCAGGGGTCGTGCCGTGATGCATGGAGGTGAGGTCGCACAGCACGTCGGTGACGTCGGTGACGCCGGTGACGCCGGTGACGCCGTTGCTGAGCGGGGTGGAGCAGTGTCCGGGCCACCCGCGGACCGTCACGCTGCTCGACGGACCGGGGGGACACGGCATACGGAAGCCGGGCAGCGCCCGACACCACCCGAACAACGAGGAACTCCGGCAGGCGTTACGGCCACGGCGCCCGGAGATCGGCCGACGGGTGCCCAGCCCTCGACGGACCCTTCGACACGGTCGGGAGTCGGACGTAGCGTGAAGCAATGACCCGCCCCGACACCGACGCCTCGACCCTCGGCGAGCTGCGCGCCTCCGGCCACGTGCACCGCAGCGTCAAGAGCGAGCTCCGCGAGAACCTGCTGGCCCGGCTGCGGGCCGGTGAGGACGCGTTCCCGGGGATGGTCGGCTTCGACGAGACCGTGCTGCCCGAGCTCGAGACGGCCCTGCTCGCCGGTCACGACCTCGTCCTGCTGGGCGAGCGCGGCCAGGGCAAGACGCGCCTCATGCGCACGCTCGCCGGCCTGCTCGACGAGTGGAGCCCCGTCGTCGAGGGCTGCGAGATCGGCGACGACCCCCACCAGCCGTCGTGCGTGCGCTGCCGGCGGATGCTCGGGGAGCTCGGTGAGGACCTGCCCGTCGTGTGGCGCCACCGCAGCGAGCGCTACACCGAGAAGCTCGCGACGCCCGACACGAGCGTCGGTGACCTCGTCGGCGACGTCGACCCGGTCAAGGTGGCGCAGGGGCGCACGCTCGGCGACCCCGAGACGGTGCACTACGGCCTCGTGCCGCGAAGCAACCGCGGCATCTTCGGCCTCAACGAGCTGCCCGACCTCGCCGAGCGCATCCAGGTCGCCCTCTTCAACGTCCTCGAGGAGCGCGACATCCAGATCCGCGGCTACTCGTTGCGCCTGCCGCTCGACCTGCTGCTCGTGGCCACGGCCAACCCCGAGGACTACACCAACCGCGGCCGCATCATCACGCCGCTCAAGGACCGCTTCGGCGCCGAGATCCGCACGCACTACCCGACCGAGGTCGCCGACGAGGTCGCCCTCATCGCGCAGGAGTCGGTGCTCGTCGCCGACGTGCCCGAGCACCTCCTCGAGGTCGTGGCGCGCTTCACCCGCGGGCTGCGCGAGTCGTCGGCGGTCGACCAGCGGTCGGGGGTGTCCGCGCGGTTCGCCATCGCGGCCGCCGAGGGCGTGGCCGGCTCCGCGCTGCGCCGGGCCGCCCGCTCGGGGGAGGCGTATGCCGTCGCCCGCGTCTGCGACGTCCCCACCGTCGTGCCCACCCTCCTCGGCAAGGTCGAGTTCGAGATGGGCGAGGAGGGGCGTGAGCGCGACGTGCTGACGCACCTGCTCCGGCTCGCCGTCGCCGAGACCTACCGGTCGCGGCTGTCGGGCCTCGACCTCACCGGCTTCACCAACCTCTTCGCCGAGGGGGCCGTCGTCGAGACCGGCGAGCTCGTGCCGGGCGCCGACCTGCTCACCCAGGTGGGTCCGGTGTCGGGCCTGTCGAAGGTGCTGGACCGGCTCGGCCACGGCGACGACGCGACGCCGGGGCAGGTGGCGGCCGCGATCGAGTTCGTGCTCGAGGGCCTGCACCTGACGCGACGCATCGACAAGGACTCCGTCGCCGGCCGCACCGTCTACGGGGCCTGACACCGTGCCCCACAGCCTCGACCCGACACGCTCCACCTCGCAACACACCGAGAAAGTCACAACGCACCGGCATCCGATCCCGGTGAGTTGCGACCTGCACGGTGTGTTGCGGGTGCAGGTGCGGGTGCAGGTGCGGGTGCAGGCGGGCGGGGGGCGCGGGCGATGACGCCGCTCGGGCCGGGCGAGGGTGGGGACGTGCACGGGCGGTTCCGCTACACCCCCTGGCACGGCGGGCCCGACCCGCTCGCGCCACCCTTCGACGTCCGCTCGGCGCTCGACGAGGTGGGTCAGGACGTCCTGGCGGGCGGCTCGCTGCGTGAGGCGCTGCGCGAGCTGCTGCGGCGCGGCATGGACGGCCGGCGCGGCCTCGACGACCTCGCCGAACGCGTCCGCCGGCTGCGCGAGGCCGCGCGCCGGCGCGGTGACCTCGGCGGCACGCTCGACCAGGTGCGCGCCATGCTCGACCAGGCGCTCGCCGAGGAGGGAGACACCCTGGCCGGTGAGTCCGGCGACGACGCCCGTCTCGCCGAGATGGACCTCGCGACGATCCCCGACGACGTCGCCGGCGCCGTGCGCGCCCTCGGTGACTACGAGTGGCACTCGCCGGAGGCGAAGGAGACCTACGAGCAGATCCAGCAGATGCTCCAGCGCGAGGTCGTCGGGGCCCAGTTCGAGGGGCTCACGCAGGCCCTGTCCGGCAACGACCCGCAGTCACGGCAGGCCATGCAGGCTGTTAAGGACATGCTCGCCGACCTCAACCAGCTCCTTGCCGCGCACGCGCGCGGCGAGGACACCGAGGACCAGTTCCGCGACTTCATGGACAAGCACGGCGACCTCTTCCCGGAGCAGCCCGAGTCCATCGTCGAGCTCATCGACGCCCTCGCCCGGCGTCAGGCCGCCGCCGACCGGCTCATGGCCTCGCTCACCCCCGAGCAGCGCGAGCAGCTCGGCCAGCTCATGTCCGACGCCCTCGGCGACCCCGACCTCGCGTCGCAGATGGCGCAGCTCTCGGACAACCTGCGGGCGCTGCGCCCCGGGCTCGACCGGCGCAGTCCCGTGCAGCAGGGTCAGGGCGGCGAGCCGATGGGCTACGGCGACGCCGTCGGGGCGGTGGCCGAGCTCGCCGACCTCGAGCAGCTCGGCGAGCAGCTCGGGCAGAGCTACTTCGGAGCGACCCTCGACGACGTCGACGTGGAGCGCCTCGAGCAGTACCTCGGCGCCGACGCCGCCCGCGACATGGAGGCCCTGCGCCAGCTCGAGCGCGAGCTCGAACGCCAGGGCTACGTCTCGCGCGGCGACGACGGCCTGCGCCTGACCCCGCGGGCCGTGCGCCGGCTGGGTGAGACGGCGCTCAAGCGGGTCTTCGAGCGGGTCGAGGCGGCCGGCCGCGGCGACCACGATGACCGCGCCGCCGGCCAGGCCGACGAGCTCACCGGGCTGAGCCGCCAGTGGGAGTTCGGCGACGAGCTGCCCATCGACACGGTCCGCACCGTCTCGAACGCCCTCCAGCGCAACGCCCGGGCGGGACGCCGTGCCCCCTCGACTGTGGGGGTGGGTGACCCCGCCCCGTCGCGCGGGCACGGCGCCACGCGCGCGGCGGACACGGCATACCACCCGTCCGGTGGGGTGGAGCTGCTCGTCGAGGACTTCGAGGTGGCCGAGACCGAGCGGCGCGCGGTGGCGGCTGTCGCGCTGTGCGTCGACATGTCGTTCTCGATGATGCAGGAGGGTCGCTGGGGGCCGATGAAGCAGACGGCGCTCGCGCTCTCGCACCTCGTGCAGACCCGGTTCCGGCACGACGCGCTGCAGATCATCGGCTTCAACCTCGCGGCGCGGCGGCTCACCCCGGTCGAGCTGGCCGAGGCCGACCCCGAGTGGGTGCAGGGCACCAACCTCCAGCACGCGCTGATGCTCGCCTCGCGCCACCTGCGCCGCCACCCCGACGCGGAGCCGGTCGTCCTCGTCGTCACCGACGGCGAGCCGACGGCCCACCTCGAGTCCGACAGCCGGCCGACGTTCCACTGGCCGGCGACCCAGCAGACGGTGCGCGCGACGGTCGCCCAGGTCGACGAGCTGCGGCGGTCCGGCGCCCAGCTCAACGTCTTCATGCTCGGTGACGACCCGGGGCTCGCCCGCTTCGTCGACGCCGTCGCGCGGCGCGCCGGCGGTCGCGTCTTCACGCCAGACATCGCGCGGCTCGGCGAGTACGTCGTCGCCGACTACCTCCGCACCCGTCGCGGGCGGCGCTGACCTGCAGCAATTCGGTCGCCCACCGGGGGCGGTGGCTGTCATGGTGGCGCGATGGGGCGAGCTCACGACGCGCGGCTGGACCGCATCGAGGCGTACTACGACTGCGTCCCGCGGGCCGTCGCCACGGTCGAGCAGGTGGGGCCGTTCACGCTCTTCGTCGCCGACGCGGGCACCGGGTGGCAGTTCTACGCGCGACCGCGGCTGGGCGCCGGGGCGGCCTTCACCGCCGACGACGTATGCCGTGTGCTCGAGCGCCAGCAGGAGCTCGGCGTTCCGCGCGCGATCGAGTGGGTCGACGAGGTGACTCCCTCGCTGCTGTCGGCGGCGCGGGCGGCGGGGCACGAGCCGCACCGCTACCCGCTGCTCGTCATGCCTGCCGACGTCTCGGTCGCCGCCGACCCGAGGGCTCGGGAGCTCCGCCCGGCCGAACCGCACCTGTCACTCGCGCTCGGCTCGGTGTCGGCGGGGTTCGCCGGACATGACGAGGTGGAGCCGAAGGACCCGGGCCGACAGCCGGAGCTCATGGAGCGCGGGGACCTCGTCGTCGTGGCCTCGTTCGAGGGCAACCGCCTGTGCGGCGCCGGTTCGGCGGCACCCCGGGGCGACGTGGCCGAGCTGATGGGGATCGCGGTGCCGCCGGGCCACCGCGGCCGTGGGCACGGCACCGCCATCACGAGCACCCTCGTCGCGACCTGCCGGGACCGGGGCGTCGAGACCGTGTTCCTGTCGGCGGGCTCGGACGCCGCGGCGGGGATCTACCGTCGGGTCGGCTTCGTCGACCTCGGCACGGCCTGCATCCTCGGCCTCGACGACTGACCTACCGCCCCGGCGCCCCTGCACCCGCCCCCGCAACACACCGAAGAACGGTCAACCCTGCCGGTTGCAACCGTCACGGTTGGCGACTGCTCGGTGTGTTGCGAGTGGGGGAGCTGGCGGTGTGGGCGGGCTCAGTCGGTGACGGTGACGCCGCGCCAGAACGCGACGCGGTCGGCGATCTCCGCGGCGGCACTCTTGGGGTTCGGGTAGTACCAGGCCGCGTCGCGGTTGGTGTCTCCGTCGACGGCGAGCGAGAAGTACGACGCCTGGCCCTTCCACGGGCACGTCGTCTGCGTGCCGCTGTCGACGAGCACGCTGTCGTCGACGGACTCGCGGGGGAAGTAGTGGTTGCCCTCGACGACCACGGTGTCATCACTCTCCGCGATGACCTTGCCGTTCCAGATCGCGCGCACGCTGAGCTCCTCTTCGGTCGGTCCCCGGGGTGGGGGCGTCTGAGGCGACAACGGGCGGGCCACCCGATTCCTTCCTGAGGTTGGACAGACCAGCCGCCCCGCGTCACTCGCGCCGGGCGAGGAGGAACGCCTGCGGCGTCTTCTCGTAGTCCTGGGCAGCGCGCTCGGTGCGGACCGTGACCCGGAAGCCGGCCTGGCCGAGCTGACCGGTCACGCTGTCGGGGTCGTGCCGGTGCGCCTCGAAGGTCACCTCGTGGCCGTAGGCCTGCTCGTGGCGCACCGTGAACCCCCCGAGCTGGAAGGCCAGGAGCAGCAGGCCGTTCGGACGGATGACCCGGTGCAGCTCGGCGAAGACGTCGGGCAGCAGGGGCGGCGGCCTGTGGATGACGGAGTACCACGCGACGACGCCGGCCACCGACGCGTCGGCGAGGTCGAGCGCGGCCAGGCTGCCGGTGCTGAAGGCGATGTCGGGGTGTCGGCGCTGCGCCTCGGAGACCATCGCGGGTGAGAGGTCGATGCCGCTGACGTCGAGACCGAGGCTCGCGAGGTGCCCGGTGATCCGCCCGGGTCCACACCCGACGTCGACGACCGGACCGCCGCCGCCGCTCTCGACGAGCTCGGCGAAGTGCCCGAGCAGGGCCCGGTCGAGCGGGCTCCGGGCGAGCTCGCCGTCGAGCAGCCGCGCGTAGTCGACCGCCACCGTGTCGTATGCCGTCCGCGTCTGCGTGACGTGCGACGGCTCGGTCGCGCCGCTGGTGGACACGGTGCTCATGCAGGCTCCTGAGGTGGTGAGGCCGAGGGGTGCGGCCGGTCCTCGCGGGACCGGAGACGGGACGCCACGGCACAGGGGCCCGGTGGCGTGCGGGACGTCAACGGTACGTCCCGTCCTGCGTCCCTCACGGAGGACGCGCTGAAACAGGGTGGGGTCTCGGAGCCTTCCTTGGCACAGTGGGGTCGTGCGCTACGTCGTGTGGGTCGATGCCTGGCAGATGCAGTGCTGTGGCGAGCCCTTCGCCGTCGGAGACCGGGTCGGCTGGACGCTGCGCGACCTGCCGCGTGGACGGGTCCTCGACGACGTCGTCGGCCCCGAGGTCGCGGCGCGCCTCACCCACGCCGAGGAGCACCACGGTGGCGTTGCCGAGGATGCGCCGGTGGTGCACGGCACGGTGCGGGCGATCCGCGCCGCGCACGCGACCTTCGTGCGCGAGTCGCACTGGGTGCCGGGTGAGTTGCGCACGGTCCGGTCGGCCGACGGCACGGACGACGTGCCGGGCCTCGCCTTCAACGGCTACGTCGTCGACCTCGACGTCGAGGCGCCACTTCCTGAGGCTCCCGGACCTGCCTAGGCTGCGGTCATGGCCCCAGCGCGCAGTGGGAAGTGGTCGATCGCGTCGCGGGACTCGTTCCTGTCGATCGGGTCGACCGGCTCGGTGCTCTCGATCGGGAGCGTCGGGTCGGTGCTCTCGATCGCAAGTGTGGGCTCGTTCGCGTCGTTCCTGTCGATCGGGTCGTCGATGAGCGCCGGCTCGCTGCTGTCGAACATGTCGCGGCTGTCGGTGCTCTCGCACCAGAGCGACGGGGCGGTCCTGTCCGCGCAGTCCACGCGGGCCGTGGGCGGCTACCGCGTCGACGGGACATCGGGTCAGCGGGACTCGGCGTCGGCGGGTCGGTAGACCAGCCAGAGGGCGCCGGTCGACGTCGGGGTCGCGCTGACGAGCTGGAGGCGCGTGAGGTCGGTGGCCCGCTCGAAGAGGCGTCGACCCTCGGGGTCGACGACGGGCGCGACGGCCAGGTGCAGCTCGTCGACGAGCCCCTCGGCGAGGAGTGACTGCGCGAGCTCGATGCTGCCGTGAACGCCGATGTCGTCGCCCGGCAACGCCTTCAGGTTGCGGACGATGTCGGTGAGCGACCCCGAGACCGCCTCGGCGTCGCCCCACTCGGTCGCGAGCGGCGTGGAGGTGACGACGTACTTCTTGACCCCGTTGATGAAGTCGGCGAAGGGCTGCTCGTCGGAGGTGGGCCAGTAGCGCGACCACTCGTCGTACATGTGTCGTCCGAGGAGGACCGCGTCCTGCTGCTCGATGAGGGCCGTCTCGCGCTCGATGAGGCCGTCGTCGAAGGTCGGCGGGTGGGGCCGCTCGGGGTCGACGTCGGGCGGGAAGCACCGCGTCGGGTCGTCGACGGAGCCGTCGAGCGAGGTGATGGTGTAGACGACGATCTTGCGCACGGGTGGTCTCCTGGAGGTCGGTGTCTGGTCGGTCTAGGGCGCGGCCGGCCCGCTGAGGCCCAAGCCGAGCCAGGCGGCGAGGTCGGCGACCTCGCGGTGGACGGCCGTGGTGATCGCCTTGGTGAAGCGGACGTCCTCGTGGATCGCGTTGACGACGAGCGTGCCCGCCTTGCGGTCGGCCTGGGCATCGAGCTTCCCGACGAGCCGGTCGTGGTGCAGGATCGGCAGCGCGAAGTAGCCCCAGCGGCGTTGGGGCTTGGGCTTGTACATCTCGAGGATGTACTCGAAGCCCCACAGCTGCTCGGCGCGGGCGCGGTCGTGGATGAGCCGGTCGAACGGGCTGAGCAGCGCGGTGCGCCCGCGGAAGTCGTCGACGACGTCGAGGTATGCCGGGTGCACGCGCCACGTGCCCGCCACCCCTCGGATCTCGGCGGGCTCACCGGCCTCGCCGACGTAGGGTCCTTCGCCGGGGACCACGGTGCCGGTGGCGCGAGCGATGCCGAGGGCGGCGAGGCGCCGCTCGTTGCGGTGCGCGACGGCCTGGTCGAGCGTCAGCGTCGGCAGTCCCGCCGGGTAGACGCGCTCCGGCAGGTCGAAGTAGCGCTGGCGGCCCTTGCGGCCGGCGATGGCCACCTCGCCGCGCAGGGCGAGGGCCTCGAGCATCTTGGTGGTGTTGCGGTTGTTGGTCCAGCCGCTCGAGGGCCACGGGACGACGCACGTGTCGGGGATGTCGCGCGAGAGCAGGGGACCGTCGGCCTCGAGCGTGGCCAGGATGTCGCGGCGGAAGGAGTCGTTGGCGGCGAGCCACTCGGCCATGAACGCGTAGGGCTCGGTGTCGCGGACCTCGGCGATGACGGCGGGCAGATCCTGCGGGCTGCGGACGTAGGCGACGGTCTCGACGAGCGTGCGGTCCTGCTCGACGGCTCTCGTCAGCTCGCCCGGGTCGTAGGTGCGGCCGAGCCGGCTCCACAGCACGAGGTCCGCACTCGGTGCGATGGCCGCCGTCGGGTCGATCTGCAGGAAGGTCAGGCGCTCGACGGTGGCGACGAGGTCGGTCGGGCGCGGCCGGTCGAGCAGCTGCGCGTGCACCGCGATGCGACGTGCCTGCTCGACCGTGAGCTCGTGGACCACCATGGCGCAGACGCTAGCCGAGCGCGGGGACAGGGCGACCGATCCGTGCCGGCGCGCTTCGAGGGCCGACGCCGCGGACGTGGCTCACGGCATACGTCATCGCGAGGGAGCGGGCGAGGGCGCGGCTACTGTGGCCGCATGGCTGGTGAGTTCGAGGCGCCCTTCTGGGCCAAGGTGATCGCGACGTTCACGGGGTGCGCGGCGATCGGGGCGCTCGCCGGTCTCATGGGCGGCGCGCTGACCCACGACGTCGGCCGCGGGCTCGTCGTCGGCGTCGTCGCCGGCCTGCTCGTCGCCCTCGCGCTCGTGGTCCTCAAGCCGGAGCGCATCCGCGGCGAGTGACGTCGGTGAGTGACGTCGGCCACGCGGCGCCGGAGGCGATGGACAGCAGGACCGGCCCCGGACTCTAATGAGGAGGGTCAGGGGAGTCTGGGGGCGCATGTCTCAGCCGGTGACGGGCCTGGCCCCGGACGGTGTCTCGGCCGTCGACCCGCAGGAGTCGCTCGACCGGGTCCTGCGCGACCTGCGCACTCGCCGCGAGGGCCTCTCGGACCGGGAGGCCGCCCGTCGCCTCGTCGTCTTCGGCCCGAACGAGCTCGTGCGACGCCAGGGCAGGACGTGGCCCCGCGACCTGCTCGCGCAGCTCACTCATCCGCTGGCCCTGCTGCTCTGGCTCGCCGCCGTGCTGGCGGCCGTCAGCGGCACCACAGCCCTCGCCGTCGCCATCGTCGTCGTGATCCTGCTCAACGCCGCGTTCGCCTTCGCCCAGGAGCGGCACGCCGAGCGGTCGGTCGAGGCCCTCTCGGCGTACCTGCCGCTCACGGTGCGCGTCGTCCGGGACGGGACGCCGAAGGCCGTGGAGGCCCGCGACCTCGTGCCGGGTGACGTCATCGTCATCGAGGAGGGCTCGCGCATCCCGGCGGACGCGCGGCTGCTGTCCGGCTCGGTGGAGCTCGACCTGTCGACGCTCACCGGTGAGTCGCTGCCGGCGCTCCGCGAGGCCGAGCCGTTCGACACCCGGGGCCCGATCCTCCAGGCGCGTGACCTCGTCTTCTCCGGGACGAGCTGCACGGAGGGCGAGGCCACCGGGGTGGTCTTCCACACCGGGATGCACACCGAGCTGGGGCGGATCGCCGCACTCTCGCAGCAGGTGGGACACGAGGACAGCCCGCTCGAGAAGCAGGTCAAGCACGTCGCCAGGCTGATCGCCCTCGTCGCGGTGGGGATGGGGGTCGCGTTCATCCCGATCGGCACGTTCGTCGCCGGGCTCTCGCTGGGCGACGCCGTGAACTTCGCCATCGGGCTGCTCGTGGCCAACGTGCCCGAGGGCCTGCTGCCGACGATCACGCTCGCCCTCGCGGTCGGGGTGCGGATCCTGGCCCGGCGAGGCGTGCTCGTGAAGCGGATCTCGGCGGTGGAGACGCTCGGGTCGACGAGCGTCATCTGCACCGACAAGACCGGCACGCTGACCCTGAACCGGATGCGCGTGACGCGGGTCTGGACGGCGCAGGAGGTCCTCGACCTCGGTGCACCCCCGGCCGAGGTCGGTGCGCGGTCGGCGGCCGCCCGGCTGGCTCGTGCCGTCGTCGCCTGCAACAACGCCGAGCTGGCCACGGCCGGGCCCGGCGGCGGCCAGGGCGACCCCGGCGACGACGATCACCGCGGCGACCGTGGAGACCCGACCGAGCTGGCCCTGCTCCGGCTGGCCGCATCGCTCCCGCTCGCCCCGGGCGCGGACCGCCGCGACGGCGTGGAGCGCCTGAAGCAGTTCCACTTCGACCCGGCGCTCCGCCGGATGTCGACCGTCGACCGGGTCGCGGGCGGGGTCCGCGTGCACACCAAGGGCGCTCCGGAGGAGCTGGTGGCGCGCTGCACGCGGGTCGTGGGCGCCCACGGCGACGAGCGACCGCTGACCGACGCCGACCGTCGGTCGTTCGATGAGCTCGTGTCCTCGTGGGCGGAGGAGGGGCTGCGCCTGCTCGCGGTGGCCGAGCGCGCCGTCGACGACGCGGAGCCGACGAGTCTGACCCGGGAGGTGGTCGAGCGCGACCTGACGTTGCTGGGGATGGCGGCCATGCTCGACCCGCCCCGGCCGGAGGTGGCCGACGCGGTCGCGCGCTGCCACTCGGCCGGCATACGACTCCTCGTCGTCACCGGCGACCACGGGCTGACGGCCCGCGGCATCGCCGAGGACGTCGGCATCGGGAGGGTGGGCCTGCGCGTCGTCACCGGTGCCGAGCTCGACGCCCTGACGGAGGCCGAGCTCGACGAGCTCCTCGCGGCGGGCGAGGAGCTGATCTTCGCGAGGAGCTCGCCCGAGGACAAGATGCGCATCGCCGACGCCCTGCAGGACCAGGGGCACGTCGTCGCCATGACGGGCGACGGCGTCAACGACGCACCCGCGCTGCGACGGGCCGACATCGGTGTGGCCATGGGCCGGTCGGGTACCGACGTGGCGAGGGAGGCCGCGACGATGGTGCTCACCGACGACAACTTCGCCTCCGTCGTGGCGGCCGTCGAGGCGGGGCGCCGCGTCTACGACAACGTGCGCAAGTTCATCGTCTACATCTTCGCGCATGCGACCCCCGAGGTCGTCCCGTTCCTCGTCTACGCGCTCTCCGGGGGCCGGATCCCCTTGCCGCTGACGGTGATGCAGATCCTGGCGATCGACCTCGGCACCGAGACCCTGCCGGCTCTCGCGCTCGGCCGCGAGCGCGCCGAGCCGGGGCTGATGTCCCGTCCGCCCCGGACGCGCACGCAGAACGTCATCGACGTGCCGATGCTGGCCCGCGCGTGGGGTCTGCTCGGCGGTGTCTCGGCGCTGCTCGTCATGCTCGTCTTCCTCACGACCCTGGTTCAGGGCGGCTGGCACCTGGGCGACGACGTGGCCTCGGGACCCCTGCACCACGTGTGGCAGCAGGCCACGACGATGAGCTTCCTCGGCATCGTGGCATGCCAGGTCGGCACGGCCATGGCCGCCCGCACCCAGCACGCGTCGCTGCGTCGGGTGGGGGTCCTGAGCAACCGGCTGCTGCTGTGGGGGATCGCCTACGAGGTGGTCTTCGCGGCCGCGCTCGTGACCGTGGGTCCGCTGCAGGACGTCTTCGGCACCACCGCCCCGGCTCCGTGGCAGGTCGCGTTCGTCCTCCCCTTCCCCGTCGTGGTCTGGGGCGTCGACGAGCTCTGGCGCTGGGGCTCCCGCCGTCGCGCGACAACGGCCGCGCCCAGCGCCCCCGGAGACGCCTCCACGTCTCAGGGACGGGCGCGCCGCGCGCTGGTGCCCGTTCCAGCGACCACACCCCGCTGCAACCGGAGCCGCAGCCCGGGCACGAGCGCGGGGACGCGGGCGGCATACGCCTCGTAGTCCTGACCGAACGTGCGGCGCAGGTCGCGCTCCTCGAAGGTGATCCCGACGATGACGTAGGCGGTGGCCGCGACGGCGAAGAGCAGGTGGGGCGCGCTCATCCGCGGGGTGGCCCAGAACGCGACCACGAGGCCGGTCATCAACGGATGGCGGACGACCGCGTGCAGCCCGCCGACCCGGAGCGGCGGGGACGTGTCGGCGCCCGTCGTCGCGTGGGAGCCCCACCCGGCCTGCCGCAGCCCGATGAGCTCGAGGTGGTCGACGGCGAAGGTCGCCGCGATCGCCAGCACCCAGCCCGCCGCGCACAGCGACCACAGGGCGTATGCCGTCACGCCCTCGACCTGCCAGACCCGTTGGTCCCAGGGTTGCCACAGCGCCAGCAGGAGCGCGAGACACGCGTCGGTGGCGAGCACGTAGGTGGTGCGTTCGAGCTCGGCCGGCACCCGCCGCCGGAGCCACGCCTTGACCGGGCGACGCGCCATGACGGAGTGCTGCACGGCGAAGAGCAGCAGGAGGGCGAGGTCGACGGTGACGGCCCACCCGGTGCTCGATCGCGCGGGTCCGTCGACGGTGCGGGGCAGCCCCACGCCGGCGAGGAAGGCCGTCGTCCACGCGGTGACGGCGACGAAGCCGCACCATGCGACGGCGGAGACGATGAGGAAGGCGATGCGTCGGGTCATCTGCCCAGCGTGCCGACCGGGTGCCCGTGCCGCAGCCGTGGAACTACCCCACTGCGCGGGGTCTGACGCGGGGTCTGACGCGGGTCTGGCGCTGGATCTTCCGCGGGGTCTTCCGCGGGGTCTTCGGTGGGCTCTACGGGGTGCGGGCGACGTACCAGGCCGCGACCTGAGACCGGGAGCTGAACCCGAGCCGTAGCCGGATGCGTTCCAGGTGCGACTCGGCCGACCGCTCGGAGATGTCGAGCCGCTCGGCGATCTGGCGGTTCGTCAGGCCCTCGGCCACGAGCGCGGCGACCTCGCCCTGGCGCGTCGTCAGACCGGTCGGGACGGACCGGCGCAGCGTCGGCAGGCCGAGGAAGCGCCGCACCTCATCGACCACCGCCTGCGCGTCGCCGATGGCCGGCAGGTGCGAGCGGCCCTCGAGCTCGACGAGCTCGGCGCCCGGGATCGCTTGTGCCAGAGCGCGTCCCCCGGCCGCGGGTGCGGCCCGGTCCCCTCGCCGGTGCAGCACGAGCGTCGGCGCGCGCACCCGCCCGAGGTGCGGGGTGACGTCGAGCGAGTAGGCGAGCCGGAGCAGCGCGACCGCCGTCCCGGCCGAGGAGGCCGCGCGCTGGTAGCGGGCGAGCGTGCGCCTCGTGCCCGCGTCGGCGTCGGGCGCGAAGACCTCCGTGAGCAGGTCCGAGCCGAGGCCCCAGTGCGTGGCGAGCAGGCCGAGCACGTGCTGCCGGCTGTCGTCGTCGCCGATGGCGGACCCGGCGGGCCAGCCGCCGTAGAGCACGAGTCGCGAGACGGTGTCGGGTCGCTCGGCCGCCCACTGCACCGCCGCCGCCGCCCCCAGTGACCAGCCCAGCAGGTCGAAGCGCTCGGCGCCGACCGCGTCGGCGACGGCCGCGATCGTCGCGACCTCGAGGTCCATGGTGCGCGGGCCGTCGTAGGCGCCGGACAGGCCGCAGCCCGGGCGGTCGTAGCGCACGAGGGTCCGTCCCGACGACAGCGCCTCGTGGAACATCCGCTCGGCCGGGATGGCCCAGCCCATCTCGAGGTGACTGAGCCACCCCGGGGCGACGAGGAGGAACGGCCCGCTGCCCGTGACGGCATACGCGACCCTCGTCCCGTCCGTCAGGGACGCCGTCCCGAGGCGCTGCCCAGCCACGCTCCCAGTGAACCGCAGCGAGGCGTCGATCGGGTCGCGCGCGGGGTCGGGTGGGCTCAGTCCGCGTCGGTCGGCAGCGTCAGGCCGTCGCGCTCGTCGTCCCACGCGGCCGCGCTGATGCGCCAGCCGCCGGGCGTCCGCACGAGCTGGATCGTCTTCATCCCGCGCCCGGTGAACGGCTCGCCCGCCTGCGTGCCCGCCTTGGCGTACGCGCCGAACCAGTGGGCGATGTCGCCGAAGACCTCGATGCGTCCCTCGACGGGCCACTCGCGGAAGTCGGTCAGCGAGCCGTCGGTGAGGAGGGCTTCGCGTGGTGCGATGAACTCCTCGACGCCCATGACCGCCGGCTCGAGGCCGCACGTGCGCACGACGACGGCCTGCGGGAGCAGCAGTCCGCGCAGCAGGTCCATCCGCTCGGCGCAGCCCGGGCCCGAGACGAACGCCCCGAAGAACGCGTCGACCATCCCCTGGATGGCGTCCTGGTCGGTGGCCTCGTCTGCTGTCACGTCTGTCGTCACGGGCCACACGCTAGCCGCGTCAGCACCACCGACGGCGTATGCCGCGTGCCCGGGTCGGGCGGGCCGCTCGGTGGGTGGTCGGCTCGGCCGGGGGTTCGCTCAGCGGCCGGCGGTGACGGCCTTGAGCCGGTCGAAGCACTCGCTGACGTGGTGCTGGAGGTCATGGGCGTCGGTGGCGTCGTTGACCCACGTCTCGAAGCCGACCTTGAAGGCAGCGATGCCGGCCTCGGCGGTGAGGCTCGCCGTGGGGTCGGTGACGCCACGGGCCCGGAGCGCGTCGGCCATGGCCGCCCCGAGCGAGGCGAGCTTGATGAGCTCACGCTCGCGCAGCATGGGGTTGGCGTCGATGACGCGCTGGCGCAGGCGCGAGCCCTCCCGGTTCTGCTGCATGAGGCCGCTGACGCTGTCGAGCGCGGTTGCGACGGCGTCGATCGGCGAGGTCGAATCAGCCTGTGCCGCAATGGACTCCGCGAGCAGTGCGTGCAGGTCGATGGGCCCGGCGAAGAGGACCTCGCGCTTGTCGGCGTAGTGCCGGTAGAAGGTGCGCTCGGTCAGCCCGGCGCGGGCGGCGATGTCGGCGACGGTCGTCTGCTCGAAGCCGTGCTCGAGGGACAGCTCGATCGCCGCCGCCATCAGGCGACCACGTGCGTCCGGCTCCCATCGACCCATGCTGCGATCCTATCGATGACAGGGACTGACATCAGGGGTTATGGTGGTGATGTCACAGACTGACATCACCACGCCGGCATCACTCGTCGCGACCCGCGGCGGGGTGTCGGTCTCGATCAGGAGGATCACCATGCGCATCTTCGTCACCGGGGCTTCCGGCTGGATCGGCTCCGCCGTCGTCCCCGAGCTCCTCGGCCACGGCCACGAGGTCGTCGGACTCGCCCGCTCCGACGCGTCGGCTGCGGCGCTCGAGCAGGCCGGGGCGGAGGTGGTGCGCGGCAGCGTCGACGACCTCGACGTGCTGGGAGCCACCGCCTCGGCGTCCGACGGCGTCATCCACCTCGCCTTCAAGCACGACATCGCCTTTTCGGGCGACTTCGCCGGCGCGGCCACGTCGGACGGCGCGGCGATCGAGACCCTCGGCTCGGCGCTGGAGGGGACGGGCAAGCCGTTGTTCATCGCCTCCGGCGTCCTGGGCCTCGTCCCGCCGGGCCAGGTCGGGACGGAGGCGGACGGTCACGACGTCGACCCTTCCGCCGTCGGTCCCGCGGCCCGCGCCCTCAATGCGGAGCTCGCGCTGTCCTTCGCCCGGCGTGGCGTGCGGTCCGGGACGGTGCGCCTGGCCCCGACCGTGCACGGCGACGGCGACGAGGGCTTCATGGCGAGCATCGTCGGGGTGGCGAGGGAGACGGGCGTGTCGGCCTACGTCGGCGACGGCTCGAACCGCTGGCCGGCCGTGCACCGGTCGGACGCCGCCCGGCTCTATCGCCTCGCCGTGGAGCAGGCGCCGGCCGGCTCGACGCTGCACGGTGTCGCGGAGGAGGGCGTGAGCTTCCGCGACATCGCGGAGGCCATCGGGCGCCAGCTCGACGTGCCGGTCAGGTCTATCGAGCCGGCCGACGCCGCTGCCCACTTCGGCTGGCTCGGCGGCTTCATCGGCCTCGACTCGGTCGCGTCGAGCGCGGCGACCCGCGACCTGCTGGGGTGGCAGCCCACCGGGCCGACCCTCCTCGAGGACCTCGACGCCGGGCACTACACCCGGTCGTCCCGGGCCGACTGGGCGCCGGCCACTTGACCGCCCCGGAGACGCGCGAAAGAAATCTCGAAAGACGTGTCGAAGTGCCCCCCACCCGGTCGACGTACGAGTACGAAGGACCCAAACCAACCAGGAGGAGACATCGACATGCCGCGTTTCATGGGTTTCGTGAGGATGGAAGAGGGCATCGGCACGCCGCCGCAGGCACTGTTCGACGCGATGGACGTCTTCATCGGCGAGCGGGCCGCCTCGGGCGTGTTCCTCGACGGTGGCGGGCTGTACGGGACGGAGGACGCGGTGAACTTCGTGTCGAGCCGGGGTGAGGTCACCCAGCACGACGGGCCGTATGCCGAGTCCAAGGAGATCGTCGGCGGGTGGTCGCTCATGAAGTACGACACCGTCGAGGACGCCGTGGCCGACCAGCGCAGGTTCGCCGAGCACTGGCCCGAGGTCACCGTGGTCGCGACCCTGCGGCAGGTCTCGGACGGCCCGGACGCGCCCGGCGACTGAGGGCGCGCACCCGGACGGAGGGTCCGTCCCGCGCAGGGTCGGGATCGCCCAGAGCGGTTCGGGAAACGCGCGAGCGCCGCCCCTGACCAGCACGTGGCTGGTCGGAGGCGGCGCTCGGTGACGGAGGAACCCGTCGGATGCGTGGGTCAGGCGGTGACGGGGTAGCCCTCGACGTTCTTGACCGGCGGGCCGTAGGCGTTCGGGCCGGGCTGGCTGTCGCCCACGAGGAAGACGAGCAGGACGATGGCGCCGACGAGCGGGATGAGGCCGATGAGGATCCACCAACCGGAGCGGCCGGTGTCGTGCAGGCGACGAGCCGCGACGGCCAGGCCCGGGATGATCGCCGCGAGGGCGAAGACGCCGACGAGGATCTGGAAGATGTTCGAGTGCGTGGCGGCCGTCAGGACGTTGAGCACCATGGCCACGATGGTGTTGAAGAGGTAGACCCACCAGTACTCGGACCGGCGCGCACGACCGCTGAACGTGGCGTACTTCTGCGTGTAGACCGTGCGTACAGCTTCACCGAAAGACATGTCTGTTGAACCCCTGGGTTTGGCGGCGTGATCGGCGCCCTCCTGAGCGCCGAGCGGAGGCTAGCAGTCGGCAGCGCGGTCGAGGACGTAATTCGCATTCCGTGCCGAACGTGCCGCAGTCACGGTGCCCGCGCGGATCGGATGGGCCGCGTTCCCCGCAAGACGTCGACTTCGATGCCCCTCCACGTCCCGGGGTTGTGGTTGCGTGTGGCCGAGGCGTCAAGCGTCGACGTCATGACACGACGTTCAGGAACAGCGGCTGGAGGGACCGAGAAGGCGTAGGCCGGATGTTGCGCGAGGGATGTACTGGTTCTCGCCTGGGTACTCGCGGGAGGCGAGATGATGACTTGGGTTGAGGTACCTGCCTGACGATGAGGAGGACTTGATGCTCCCCGATGGCTGGGATGTCGTTCTGGGTGAGGTCCTGCGCTCGCGAGGCTGGTCAGAACTCACCAAATTCGTCGCTCAGGAGCGCAAGGCCGGCACCGTGTACCCGCCCGCGGAAAACGTCTTCCGCGCATTCGAACTGACTCCTTATTCCATGGTGCGAGTGGTCATCCTGGGCCAGGACCCCTACCACGGTGAGGGGCAGGCGCAAGGCCTCGCCTTTTCGATCGCCCACGGGAGGCTCACGCCATCTCTACGCAAGGTGCTTCAGGAACTCGAGCGCGATCCGGAGGTTGCGCCACCCGATGGAGGCAACCTCGAAGGCTGGGCTCGGCAGGGCGTCCTGCTGCTCAACGCTGCCCTCACGGTGCGAGCAGGCAGTCCAAACTCTCATCGCGGTCGTGGTTGGGAGGACTTTACGGATGCCGTGATCAGTGCTCTTAACCAGAAGACGGATCGCGTCGTATTCCTCCTCTGGGGTGCGGCCGCTCACAGGAAGGCGCGGTTGATCACCAACCCGAGGCACACGGTCATCCGTGCCGCGCACCCGGCCGCTCGCGCCAGCGCTCACGACCCGTTGGTCGGATCTTGCTCGTTCTCTCGAGCGAACAAGGCCCTTACCGAGGCAGGTCTACCGGCGATCCGGTGGGATCGATCCGACCCCTCCAGGTGAACTGCCTGCGCTCAGTTCTGTCGGATGGAGTTGGCCTTCAGATCCCTGCAACAACGAGGCACGCCTACACGCGGCGGAGTGGAGCGTCGTTCTCAGTGTGTTGGACGCGTCGCGGCCTCGCCGCTCAAGTGCCGTCGGCGGAGGTCTTGCTGCCAAGTTCAATTGGTGGCTTGACGCCCGCCCTGCTGGTCCAGGAGAGGTGGGCTACTGGCGGCGCGCAGGTCAGGGCATGGGGGCGACCGGCTGGTCGGCCAGGGCGGCATCCATGATCCGGCGCCAGATCGGTGCCGCGTAGCAGGCGCCGGTCATCGAGGTGCAGCTCTTGCCGGCCATGGAGACGTTGAACATCGCGCGGTTCTGGTTGACCGGGTTGCCCACCCACACGGCGGTCGCGAGCTGCGGGGTGTAGCCGACGAACCACGACTGCGAGTTGCCGTCGGCCGTGCCGGTCTTGCCGGCGGAGGGACGCCCGGCCAGCTGGTTGAGGATGCCCGAACCGTTCGTCATGTTGTACTCGAGGTACTGGGTCGCCTGGCTCACGGCGGTGGCGTCCGCGACCCGGGTGCACGACGGTTTCGGGGCGAGCAGCACCGTGCTGCCCTGCGTGATGCTCGTGACTGGCCGGGTCTGGCAGAGCACGCCACCGGCGGCCATCGCGGCATACGCGTTGGCGAGGGTCTGGGGTGACACCTGCTGCGCGCCGAGGATGACCTGTGGCGGGTAGGTCCCGATGGGGCCGCCGTTGGCATCGTGCAGGCCGAACGCCTTCATCGTCTGGTGGATCGCGCAGACCCCGATCTGGCTCGCGAGCTGCACGAAGGCCGTGTTCGTCGACTGCGCCGTCGCGGTCATGAGCGGCATCGAGCCGCCGCCCCACGCCTCGTCGTTGTAGACCTTCCAGTCGCCGGAGAGGCCGCACGGCTGCGGGAACTGACTGGGGTGGAAGGTCGCCGGGTTGTTGTTGTCCGCAGCCGGCGCGTCGACCGACGCCTGGGTGCCGAGGCCCTGCGCCATGGCGGTGACCAGGGCGAAGGCCTTTGCGGTGGAGCCGAACTGGAAGCCGCGCGACCCGCCGTACTTCGTGTCGACCGAGTAGTTGAGCTCGGTGTCGCCGGCGCCCTTGGTGCCGTATGCCGTGTCCTGGCCGAGGGCGAGCACGTCACCGGTGCCGGGCTGCGTCACGTAGGCGGCGGCTGCCACGCCGAGCGAGTTGTTCGTCGGCGCGACGGCGCGCAACGCCGCGTTGGCCTCCCGCTCGACCGACGGGTCCAGGGTGGTGCGCACCGTCAGGCCACCGCTGAAGAGCCGGTCGTGCCGGGCCTGCGGGGTCGACCCGAGGGCCGGCTGCTCCTCCAGCCAGCTGATGACGAAGGAGCAGAAGTAGGGGTAGCGAGAGGCGGCGCACGTGGCCGGCGGGTACGTCACGTGCAGGTCCTTGGCGAGCGGGCGGTGCAGCGCCGCCTGCCACTGGGCGGTGGTGACGACCCCGAGGTCGTGCATCCGGCCCAGCACGACGTCGCGCCGGGCCTGGGCCTGCTTCAGGTGGTTCACCGGGTCGGTCGTGCTCGGGCTCTGCACGAGACCCGCCAACGTCGCCGCCTCGGAGAGGGTGAGCGCGCTCGCGTGCACGCCGAAGTAGTGGCGTGCGGCGGCCTCGACGCCGTAGGCGCCGTCGCCGTAGTAGGCGAGGTTGAGGTAGCCCTCGAGGATGCGGTCCTTGCTCCACGTGCGCTCGAGCCCCACGGCATACCGCAGCTCGGTGAGCTTGCGCGGCAGGGTCTTGGCCACGGCCGCCTGGGCTGCGGCGTCCTTGCCGGCCGTGAGGGCCTGGGCCTGCAACGTCATCTTGACGAACTGCTGGGTCAGGGTCGAGGCGCCTTCGCTGGCCGCCCCGGTGCGCAGGTCCTCGATCACCGCACGCGTGACGCCTTGGGGGTCGATCGCGCCGTGCGTGTAGAAGCGGCTGTCCTCGATGGCGACCTGCGCCTGACGCATGATCGGCGCGACCTGCCCCAACGAGACGAGGCGACGGTCGGTGTCCTCCGGGGTGGCGATGACCGAGCCGTCGGCGGCGAGGATGCGCGAGCCCTGGGTCAGCTGAGCCACCGTGAACGTGCTCGGCAGCGACATGAACGTCGAGTCGCCGGCCGTCGTCAGCTGCCCGAGCCCGGCAACGGCCGGCGCCGAGATGCCCGCCGCGAGCACGCCGATCGCGACCGCGGCGACGACGAAGGCCGCGAGGAGGCGCGCCGTCGTACCGACGTCTTGTCTGAGGACTCTGACCACCTTTTCGACGATAAGCGCCCGCTCTGTGGCTTACCTGAAGCCCGGCATGCGGTTCGCTGCGCCGGCAGACGGAGCGTCTCGGGCCGTCGCCGCGCCGGCGCGCCCCGTCGCCAGGGCGGCCCAGGTGCTGCGGCTCAGGTGCTGCGGCGGAGGGAGATGGCGAGCCCGCCGAGGAGGAGGACCGCCGCGAACACGCCGACCGCGGCGCTGAGGTCGACGTCCTGCTCGCTCACCGTGACGTGCCTGGGCAGGTCGGCCAGGACCTTGGTGAGGCCCTCGGCGTCAGTGGCGGCGAAGTACTTTCCGCCCGTCGTCCGGGCCACACCCTCGAGCGCGGCCACGTCGACGACGAGGAAGTTGCGACCGCCCGGCGAGCCGCGGCCGATGCCGCCGGCGTCTCGGACGCGAGGCACGGAGAAGCCGCCGTACTGGTCGCGGGTGCACGCCATCTGCGTCGGGTGCGTCGTGCCGAAGCCGATGGGGTAGACGCGCACCCCGCGCGCCGCCGCCTGCTCCGCTGCCTGGGCGGGCGTCACCCCGCGCGTGTTCGCGCCGTCGGTCAGCAGCACGATGATCTCCGGCGCCTTGTCCGCTGCGACGCCGGACACGCCCCCCGACCCACCGGGCGCCGCAGAGGGCGTGGCCGACGGCGTCGGCTGGGCCAGACCCGGACCGTCCGTCGACGGCTCGTCGACCGCATCGGCCGGCGCGACGTTCGGGTCGAGCTCGGCGATCGCGTCGATGGACCGCAGGATGGCCGCGCCGATCGTCGTGCCGCGCCCGGTCGTCACCGCGTCGATCGCCGACAGCACCTCGTCGCGGTTGGCCGTCGGCGCGACCGCCAGCTCGGCGAACCCGGAGAACACGACGAGCCCGACCTTCGTCCCGTCGGCCTGCCCCTGGACGAACGACCGCACCGCCGCCTGAGCCGCGCTGAGCCGGTTCGGCACCACGTCCGTCGCGCACATCGACCCCGACACGTCCAGCGCCACGATGACCGTCGCGCTCGACGTCGGCACCGACGCCCGCACCGTCGGCCGCGCGCTCGCCAGCCCGAGCAGCGCCAGCGCGCCCAGCACCAGGGCGATCGGCACGTGCCGCTTCCACGACGCCGAACCGGCTCCAGCGGCGCGCAGCAGCGCGACGTTCGAGAACCGCACGACCTGCCGACGCCGACGTCGCAGCTGCCACACGTAGGCCCCGAGCAGCACCGGGACGAAGACCAGTGTCACGAGCAGGAGCGGCACCCCGAACGACACGTCAGACCACCCGCCCCTGCCGCAGCACCGACACCGTCGCCCCGCCGAGGAGCAGCAGGCCGGCGAGCGCCGCCAGCCACGAGGTCACCTCGTGCGGCACGGTCCGCGTCGTCCACTGCACGTCGATCGCGTCGTAGACCGCGGCCAGGGATGCCGCGTCCGAGGCCCGCCGGTACGTCCCGCCCGTCCTCTGCGCCACCGCCTGCAGCGACGGCTCGTCGAGCGCCGTCGCGACGGTGAAGCCGTCGACCTGGATCGTCGTCCCCGCCGGCGTGCCCAGCCCGATCGGCTCGATGCGCACCCCGGCCGACGACGCGAGCTCGGCCGCAGCCGACGGCCCGGCATCGGTCGTGTCCTCGCCGTCGGTGAGCAGCACGATCGCCGTCCCACCGTGGTAGCCGATCGGCGTCTCCTGCGTCGCTCCCGAGCCCGAGCCGGTGCCCGGCGCCGGCCCGTTCTCCGTGTCGACGGGCGGCTTGACCGGCTTGCCGACGATCGCGCCCAGGCCGGCGAGGATCCCGTCCGTCAGCGACGTGTCGCCCGACGGCTTGAGCCGGGCCACGGCCGCCAGCACCGCAGCCCGGTCGTCCGTCGGCCGCTGCGTCACGAGGCCGGTCCCGCCGAACGCGACGACCCCGATGCGGACCGACGGCGGCTGCTTCGCCACGAAGGCCCGCGCCGCTGCCTTGGCCGCCTCGAGCCGCGAGGGCTTCACGTCCGTCGCCGCCATGCTGCCCGACACGTCGAACGCGAGCACGACCGTGCCCTCCCGGTGCGGCTCGGCGACGGGCGCCACCGGCCGCGTCAGCGACAGCAGCACGACCGTCAGCGCCGCGAGCAGCAGTGCCGGCCCGAGGTGGCGCCGCCGAGACCGGTCCGGCGCGGCCGTCACGAGCCCGTCGGCCGCCAGCGCCGCCCGCCGCCGCTCCTGCGCCCGCAGCCCCCGGCGGTAGGCGACGACGAGCACCGGGACGACGAGCAGCGCCACCAGCGCCCACGGCCACGTCAACGAGACCCCGCTCACGGCCGACACCTCATCGCGCGGGACCTCATCGCGCGGGACCTCATCGCGCGGGACCTCATCGCCGTCTCCGGCGCCGCAGCTCGGAGATCCGCAGGAGCGAGCGCACGAGGTCGTCGTCGGTGCGCACCGGGTGGAGGTCGACGCCCGCCCTGCGTGCCCGCGCCTCGAGGTCCGCCTGCCGCGCCGACGCAGCCGCCGCGAGCCGGGCCCGGAAGCCGACGTCGCTCGTGTCGACGAAGATCTGCTCGCCCGTCTCCGCGTCCTCGACGTAGACCCCGCCGACGTCGGGCAGCTCGCTCTCGCGGGGGTCGATGACCTGGATCGCGACCACCTCGTGCCACCGGGCCAGCCGCGACAACGGTGCCTCCCACCCGTCCGTCGTGATGAAGTCCGAGACCACGAGCACGAGCGAGCGACGCCGCGCGAGGCCGTATGCCGCCGCGAGCATCCCTCCGAGGTCCGTGACGCTCCCCGACGGGGCCGCCGTGCCGGCGCGGGAGACCCGACGGCCCAGCAGGTGGTGGGCGATCCGGAGCACCTGGTTGCGACCCGACGCCGGCGGGATCACCGTGTCGACCCCTGAGTCCATGACGACCGCGCCGACCCGGCTGCCGCCCCGGGTCAGCACGTGGGCGAGGGTCGTCGCCACCTCGGCGAGCACGAGGTCCTTCTGCCGGTCGACCGGACCGAAGCCCATCGACGCCGAGTGGTCGAGCAGCAGCCACGCGGTCAGCTCGCGGTCCTCGACGAACTCGCGCACGTAGGGCTCATCGAGCCGAGCCGTGACGTTCCACTCGATGTGCCGCAGGTCGTCGCCCGGGACGTACTCCCGCAGGTCGGTGAAGTCGATCCCGGTCCCGCGGAAGAGCGTCCGGTAGTCGCCCTGGAGCCGCCCGTCGAGCCTCCGGACGACCCTCCACTCGAGGCGTCGCAGCAGGCCCTCGGCGGTCAGCGGGGCGGTCGCGCCCATGTCACGTCACCCGGCCCGGCCGTGCCGCCCGCAGGGATGCCGCCCGACTCCGCGCCGTACGCCCCCGCCGCCGGCCCGACCGGGCCGGGCGACCCGGACGGCCCGGCGCGCATGGCCTGGCGCTCCTGCTCGCGCAACGGAGCCGTCGGCACCGGCACCGCCTCGAGGATCGGGGTCAGCAGGTCGTCCGCCGACAGGTCCTCGGCGAGGGCCTCGTAGGACAGGACGATCCGGTGGCGCAGCACGTCGCGGGCGAGGTCGCGCACGTCGCCGGGCAGCGCGTAGTCGCGCCCCCGCAGGAAGGCGAGTGCCCGCGCCGCCAGCACGAGGTTGATCGAGGCCCGCGGGCTCGCGCCGTACGTCAGCAGGCGCGCCAGGTCGTCCCGGCCGACGCCCGCGGGCTCCCGGGTCGCGGTGGCCAGCCGGACGGCATACTCGATCACCGCGGGGTCGACGTAGACGGCGTCCGCCTCGCGCTGGAAGCCGCGCAGCATCTCCGGGTCGAGCACCTGCACCGTCGCCGCAGCAGCCGAGATCTGTCGCTCGACGACGACGAACTCCTCAGCGGCCGAGGGATATCCGATGAGGACCTTGAGCATGAAGCGGTCGACCTGCGCCTCGGGCAGCGCATACGTCCCCTCCGACTCGATGGGGTTCTGCGTCGCCATGACGAGGAACGGGTCCGGCGCCGGATAGGTCTCGCGCCCGATCGTCACCTGCCGCTCCTGCATGACCTCGAGCAGCGCGCTCTGCACCTTCGCCGGCGCACGGTTGATCTCGTCGGCGAGCACGAGGTTGGCGAAGACCGGCCCGAGCGAGACCTGGAACTCGCCGTCCTTCTGGTTGTAGATCCGCGTCCCGACGAGGTCGGCCGGCACGAGGTCGGGCGTGAACTGGATGCGCTGGAAGTCGCCACCGATGGCCTGGGCGAGCGTCTTGACGGCCATCGTCTTGGCCAGCCCCGGCACGCCCTCGACGAGCAGGTGTCCGCGGGCGAGCAGCGCGACGAGCATCCGCTCGACGAGCAGGTCCTGCCCGACGATCGTGCGCTTCACCTCGTAGAGCGCCTGCTCGAGCGCGTGGCGACCGTGCGGCGCCTCATGACCAGCGGGTGCCTGTCCGTCCATGCCGTCCTCCTGCTCGTTCAGCTGCTGGGTCACGCTGGGTCATGCTGGGTCACGCTCGTCGATGGCGTATGCCGGGTGCTCGCCTCCGCGCGGAGGCTCGGTCTCAGCGGGGTGGGCTCCCCGCCGACCCGGCCGCCGTCGCGATGGGGACCGCGAAGCCGATGCCGACGAAGAGGCTCTGGTCGGTGGGGTTGGCCAGGCCGGTGACGATGCCGACGACCTGCCCGGCCTTGTTGAGCAGCGGGCCGCCGGAGTTGCCGGGGTTGACCGCGGCGTCGATCTGGATGAGGTGCTCGAGCGTGCGGTCGCCCTTGACGCGCACGGTCCGGTCGAGCGCCGACACGACCCCGGCGGACAGGGAGTCCTCGAGCCCCAGCGGGTGGCCGACGGCGAAGACGGGGGCGCCGACCGGCACGCTGCCACCGATGACGGCCGGCACGACGGTGTCGGGCAGCCGTGCCGGGGTGAGGGTCGCGATGTCGCTGGCCGGCGTCCGGGTGGCCACGGTCGCCGGAGAGGTCGTGCCGTCGGAGAAGGTGACCATGATCGCCGTCGCCCCGTCGACGACGTGCAGCGCGGTGAGCACGGTGCCGTCGGCGTTGACGACGACGCCGGCACCGCTGCCCTCCGCCTGCTGCCCGCCGATGACGTCGCGGGTCTGGATGAGCACGAGCGACGGCTCGATGGCGGCGTGGGCGACGGTCCCGTCGGCCGGGGCAGCCGCCTCCGCCTCGGCCCGTTTCGCGATGGCCAGCTGGACGCTCGTGTCGACGTCGCGCTGCGTCAGGACGGGTGGGCCGGGAGGTCGCGTCACGGCATACGCGACGACGAGTCCGACGATGACGACGGCGACGGCCAGGCCCCACCAGGCCCGGCGTGGCACCCGCGCGAGCACGGCCAGGGTGTCCCGGATTCGCCGGCCGCGGCCGGCTGGCGCGGGCTCCTCGTCCTGCGGCTCCGGCGCGCGCAGGGACGGCCGGGCGCGTGGCGCGACGGCGGTGTCCGGAGCGAGGGGAGCGGTGACCCGTGCCACCTTTTCGACTGTACGTTTCCCCGCCTGCGTGCGGCAGGGCCTTGTCCAGACTTCACAGGATCCGGCGAAGCGAGGACGTGCGACTCGCCCGCCGGGTATAGAGGGGTATGCCGTCCGCCGGGACCCTCGTGCGCCAGCGCCTCGCCGACCAGCGCGACGCGCTGCGGGCGGCCGAGGCTGCCGTCCGCGCCGGCGGCCCGACCGGCCTGCACGACCTGCGCGTGGCCATGCGCCGCATCCGCTCGCTGCTCGCGACGTTCCGCCCGGTCTTCGACGCGTCCGTCACCGAGCCGGTGCGCGCCGAGCTCAAGGACGCGTCCGGCCGCCTCGGGCAGTCCCGCGACGCGGAGGTCGCCACCGACAACGCCGACCGCCTCCTCGAGGGCGTCGAGCTCGACGGGATCGACGAGGACGCCGTGGCGGGCCTGCGCGCCCGACTGCGGCTCGACGCGGCCGCCGCCGGCGAGGACGTGGAGGAGATCCTCGACTCGACGAGCTATGCCGCGTTGTCCATCCTGCTCGACGAGCTCGCCACGCACCCTCCCCTCACCGACGCCGCGCAGCGTGACGCCCTCGAGGTCGCCCGCACGCGGGTACGCCGCGAGGGGCGCCGCTTCGCGCGGATGGCCGAGGCCGCCCGCGGCGACGGGTCGGGCGACGCGGGCCCACCGCAGGACCGCGGCTCGGCGCAGCAGCCCGCCGTCGACCACTCCGCCCGGCTGCACGAGGTGCGCAAGGCGACGAAGCGGCTGCGCTACGCCGCCGAGACCGCGCGTCCCGTCGACGACGAACCGATGCGCCGGATCGTCAAGCAGGCCAAGGTCGTCCAGGGCGCGCTCGGTGACCACCACGACGCCGTCATGACCCGCGCGGCCCTGCGCCGACTCGCGCTCGACGAGGCCGTCGGTGAGGCGGCCGCCTTCCTGCTCGGCCACCTCGACGCGGACGAGCAGCGCGCCATGGCCACCCTCGAGGCCCAGGCCTGGCGCACGATCGACGACCTGCTGCAGATCCTCGAGGAGACCTTCTGAGCCCACCCCGAGCAGGCCAACCCGAGCGGGCCACCCCGAGCAGGCCACCCCGAGCAGGCCACCCCGAGCTCGCGTGGCCCGGAGCCGCCCCGGCCGTCAGGACACCGCACCTTCGAGCGCCGCTGCCGCCTCGCGTCGTGCCGCCGCCGGTGAGC
The DNA here is from genome assembly GCF_007991735.1 of Terrabacter aerolatus. Classification (GTDB taxonomy): domain Bacteria; phylum Actinomycetota; class Actinomycetes; order Actinomycetales; family Dermatophilaceae; genus Terrabacter; species Terrabacter aerolatus. The sequence goes on along the minus strand of NZ_BJYX01000014.1, from coordinate 47,443 downwards.
CCGGTGTCGGAGCGAACCGCCAGACGAGCCCCTGCTGCGCGAAGGTCCACGCGTTGTTGAAGAGCCAGTAGGCGATGAGCCCCGCCGGCACGACGGCCGCCGCCACGAGCACCCCGATCGCGCCGATCCACGGCACGAACCGCTGGACCGTCGCCATCCCCTCCGGCAGGTCGGCGACGTTCGTCATCGGCAGCACGAACCAGCGCTGGGTGAGCAGGCTGAGCAGCGCGGCGCCCCCGGCCGCCGCGAGCAGGACGAGTCCCGCGGGCAGGTCGGACCCGAGCGTCGGGCCGAGGTGGCTCGTCAGGTGCAGCCCGGCCATCGAAGCGGCGGACGCCGACGCGACGAGCCCGGCGTCGAGCGCCCCGACCGCGTGGCCGGCCGTCAGGTCGGCGACGACGCGGTAGAGGGCGTAGAAGAGCGGCAGCTGCAGCAGCGCCGGGGCGAGGCTCCACCCCGAGACGCCGTGCTCGGCATGGATCGCCTTCTGCTCGGCGCGCATCGCGGCCAGCTGCTCGAGGTCACGGTTGCCGGCATACCGCTGGCGCAGCTCGCGCAGCTGGGGCGCCGCGTGGGCCCGCGCGTGGGACGAACGGACCCCGTGGATCGTCACCGGCAGCAGGACGGTGCGGACGGCGACGACGAGCAGCAGCACCGCGAGCAGCCAGGCCCCGGCCGAGCCGGGGCTGAGGCCGACGGCGCCGGCGACGTCGTGGGTGGCCGCGAGGACCACGGCGACGGCATTCGTGATCGGGGACAGCAGGGCAGACAGGACGTCGGACATGGGTGAGCTCCTCGGCTCGGCCCGGGTGCGGGCCAGTTCTCGAACAGGGTCGGGGGCAGAGGCCCGACCGCCGCGGGTGCGGCGGACGGGTCAGTGCCGACCCGGCGCTCGAGGACGCTGGGGGCAGCTCGGTGCGTCGAGGGCGCACCAGTACGCCGTCGACGCGGGCACCGCGCCGGAGACGCCCGACGGGTGCGTGCGCACCGGCAGGGGCTGGACGACCCGCTGGGCGGTCGAGGCGAGCACGGCGGTCAGCACGCCGACCGCAGCCGCGGTCAGGAGCACCTGCCCGGCGCTCGCGTCGGTGACCGAGCTCGTGAGCGACCCCAGCAGGACGACGACCGTCGCGGCGAGGCTCGCCACGAGGGCGGGGAGCCGGGACGGGGCGCCCGTGGATGTACGGGACGACGTGCGGGACGACGTGCGGTACGAGGTGGGAGAAGCCGTGGTGTCGCGTCGGGCGCTCATGCGCGGGTCTCCTCTCCTCGTCGGTCGGGGGCACGACCTGCCGTGCCCCACCTCGAGCGTACGTCAGGCCCGGACGATAAGCGGTTGCCCCAACCTGGTGCTGGTCCGTACGTTGCCGCGCATGGCTACCCGTGTGCCGACCCGTGTGCCGTACCGCCCGCTGCCCGTCGACCAGACCGACGTCGTCTACGGCCACGGCCCGGACTCGGTCCGGCACGACGGGGTGCCGCAGGGGCAGACGGTCGAGCTGCGGATCGACGACAGCGCCGTCTATCCCGGGACGTCGCGGACGGTCTGGGTGCACGTGCCCGCGGCGTACGACCCCGACGCGCGCACGAACGCAACGCGGAGTACGACGCCTTCGACGACCGCTACGTGACGTTCCTCCTCGACGAGGTCGTGCCGCTCGTGACGGAGCGCTTCGCCATCAGCGACGACCCCGACCGGTGGGGCATCTGCGGCGGGAGCAGCGGCGGCAACGGCGCCTTCACCGCGGCGTGGCACCGGCCGGACCGTCTCCGCCGGGTCGTCGCCTACCTCTCGAGCTTCGCGCAGATGCCGGGGGGCAACCCGTACCCGGCGCTGCTGCCGACGGTGCCGCGCAAGCCGCTGCGGGTCCTGCTCCAGGCCGGCCACCGCGACCTCAACTGGAACGAGCCCGAGTCGAACTGGCTCGCCGAGAACCTCCGCACCGCGGCGGCGCTCGCCGAGACCGGCCATGACATCCGGCTCGTGCTCGGCGACGGCGGCCACAGCGCCAACCACGGCGGGGTCCTGCTGCCCGACGCGCTGCGGTGGGTCTGGCGAGACGGCGACCGACCCGGCGCCGGCGGTGCCGCATGACCTCGACCGACGCCTCGCCCCACCGCGCTCCCGACGGTTCGCCCGGCGGTTCGCTCGGCGGTTCGCTCGACGGTTCGCTCGACGGTTCGCTCGGCGGTTCGCTCGACCGGGGTGGCTGCTGCCTGCTCGTCACGGGCGCCCCCGGCTCCGGCAAGACGACGGTCACCCGCCTCGTCGCCGCGGCGCTGGAGCGGTCGGCGCTCCTGCGCGGTGACGACATCAGCCGGCTCGTCGTCGGCGGCCACGTCTGGGCGCTCGGCGAGCCCGCCGACGAGGCGGCCCGCCAGACGCGCCTCTGCAACGACAACATCGTCGCCCTCGCGGCGAACATCGCCGACGCCGGCTTCACGCCCGTCATCGACTGGATCGTGCCCGACCGCGCCCAGCTCGACCGCTACGTCGAGGCGCTCGCCCCGCGCGGCCTGGCGCTCGTCGTCCTCGACCCCGGGTCGCAGGCGTGCCGCGACCGGAACGAGCAGCGCCATCCCGACGAGCAGTTCGCGTTCGACGGCCACGATGCGCTCGTGTCGGGGATGCGCGCGGACTACGGCGAGCTCGGCTGGTGGTTCGACACCTCCGGGCTGACGCCCGAGGAGACGGCCGAGCGGGTCGTCGACCACGCATACGACCACGGCTTCGTCGCGCGACGTCGCGGGCTCTGACGACCTCCCGCGCGGGAGCGTCGACCGCCCTATCCTCGGTGAGGTGGGCAACCGGCTGCTCGACCGCTTCGACCTCGTGCTCCTGCTCGTCCTCGCCGTCATCGTCAGCCAGGCGCTCGTCGACACCCGCGGCTCCGTGTGGGGCTCGTTCGTCACGCACGCGGTGACCGGGGTCGCGCTCGTCGTCGCCGCGCGGGCGTCGGCGGTGCGGCGTCGGGCGCGGCGCATCCTCGACGTGCTCGTGCTCGTCACGGTCGTCAGCAACCTCGTGCTGCTCGTCCCGACGAAGGGCACGACGCCCATCTCGCCCGATGCCGTGCAGCCCGAGGGGGTGTGGCTCGTCGCGGCGCTCGTCCTGCCCGTCATCATCGGCCGGCGGCTGCTGCAGCACCAGGTGGTGCGGGTGCAGACCGTGCTCGGGGCCGTCGCGGCCTACCTGCAGATCGCCGTCGCCTACGCCACGCTCTTCCAGACCATCGACGGCACGACGCCGACCCACTTCTTCGGACGCCAGGTGTCCACGACGGTCTACACGTACTTCAGCCTGACGACGATCTCGACGGTCGGCTACGGCGACTACACGGCGGTGACCGACCCGGCCCGGCTCGCGTCGACGAGCGAGGCCGTCATCGGCCAGGTCTTCCTCGTCACCTTCGTGGCGCTCATCGTCTCGCGCTTCGCCGCCGGTCCCGGACGGGGTGCGCCGACCGACGCTGCGTCGCCGGACGCGGACGGCTCGGCCTGAGCTCAGCTCGTCGTCCCGAGGTCGACGCTCTCGCCGACCGACCGCTCGAGGACCACGGGTATGCCGCCGGGCAACCTCCCGCTGAGGTCGCTCATGAGCGTCGTGGTCGGGGGAAGGGTGCCGGGCGCACGGACGTGGATGACGAGGCTGAAGCCCTGGTTCGTGATGTCGACGACCTCGGCCCCGGGCGTCGCCGCGAGCCACGTCCGGGTCGTGTCGCGCCCGACCTCGGTCAGTCCGGCGACCGCGAGCGCGACGAGCGAGTTGAGGGCGATCGGCACGAGGACGAGCAGGACGAGCAGGCCGAACGTGACGGACCTTCTGCCGCGGCCGGCCGCCCTCCTCGCGGATGCTCGTCGTGTAGCCGAGGGTGGTGAAGACGAGGCTGCCGGCGAAGACGAGCGCGAGGAAGTTGGACAGGAAGAGCACGAGCGCCCCGAAGGCCAGGCTCGCGCTGCCCCCTGCCAGGCAGATGCCGACGACGCAGAGCGGCGGCACGAGCGAGATCGAGATGGCCACCCCCGGCAGGATCGCGGCGACGTCCTTGCGAGCCAGCGCGATCGCGCCGGCGAACCCGGTGGCCAGGGCGCCGAGCAGGTCGACGAGCCGCGGACTCGTCCGGGCCGCCACCTGCGAGTTGGCGAGCAGGTCGTAGGGGCTCGGCAGCAGGAGCGAGAAGAGGGCGCCGACTGCGATGACCATGAGACCGCCGAGCACGACGAACTTCACGCCGCCGGTGCGCTCGCGCTTCACGAGTGCCAGGGCCGTGCCCATGATCGGTGTCGACAGCGGCGCGATGATCATGGCGCCGATGACGGTCGCGGTCGAGTCGGCGATGATCCCGGCGCTGGCGATGGAGGCGGCGAGGACGAGCATCGTCCAGAACGCCGACCGCTTGGAGCGCAGGTCACCCTCGTTGAGGTCGAGGTCCGCGGTCAGCTCCTCGAAGGTCCGGCGCTGGTTCTCGGGGAGCACACGGGCCCGGATCGCAGTGAGCATGGCGCCAGTGTGGCCGAGCGTCGGGCCGGGCGGGAGGGGGTCGCGCCGAGGGTCCCGGGCTGGGTCCTAGCATCGCGGCATGCCCGACCTGCCTGATCCGCTCGACACCCCCGAGACGCGCGTCCGCGACGCGACGGCGGACGACGCAGGCGCGTGTGCCGCGATCTACGCGCCCTACGTGACCGGCACGACCGTGACCTTCGAGACCGAGGCGCCGGACGGTGACGAGATGGCGCGCCGGATCGCCAGGGCGCAGTCCCGGCACGCCTTCCTCGTCCTCGAGGAGGACGGCGCGGTCGTCGGCTACGCGTATGCCGGACCGTTCAAGGAGCGCGCCGCGTACCGATGGTCGTGCGAGGTGTCGGTCTACCTGGCGCAGGATCGCCGCGGCCGCGGCGGTGGGCGCCGGCTCTACGAGGCCCTGCTCGAGCGGCTCACGGCGCGGGGCTACCGGATGGCGGCCGGCGGGATGACCCAGCCCAACGAGGCGAGCGCCCGTCTGCACGCGGCGCTGGGGTTCGAGCCGGTGGGCACCTACCGGGCCATCGGGTGGAAGTTCGGCCAGGCGCGCGACGTCTCCTGGGTCCAGCGCCCGCTCGGTGACCCGCTGCCGCCCGGCGTCGACCCACCCGAGCCCACCTGACGCGTACGAAAGTGCCCACTCGACGTGGGGTCACGTCGAGTGGGCACGTCGTCACGGCCGTCGTATGCCGTGGGACCGGGTCTCAGGGGAGGGCCGGGTAGTCCGTGTAGCCCTCGGCGCCGCCACCGTAGAAGGTGTCGGAGTTCGGCTCGTTGAGGGGGGCACCCTGACGCCAGCGACGGACGAGGTCCGGGTTGGCGAGGAACTCACGGCCCACGGCGACCGCGTCACCGAGGTCGCGCTCGAGGATGTCCTCGACGTCGGCCAGCTCGGTCACCTTGGTGAAGCCGGTGTTGAGGATGACCGGTCCGCCGAAGCGCTTGCGCAGGTCGCGGACGAGGTCCGACTCCGGGTCGCCGAGGATGCTGAGGTAGGCCAGGCCGAGCGGCGCGATGCCCTCGATGAGCGACTCGTAGGTCGCGGCGGTCTCGGACTCGTCCTCCTCGAGCACGCCCTGGATGTTGTGGGACGGCGAGATGCGGATGCCGACGCGGTCGGCGCCGATGGCCTCCGCGACGGCCGTCGTGATCTCGACGACGAGGCGCGCGCGGTTCTCGGGCGAGCCGCCGTAGGCGTCGGAGCGCTGGTTGCTGCTCGGCGCGAGGAACTGGTGCGGCAGGTAGCCGTTCGCGGCGTGCACCTCGACACCGTCCATCCCGGCGGCGACGGCCTGGCGTGCGGCGTGGACGAACTCGGCCACGAGCGCGGGGATCTCGTCGGTCTCGAGAGCGCGCGGGACGACGTACGCCTGCTGGCCGTTGGGGGTCACGATCTTGCCCGGGGCGGCGATGGCGCTCGGCGCGACGCTCTCGAGGCCACCCTTGTTGTCGGGGTGGGCGATGCGTCCGGCGTGCATGAGCTGCACGACGATGTGGCCGCCACCCGCGTGCACGGCGTCGGTCACGAGGCGCCAGCCGGCGACCTGCTCGTCCGAGTGCATGCCGGGGGTGTCCATGTAGCCCTGGCCGACGGCGCTCGGCTGGGTGCCCTCGGTGATGATGAGGCCGGCGCTCGCGCGCTGGCCGTAGTACTCGGCGTTGAGCGCGGTCGGCGCCTGGCCCTCGCCGGCGCGGTTGCGCGTCAGGGGTGCCATGACGAAGCGCTGGGGGAGGTCCCAGCGGCCGATGCGGATGCTGTCGAAGGCCGTGGACACAGGCCGTCTCCTTCACGTGTTGGGGGACTGCTGGGGGTCGAGGGCGTCCACCTGGTCGGTGGAGTCTTCAACTACCTGGCGACAAGGCCCCGACGCGGAGGATCATTCCCGGTTGTCCAGGGTTGGGCGTGTGGGCGATCCCACGCCGTCGGCAGCCTTTTCGAGCGCGACGAGGTGACGCTGCCGCCCGCCGTGGGGGTAGTCGTGGCTCGTTGGGGCTCGTCGTCGCTCATCAGGGGTCGTCGTGGCGTGGGGCGGCGGGCATGACGAAGGGGAGGATGCCGCAGCATCCTCCCCTTCTTACGCGCTCAGCTCGCGGAGAGCTCCGCGGTCACGACCCGTGGGTCACGGCGCGTAGATGAAGCTCATGCCCCCGCTGAGGGTCACGGTGCGCGTGTCGTAGTTGTACGGACCCGCGGTGGCGTTCATCTCGATGATGGTCACCTGGTTGCCGTTGACTCCGGTGACCCAGCCGACGTGGCCGACGCTCGAGGAGCCGGCGACACCGGGCTGCATGACGATGATCGAGCGGGTGCGCGGCGCGGTGCCCACGGTGTAGCCCGCGGAGCGAGCACCCGAGGCCCACGCCATCGCGTTGCCGGTCCAGCCGCCGGGGTAGTAGCCCTCGGACTGGTACCACTTGCTCAGGGCGCCCCACGTGCACTGGCCGGCGGTGGCCCAGTTGGACGAGGCGCGCATGCCGGACGAGGCGCCCGGGACGGAGGCGTTGACGTTCGCCTTGACCGACGACGTGCTCGACGTCAGCGTGCGGCGGGTCAGGTCGCGCGAGGCGCGGGCCGCAGCGGCCTTGCGCTCGGCGGCGGCCTTGGCGGCGGCAGCCTGGGCGGCGGCGCGCTGGGTCTGGACCTGGACGTCCTCGATGACCTCGGGCTTCGACGTCGTCGCACGCTGGCCGCCGGTCTGCTGCGCGGGGGCGAAGCCGATCTTCGACAGGGCGGACGGCGCCGTGGGAGCCGCAGCGGTGGCGGGACCGACGGCCGCGGGGGCTGCCGAGTCCGCCGACGCAGCGGCGACCTTGCCCGAGGAGGGCGACAGGGTGTCGGCGCTGGCCGGGTTGGCGAAGGTGGCGACGAGGCCACCGGTGGCGGCGACGACGGCACCGGCCTTCATGGCCGGCTGGGCCGACTCGCGGGCAAGGAGCTTGAGCTCGATGAGGGGGTTGTGGCGGCCTGGCGCACGGTGGCGGCCGCGGGTGTTCTCAATGTTCACGCGTGTTGCCTCTCCGCGCCTACGAAGTTAGCTGTCGGGTTCGGGCGGAAAGGTGCCCGGTCTGCCACCACCTCACGAGCTGCTCGTGCGGCGGGTGCGGTCTTCACCCCAAGGACGTCCGAAGTCGTTGCGCCGGACGTCCGGAGAAACGTGTGGTTCCTCCGCTCCTGTCACAAGGTTTGATCTCTCTCGTCAGGCGGTGACAGGACTAGGCGGTCCACCTCACGAGAGCCCGACCTGGTGGCCGGACTCCCGGAAGACTAGACGAGGCAACTGGCAAATGTCACGCCGCGGTAACGGCGAGGCGTTGGTAATGCCCTGAATGTCCGCTTTCTTGGGCTTTACCTGCGCTTTACCTTGGCGGAATGAGACGCGCGTCACACCCGCGACCTGCGCTTCGCCAGCTCCCCACGGGTATGGCGCCAGTCCCGCGAGAGCGGGCGCAACGGCCTCCACCGGCAGGGGTCGGCAACCCTTTGAGGGGCGCCTCGAGTCGCGCTGCCCAGGTCGGTAGATGCCAGTCGCCGGGACAGGCGATGCCTGTCCCGGCGACTGGGGCGAGTTCGCCCCGATGCTGCGATGAGGTCAGTGACGCGGGTCGTGCGTCGAGTCGATGACCTGGGTCGAGCTGACGGCCGGGCGGTCGTGATAGAAATCGTCCGCCGCGCGAGCCTCGAGGTCGTCCTGGCCGGCCTCGTCGTAGCGCGCCTTGGCCGCGCGGGCCTGTTCGCGCACCCCGGGAGCCTGCTGCACCTGAGCCTTGATGCGGTCCGTCTCGTGCGACATCGTCTCGAGGTACTGCTCCCACCGCGACTGCATCGGACGCACGAGTCCGCCGCCCACGCCAACGATGAGAATTCCGGCGATGGTCGCCAGCACCGCGATGAGCACCGGGGTGGTGACCGTTGTTGCGATGCCGACCTGGTTCAGGGCGGCGATGATGCCCAGGCCGAGGATGAAGATGCTCGCGATGTTGGCCAGCGCCTTGCCATACGACAGGCCGCCCAAGGTGTTGGCGATCAGCTCACGGACCGCGGCCGCGATGGCCGAGGCGACGACGATGATGATGATCGCGACGATCACCTTCGGGAGGAAGGCGATCACGCCCGTGATGAGGTCACTGATCGGGTTCGGGCCGAAGACGCCGAAGGCGAGCTGCAGCACGAACAGGAGCAGTGCGTAGTAGACGAGCTTGCCGACGATGGCGGAGGCGTCGTACTGGCTCTTGGCAAGGGCCTTCTTGATGCCTCCACGCTCGACCGCGCGGTCGAAGCCGACGCGCTCGAGGACCTTGTCGACGGCCTTGCCGATGGCCTTGGCCACCAGCCAGCCAATGAGGAGGATGAGCAGGAACGCGACGAACTTGGGGACGAAGAGGGCCACTGAGCGCCAGAGGTCGGTCAGGGCGGTGCTGAGGTTGTCGGTCATGGGGGTAACTCCCTTACGTTGTAAGTCCAGCACCGACCCCATACCCAGTCGCAGGGTCTGGGCGACCCGCCGCACGCTGTCCTCACCCGGGCAACCCCGTACCCAGCACGATCGTCCCCAGACGCCGGACGGCGGGGGTGGCGACGTCCGCCGTCCGGCGTCTCGGGCCGTCGGGTCACCGCGCCACCGCCCGCCATTGAGGTGGGCCGGCCGATGGCGTAGACAGGAGGGACGCCGAGCAAGGAGCACTGTCATCCGTTCGACACGAGGCTCAGAGGACCCGCCGACGCCCGCACCGGGCCACGCGTCCACATCGACACGTGGCGAGAGGCCGGGAGTCGCGGAGTCGAGCGACGGTCACCGCCCGGGCCTGACGCGCGAGCGCATCGTCGAGGTCGCCGTAGAGCTGATCGACATCGATGGGGTCTCGGCCCTGACGATGCGACGGCTCGGGGCCCGCCTCGGGGTCGAGGCCATGTCGCTCTACCGCTACGTCAACGGGCGTGAGGACCTGCTCGAGGCCGTCGTCGAGGCTCTCGTGGGCACGATCGAGATCCCCGCCACGGGCCAGCTGCAACCGGGCGACGGGTGGCAGGCGTTCCTGCAGCACCTGGCCCACGACGTGCGTCGCCTCGCCCACGAGCACCCCTCGGCGTTCCCGCTCGTCGCGACCCGTCATCCCGCCGCGCCGTGGCTGCGGCCGCCGCTGCGCAGCCTTCGAGTCGTCGAGGGCTTCCTCGAGGGACTCCGGGCTCGGGGTTTCAGTGACCGGCAGGCTGTTGCCGCGTACCGGTCCTTCACCAGCTTCCTGTTGGGGCATCTGCTGCTCGAGTCGGCCGTGCACGGCGCCGCCATGTCCCCGGCCGAGGAGCCGCTCGACGAGGGCGACGCCGACCTGCCGAACCGCGACCACGAGCTGGACCTGGGCCGCTACCCGACCGTGACGCGGCTGCGGGGACCGCTCGGCGAGGACCATGCGGACGAGGAGTTCGAGGAGGCGCTCGAGCACCTGCTCGTGCGTCTCGACCTCGAGCACGCCCAATGAGAACACGCCAGTAGGCGCGGGACACGCTCAGTGGGTACCACTTCGTGGACGCGGAGGCCGCGCGACGAGCTGCCTCGTCGGCCTGCCGACGTGGTGGCCTGCTGACCGGGAGCCAGCACGGCTGAACGCCGGGTGGCTCCCGTCAGCAGATCAGGAGGCGCTCGTGAGGTGGCCGAAGACGACGACGTTGTCGCGGTACTCGTTGCGGCTGTCGGTCGGGCCGCCACACGTGACGAGCCGGATCTCGGCCTTGGTGAAGTCGCCGCGGTAGACGAGCTCGGTCGGGAACTGCGTCTTCTTGAACGCCTGCACCCGGTCGACCGTGAAGGTCAGACGCGAGCCGTCCTGGCGCGAGACCTTGACGACGTCGCCGACCTTGACCCGGCGCAGCTCGTGGAAGATGCCCGGCACGCCCGACGGGGTGTCGACGTGCGCCGCCAGCACCGAGGGGCCGAGCTGGCCCGGGGTGGGGCCGGCGTCGTAGAGACCGACCTCCTGGGCCGTGCCGGGGACGGAGATCGTGCCGTTGGGCTGGATGCTCAGCTGCACGAAGTGCGACGAGCGCACCCCGATCGAGGGGATCTCGAGCGAGGTCGGCTCGGAGGCCTCGAGGAAGTCCCCGATGCCGCTCCCGTCCGAGGAGCCCGATGTCTTCGGTGCGGGCGTGGCCGGTGTCCCACCCTGACCGGGGGACGCCGACGCGCTGGCCGAGGACCCAGGCGAGGACGGTGCCGTGGAGCTGGACGACCCGGCGGCGGCCGCGGGCTGCGGCGCCCCGGTCGCCGGCGCCCCGCGCAGGCCGAGCACGAGGGCCACGATCCCGACCACGACGAGGACGGCCGTGGCCGCGAGGGCCGCCGCGACACCCGCGCTGAGGCGGGTGAAGCGGCGACCCGTCGGGGCCGACGTGGGCCGGGCCGTCAGTCCGGAAGCCTCTTCAGGCGTCTGGTCGGGCGTCTCGTCAGGCATGGACCCGGTCCGTCCGCTCGCGTCGCTCAGGCGCGCGCCCGGGCACGGCGTGCCGCGAACGTGCCGGTGCCGGCCGCAGCGAGCAGGGCCACGCCGCCGACGAGCATGAGGGCCTCGTTCTGGCCACCGCTCTTGAGGGTGTCGGTGGGCAGGCCGCCACCGGTGTGCATGCCGCCGGCGGGAGCGACGCGCAGGGCGCCACACAGGGCCGGGTCGGTGGCCTCGGTCGGCAGCGACGGCATGAGGTCGCTCTTGGTGTTGCCGTCGTACTTGCCGTCCTTGTTGTAGTCGACACCGTGGATGACGACGACGGACTCGCCGGCCGAGATCGCCTTGGCGACGTCGCTCGAGACCTTGATGCTGCCGCGCTGGTAGGCGATCTTGCCGCCGGGGGCGGTGCTGAAGCGGTCGATGGCCAGGCCCGACTTCGGGCTCGTGTCACCGGTCTTGGTCAGCGAGACGACGATGTCGCCGTAGGCGGGGCCGCCCTCGGTCGTGTTGATGTGTCCGTCGCCGTTCTTGTCGTCCGACAGGATGGGGCACTCGTGACGGGCGGCGGCGCCGAAGTGGATGTGCGCGGCGTGCGGGCTGTTGGGCAGCAGTCCCGTGGCGGCCATCGTGACGGTGATCGTGTTGCCCGTGACGTCGACCATGGCCGTGCCGCTGCCCATGACGCCGTTGCCGGCGACGGGCTTGAGGTTGGCGCTGACCGAACCGTCGGCGGCGGAGGCCGGCCCGACGCTGAGGGCCAGGGCGGCGGCTGCGGCGAGGCTGGCGCCGGCGATCCGAGTGGTGGTGGTGCGCATCTGTGTTCCTCCTTGACGAGGAGACAAGCCGTCCATCCTGCTCTGCTTCAGACGGGGGGTCGTCGTCGACCGTCTCCGCGCGGGGGTTCGCCACCACCGCCACCGCTGGATTGGGGTTCCACCGAATTCTTTTCCAGGTCTTTGGCGCTACCCCGACGGGCCTACCCCGACGGTGCTACTCGGACGGCGCTACTCCGACTGGTCGGCCGCGGCGGCGCGGCGCTGCAGGCACAGCTCGGTGATCTGCCCGATCAGCTCGAGCGGGACGGGCCGGCTGATCGGGAAGCGCACGGTGTCCTTGGCGCGCCGGTAGGGCGCGATGGCCCGCTCGAACGTCCGGTCACCCGTCGGCACGGGGTAGAGCCCGACGTGGTTCTTCCAGCCGGCGTAGTAGATGAGGGGCTTGCCGTCGACGGTGAAGGTCGCCATGCCGTAGCTGATCTTCTCGGCCGCATGCGGAGCCGCCTCGCGAATGGCACGTCGGACACCCGCAAGCTGGGTTCGCGTCTCCTCGGGGTAGGACGCGATGTAGTCGTCGACGGACGCAAATCTCGGGGCCAAGCCAGGTCCTCACCTAGTTACGGACCGGTCGTTGGAGGGGTTGACCCGACTGTATTGGCCCAATGGGACGTCTGCAAAGCAAGTTCGCATGCGCGACCTAACGGTCACCACCCTACAAAAAGGGTGCGGCGCCGTCCCGTCGGGGAGGCGGGCTCAGACGTCGACCCAGTCCTCGCCCGCGAGGACCCGCCCGACGACGCCCTCCGCGTGGCGGCCGAGCAGCGTCGCCGCCGTGAAGTCGGCGGCGAGCCCGTCGAAGACCCTGCCCCGGCGCAGCATCGCGTGCTTGCCCCCCTCGACCGTGACGTAGCCGACGCGGTCGGCCGTGCGGGCGAGGTCACGGGCCACCGAGGCGGAGTTCGTCGGCCGGGCGACGCGGTCGTCGTCGCCGTGCACGACGAGGATCCGGCGGCCGCTGAGGTCGAGGCGTCCCTCGGTGGGATAGACCCAGGGGTTGAGCGCCACGGCGCTGACGACGGGCTCCTCCGCGGCTGCGAGCAGGGCGGCGCGCCCGCCGAGCGAGTGCCCGACGAGGGCGACCGGCAGCTCGGGGCCGAAGCGGTCCGCGACCTGGGCGAGCGCCCAGCGCACGTCGTCGACGGGCGTGTGGTGCGCGTCCCAGCCGCGGGTCGAGTTGAGCAGCCGCAGCACGGCCAGCTCGCCCTTCGCGACGCTGGCGATGCGGGCGGCGATCGGCAGCATCCGCAGCACCGACAGCTGGGTCGGGCTCACCCGCATCGGGCGACGTCGAGCGGCTCCGCCGTGCAGCACGAGCGCGACGCCCCGCGGCGCGCTGGGCGCCGCCGTGTCGATGAGTCGCGCGTGGGTCACGTGCTGCTCCGCCTTCCGGGCTCTGCTCGTGGCTCTGCTGGTGGCTCTGCTGGTCGCCTCGATGGGGTATGCCGTGTGCTCGGGTTCGCGGGTCACGTGCGGGATTCGGAGACCGCACGTCCACGGCTTGGTGTGCACACGGCATACCCGATCGGTGGAGCGGGAGGGCGGCCGAGCGGCGCTCAGGGGCGCAGGAGCACCTTGACGGCGCGGCGCTCGTCCATGGCCCGGTAGCCCTCGGCGACCTGCTCGAGGGGCAGCGTCAGGTCGAAGACCTTGCCGGGGTCGATGCGGCCGTCGACGACTCGGGCCAGCAGGTCGGGCAGGTAGGTGCGGACGGGAGCCATGCCACCGGCGAGGCCGACGTTGCGGACGAACATCTGGCGGACCGGCAGCTCGACGCCGTGCGGGGCGCCGACGAAGCCGACCGTCGAGCCGGGGCGCCCGATGCGGAAGGCGGTCTTCATCGACTGGTCGGTGCCGACGCACTCGAGCACCGAGTCGGCGCCGATGCCGCCGGTCAGGTCCATGATCGCCTCGACGCCGGCGTCGTCGCGCTCGGCCACGACGTGGGTGGCGCCGAACTCGCGGGCCAGCGCCTGACGCGGCTCGTGGCGCGACATCGCGACGATGCGCTCGGCACCGAGCTCCTTGGCGGCGATGACGCCGCAGAGGCCCACGGCCCCGTCGCCGATCACGACGGCGGTGCCCCCGGGCCGCACGCGCGAGGAGACGGCGGCGTGCCAGCCGGTCGCCATGACGTCGGCGAGCGTGAGCAGCGAGGGGATGAGGGCGTCGTCGGGCAGACCGTCGGTGGCGACGAGGCTGCCGTCGGCCTGGTTGACGCGGACGAGCTCGGCCTGGCCGCTCTCGGTCCAGCCCTGGTGGTCGCAGACCGAGGTCATGCCGGCGAGGCAGTGCGGGCACGTGTTGTCGCAGTGGACGAAGGGGATGACGACGAAGTCGCCCTTCTTGATGGTCCGGACGTCGGCGCCGATCTCCTCGACGACGCCGACGGCCTCGTGGCCGATCGTCGAACCGGCCTCGATGGGGTTGGCGCCGCGGTAGGGCCAGAGGTCCGAGCCGCAGATGCAGCCGGCGACCACGCGCACGATGGCGTCGGTCGGGGCCTCGATCGTCGGGTCGGGGACGTCGGAGAGGCGGATGTCGCCGGGGGCATGGATGGTCGTCGCGCGCATGCGCCCATCCTTCTCCTGCGACCGGCCCGGCCCCAAACCCTGGACAAGAGCGCCCACTCGATCGGCCTCCCCCCATCGAGTGGGCACTGTGTCGCGACCTGCCCACAGCTGCCCGCCCGGTGCCTGTGGACACGGGGCATGAAAGTGCCCACTCGACGGGGTCGGCGCGCGCGCTCGTCCATGTCGATTGGGCACCCCGACACGTCGTCAGCCGCGGGAGCGCAGCCTCAGGTTGGGCAGGCCCGGTGCGGGGAGGGTGTGGTCCCAGGCCTCCGGGAAGGTGCCGAAGCGCGAACCGGGCTCCGCGACGGCATACGACCCCTGCTCGCGGGAGGCGCGCTCGCGCTGCCAGTCCTCGCGGAAGCCGACGACCTCGTCGTGGCTGCGGCCGATGAAGTTCCACCACATGACGATCTGCTCGCCGAAGGGGGCGCCGCCGAGCACGAGGAGGCGCGCAGGCTCGTCGAGGCCTGCCTCGACCGTGATCCGCTCGGGGCCGGTGGCGTGGAAGGCGATCTCGCCGGGCTTGGCCGTCACGTCCCCGACGGTGATGAGACCCGTGTCGCAGAGCAGCCCGTGCTCGTGGGCCGGGTCGACCTCGAACGTCAGCGAGGTGCCGGCGGCGAGCGTCACCTCGGCGCCCACGAGGTCGGAGAACATCCTCACCGGCGAGCTCTGCCCGAAGAGCGAGCCGAGGAAGACGAGGACGCGGGCGCCGTCGACCTCGCTGACGGGCGGCGCGTAGTGCTCGAAGCCCGGTGCCGTGAACCGGTCCGCCTCGGGCAGCGCGACCCACAGCTGCGCGCCGTGCAGCACCGTCGTCCCGGGGGTCGAGTACTCCGAGTGGGCGATGCCCGACCCCGCCGTCATGATGTTGAGCTCGCCGGGGCGGACGACGGCGTGCACGCCGGTCGTGTCGCGGTGCTCGACCTCGCCGGAGAAGAGCCACGACACCGTCTGCAGGCCGGTGTGCGGGTGGCCGGGCACGACCATGCCGCCGGTCTGCGACACGTCGTCGGGCCCGTAGTGGTCGACGAAGCACCATGCCCCGATGAGCGAGCGCTCGCGCTGGGGGAGGCTGCGGCGCACCGGCATCGCGCGCGGACCGCCGAGCGGCACCTCGCGGTACGGCAGCACGACCGGGGGCGCCGCGGCCGAGCCCTGGGACGTGTCCTCTGCGCAGACGACCTCGGTCGGGTGGCGGTCGGGGTTGCTCACCCGATCAGGCTAGGCCCGGGCGTGCAGATCCGGTTGCTACCTTGCCCGCATGACCGACGCGACTGCCGCTGCCCCCTCCACCGGCAGCCCCGGACGCTGGTCGGCGTGGCGGGTCGTCTGGTGGTTCGGCTTCGTCAGCCTCGCGGCCGACATGGTCTACGAGGGCGCGCGTTCGATGTACGGCCCGCTGCTCGCCTCGCTCGGGGCGTCCGCACTCGTCGTCGGTCTCGTCACCGGCGCCGGCGAGGCGATGGCCCTCGTGCTGCGGCTCGTCTTCGGGCCGCTCGCCGACCGGACCGGGCGCTACTGGGGCCTGACGATCGCCGGCTACGGCCTCACCGCCGTCTGCGTGCCGCTGCTCGCCGTGACGCCCTTCATCGGGGGTGCCGGCCTCGTCGTGGCCGCCGTCCTCATCCTCCTCGAGCGCTCGGGCAAGGCCGTCCGCAGCCCGTCGAAGTCGGCGCTGCTCGCCCACGTGGCGTCGGCGGTCGGACGCGGCCGCGGCTTCGGCGTGCACAAGGCGCTCGACCAGGTCGGTGCCTTCGCCGGGCCGCTCCTCGTCGCCGGGGTCATCGCCGCGACGGGGGTCATCTGGCCGGGCATGGCCGTCCTCGCGATCCCCGGGGCGGCGGCGATGCTGCTGCTGGCCGTCATCCGCTCACGGGTGCCCGACCCGTCCGTCTACGACGTCGAGACGGTGGGCGGCCCGGCGACGTCACCGGTTCCGGGCGAGGTGGCCGCGCGCGGCGGTCTGCGCGGCTGGTTCGCGGACGCGGCCGGTGCCGGGTTGCCGCGCGAGTTCTTCGGCTACGCCTTCGCGGCCGGCCTCATGACCGGTGGCCTCGTGACGTTCGGCATCATCGGCTACCACCTGACGGTCGGCGGGCTCGTCCCGGTCGCCACCGTGCCCGTCGTCTACGCCGGCGCCATGGCCGTCGAGGCGCTCGCGGCGCTCGGGGTGGGTCTCGTCTACGACCGCTACGGCGGCACGGTGCTGTATGCCGTGCCGATCCTCGTGGCGCTCGTGCCCCCGCTGGCGCTGGCCGGGTCGGTCCCGCTCTCGCTCGTCGGGGTCGGTGTCTGGGGCCTGGCCTACGGGGTGCAGGACTCGACGGTGAAGGCACTCGTCGCGGAGGTCGTCGAGGCACCGAGGCGCGCGACGGCATACGGCGTCTTCGCCGGGGTGCAGGGCGCCTTCGCGATCGCCGGCGGCCTCGTGGCCGGCTGGCTCTACGACCGGTCGCTGCCGGCGCTCGTCGCCGTCGTGGCGGTCAGCCAGCTCGTCGCGCTCGTCCTGCTCGCCCGCACCGTCCGCTCCCTGCGCTCGGTGGGTTCCGTGCGCCACCCCGTCTGAGCTGCACCACCGCGTCCGAAACGCGCGAACGCGGCGTCCGGTGCCGGGAACCGTGGTGTGCCACGGGGTCTCGACACCGAACACCGCGTCCGGTGAGGCAGAGCCGGTCGGTCAGCTCACGGCATCGAGGGCGTCGACGACACCCTCACCGAAGAAGCTGTTGTCCTCGACGGGCCCGACGCACGGGCGACCGGCGCCGGTCGTCGTGCCGCACGCCTTGTCGTCGGCCTGCTGGCGCAGCTTCTCGATCATCTGCGCGGGCGTCCATGTCGGGTGGGCCGACTTCATGAGGGCGAGCACACCGGCGACGTGCGGCGACGCCATCGACGTGCCGCTCTTGAGGCCGTAGCCGTTGTTGGCCACGACCGTGGACAGGATCGACGAACCGGGGGCGGCCACGTCGATCTTGCCGAGGCCCCGGTTGCTGAACGAGGACAGGCGGCTGTCCATCGTGCCGGCCGGGAAGCGCTGCATGGAGCTGACCGTCACGACGCCGTCGAGCTCGGTCGGGATGTCCTCGCAGCCGCTGTTGAGCGTGCGCGAGACCTGGCCCGAGGCGGGCTGGTCGTCGGGGCTCGTCGTGTCCTTGAACGACGACTTGTCGGCCAGGTCGCGGGCCGAGTTGCCGGCTGCGGCCGCGTGGACGACACCCTGCTTCGTCGACCACGTGACGGCGCGACGCACGGCCTCCTTGGCGGCGTACTGGTCGGGCTGGTCCTCGCAGTAGAACTCGAACGGGTCGACGTAGTAGCTGTTGTTCGTCACGTCCATGTGCTTGAGGCCCGCCCAGATGAAGCCGCACACGGCGTACTCCGGGTAGATGAAGCCGTCGTCGTTGACGACCTTGACGGCGGCCATCCGCACGTTCGGGGCGACGCCGACGATGCCGACGCCGTTGCGGGCCGCGGCGATGGTGCCGGCCACGTGGGTGCCGTGGTCGCTCGTCGTGGGGTACCAGCCCGTGGCGGAGGTGTCGGGCCGGCCGGCGTCGGTGCAGTTCACCGAGTCGGCGACGTCGATGTTGGCGGCGAGGTCCGGGTGGTCCGGGTCGATTCCGCTGTCGAGGACGCCGACGAGGACGTTGCGGGACCCGTCGGTGATCTTGTGGGCCTGGTCGGCCTTGATCATCGTGAGGTCCCACTGCTCGCTCTCGCGCGGGTCGGTGGACGTCGCCGGCGACTCGACCGACTCGAGGTCGCCGTTGGTGGGCTTCTTCGCGCCCTGCTTGTAGCCGGACGCGCCGCGGCCCCAGGACGCCCCCGCGACCTCGGGGGTGCCCTCGGTGACGGGGACGGTGCGCGTCGCCCCGACGGAGTCGACGGCGTTGCCGCCCCTGGCGACGACGTCGGCACGGAAGGTCGAGACCTTCGAGTGCGCGACGACGACGCCGATCTGCGGCCACGACTGGACCACGACGCCGCCGGCGGCCTTGACCGCCGCCTCGACGAGGCGCGTCTGGCCGGGGTTGGCGATGCGGGCGTTGACGACGTAGCTCATGAGCTGGCCGTCGGGGCTGGTGATCGTCACTGGTGTCGAGACCGGTTCGGCATCGGTCGAGGCGACGGCGACTCCACCGATGGCGGCGGTGGAGGCGAGGGCGAGCGACGCGACGGCGACGATGCCGCGTCTGGTCAGGCTGGGGTGTCGCATGTGTGAGCTCCCATGGTGTGAGGGACTGGTGCATGCGCCCGTTCCGGGCGCACCTCGACATCCTCGGGGGCTACTGGCCGGTTCGCTCGTCGAGAGACCTCGGCAGTTTCGGTCGAACCCGGGATCAGCCCACCTCTGGCTGCCTCGTCAGCGGTCCCGAGGCGATGAGCAGGAGGACGGCGCCCAGCGGCTCGAGACCCCAGGGCAGCAGGAGGACTCCCGCGGCCACCGCCGCCACGACGACCGAACCGACCGGCAGTCGACCCTCCACGGCGAGAGCGACCAGCACGACCGCGAGGGCCACGCCCGTGAGCACCGCGCCACCCGACGAGAGCGCCGCCGGCACGGTGTCGCCGAGCAGGCCGGTGACGTGACCGACCCAGACGGCACCCGTGGCTCCCGCGCCGAACGCGGCCAGCACGGCTGTCGGCAGGGCCAGGGGCAGATATCGCAGCCGGGCGCCGAGCGCCACTGTCAGCCAGGCGAACCCGGACACCGAGGCGACGAGGAGGATGCCGGCTGCGACCGACAGCGCTCCCTCCTCACGCGCGGCCTCGAGGCCGCCCAGGCCGCCGAGGACACCCGTGTCGTCGAGGCTGTCGAGCCCGTCGACCCAGCTGACGATCCCGTGCGTGAAGAGCACGAGCGGGGCGAGCAGGGCGAGCAGCGGCACGCGATCCACGACGGCGCGCGTCGGCGAGGCCACCTCGGTCGCACTCGTGGGCGACACGGCATACGCCTCGTATGCCGTGTCGGCCGTCGCGGTGCCGCCCGGGCGGGCGGGGATGAGCGTGCTCGTCGTCATGCGTCCAGCGTGGCGGCCGGGGGCGATCGAGCCCATCGGGGTCGACCCGGAGCCACCCCCGAACCGCCCCTGAGGGGGTGCGCGCCGGGCACCTGCGGGCGCGGGGTGTTTTTGTCCATTTCGGAGACTTTGACCGGCTTTGGTCGTAGCGTGCGGCTGAGGGCCGAGGTCAGGGTCGGTCCCGTGAGGGTTCGGGTCAAAGGGGTAGACATGTCGGTGCGCTTCAACGCTCCTCCGGGGTGGCCGGTTCCGTCGGCGTCGTGGGTGCCGGACGACGACTGGATGCCCGACCCCAGCTGGCCGACGCCCCCGCGCGGCTGGACGTTCTGGCTCGTCGAGCAGCCGAGTCGGCCCGACGCGGGCACGGCCGGCACGCCCCGCTTCGGCACCGCGCCCCGCTCGACGGCAGCCACGTACGCCTCGCCGCAGACCTCACTCCAGACGTCCGCGCAGGTCGCGGAGCCGGTCTCGGGGGCCGCCTCGTACGGCACCGACCGCGGGAGCTGGCTGGCCGGGCTGCGCGCCCGGGCCGGCGCGGACTCGCTCGTCGCTGCGACGTCTCCCGGCCCCGTGGCCGAGCCCGCGCGTCAGCGGGCGGGTGCGGAGAGCGCCTGGGAGCTGGACGGGCTGCTCGCCTCTGCCGGTCGACTGGACCTCTGAGGTGGAGGTCCTGCTCAGGGTCGCACCCGAGGTGCGGCTCAGCTCCACCACGTCCGGGCTCCGGGCGTCGCTCGACGACCCCGCCCGCACGCACGTCGGCACCGGCGTCGGCGCGCGCACCCCTTCCGGAACCACCGGCCCCGACCAGGGCGAGCACCTGACGCTCGCCGAGCTCGAGACCCGCGCCCGACAGGCCCAGGCGTCCGGAGACCTGCACGCGCTCAGCGCCATCGAGGAGTCGTTCACCTCGTTCCACCTCGCGAACCACCCGCCGCGTCGTCGGCCCGAACCTCCCGAGGCCGCGGCGATGCCCGCCAAGGAGCGGGCCCTGCTGGAGCGCAAGGCCTTCCGCGCTGCCCTGCCCCAGGTGTCGGTGTTCAAGCGCGCGGCGCGCACCAAGGCCAAGGCGATCGCCGAGACCGAGGCGGACGGCTTCAGCCGAACCCTCGACCTCGCCCAGGTCGTCATCGCCCAGCATCGCGCCGCCGCGCTCGACGACCAGTGGAACGAGCTCTCCGGTCACGACCGGTGCGCCGTCATCGCCGAGCTCGAGGCGGAGTTCGAGGCCGCCGGCTGCGGCTGCACCTGCGTCGACGCCGGGTGGGACGCCGACACGGCCCGCGGCTACGTCACCATCGTCGCCCGCTACCCGTCCGCCGACATCGTCGCCGAGCGCGGGCCGGGGCTCTCGTCGAGCGGCCGCCGGATGCTGCGTCGGCGCACCCGCGCGGAGCGCAACGCCCTCTACCTCAGCGGCCTCGCGTCGTTCGCCCTCGCGGCTGCCCGACGCGCCATCTCGGTCGCCGTCGCCGCCGACGACGTGCACCTCGTCATCGTCCGACCGCTCGAGACGGGCGAGGGCCTCGAGCCCATCTACGTCGGCAGCCTGAGCCGTGAGGCCGTCACGCTGCGGCCCTCGCACGCCGACCCGGTGCCGCTCCTGCTCGGTTCGGCGGTCCGACCCCTGAAGTTCGAGGGCTCGGCGCACGACCTCGTGGCCGTGTCTCCCGAGGCCGACGTCATGGACATCGTCCGGCTCTGCGCCGAGGCGCTCGACGACGGAGCCCTCGACGGGCTGCTGGCCGGCGACTCCGAGTCGCTGACGGCTGCCGCACCGGACGGCCACGCCGAGACCGGCCTCGACGGAGCCGACACGTTCGACAGCGAGTTCGCCGATGAGATCGACCGCGAGTTCGACAGCGAGCTCGCCGATGAGATCGATCGCGAGACGGACCCGGAGTTCCATCGCGAGACCGTCGGCGATCGGGGCACCCATGGCGACCCGGCCACGGCGTCCGACACGGCATCCGACCCGGCACCCAAGACGGAACGCGAGGCGGCGGCCGAGTGACCTGACCGCCCCTTCGTGGCCTCTCGACGGGTGAGCGAGGGCCAGATGTGGCCTTTCGACGGTAGGGGGCCGTGGGGGTGGCTGCGGCGCTACAGTGCGACGACGGGTGCGCGGACTCCGGACCATCCCTCCGCCGCGATCCCGTGGTGCGACGTTGCCCGGCGGGGAGGGCCATGAGGGGTGGCCGAGGGGGCCGTGCTGTGACGATTCGATTCAACCCGCCGCCGGGGTGGCCGATGCCGCCACCGACGTGGGTGCCGCACGCCGACTGGCTGCCCGAGCCGGACTGGCCCGAGCCTCCGGCCGACTGGGCCTTCTGGTCGGTGGCCTCCCCGCAGCGCGTCCCCGGGTCCGGTGACGGCGCCGGCGCAACCGGACACGATGGCCGTGCGGTCGGCGGCGAGGGTCGCGGCCGGATCCGCACGGGCCAGGTCTCCTTCCCCGTCGGCACCGTGGCCGCGCAGTCCACGGTGTCGCTCGCTGCGCTCTTCCCCGGGCGAGGGCGGCAGGCCGGCTCGGCCTACGTCGTCGGGGCCGGCGACCGCCCGCCGACCAAGGCCGGGCGCGAGTACTACGAGCCCGGCGGTCACACCGACGCCGTCTCCAGCTCCCGCTCGGCGTCCGACGGCTGGGCCTCCAGCGGACCTGCGCTCGAGGGGCCAGCGTTCGATGGGCCAGCGATCAACGGGGCGGCGTTCGAGGGATCTGCCGTCAACGGCTCGGTGCTCAACGGGTCCGCCGGGGTGCTCGTGGGTGAGGTTCCCGCCGACGTCGCGACGGGTACCAGCGATGAGTCGGAGACCGCGGGCGTGCTGGCACCCGGGATCCGGCTGTCCCCGCTCCTGCGCCTCGTGGCGCACCCCTCCGGGCTGCGGGTCCAGTTCCGGGTCGGGGGACCGGTCGCGGCGGCGCTCGCGGAGGTCATGACGCCGGCCATCGAGGCCGCGACGGCCCTGCTCGTCGCCCATCCGTCGACATCGAGCGGCGACGGTCGCGGAGGGAGCCGGGACGTGACCGCCGCGCGGCCCCGTGGCCTGCGCCGGCTCCTCGGGGGGCGCGCGAGTGACCCGGAGCGCCTCCACGGGCCACGCCTCGACGACGACCGCCACGCTCAGTCGCCGCTGTCGATCCACGACCTCGCCCGCCGGGCCCTGGACGCCCGCCGGGGCGGTGACCGCGACGCGGCCCTGGCCGTCGAACGAGACCTCCGGTCGCTGCACCGCCTCGGCTTCGTCACGATCCACCCACCTGCGGTGCCTGCGCCGGTGCCGCTCTCGGGTGCCGAGGAGGCGAGCATCCGCGACCGGGTGCTCGACGCCCTCGGGGCCACGGCTCCCGGCCTCCCGCGTGCCCGGTCCGCCGAGCTGAGGACGCTCGCGGCCGAGCGCGCCGAGTCGCTCGTGCGCGCCAGCAACGTGGCACGCCGGCTCCTGACCCAGCGGCGCGCCGCGCTGGCGGCGGGTGCCTGGCAGCTGCTGAGGTCGCACGACCCGGCGACCGTCGTCGCGGTGGTCGACGAGGCGCTGCGCCTCTCCGCGAGCGACGTGACGTGCCTCGACGCGGGGACCGACCCCGTGACCGGCCGGGACTACGTCACCGTGCTCGTGCGCTTCCCGACCATCGGCATCGTCGCCGAGGAGCAGCGGGACGACGGCCCGGCCGGGCGTGCCGGGTGGCGTCCCCGGACGGCGCGCGAGCGCAACGTCGTGTATGCCGCGGGCCTCGCCTCGGCCGTCCTCGCCGCCGCGAAACAGGTCGTCAGCCTCGCGCCGGCGACCGACGACGTCAACGTCGTCGTGGTGAGGCACACCCGCAACGGTCGCGGGGTCGAGCCCGTCTACGTCGGTCGGTTCGACCGCGAGGACGTGTCGCTGCGCCATCCGGAGGCGGACCCGCTGCCGCTCGTCGCGAGCTCGGCGATGCCACACGGCATACGCGTCCACGGGGCCGACCGGGAGGTCACGGCGCTCGAGCACGCCGCCGACGTCGACGGCGCGCTGCGCGAGCTCGTCGACACGTGCCGCGCCGCGGACGCTAGAGGTCGGAGCGGACGAGACGCCTGAGGGCGAGAGTCGCGAGCGGTCGGTAGCCGACGGCGACGAAGGCCGGCGCGTCGATGACGAGCTCGGTGCTGCACCCGCCCGGTGCGGGACGCACGGCGTGGTCGAGCGTCGCGTGGACGGGACCGAAGCGCACGTGCCAGCTCCACTGCATGGCATCCGCGTCGACGGTCAGCACCTCGAACGGCACCCGGACGCCGAGCGGACCGACGACGAGCCCGTTGAGGCCGGGGGAGATGCGGGGCGTGGCGGCGATGACCTCCTGGATCTGCGGCGACCACGTCGTCCAGAGGGCGAGGTTCTCGTAGCGCGACCACGCGACCGCGGGGTCGGCGTCGCCCGTGACGGTGATGGTGGCGCGCATCGCGAGTCCCTCCTGTCGATGGGTCGATGGGTCGATGGGTCGCTCGGCCGTCAGGTCGCGCCGTTGTGCAGCCGTTCAGTCGCCGTCGACCAGGGTCGCCGGGGCCGGCCCGTCGACGTTGACGGTCGGGGTGCCCGACCCGCAGCGGACGATGACGGCGCGAGACGTGCCGTCACCCGGGTTGGACTCCCGGTGCACGGCGCCCGCGGGTACGCGCAGGAAGTCACCCGGACCAGCCTCGACGACGACCTCCCCGCCGGGGCCCGACTCGAGCCGCATCCGACCCGACACGACGTAGAGGGTGGTGTCGTGGTCGCCGTGGTGGTGCCAGCCGGAGACGGCGCCGGCCTCGGTGTCGACGGTGCCCGACCACATCGACGCGGTGTGCAGGGCCACCTGCCGGCTCATGCCGGGCGTCGGGTCGGCCGGGCTCAGCTCGTCACCGGCGACATGGGTGCACGGCTGGGCTGCGAGGTCCTGCGCGTCGGGCTGCTCGGTCATGCCCCCATCAAACCCCGAGAGCTCTAGCCTTGTCTGGTCCGTCGGGGCGTTTACGTCAGTGCGTTTCCGTCAGGGCGTCTCCGGCGGGGAGATGAGGTGGACCATGGCAGCGGGGCGCGCGGGTCGGGTCGTCGTCGTGGGCGGCAGCATGGCCGGGCTGCTCACGGCGAGGGCGCTGGCCGACCACGCCGAGTCGGTCGTCGTGCTCGAACGCGACCGCCTCCCCGAGGAGGTGGGGCCGCGCGGTCGCGTGCCGCAGGGGCGGCACCTGCACGCGCTCCTGTCCGCGGGCCTCGAGCGGCTGCGGGAGTGGTTCCCGGGCATCGAGGCCGAGCTGACCTCGTACGGCGCGGTCCCCGTCGACGGCAGCGAGGCGTGGGTGCACCAAGGCGGCGGCTACCGGGCGCGGGGCCACTGGGGCCGGCCGGGCCTCGGCATGACGCGGCCGCTCCTCGAGCACGTCGTGCGCCACCGGGTGGCCGCCCTGCCCGGGGTGACCATCGAGGACGGCACGACCGTCGGCGCCGTGACGCTGCGGCTGGGTCGGGTCACCGGGGTCGTCGTCGACGGCGAGCCGAGGCCGGCCGACCTCGTCGTCGACTGCTCCGGGCGCAGCTCCCGCATCGCTCACGACCTCGCGGCCTCGCACGTGCTCGACCCGCCCGTCACCACGGTCGGGATCGACATCGGCTACACGTCCTTCTTCCTGCGCCGATCGCCCGGCGACTTCGAGGGCAAGCTGCTCGTCAGCATCGAGAACCCGGGCACGTTCCGCGGTGGCGCCGTCGTCCCGGTCGAGGGCGACCGGTGGCAGGTGACACTCTCCGGCGTGCACGGCGACGTGCCCCCGACGGCGGACGTGGAGATCGAGCGCTTCGCCGCCTCCCTGTCGACCCCTGCGGTGGCCCAGCTCATCCGGCACTGCGAGCGGGTCTCCGACGTCGAGACCTACCGCTTCCCCTCGAGCCGGCGCCGCCACTACGAGAAGGTGCGGGGCCTGCCGCCCGGACTCGTCACCGTCGGGGACGCGTCGAGCAGCTTCGACCCGATCTACGGGCAGGGCATGACGTCGTCCGCGCTCCAGGCCGCAGCGCTCGGCGCAGTCGTGGCCAGGACCGGCATCATGTCCGACGACCTGCCGAAACGCTTCCACCGCAAGGCTGCCCGCATCATCGAGGCGCCCTGGCGCATCGCGGTGGGCGGGGACTTCGGCCACCAGCAGACCGTCGGCGCGCGCCCCGTCGGCACGGCGCAGCTCAACGGCTACATGCTGCGCGTCATCCACGCGGCGCACGCCTCCCTGCCCGTGACCCGGTCGTTCAACCGGGTCCTCCAGCTCGAGGACCCGCCGGTGGCCCTGCTGGCCCCGACCACGATGGTGCGCGTGCTGCGCGCGTCGGGGCGGTCACCGGCCGTGACCGGCGCCGCCGTGCGCCATCCCCTGGTGGGTCCACCGAGGGTCGCGAGCGCCTGAGGCGGTGGAGCGCGGACGGGTGGTCGTCACCGACGTCCATCTTTGACAGGGTGGACGCATGAGGACCGACCACTTCATCCGATTCGAGCGTGTCGACTCCGTCGAGGAGGCCGAACGAGGGCTCCTGGCCCGGCTGCACGGCGAGCTGCTCCGCATCGACGCGGTGCGCCCCGACGTCGTGCGCCTCCAGCTGAGCCGGGGCGGGTCGTTCGACCCCAAGCCGACGTATGCCGTGTGCGTCGACCCGCTCGCGTCCGGGCCGGAGGGGCCGGTGACGTGGCGGGCCGAGCCCGGCGAGGACGCCTGGCGGCTCGTGACGGACGAGCTCGTCGTGACGCTGTGGCTCGACCCGTTCCGTGTCGACGTGCACCGCACCGACGGGTCGGTGGTGCTCGAGTCGGTCCCGGACCCGGAGGGGCGCTACTGGACGTACGCGACGCTCAACGACGCGTGGACGACCCGGCGCCGGATCGGCCGCGACGACGCCATCTACGGCCTCGGCGAGAAGGGTGGCCACCACAACCGGCGCGGTCGCGACTTCACGATGTGGAACACCGACGTCCTCAACGAGCACGCGACGGCGGAGTTCCGCGCGGGCCTCGACGCCGCCGACCCCCGGTCCGACATGTCGAGCGTCGAGTTCGACCCCTACTACGTGACGATCCCGTTCTTCTACCAGCGCGACGCCGAGACCGGTTCTGCCGTGGGCTCGTTCGTCGACAACGGTTACCGGGGGGAGTACGAGTTCAGCCACGACGACGAGTACCGCGTCACCTTCCACGGTGGGCAGTGGACCGAGTACCTCTTCGCCGGACCGTCGATGGCGAGCATCCTCGAGCGCTACACGTGGCTGACCGGCCGCGCCACGCTGCCCCCGATCTGGGCCCTCGGCTACCAGCAGTGCCGCTGGCACGCCTACACCCAGGCCGACGTCGAGCGCATCGCGAAGCGCTACCGCGACGACGAGTTCCCGTGCGACGGGATCTGGCTCGACATCGACTACATGGACGGCTACCGCGTCTTCACGTGGGACTCCTCGCGCTTCCCCGACCCGGCCGGCATGCTCAAGGGCCTGTCCAACCAGGGCTTCCGGACCATCTCGATCGTCGACCCGGGCGTCAAGCACGACCCGGGCTACGCGGTCTACGACGACGGCCTGGAGCAGGACGTCTTCTGTCGCACCGAGGGCGGCGACACCTACATCGGCCAGGTGTGGCCGGGCAACACCGCCTTCCCGGACTTCGCGACGCCCGAGGCGCGCTCGTGGTGGGGAGCGCTCAACGCCACGCACGTCGAGTCCGGCCTGGCGGGCATCTGGAACGACATGAACGAGCCCGCGACCGGCGAGATCGCCCCGCAGGCGATGCTCTTCGACAAGGGCCGGGCCAAGCACGAGCGCTACCACAACCAGTACGCCCTGCTCATGGCGATGGGCACCATCGAGGGCCTCAAGGCCGCACGCCCCGAGGCCCGGACCTTCGTGCTGTCGCGGGCCGGCTTCGCGGGCATCCAGCGCTACGCGGCGAACTGGATGGGCGACAACCAGGCCCGCTGGGACCACCTCTGGGTCAGCATGCCGATGGCGTGCGGTTTCGGGCTGTCGGGCCAGCCGTTCGTCGGCGCCGACATCGGCGGCTTCCAGGGTGACACCAACCCGGAGCTCTTCCTGCGCTGGATGCAGATGGGGACGCTGACTCCCTTCTGCCGCAACCACTCCGAGATCGACAACATCGACCAGTACCCGTGGTCGTTCGGCCCCGAGGTCCACGACCTCGCCCGCGAGGCGGTCCGGCTGCGCTACCGGCTCATGCCCTACATCTACTCGGCGTTCGTGCGGGCGACCGAGACCGGCGAGCCCGTGCAGCGGCCGCTCGTCCTCGACCACCAGCACGACCCGGCCGTCGTCGACCTCGACGACGAGTACCTCTTCGGCCGCGACCTGCTCGTCGCGCCGGTGACGGAGCAGGGCCAGACGTCGCGCACCGTCTACCTCCCCGAGGGGGACTGGTACGACTGGCACACCGGCGAGCTGCACCCCGGCGGCCAGCGGATCACGGTCGAGACGCCGCTAGAGCGCGTCCCGCTCTTCGCCCGCGCCGGCGCGGCCATCCCGATGTGGACCGAGGCGCCGGCGTCGACCGACGGCTACCGCCCCGAGTCGGTCGAGCTGCACGTCTTCGACCCGGTCGTCGACGGTCGCTGGGAGTCGGTGCTCGTCGAGGACGACGGTCTGACGGTGACCCACGACGAGCCGGGCGCCGAGGCCCAGCGCCTCACGACGACCGTCGTCGTCACGCGTTCGGGTGGCGAGGTCTCGGTCGAGCACGCGACGTCGGGGCCGGGGTATGCCGGCCACGCGCGCACCCGCTTCGACGTCGTGCGCCACGCGGCCTGACGGCATAAGCCCTCCCGGTCCACGGCGGCCGGTCCGACGGTCTCCTGCTCAGCTCGAGCGGGAGACCGTCGTCGTGCCACCGATGAAGCACGTCGCCAGCGTCGGGCACTCGGGCCGGCCGTGCCCGTCCGGAGGGTAGGACGTGCCGTCCGTCCGCCACGCCCCCAGGATCCACGTCACCGGGGTGTCGTCGTTGCTGTAGGCGTAGGTGGCCGCGCAGTCGTCGGCGGTGATGCACGTCAGCGTGCCGAGCCGGTACGCCGTGAAGTCCTGGGCGTGCACCGTCCACGTCGAGCCGTTCCACTGCACCCAGTCGCCGGAGTCGACGACGGCGATGCACATCGTCGGGCTGCCGCACGACAAAAGCGAGCCGTCTGCCGGGAAGGTCGAGGGCAGCAGCCTCGTCGGCGTCAGGCCCGAGCCGGAGTACTGGCGGTAGGTGCCGTTCGAGGCGACGAGCATGCACGGGCCACCGGCGGGGCACGAGACCCCTGGGGCCTGGCTCCACTGCGAGGTCAGGGCTGTCACCGGGGTGGACCAGCTCGAGCCGTTGAAGCGGCTGACGCGGCCCTGCTCGTCGACCCCGAGGCACAGGGTCGGGCTCGCGCACGACACGTCGGCGGCGGCGAGCGGCATCGGCTTCGAGGCGCCCCAGGCCCCGCCGGACCAGACGCGGTAGACCTTGTTGACGTTCTCGACCGCGATGCAGAAGCCCGGCCCCGAGCACTGGACGGTCGCGGGCTGGGTGAAGTACTTGGCCGACCGGGTCCACCTCGCGCCGTTCCACGCGACGAGCCAGCCGTTCCGGTCGACGAAGAAGCAGGAGTCCGCGGTGCGGCAGCCGACGCGACCGACACCTCCGGTCGTCTGGACGTACGTGCCGGTCAGGGCCCAGTGGGACGTCGGCGTCCAGCGGTAGAAGCGGCCGCGGTCGTCGACCGCGAAGCACGCGCTACCGCTGCGGGGGCACGACACGGCCCGGACCCGACCGATGTTGGCGCTCAGCCGCGAGTGCTCGACGACGGAACCGCCCGACCAGCGGTCGACGCTGTCGAAGTTGAGGGCCACGCACAGTGTCGGCGAGGCGCACGAGACCTGGCTCGTGCTGACGTAGGAGGGATTGGGGTCCATGGACCGGACCGACCACGCCGTCCCCGACACCATGACGCGGACCCCCTCACCGAGGGCGAGGCAAGTGCTGCTGGAGCAGGAGATGCTCGACAGGCTCCCGGTCTGGTAGCCGGCGAGGAAGCCGGTGCTCCAGGCGGTGCCGGTCAGGGTGCCGCGCCAGCTGCTGGAGGTCGAGCTGCCCGACGCGATGGCGAAGCAGCGGGCGGCTGCCTGGCAGGAGACGTCGTTCCAGTCGACGCCCCGCAGGGTGCCGATGCGGGCCGGGCTGGTCCACGTCGTGCCCACCCGGGTCGTGGACCAGCCGTCGCGCCGGACGGCGACGCAGTAGGTGGTGCTCGGGCAGGCGAGCGAGGTCCAGCCGGACGACGGCGCACCGGCCGACCGCCAGCCGCCGTTGCTGAACTCGACGACGCGCCCGAGGCTGATGGCCGAGCAGCGACCGACCGCGGGGCAGGTCAGCGACGTGACGACCGGTTCCCACTCGGGGTCCGGCGACGCGGGGAAGGCGGCCACGGCCTTCGACCACGTCGAGCCCGACATCACCTGGTAGGAGCCGGTGTTGTCGACCGCCAGGCACCACGTGCTCGTCGCGCAGGCCAGGGCTCCCGGCCACCCGGCATACGGGCTCGCGACGGTCGTGGTCCAGGTGCGCTTCGGGGTCACGGCGACGCCCAGACCGGCGGGACCGGAGCGGCCCGAGGCGTCCTGTGCCACGGCGGTGTAGGAGTAGCCGCGCCCGACGAGGAGCCCGGAGTCGGTGACGGTGGTCCCGGTCCCGGAGTAGACGGTCCGGACCGCTCCCGACGGGTCCGTGCGCGTGACGACGACGGCGGCGACACCGGGGTCGGTCGGTGCCGTCCAGGCGACGGTCGCCGTCGAGGCCGAGGTCAGCGTGACGGTCAGTCCGAGGACGGTCTGGACCGACGTCGTCGTGACCGCCGCCGCGGGCCTGAGGTAGCCACCGGCTCCGTCGTCGGCCCAGACCACGTAGCGGTAGCGGGTCCAGGCCGTGACGGTCGTGTCGACGGCGCGGAGCTCGGTGCCGGAGTAGACGAGGGTGCCGCCGGTCGGGGTGGGGGTGCCGGTGCCGTCGTCGCGGCGGACCATGAAGGTGGACGCGTGGTACGCCGTCCAGGTCAGGGTGACGGAGGTCGTGCTGGGAGTGATCCGCGTCCACCGCACGTAGCCGTCGCTCGGTGGCGTCGTCGTGTTCGGGGTCACCGTCGGGGTGTCCGTCGGGGTTGCCGGCGCCGTGTTGGTCGTGCTGGTCGTGCTGGTCGTGGTTGTCGTGGCGCTCGGTGGCGTCGTGACCGTCGTGGTGGGGTCGGCCGTCGACGTCCCGGTGACGGTCGCCGCCGGGGTCGCGCTCGACGGGGCGGCTCCCCAGAGCGTCACGGCGGCGACGGCCACCGTGAGCGAGGCGGCGAGCCCGGCGACGACGCGCGCGGTGAGATGGCGGTGACGGTGCGGCGCGGCCACGACTTCCCCTGTCGACAGCGGCCGGCGCCGTGCCGGCCGGCTGCATCGTAGCCAGCCGACGGCCCGCTGCGGCGGCGAACGCGGAAGGAAGATGGGGCACGTCAGGGAGGCCGAGCGGAAGGGGTGGCGGGGTCGGCGGCCCGGGTGACGGCATACGCCCATCGGGTATGCCGTTCGGTGCCCCTGAGCGCGCGCCGTGCGCCCCTTGAGCGGGTGACCCCCGAACGGAAGACTGACGAGCATGCCTGACACCGAGCACGAGCAGGGCCAGAAGAGCGAGAGCCTGACCACCGTGCTCATCGCGCTGGGGGCCAACACCCTCATCGCGATCGCGAAGTCGGTCGTCGCGGTCATCACCGGGTCGGCGTCGATGGTCGCTGAGGCCGCCCACTCGTGGGCCGACGCCGGCAACGAGATCTTCCTGCTGACCGCCGAACGCCGGGCGGCCCAGCCGCGCGACGCGACGCACCCCTTCGGCTACGGGCGCGAGGCCTACGTCTGGTCGATGTTCGCGGCCTTCGGCCTCTTCGGCGCGGGCGCCGTCGTGTCGGTGTGGCACGGGATCTCGGTGCTCGGGCACGAGGAGCCGGAGACGTCCTACACCTGGGCGTATGCCGTGCTCGCCATCGCCTTCGTGCTCGAGAGCGTCTCGTTCGTGCAGGCCACGCGGCAGACCCGCACCGAGGCGAGGTCGCGCGGGCTGCGGCCGCTGAAGTTCATCGCCAACACCTCGAACCCGACGCTGCGCGCGGTCTTCGCCGAGGACGCGGCGGCGCTCGTCGGCCTCGTCATCGCAGGGCTCGGCATCGTCCTGCACCAGGTGACCGGGAACGCGATCTGGGATGCTCTCGGCTCGATCCTCGTCGGCCTGCTGCTCGGGGTCGTCGCGATCTTCCTCATCGGCCGCAACCGGGACTACCTCGTCGGCCAGGCTGTGCGGCCGGAGCTGTGGCGGCAGGCGTTCGACGACCTCAGCGGCAGCGAGGAGGTCGAGCGCGTGACCTTCCTGCACCTCGAGTTCGTCGGTCCGGGCAAGGTCTTCCTCGTCGCCGCGGTCGACCTGACCGGCGACGACACCGAGGCGAAGGTGGCGACCCGGCTCGCCGAGCTGGGCCACCGCATCGAGGAGCACGAGCTCGTCGAGCTGGCCATGATCACGCTGTCGAAGACGGACGCGCCCACGCTGACGCCGTGACCAGGGTGGGCAGCGCCGGCTGGGTTCTCACTGGGGCAGCACGACGAGTCCTATAACGCCGAGGACGTAGAGCGCGAGCACCGCGATGCTGTCGATGCCCAGGCGTGCGTGCTGCTTGGCAGGGCGGAAGACGAGCCCGGCCATGTAGACGATCGTGAGGAGCGCGGCGAGGCCGGTGAGGTAGATGTCCGCTGCGTGCGCGTTGGGCAGGACCGCCTTGCCGGAGACGAGGACGGCGAGCAGGAAGAGCACGGGCAGGAACGCGTTGCCGCCGAAGATGTCCCCGAAGGCGAGCTTGTAGTCGCCCTGCCGCACCGCGGTGAGCCCGGTGCTCAGTTCGGGCAGCGACGTCGCGGCGGCCAGGACGGTGGCGCCGAAGAGGGCGCCGGAGAGGCCCACCTGGTCGGCGGCCGCGGACCCGCTCTCCTCGGCGAGGGCTCCCGCGACGAGGGTGGCCAGCGCCGCCGCGCCGAAGACGAGGACGACCTTCGCGGTGCTGACGCCGCGCCGGGTGGCCTCGTCCGAACGTGCCTTCCTGGAGTGCCCCCGTGGCTTCGCCTGGCTGTCGGGTGCCTCGCCGCTGTTGGACCACGGCAGCTTCGAACCTGCGCGCTGGGTGAGCATGAGGCCGACGACCCAGACGATGGCGATGAGCACGACGTCGGGCGACAGCCGGGCGACGACGAGGGTCTTGGGCAGCTGGGTGCCCATGACGACGATGACGAGGACGGCGAGCACGATGGCGCCCTCGATGACGAGCATGAGGCTCGCCGCCTGGTAGGTCAGCGGTCGGCGCTCCCGCACGCCGAACGCGTCGAGCGCGACGAGGACGACCGTCTGGATGGCGATGCCTCCGAGGATGTTGCTGACGGCGATGTCGAGGTGACCGCTCGCCGCAGCGCTGTAGGTGATGGCGATCTCGGGGAGGTTGGTGGCGACGGCGAGCAGGATGAGGCCGCCGAGCGCCTGCCCGAGGTGGAGCCGGTCGGCGAGGATGTCGGTGTAGTTCGACAGCGGGATCCCGGCGAGCCAGATGACGGCAGCGCTCCCGACGAAGATGAGCAGTTCGGTCCACAACGGCAGGTGTGGGAGCAGGTTCACCTCCACACCGTATGGACGAACCTTGGCAACAACCTCGGAACGGACGTATGCCGCATCCTCGGTCGAGCATGCCGGTGCCATCCCCACGTCCATCCCACGCGCATCCCCCGCCCCCGTCTCGAGGTCGGCGGCACGTGCCCGCTCCGGAGCGGAAATGCGCATTCACTGCTCAGCAACGCGCATTTTCGATCACGGATGTGCCAACCTGCTGGTGTGCGTTACGCGCGGCATCGGGCCATCACCGACGAGCTACGAGACGGGGCCGTCTCCGTGCAGGACCTCGTCGTGCGCCTCGGCGTCTCGGCCGCCACGATCAGGCGTGACCTCGCCGAGCTCTCCGATGCCGGGCTCGTGCGCCGGGTCCACGGCGGGGCGGCGCCCCTGGCCAACGGCGACGGTCCGGTCGAGGTGGACCGGCCGTACGAGGAGGTCGCCGACGACGCCGCCGCCGACAAGCTGGCCATCGCGCGTCGGGCGGCCGAGCTCGTGCACGACGGCGACACCGTCCTGCTCGACATCGGCACGACGACCGGCGCGCTGGCCCGCGAGCTGAAGGGCCGCTCGATCACCGTCATCACCCCGAGCCTCGCCGTGCTCGACGCCCTGCGCGGAGACCCCGCCGTCGACATCGTCCTGCTCGGGGGCTCGCTGCGCCGCGCCTACCACTCCCTCGTGGGGCCGCTGACGGAGGAAGCCCTGCGCCGGGTACGCGCCACGACCGTCTTCCTCGGCACGAGCGGCATCGACGCCCAGGGCTGGGTGCTCGACACGACCTCGGTCGAGGTGCCGACGAAACGGCTCCTGCTCGAGGCCAGTGCCCGCGTCGTGCTGCTCGCCGACCGCACGAAGTTCCCGGGGCAGGGCTCGATCCGCGTCTGCGACTTCGGCTCCGTCTCGACCCTCATCACCACCGCCGCCACCGGCCACCCGACCCTCGAGCTCGCCCGCTCCCGTGGGACGGACGTGCTCCTCGCCTGACCTGCTCGCCTGACCTGCTCGCCTGGACAGCACCACTGATCAACGTCGCCAGACCCTTCCACCACCCCCAGAGAAGGAGCCCACCCGATGAGAACCATCTCGACCCACGGTGTCCGGACGCGTGTGCTGGCCGTCGTCGCGACGTCCCTGGCGCTCGTCGGAGCCGCGGCCTGCGACCGCAGCTCCTCCACCGGCACGAGTCCCTCGCAGAACGCCGGAGCCAAGGACGTGACGCTGACGATCACGTCGAACTCGATCGCCGGCGGCAAGAACGCCGACGAGGCCGACTGGTACGCCAAGTACGTCATCCCGACCTTCACGAAGCAGCAGAAGGCCAAGGGCGTCAACGTCACGGTGACGTTCCAGCCGTCCGGCGTCGACGACGAGCAGTACAAGACGAAGGTGGCCCTCGACCTCAAGAGCCGCGCGGGGGCCGACATCATGGCCCTCGACGGGATCTGGGTCGGCGAGTTCGCCCAGGCCGGCTACCTCAAGCCGCTCACCGACGTCGCCGGACCGAGCGTCACCTCGTGGGAGGGCTGGTCGCAGATCCCGAAGGCCGTCCAGGCCAACGCGTCGTTCGAGGACAAGACCTACGGCATCCCGGCTGGCACGGACGGCCGCGTCCTCTACTTCAACAAGAAGCTCTTCGCCCAGGCCGGGCTGCCGGCCGACTGGCAGCCGAAGTCGTGGCAGGACATCATCGACGCCGGCATGAAGCTCAAGGCGATCTCCGGGGTCAATCCGATCCAGATCAACGCCGGCACGGCCATGGGCGAGGCGACGACCATGCAGGGCGTGCTGCCGCTGCTCGTCGGCGCCGGCTCCGAGATCTACTCCGGCGGCAAGTGGCAGGGCGACACCAAGGCCGTGCGCGACGTCCTGACCTTCTACAAGACGCTCCTCGACCAGGGCCTGGAGAACAAGAACTTCCAGCAGGCCGCCAAGGGGCGCGACCAGTCGTTCGCCGCCTTCGCCGCGGGCAAGGTCGGCATCCTCCTAGAGGGCGACTACTTCTGGCGTTCGGTCATCAACCCCGACAACGGCGACGCGCCGATGGCCTCGCGCAACAGCGACGTCGGGTGGGCGTTCATCCCGGCCCGCGAGCCGGGCAGCGGCGTCGGCGGCAGCAACGACGTCTCGATGTCGGGCGGTGGCGGCTACTTCCTCAACCCCAACACGAAGTACCCGCAGCAGGCGTGGGAGCTGCTCCAGTTCATCGGCTCCCCGGACGCCATCAACGCCCTGCTCCACGGCTCGGCGAAGATCACGGCGCGCCAGGACGTCAACGAGAAGGTGCTCTCGAGCGACCCGTTCCTGTCGTTCGTGTCGCAGAAGGTGCTGCCGGTGACGCACTACCGCCCGGGTCTCGCGGTCTACCCGCAGGTCTCGCAGGCGCTGCAGCAGGCCACGGCCGACATCGTGTCGGGCAAGAGCGTCGACGAGGCCGCGAAGGCCTACGGCGCCGCGGTGGAGAAGGCGGTCGGCGGCGCGGACAAGGTGTCGTCATCGTGAGGACTACCGGGCACCCGCCCCTGCAGGGGGAGGCGGGTGCCCGGTGACCGTCACGTCGGTGGACGCGGCGGGACTGGGGCGCCGGCGGGCGATGGGGCTCGTCACGCCGGCGCTCCTTCTCGTCACGGCCTTCCTCGTCGTGCCGGCCGTGTGGACGGTCTACCTCGGCATGACGGACTACCGGCTCACCGGCATCCAGGCGGCCAACCCGCAGTTCGTCGGCCTCGACAACTACCGCGCAGCGCTCGCCGACCCCGACTTCCGCAACTCGCTGTGGCTGACGCTGCTCTTCGTGCTCGGCTCGGCCGTCGTCGGGCAGACCGTCGCCGGCTTCGCCCTCGCCTGGACGCTGCGCGGGGTGCCGCGCCTCGTCCGGGGCGTCGTCGAGACCCTCGTCCTGCTGGCGTGGATCCTGCCCAGCTCGATCGTCGCCTTCCTCTGGGTCGCCTACCTCTCCGGTGACGGCGGCACGCTCAACGCGCTGCTCCACACGACGGGCACCGACTGGCTCCTCGAGCACCCGATGGCCTCGATCATCGTCTTCAACACCTGGCGCGGCACGGCCTTCTCGATGCTGCTCTTCTCGGCGGCCCTGGGCGCCGTGCCTCCCTCACAGCTCGAGTCGGCCCGGCTCGCGGGCGCCGGCACGTTCGCGCAGCTGCGTGACGTGGTCCTGCCGCACATCCGCGGGCACGTCCTGACGAACACGCTGCTCATCAGCCTCTGGACGTTCAACGACTTCTCGCCCTACCTGCTGACGGCGGGCGGACCCAACCACGCGAGCGAGACGCTGCCGGTCTTCATCTACAACAAGGCGCTCTACGGCGGCCAGCTCGGCTACGGATCGGCGATCTCGTTCATCATGCTGGTCATCAACCTCGTCATCGCCCTCTTCTACGTGCGCCTGCTCCGGGAGCGCCGATGACCGGGGGCAGGAGGACCGCGCCGAGGACAGCGCCGAGGACAGCGCCGAGGACAGCGCCGAGGACAGCGCCGAGATCTCTGCGGGCACCCGTGTCGGCGCGGTCGGTCGTGGGCCGCCTGGCGATCACGGCCTTCGTCGCGGCGGCCATCGCCTTCTGGGCGCTGCCCATGCTCTGGCTGGTGACGGCCCCGTTCAACTCCCACCCGGGCCTCGACGTCAGCTGGCCCGACTGGACGCTCGAGAACTTCCGCAAGCTCTCGGAGAACCCGTACGCCTTCTCCTCGCTCAAGAACTCCGTCTACCTCGCGGTGGGCACGATGCTCGGCGTGACCGTGATGGCGGCGCTCGCGGCATACTCCCTCTCCCGCGTGCGGATCCCGGGACGCAACACGATCCTCTACGGGCTGCTGCTGCTCAGCTCGATCGTCACGGGCACCGCGGCGATGGTCCCGATCTTCCAGCTGATGTTCGCGCTCAACCTCGTCGACGACCGCTCGGGCGTCATCCTCGTGCTGACGGGTGGACTGCTCCCGGCGGCGATCTTCATCCTCAAGGACTTCATGGACGCCACCCCGAAGTCCTACGAGGAGAGCGCCCGCGTCTTCGGCGCGACGCCGCTGCAGGTGCTGCGGCACGTCGTGCTGCCCATCGTGCGGCCGGGGCTGGCGACGATCGCCGTCTGGGCGCTCGTCAACGTGTGGAGCGACTTCCTCACCTCGTACATCCTGCTGCGCGACCCGACCAAGCTGCCCGCGGGCGTCGTCATGTACACGTTCTACTCGGAGGGCGGGCAGGCGAATCTGCCTCTCATCTCGGCGTTCTCACTCGTCTACGCGCTGCCGGTCGTGGCGCTCTACCTGTTCGTCAACCGGCGCTACGGGTTCCGTTTCCATGGAGGCATCAAGAGCTGATGGCCAGCATTCGCATCGACGGACTGAGCAAGGTCTACCCGGGTGACGTCACCGCCATCGACGGGCTCGAGCTCACGGTCGCGGACGGCTCCTTCTTCGCCCTGCTCGGACCCTCCGGTTGCGGCAAGACGACGCTGCTGCGCACCATCGCGGGCCTCGAGGAGGCGACGGACGGCGCGATCCACATCGGCGACCGGGACGTCACGCGCCTGACGCCCGGGGACCGCAACGTCGCCATGGTGTTCCAGGACTACGCCCTCTTCCCGCACATGAGCGTCACCGACAACATCGCCTACCCGCTGCGCATCAAGAAGGTCGGTCGCACCGAGCGCGTCGCCAAGGCGGCCGAGACCGGGGAGGGCCTCGGGCTCTCGGCCCTCATGGACCGTCGCCCCGGCGAGCTCTCCGGCGGCCAGCAGCAGCGCGTCGCGCTCGCGCGGGCGATGGCCTGCCAGCCGGACGTCTTCCTCCTCGACGAGCCGCTGTCCAACCTCGACGCACGCCTGCGGCTCGAGGCCCGCACCTTCCTCAAGCGGCTCCAGCGCGACCTCGACGTGACGACCGTCTTCGTCACCCACGACCAGAGCGAGGCCCTCGCGATGGCCGACCAGATCGCCGTCATGGAGGCCGGCCGCATCCGCCAGCTCGGCACGCCGTCGGAGATCTTCCGGCGCCCGGCCAACACGTTCGTCGCGAACTTCATCGGCTCGACGCCGATGAACATGCTGCCGGGCGAGCTGGTCGGCGGGAAGCTGCGGGTCGGTGACCGGGAACCCGTCGACGCCGTGGCGGCCGGATGGGTCGGCGCCGACTCGGGCGACGGGGCCGTCACCGTGGCCTTCCGGCCGGAGTACGCGCGGGTCGACGAGGCCGGGTCGCTCACCTTCGAGGGCGAGGTCGAGACGAGCGAGAACCTCGGCGCCAGCGTCCTCATCACCGCCCGCACCCACGACGACCACCGCGTGCAGGCCGTCGTGCCCGAGGGGGCCGAGCCCGAGCCCGGTGCCGCGGTCCGCGTGACGCCCGTTCCGGGGCGGGTGCTCGTGTACGACGAGGACGGCGAGCTGCTCGTGCCATGACGGGCCGGACACCATGACCTCACCTCTCACCTCACCTTCGACGCTGCTGCGCGTGACGCGGCACTGGCGTCCGGACGACCGCGCGGAGTCCCAGATCCGCACGGTCGGCTTCGACGTGCCGCGTGAGGTCGGCGCGGTAGAGATCCAGATGACGTATGCCGCCGGGCCGGGCTCCGTGCTCGACCTGGGCCTCGAGGGGCCTCGGGGCTACGTCGGCTGGTCGGGTGGGGCACGGAGCCGTGTCGTCGTCTCGCAGGGGTGGGCGACCCCGGGCTACGTGCCCCAGGCGGTCGAGGCCGGGACCTGGTGCGTGCTCATCGGGCTGCACCGGGTCCCGGCCGACGGCGTGACGATGGAGCTCACGGTGCAGGTCGTCGGCGACTCGGTCGTGGCCGAGCACCGGCGTGCCGAGCCTGCGGATCCTCCCGCGGCCTCCGATCCGTCCGCAGAGGGTCGGTCGGGCGTGGATCGTCCGGCCGCGCGTCGTGCGGGTCCGGCGTCGCGTCTGCCGGACGTGGACGGGATGCGCTGGCTCGCCGGTGACTTCCACTCGCACACCGTGCACTCCGACGGCGCCCTCTCGGTCGGTGGGCTGGCCGGGCTGGCGGTGTCGCGGGGCCTCGACTTCCTCGCCGTCACCGACCACAACACGACGAGCCACCACGCCCACCTGCCGGCGGCAGCGGCGGCATACGGCATCGTCCTCGTGCCGGGGCAGGAGGTGACGCGCGACGTCGGGCACGCCAACGTCATCGGCGACGTCGGGCTCGTCGACTTCCGCAGCCCGCCCGAGACGTGGGCGACGCAGGCCGAGAGCCGCGGCGGGGTGCTGTCGATCAATCACCCGCTCGCCGCCGACTGCGCCTGGCTGCTGCCGGTCGACCGTCCGGCCGTGGCGGAGGTGTGGCACTCCTCGTGGGCCTCGGTGCCGACGTGGGGAGCGCCCCTGGCGTGGTGGCTCCTGACGCCGGAGACCGTGCCGATCGGTGGCAGCGACTTCCACCAGCACGGGCACGACGGGCTCCCCGGGTCGCCGACGACGTGGGTGCTGGCCGAGGGAGACGACGTCGTCGGGGCGGTGCGCGCCGGCCGGACCGCGGTCAGTGGCTCGGTCGACGGGCCGGTCGTCGCCCGGGTCGGGGACGAGTTCGTCGCCGTCGGCGCGGAGGGCCTGCTGCTGAGCGGGTCCGGTCGAGGACGGAGTCGGGTCCTCGGCGACCGCTTCCGGCTGCCGGCGTGGTCGGGCCCCTGCTGGCTCGAGGACGAGGACCGGGTCGTCCACGCCCTCTGCGGCTAGCAGGCATCCCGGTCACGACCCGAGCGGTGCTTCGATCTCCACCCTGACCGCGGCGATCTTCCAAGGGCGCAGGGGAACTCGCACGCGACCGTCCGTCGCCTCGAGCGGGTCACCCGGTCTGCCGAGACCGTCGACGACGACACCCGCACCGACAGGAGCGGCGCCCGACCCGAGGACGGCGACCGTGGGCCGGTCGGACAGGTTGACGACCCGCACCTCGACGGCCGTGTCGGCGTCGGCGCGACGGCGCAGCGAGACGAGCTCGACCCCGTCGCCGGCCAGGGCCAGCCCCTCGCGCGCGAGCAGGGGCCCTCCCGTGGGTCCGGCGCCACGGGTCACGACGACGGGGTGGAGGTAGGCCTCGGTCGCCTCGGCGACCCGGGCCTCGGCCCACGAGCCCCGGTGCGGCATGACCGCGACCGAGAGGTGGCAGGGGCCGAGTGCCTGCGCGTCGGGCGTC
Source organism: Terrabacter aerolatus (assembly GCF_007991735.1). GTDB lineage: Bacteria > Actinomycetota > Actinomycetes > Actinomycetales > Dermatophilaceae > Terrabacter > Terrabacter aerolatus. Next base: position 7,174 of record NZ_BJYX01000014.1, on the reverse strand, counting down.
GGCAGCTGGGGTCCGGCCGGCTCGCTCCGGTAGGGGTGCACGTTGCGGCTGAGGTAGCCGATGGACCGCAGCGCCGTCACCGCGATCTCAGTGCCTCCAGCCGCCTCGGGTCCGGCGTCGACCACCTCGTACTCGACGGTGCGGCCAAGCAGGACCGCGACGCCCCCTGCGTCGACGAAGCGCTCGGCCGGGAAGGTCGGCAGCGGGTGCTCGCCGACCGGACCCGCCTCCGCGGTGCGGCCGCGCTCGACGACGGCGAGCTGGCCCAGGGCGTGCGACCCGGTCGCCGGCTCTGCCGTCGGGACGTGCAGGCGCAGCCGGTGGTCGCGCGTGACGTTCTGCCAGTCGAGCGTCAGCCGGACGAAGGGCTCGTCGGCGCGCAGCTCGACGTGCATCGTGACCGTGCTGGACTCCGTCGAGACCGACCGCCCGGCGAGGTCACTCGTGACGGGGAGCTCGTAGCGCCGCTCGACGCGGATCGCCCCGAGCACCGGTCCCTTGCTGCCGACGGGCTCGACCGTGACGTGTGTCGGCTCGCTGACGAGCACGTCGTCCGCCGGTGGCGCGTAGTTGTAGGAGTCGCCCGGGTCGCCGCCGTCGACGAGGCGCGCGACCCCGCGCAGGGTGACCCCGCCGGCCGTGACCGTCAGGGTGCCGTCGTCGTCGACGCGGACCTGCACGATCCCGTTGTCGAGACTCCGCTCGCCCTGTCGTATGCCGTCCCGCCCGGTCGCGCTCGACCGCGCCGTCGTCGGCGCGCTCGTCACGGTCCCCGCGATGGCGTCAGGACCCGCACCCGCAGACGCCGGCGCCGGAGTCGGCGCGATGAGCGACGCGGGTTCGGATGACGTACGAGTCGCGGTGCCGGTGCCGGTGCCGGTCGCGGTACCGGTGTCGATACCGGTGTCGATGTTGGTGTCGGCGCGAGTGTCGGTGTCGGTGGGCAGCTCGGCGACGCGGAGCGCGGCCCAGCCGAGGGCGGGGACGGGGACGGACGCAGCGAGTCGGCGCCGTGGCTCGTCCGCGGTGACGACATCCCAAGCCGCATCAACCCCCGGTTCGGCTGCGGCCTGGCGCAGGCGCGCCTCCTCGGCGATGGCGTCGAAGTCGGGGTCGCCGTGGTCGGCGAGGTGGAAGGTCAGTCGGCGGTCCACCGTGTCGATCTCGATGCGACTCAGCTGGAGCCCGAACAGCTCGCGGTCGTGCACCCGGTGCATGAGCCGCGGCAGGTCGGCGGCCGCGACCGTCTCACGCGCCAGCTCGGCAGCGGGCCGCGAGATCTCCTGCGCGGGAACGACCCTGCCGTCGGGCAGCTCGAACCCGACCGCCTCCCAGTCCGCGGGCACCGGGAGCGTGAGCTCGATGACGTCGTGCCGCTCTGCCGCGAGCGGATTCGCGACGACGACCGACCCGACGGGGCTCGTCACCTCGGCAACGACGAGCGCCCGGTCGCGCACGGCCTGCGCCGCGTGCTCCCCCTCCTGGAGGCGGGCGAGCACCTGCACGGCGGTCTCGTCGACGCCGCACCCGGTCACCGAGTCGTGGCACGAGGAGTCGACGACCCGTCGCCACGCCATCGCGAGGTAGTGCGCCGGCAGCGTCTGCAGGTGCAGCGCCGCGAACGGCTCGGCGTAGCGGGTGAGCAGCCGCTCGGTGCGGGCCATCGCCTCCTTGAGCTGCCACCGCACGGAGAGCACACCGGGCAGGATGTTGGCGCGCGCGTGGCTGCGCAGCTCCCCGTCGACGACGCGCAGGGCCTCGCGCGGGTGGCGCGGCTCGGCAAGGTACTCGGTCAGGGTGGCGACCCGCAGCCGCGGGCCGTCCGGGTCGCGGTCGACCTCGGCCACCTCGCTCATGAGCGACGGGAGGGGAGCGGCGTGGTCGGTGCCGTACATCGCGAGGAAGTCCCCGGCGTACCACTGCGACTGCGTGGCGAGGCGGGCCGCGAGGCGCTCGGAGGCGGCGCCGCTGCCGAAGACGTCGGCGGCGTTGCCGTAGCTGTTGGCGAGGAACTCGGTGCGGATGCCCGTGCCGTCGGGGGAGCGCCACCAGAACTCGTGGCTGTCGACCTCGGCCGGTACGCCCCGGTAGACGACCGCCTGCTCGATGCCGACGTGCCGGAGCAGCTGCGGCATCTGCGCGCAGTGGCCGAACATGTCGGGCAGGTAGCCGATCGGCATGACCGTCCCGAGGCGCGACGCGTCGGCCCAGCCCATCTCGAGGTTGCGGATCATCGTCTCGCCCGAGCAGAGGAACTCGTCCATGAGCACGCGCCACGGCCCGATGGCCAGCTGGCCGCGCGCGACGAGCGCTCGCACCGCCTCGGTCTGCTCCGGTCGCACCTCGAGGTAGTCGTCGACCGCGGCCATCTGGCCGTCCATGGTGAACCGGAAGTCCGGCTCCCGCGCGGCCCGGGCGACGACGTCGTCCATGAGGTCGACGAGGCGCAGACGGAAGCGCTGGAAGGGCTCGTACCACTCACGGTCCCAGTGCGTGTGGGGCACGAGCCACACCGTTGCGGTCATGGCTCACGATCATGTCAGCCGCAGTGCCCGTCGTCGTGGCGAGATATGCCGCGAATGCCGGACGACGTGGTGGGCGCCTCGGACGACAGCGCTGGAGGGCCGTACTGGCCGGTGGCCTGCCCAGGTGGTGGGTCGTTCTACAGGTCGCCCTCGAGGAACTGGGCCCGGCCGACGCCGAAGGACCAGTCGGCGGGCGTGTTCTCGACGACGGAGACGACGAGGTCGGTCGGGGCCAGTCCGCAGCGCGCCTCGAGCTGCGCGGCGAGCGCGGCGTAGACGGCCTTCTTCTGCTGCTCGTCGCGGCCCTGCTGGGTGATCTGGATGACGACGACGGCGTCGGTGCGCTCGAAGCCGAGGCCGGTGTCGAGGGCGATGATCCGCCCGGGCCGGTGCTCGTGGATGACCTGGTAGCGGTCGCGCTCCGGCGCCGCGAAGTGCCCGACGAGGACGTCCTGGACGGTGTCGGCGAGGGTGCGGAGGTCCTCGTCGGACCGTCCTTCGATGACGTCGATGCGCACGAGAGGCATGGCGGCTCCTTGGCTGGGGTGGGTCGTTCCATTGGTACCCGACGGGGCTGCATGCCGCTCCCAGCGTCCAGCGGGCATGCCTCAGTCCCCACCGGCCTGGGCGGGGAGCGGGGCGGGGCAGTCAGGTGTGCCAGGTGACGCCGCGGTCGGTGACCGTCGCCTCGAGATCGCGGTCGTGGACCTCGGTGTGGTGCTTGCGGCAGAGCAGTGCCCCGCTGTCGACGGACGTGTGGCCGCCGCGGGACCAGTGGATCGTGTGGTGGACGTCGCACCAGCTCGCGGGCACGGTGCACCCGGCCCACGTGCACTCGCGGTCGCGGACGGTGATGGCCAGGCGCTGGGCTCGGGTGTGCAGACGCTCGCTGCGGCCGACGTCGAGCGGTTGGCTGTCGCCGCCGAGCACCACCGGGATGATCTCCGCGTCGCAGGCCATGCGTCGCACGGCCCCGGGCGACAGGACGTCACCCGACAGCGTGGAGCCGGAGCCCGAACCACGGGAGCCCGTGCGCCGGAACGGCTTCGGGAGGTCGTCGCCGACACTGTCGCGCAGGTCGGAGAGCATGGTGTCGAGGTCGATGAGGACGACGACCTTGGCCTTGTCGGTGGTGGGCACTCCGGCGGCGGACGCGACGCCGCGTTGGACGATCTCGAGCAGCGCATCCAGCCGCCGCCGCGCGGGGGTGCGTTCGTCCTGCTGGAGGGTGCGGCCGTGCTCGTCCTTCTCGGGTCTGGGCACCGACAGCGGGTCGATGGCCGACTTGAGGATGGCGGCGCCCTCGGGGTCGAGCATCCCGCGCAGCCCGACCATGCCGGTGGCGTTGGGCTGGGTGAACCACAGCCCCCTGGCGTCACGCCGACCGCGGTCGAGGGCGTCCTCGTCGGGGGGTGGCCGCACCTGCTCGGTGTGGTGGCGCACGAGGCGGCTCAGCTCCTCAGGGCGCAGCTGCCGCGCTTGATCGGTGAGGTCGGCGAGGGCCGTCGCCATGTCGTCGGGGTCGGCGACCGGCGCGGTGCGAGCGTCGAAGTCGACGATCTGCGCCGCGTTGCCGACGGTGACCTGCTGGGTGGCGACGAGCAGCCGCAGCCGGGACCAGCGTGGGTCGGCCAAAGCGGCGCCGACGGCCACGAACGACTTCGCCTGCCCTGCCGTCAGCGAGGCGTCGTGGCTGCGCAGCCAGTCGGCCCGCGACAGTCCGTCAGGAGCGTCGACGCCCCTGGCCACGAGCTCGGAGACGATGTTGACGAGCATGACCTCGTGGTTGCGGCGCTGGCGTGCGACGCGCTCGGCGGCAGCGGTGAGGTCGGCGCTCGCGTGCCGGTCGAGGTCGAAACCGACCAGCGCGTCCACGGCGACCGCCTCGTGCCGGTCGCCGTCGGCACACGTGTCGTCGTGCGCGACGGCCTGCTCGGACGTGGCCTCGATCCAGGCGGGGTCATCGACCATCTCGCGCCACTCCGCCTCGGTGAGCGGGCGCACGTTGCCTGGGTCGAGCGCCGCCAGGCTCTCGCTCGACTACTCGGACCACGGCCCGTGCCCAGCAGTGACCGGTCGCGTCTCGGGCGCGACGCGACGTGCCTGCCGGCGGCCCTTCCCGTCCGCGCTGCCAGCGGGCGCGGAGCACGCGTCGGAGGCGGACGAGGGTGACGGCATACGACCCGCGAAGCGCTCCCAGAAATCGCGCGCAGACGTGCCGCCGCGGGAGCGCTGTCGCGCCTCCATGTCGGCGAGTCGGCTCCTCAGGAGCTCGAGCACGTCTGTATCCCCTGCCATGAAACGACACTACGGGCGACCACCGACAGTCCCCTCCGCCGGCGTGAAAGGGTGGAGTCGTGTTTCGTCTCCCCGAGGCCTGGGTGTGGGACTTCTGGACCGTCGACGACGGCGAGCGGTACCACCTGTTCTTCCTCTACGCGTCGCGCGCGCTGCGTGACCCGCACGCCCGCCACCACCGTGCGTCGGTCGGCCATGCGGTGTCGACCGACCTCGTGCACTGGGAGCGGGTGACCGACGCCCTCGTCCGCTCGGATCCGCCGGCCTTCGACGACCTCGCGACGTGGACCGGGTCGGTCGTGCGCCACCCGGACGGGCGCTGGTTCATGTTCTACACGGGCGCCTCGCTCAACGACGCGGGCGCGAACGTGCAGTCGATCGGGTATGCCGTGTCGACCGACCTCCACGTGTGGGACAAGGCGCCGGGGCCGGTGCTGTCGGCCGATGCCCGGTGGTACGAGACGTACGCCGACGGGCACTGGCACGACGAGGCGTTCCGCGACCCGTGGGTGCTCGCCGACCCCGACGGCAACGGCTGGCACATGCTCATCACGGCCCGCGCCAACCACGGCGCTACCGTCGACGGCGACGGGGACGGCGAGGTCGTGGACCGCAGTGACGCCGTCGACCGCGGCGTCGTCGGGCACGCGTGGTCGGCGGACCTCGAGACGTGGGAGCTGCGCGAGCCGCTGACCGAGCCGGGCCAGGGGTTCGGCCAGCTCGAGGTGCTCCAGCCCTTCGTCGTGGACGGCCGGCAGGTGCTGCTCTTCAACTGCCTCGTCGGCGACATGCCGGAGGCGGCACGGGCCGAGGGCGCGACGGGCGGCGTCTGGATCGCGGACGCCGAGGGGCCGCTCGGGCCCTACGACATCGCCGGCGCCCAGGTCATCGACGACCCGTCGCTCTACGTCGGCAAGTTCGTCACGGACCGCGCGACGGGGGAGACGCGGTTCCTCGCGTTCGTCCACGACCGCGACCGCGCCTTCGTCGGGGAGATCACCGACCCGTATGCCGTGAGCTGGGACGGCGACCACCTGGTCCTCGAGCCGCTCCGTCACTGACCCGCTGAGCCGGGCGGCCGAGCGGCGCCGGCGCGGGTCGCCCCGTTCTCCGTCGCGGACGCGGCGGCGGTGGGACCGTTGGTGGATGAGGGTGCTCTTCGCGGCCCTGCCGGCGCACGGACACACCTATCCGCTCGTGCCCCTGGCGATGGCGTTCCAGGGCCTGGGCGCAGACGTGCTCTTCGCCACGGGATCGCAGTTCGAGGGGAGGCTGCCGGTGCCGACGACGCTCGGCGCCGAGCCGGGCTGGAGGTTCGCGGACGCGCACGCCGAGGCGTTCGCCCGGATGCCCCAGGGCCGTCCGCCGACCGACGACTTCGCCCGGGTGCTCTTCGTCGACGTGGCGAGCCCCCACCTGCTCGAGCCGACCTGCGCGGTGGTCGAGCGGTGGCGTCCGGACCTCGTCGTCGTCGAGCAGACCAACGTGGCCGGGGCCGTCGCGGCGCGGCGGGTCGGTGCGCCGACGGCGCTCTTCAGCGTCGTCGGCTGGGGCCCGCGGTGGGACGGCGTGTATGCGGCGGCCCTCGAGCGCTGGGGCGCCGACCTGCGCGGCACCGACGGCTCGCCCGTGGCCTCGGTGGCGCAGGTGGCCGACGTCTACCTCGAGGCGCACCCGGCCTTCCTCCGAGAGGCGGGGACCGGCTCGCACGACGCGTCGTTCGGGTCGCAGCCGCCCTTCCCGACGCTGGACCTCGCGCCGCACGCGTGGTCGGAGCCCGGCCCTCTCGTGCCGGAGTGGCTGACGAGACAAGGGCGCCCGGGCGACCCGCCGAGGGTGCTGCTGACGCTGGGGACGGTCTTCGCCGACAACGAGAAGCTGCTCGCGGTCGCCGACGAGGTCGCCGCTGCGGGTTGCGAGGTGCTCGCCGTGACCGGGCGGTCTGGCCTCGCCGACGAGGTCGCGCACGAGCACCCGGCGGTGCACGTCGAGCCGTTCGTCGACCAGGTGGCAGTGCTGGGCCACGTCGACCTCGTCGTGCACCACGGCGGCTCTGGCACGGTGCTCGGCGCTGTCCAGCACGGGCTGCCCCAGGTCGTGGTGCCGCAGGGCGCCGACCAGTTCTGGAACGGCAACCGCCTGGTCGAGCAGGGCGCCGCGCGGGTCGTGCTTCCCGGCGCGCCGCCCAGCAGCGTCCGCGAGGCCGTGACCGCTCTCGTCGACCCGGCGGCCCCGGAGCGGGCGGCCGCGCGGCGCCTCCAGTCGGAGCTGGCGCAGCTGCCCGAGCCTGCCGCTGTGGCCGCCGAGCTGATGCGCCGCTTCGCGCCGGGCAGCCGCAGTCGGGTCTAGAT
>NZ_BJYX01000013.1 GCF_007991735.1 Terrabacter aerolatus | reverse complement strand
ACCTAGGCTCGTGCCGTGGCCCTGAGCTTCCGTTCCCGTCTCGAGCACGCCTCCGTCCCGTGGGTGGAGCGCCTCAACGCCGTCCCGCGACCCGTGGCGCTCGTGGTCCTCCTCGCCCTGCTCGCCGCCGGCATCCTCGCGCCCCGGCCGTGGGCGGGTGTCGCGTTCCTCGTCGTGGCGGCCTTCGTCGGGTGGCTGCTCTTCCTGACGTGGCAGCGGCTCACGATGCCGGAGCGCCTCATGAGGACGGCCGTGCTCGCCCTCGCCATGGCCGTCGCCGTCGTGAGGATCGTCCCCGCCGGCTGACGCTTCCCGCGTCACGAGAACGGTTTTGACAATCATTCTCATATTGAGAATGATGGTCCCATGCCCTCCGCTCCCCCTCGTCGCGTCCTCACCGCCCTCGTCGCCGCGACGGCACTCGTCCTGACCGCGGCCGCCTGCAGCAGCGGCTCCGGTGCCGACACCTCCCAGGGGGCGGTCGTCACGTCGTTCTACCCGCTCCAGTTCGCGACGCAGCAGATCACCGGCGGCACGGTGCCGGTCACGGTCCTGACCAAGCCGGGTGCCGAGCCGCACGACCTCGAGCTGGCGCCCCAGGACATCGCCACCATGACGAAGGCCCGGCTCGTCGTCTACTCCGACGGCTTCCAGCCGGCCGTCGACGAGGCCATGGCCGAGGTCCAGCCCTCCTCCGTGCTCGACGTCGCGGACGCCGCACGGCTGACCCTGACGGCAGCCGAGGAGGAGGGCCACGCGGGCGAGAGCGCCGCCCAGCACGGCGCCCACGACCACTCGGGCAACGACCCCCACTTCTGGTTGGACCCCCAGCGCTACGCCGACGTCGCGAAGGCCATCGGCGCACGACTGGCCGAGGACGACCCGGCACACGCCGCGGCATACGACAGGAACACCGCCGCCTTCGTCGCGAAGCTCACGACGCTCGACGGTGAGCTGCGCACCGGGCTCGCCTCGTGCCGCTCGAAGGTGCTCGTCACGAGCCACGCCGCCTTCGGCTACCTCGCCCAGCGCTACGGCCTCGAGCAGCACGGCATCACCGGCATCTCGCCCGAGGCCGAGCCGAGCGCCGCGGGACTGCAGCAGATCGCCGACCTCGTCCGCAAGGAGGGCGTCACGACGATCTTCCAGGAGACCCTCGTCGAGGCGCACTTCGCCGAGACCGTGGCCGGGTCGACGGGAGCCCAGGTCGCGACGCTCGACCCGCTCGAGGGGATCACGAGCAGCTCGGCCGGCACGGACTACTTTGAGGTCATGCGCAGCAACCTCTCCGCGCTCCAGAAGGGCCTGGGCTGCTCGTGAGCACCGAGACCACACCGACCACACCGACCACGCCCAGCCCGTCGACGCCGGGGACCGCCGGGGACGTCGTCATCGACCTGCACGACGCCGCCTTCGGCTACGGCGAGCGCGCCGTCCTGACCGACGCCACGCTCACGATCCGGCGAGGGGAGATCGTCGCGGTCGTCGGACCCAACGGCTCCGGCAAGTCGACCCTCATGAAGGGCATCCTCGGCCTCAACGACCACGTCTCGGGAACCGTGACGCTCTTCGGGGTCCCCAGCCAGGACCTGCGCGACCGGGCCCGCCTCGGCTACGTGCCCCAGCGCCACACCCTCTCGACGTCGGTGCGGGCCACGGCCGAAGAGATCGTCTCGACCGGACGGCTCCCCCGCATCAACTGGCTCGGACGCCTCCGAGCCACCGACCGGCAGATCGTCGCCCGCGCGCTCGACGTCGTCGGGCTCGCCGACCGAGCCGCCACCGAGGTGAGCACCCTCTCCGGCGGCCAGCAGCGCCGCGTGCTCATCGCCCGCGCGCTCGCCGGGCAGCCCGACGTCCTCATCATGGACGAACCGACGGCGGGCGTCGACGCCGCGAACCAGCACGTGCTCGCCGACGTGCTCGACCGCCTCGTCGAGCGCGACGTCACCATGGTCATCGTCACGCACGAGCTCGGCGCCCTCGAGCGGCTGCTGACCCGCATCGTCGTCGTCGACGGCGGCCGCATCCGGTTCGACGGCACTCCTGCGGAGTACACCGCCGCGCGCGACGACGTCCACCACGACCACGACAGCCACCACCACGACATCGAGCTCGACGGCCACCACGACGGCCTGGCCCGCGGTCCGCTCGACACCACCCGCACCGACCGGAGGCGACCGTGATCGACCTGCTCACCGTCGACTTCATGCAGCGGGCGCTCATCGCCGCGCTGCTCGTCGGCACCGTGGCCCCGATGGTCGGGATCTTCCTCGTCCAGCGCCGCCTCTCGCTCATCGGCGACGGCATGGGCCACGTCGCCCTCGCCGGCGTCGCCATCGGCCTCGTCTCCGGCACGGCACCCGTCCTGACCGCCCTCATCGCCGCCGTCGTCGCCGCCGTCGTCATCGAGCTGTTGCGCGCCAAGGGGCGCACCAACGGCGACGTGGCCCTGGCCGTCATCTTCTACGGCGGCATCGCCGGAGGCGTCGTCATCATCAGCAAGTCGCCGGACGGCACCCCCGCCAACCTCATGAAGTACCTCTTCGGCTCGATCCTGACGACCCAGCGCGGTGACCTCTACGTCTTCGCGGGACTCGCCCTCGTCATCGCCGTCACGACGTGGGCGCTGCGGCCGCGACTCTTCGCCGTCGCCAACGACGAGGAGTACGCCCGGGCCGTCGGCATCCCCGTGCTGCCGCTCAACATCGTGCTCGCCGTCCTGACGGCCACGACGGTCGTCGTCGCCATGCGCGTCGTCGGCCTGCTGCTCATCAGCGCGCTCATGATCGTCCCCAACGCCGCGAGCCAGCTCGTCGCGCGCTCGTTCAGCGGCGGCCTGCGGTGGGCCATCGGCTTCGGTCTCGTCTCCTCCGTCGGTGGCGTGGCGCTGTCGTACCCGCTCAACACGCCCTCCGGCGGCACCATCGTGCTGCTGGCCGTCGGCCTCTTCGTCGTGACCGCCGTCGTCACTGGCGTGCTCGCGCGGGTGGGGACCAGGCGCCACGACGTCGCCGAGACCCACGCGCACGAGCACGGCACCCTGTGCGGCCACCCGGCGGTGACGCACGGCGACCACGTCGACTACGTCCACGACGGGCACCTGCACGCCGCCCACGAAGGGCACTACGACGAGCACGGCGTCCACCACGACCACCCGGCAGAGGCCGACACCACCCCTGCCCCGACGACAGGAAGCAGACCATGACGAGCGCCGCCCACTCCCCCGCGACCGCCCGGAAGCCGACCCGCCAGCAGGTCGCCGTCGCCGAGCTGCTCGAGCGCTCCGACGACTTCACGTCGGCGCAGACGGTGCACGCCCGGCTCCGCGAGGCCGGTGCCGGGGTCGGCCTCGCGACCGTCTACCGCACGCTGCAGTCCATGGTCGACGCCGGCACCGTCGACGTGCTGCGCACCGACGACGGCGAGGCGGTCTACCGCGCCTGCTCGACGCACCACCACCACCACCTCGTGTGCCGCGCCTGCGGTCGCACCGTCGAGGTCGAGGGCCCGGCCGTCGAGAAGTGGGCCGACTCCGTGGCGCGCGAGCACGGTTTCAGCGGCGTCACCCACACCCTGGAGATCTTCGGCACCTGCGCCGACTGCACCTGACCCCACCGCGCGGGCCGACGCCACCCGTTGTGCGCGACGCCACCCGCACGGCACAGCGCCACGGGTCTGCCGGTCGCTTCGTTCCGAGAGGGTGGCTCGCGCCCCCGGAGCGCGGCGTCGTCCACACCCGACCGCTCCACCGCCCCATCGTCCACAACCCGCCGCCGCCACGCAGCGCGCGCTCGGCGTCGCACCCACGCTGGCGGCATGAGCACCTCACTCCACGACCGGCTCGAGGTTGAGCTGCCGTATGCCGCCCGCGACGTGATCAGCGCGGCCGAGCTGCTGCGGCACGGCATCGACTCCCACGCGATCCGACGCCTCCTCACGAGCGGCCGTCTGCACCGGCTGTGCACCGGGTGGTACGCCACCCGTCCACCCGCGGATGCCACCGACCGCCACCTGCTGCTCGCGCGGGCGGTGCTGCGAGCGCTCGAAGGCCGTGCCGCGCTGAGTCATCACTCTCTCGTCCTGCTCGCAGGCCTGCCCGTCTGGCGGGCCGACCTGACCGCCGTGCACGTGACCCGCGTCGGCGACCAGGTTACGCGGCGCCGCCGCCACGTCGTCAGCCATTCCTCGGTGCCGGGCCTGACCCCGGTGTGGCCCGCCACGGAGCCAGGACCTGCACCGGTAGGACCGCTCGTGCCCCTCCCCGTCGCGGTCGTGCAGACCGGCCTCGTGGCAGGTGCGATGGACGCCGCGATAGCGGCGGACGGCGCGCTGCACGCCGGGCTGCTGGACCGGGAGTCGCTGCGCGCCGCCACCGACCTGCTCTCCGGTCATCGGGGCATCCGCGCGACGGCAGCCGCCCTCCAGCGGTGCGACGCCCGGCACGAGTCACCCGGCGAGACGCGACTCGCGCACCTGCTCGCCGACCTCGGGCTGGCCGTCACGCCGCAGCTCGAGATCACGACCCGCCTCGGTACTCGCCGGGTCGACTTCCGCATCGACGGGACGCGCGTGGTCGTCGAGTTCGACGGCAAGGTAAAGTACACCGACCCGCGCCGCGGAGCCGACGTGTTGTGGCAGGAGAAGCGGCGCCAGGACGCCATCGAGGACGAGGGATGGACGGTCGTCCGCGTCACCTGGGCAGACCTCGACGAGCCGGAAGCGGTGTGGCAGAGGATCCGGGCCGCGCTGGCCCGCAGCCGGCCGGCCGACCACCGACCCACGCCACCCTGATGGGCTCGAGCCATCCGGATGCCGGTGGCGTCGGCCCGACTGGGTGGCGTCGGCCCGACTGGGTGGCGTCAGGTCGTGGGAGTCGGGGTGTCGACGGCGCCGCCGTAGCGGCGGTCGCGGGCGACGTACTCCTCGATGGCCGCCCAGAGGTCGCGCCGGTCGTAGTCGGGCCAGAGCTGGTTCTGGAAGACCATCTCGGCGTAGGCCGACTGCCACAGCAGGAAGTTGCTCGTGCGCTGCTCGCCGGAGCTGCGCACGAAGAGATCGACGTCGGGCATCGTCGGCTCGTCGAGGTAGCGCTTGATCGTCTTCTCGTCGACCGACCCCGGACGCAGCCGACCGTCCTTGACGTCGTGGGCGATCCGCTGCACCGCGTCGGCGATCTCGGCGCGCCCGCCGTAGTTGACGCAGAAGTAGAGGGTCAGCCCCGTGTTGTGCTGGGTCAGCTCCTGGGCGATCTCGAGCTCCTTGATGACCGAGCGCCACAGCCGGGGAGCGCGACCGACCCAGCGCATCCGCACGCCCCACTCGTGGAGCTGGTCACGCCGACGGCGGATGACGTCGCGGTTGAAGCCCATGAGGAAGCGCACCTCCTCGGGGGACCGACGCCAGTTCTCCGTCGAGAAGGCGTAGGCCGACAGGTGCGTGACACCGACGTCGATGGCTCCGGCGACGACGTCGAGGAGCGAGGCCTCACCGGCCTCGTGCCCCTTGGTCCGCGGGAGGCCGCGCGCGTTGGCCCAGCGACCGTTGCCGTCCATGACGATCGCGACGTGCTTGGGCAGCAGGGCGCTCGCAATCACGGGGGGCGTCGCCCCGGACGGGTGCGGGAACGGCTTGGCGTACATGGGTCTCCGGTCGGTCGGGATCGGGTTCGCGTGCGGCTCGGGTGGTCTCGGGTGGTATCGGACGTGTCGGGTGTTCTCGGACGGCTCAGGCCCGGTCGACGAGGCGCAGCGACCGCAGGCCGCGCTCGATGTGCCACTGGAGGAAGGCCGAGACCATGCCGTTGCCCTGTCGCCGGTGCCGGTCGTCGCTGGCGTCGGCGACACCCCAGTCGCCGGTCAGCAGCGACGCGAGCAGCTCGAAGGTCTCGGGAGCGGGCGCGCTCGAGCCGGGCGGACGGCATACGGAACACACCGCCCCGCCCGCCTGGACGTTGAAGGCCCGGTGCGGCCCGGGCGCCCCACAGCGCGCGCAGTCGACGAAGCTCGGTGCCCAGCCCGCGACGGCGAGCGAGCGCAGCAGGTACGCGTCGAGCACGAGGCCCGCGTCGTGGCTGTGCTCCGCGAGTGAGCGCAGCGCGCCCGCGAGCAGGAGGTACTGCTGGGTCTGCGGCTCGTGCTCCTCGGTGAGCTGGAGCGCCGTCTCGAGCATCGAGGTGGCGCACGTGTAGGCCGTGTAGTCACGGGCGATGGCGTCGCCGTAGGGCGCGAGCGTCTCGACCTGCGTGACGGTGTCGAGGTTGCGGCCCTCGTAGCACTGGACGTCGATGATCATGCCCGGCTCGAGGCGCGAGCCGAAGCGCGACTTGGTGCGCCGCACCCCCTTGGCCACGGCGCGGACCCGCCCACGCGTGCGGGTCAGCATCGTGATGATGCGGTCGGCCTCGCCCAGCTTGTGGGTGCGCAGGACGATCGCCTCGTCACGGTAGAGGGGCATGGCCCCATTCTCTCCCCGCCCGCGGCGTGGTCGGCACCGCACGCGCCGGTCTGCACACGGTCGACACGAAACATTCCCACGAGTCGAACACGCGTTCGACTCGTGGGCTATCGTGGGGCCATGGACCTCTCTCTCCAGGGTTCGCTCCTCGACCTCACCGACGCGATGACGCTCCGCGACGTCGGCACCGGGAAGACGCGCCACCCGCTGGCGCACGGCGCGTGGGTCGACGTGCGGCCCGGCTGGCTCGCCGCCGGCGACGAGCTCTTCACCGCGCTGCTGCACGGCGTGCCGTGGCACGCGGAGCGTCGGCAGATGTACGACTCCGTCGTCGCCGTTCCCCGGCTCACGAAGTTCTACGCGGGCGACGAGACGCTCCCGCACCCGATGCTCGTGGAGGCCCGCGACGCCCTGAGCCGCCACTACGCCCGGGAGCTCGGCGAGCCGTTCGTGACGGCGGGGCTGTGCCTCTACCGAGACGGCCGCGACAGCGTCGCCTGGCACGGTGACCGCATCGGGCGTTCCCGCGACAGCGACACGATGATCGCGATCCTCTCCCTCGGGTCTGCCCGCACGCTCGCGCTCCGGCCGCGCGACGGCGGACCCATCCCCGGGTCGACGGCAAAGAGCTTGCGCTACCCCCTGGGACATGGTGACCTCGTCGTGATGGGCGGCTCGTGCCAGCGGACGTGGGACCATGCGATTCCCAAGACGTCCGAGCCGATGGGCCCGCGCATCTCGGTGCAGTTCCGTGTAGCCGGCGTCCGCTGACAGGAGACCCACGTATGCCGTCCAGCCGCTCAGGTGGCCCCCTTCCCTTCCTCGACCACCTCGCGGCCGACTCGTCGCGCTTCCGGACCGTGCTGGCCTCCGCGCCGGCCGACGCCCGGGTGCCGTCGTGTCCCGACTGGGACGCCGACGACCTGCTGTGGCACCTCGGCGAGGTGCAGTGGTTCTGGGGCGAGATCGCCGAGCGCGGCCTGACCGACCCGGCCGACCTCGATGCCCTCGACGCAGCCCGTGACGCACGACCCAGCGACCGGGCGGGGCTGCTCGACTTCTTCGACCGCTCCAGCGAACGCCTGACCCGCGTGCTCGGAGGACTCCCGCCCGAGACTCCGCTGTGGATGTGGGCCGACGACCACACCGCGGGCTACATCGTCCGTCGTCAGGCCCACGAGGCCCTCATCCACCGCCTCGACGCCGAGCTGACCACCGGGGATCGCACCCCCGTCGACTGCAGGCTCGCCGCCGACGGCATCGACGAGGTGCTGCGCGTCATGCGGGGCCACGAGCCCGACCCGGACCTGACGCACGTCCCGGTGTCGGCACCGGTGACGATCGCGACCGTCGATGCCATGCACTCCTGGACCGTGACCCCGGTGCGCATCACCGGCACGTGGAACGGCCGCGAGATCGACGTGCAAAGGTTCCTCGTCAGCGACGGCCCGGACGCCGCCTCGACCGCCGAGATCAGCGGGTCGGCGGCCGACATCGACTGCTGGCTCTGGAACCGGCCCACCGAGGGCGAGATCATCCGCGACGGCGACGCCGCGGCCCTCGCCGCGGTCGACGCCGTGCTGGCCGACTCGATCGACTGAGCAGGTCCGGACCCGGCCCTCAGGCCGCGCGCCGGCGGCCGAGCCGCGGCAGCGACCCGTGGACCATCGCCGCGAGCACGACGACGAGCGGGGCGAAGGCGAAGAGGTAGCGCGACCGACCCTGGAGCACGAGCGTGAAGGCAGCGATGCCGAGCAGCGACGCCGCCACGAGCAGCGTCTCGCGGCGGTAGGGCGCCCGGAGCAGGCCGACCCCGGCTACGAGGAGCACGGCGAGCCACAGCGCCTGCGTCAGGTCGGCGCGCAGCTGGTAGCCCGCACCGTGGAACCCGTTGAGGTCGTGGACGACCTGTGTGAGGCCCGTCGCGGGAGCCAGGGTGCCGGGCAGCGAGTCCGGTCCCTCGCCCCACGCCCAGAACATGCCGTCGCCCCAGTTCCAGGCGACCTTGCTGCCGTAGAACGCCAGCGTCCCCCCGAGACCTCTTTGCGCCCAGTGGTCCCGGAGGACGCCCGAGGCGTAGGCGCGCATCTCGTCTGGGGTGCGTCCGGTGATCGCATCGACCATCTCGCGCGAGTAGGCGCCGTAGTTGACGACGCCGTCAGCCGTGCGTTGCTCGTCGGCCCCCATCGCCACCCACCACAGGACGGGCGGTGAGGCCGAGGTGTCGACCCGGGCCGCGTCGACACCGGCCGCCGACGTCGCCGCGACGGACAGTCCGGTGCCGAGCGCGACGAAGGCGAGGGCCGAGGCGGCGCAGGCCGCGATGACACCGGCTCGCCGGCCCGGGGCGAGGTCGTGGTCGAAGATGGCGACGACGGCCGTCAGCACCGCTGCGATCGCGATGACGACGGGGGTGGTCTTTATGGCGTAGGCGACCGACACCGACGCCACGGCGAGCAGCCACAGGACGACCCGTTCCGTGCGCGCTCGGGGGGTCATGGACCGGACCGCCAGGGCCACGCCCCCGACGAGGAAGGGCATCGCGTAGAAGTCGGTGTAGGGCACCGCGAGCCACGGGCTCGTCCCCACGAGGACGAGGGTGACGAGCTGCGCCACGAGGGCCGGCCCGCGACCCGCCACGCGCACGACGAGGAGGTGGACGGCATACGCCGTCACCGCGACGCAGAGGCCGTTGAGGGGGATCAGCACGGCGTCGGGCGCCAACGAGAACGCCTGCGCGACAGCGACGCCCACGCGGTCGATGGCGAGCAGCGGGAGGTTGTTGGGATAGAGCGAGAGGTAGTCGTAGTCGGCAGCGCCCAGTGGCCGGCCCGCCTGGAGCGAGCGGGCCATGTCCATGACGACGCGCGCGTCCCAGCCGTAGTGGTAGCGCTGCATGAGCCCGATGACCGTGGACACGGCGCCGCCGGCGGCAGCCACGACGACCGGCAGCCACCGGGTCTTGGACCATGGGGGCAGGCGCAGCACGGACGCCAGCACGACCAGGCCCAGGGCGACGGGCACGACCACCTGCCAGCGGTAGCCGACGTTGACCGGACGGGGCGCGACGAGGCCGACGACGGCGACCGCGACGAGCGAGGCCCCGGCCAGTCGAAGCAGCGCTCGACCGACCGGGGACTCCATGGCGCCAGACGCTACCCCACGGTGACGGGGTGGCTGCTCACGGCTTCGGGACGCTGTCGCGCTCGGCGCGGTTGACCGCCGACACGATGGCCTTGATCGAGGCCGTGACGATGGACGGGTCGACGCCGACGCCCCACAGGACCCGGTCGCCGACGGCGCACTCGACGTAGGCCGCGGCTCGGGCGTCGCCACCTGCGGACAGGGCGTGCTCGGCGTAGTCGAGGACCCTGACGTCGGGAGTGCCCTCGACCGTGGACAGGGCGTCGACGAAGGCCGCGATCGGGCCGTTCCCGGTCCCGTTGATCGTCACGGAGGTGTCGCCGTCACGCACCGTGGCCTCGATGGTGCTGGCGCCGTCGACGGTCGAGTCGGTGACGACGTTGGCGAGCTCGAACCGTCCCCACCGCTTGGCGGCGTCGGGCAGGTACTCGTCCTGGAACCGCGCCCAGAGCTCGGCGGGGGCGACCTCGCCGCCGTCCTGGTCGACGCCACGCTGGACGACACCGGAGAACTCGATCTGCAGCCGGCGCGGCAGGTCCATCTGGTGCTCGGTCTTCATGATGTACGCGACGCCGCCCTTGCCGGACTGGCTGTTGACGCGCACGACGGCCTCGTAGGAGCGGCCGAGGTCGTGCGGGTCGATGGGGAGGTACGGCACGCCCCAGACGAGGTCGTCGATGCTCGTGCCCTTCTCCTTGGCCTCGGTGGCCATCGCCTCGAACCCCTTCTTGATGGCGTCCTGGTGCGAGCCGGAGAAGGCGGTGAAGACGAGGTCGCCGCCGTAGGGGTGGCGCTCCCCCACGGGCAGCTGGTTGCAGTACTCGACGGTGCGACGCACCTCGTCGATGTCGCTGAAGTCGATCTGCGGGTCGATGCCCTGGCTGAAGAGGTTCATCCCGAGCGTGACCAGGCAGACGTTGCCGGTGCGCTCCCCGTTGCCGAAGAGGCAGCCCTCGATGCGGTCCGCACCGGCGAGGTAGCCGAGCTCGGCAGCCGCGACGCCGGTGCCGCGGTCATTGTGCGGGTGCAGGCTGACGACGATCGACTCGCGGCGCTCGAGGTGGCGGATCATCCACTCGATGGAGTCGGCGTAGACGTTGGGCGTCGCCATCTCGACGGTCGCCGGCAGGTTGACGATGATCTTGTGGTCCGGCGTCGGGTCGATGACGTCGACGACGGCGTTGCAGATGCGCATCGCGAAGTCGAGCTCGGTGCCGGTGTAGGACTCGGGCGAGTACTCGTAGTAGATCGTCGTGTCGGGGATGGTCTCCTCGAGCTTCTTGCACAGGCGCGCAGCCTGGACGGCGATGTCGATGATCCCGTCCTGGTCGAGGCCGAAGACGACCTTGCGCTGGAGGGCCGACGTCGAGTTGTAGAAGTGGACGATGGCCTGCTTGCTGCCGCGGATCGCGTCGTAGGTGCGCTCGATGAGGTGGTCTCTGCACTGCGTCAGCACCTGGATCGTCACGTCGTCCGGGATGTGGCCGCCCTCGATGAGCTCGCGGCAGAAGTCGTAGTCGGTCTGGCTCGCCGACGGGAAGCCGACCTCGATCTCCTTGTAGCCCATCTTGACGAGCAGCTGGAACATGCGCAGCTTGCGCTCGGAGTTCATCGGGTCGATGAGCGCCTGGTTGCCGTCGCGCAGGTCGACGGCGCACCAGCGCGGCGCCTGCTCGATGCGCTTCGTCGGCCACGTGCGATCCGGGAGCTCGAAGGGGATCTGCTCGTGGAACGGGACGTACTTCCGGAACGGCATTCCCGACGTCTGCTGGGGGTGGATCATCGCTGCACTCTCTTCGTCTGCGTCTGTCTCGGTGTCCGGCCGGACACGGGAAACTCCGCGACGAGGAGGGCCGGGGTCAGGCCTCGTCGCGGCAGAGAAGAAGGAGGCTCACCGCTCGCACGACTTCACCGTATGCCGCTGGTTGCGTCCCGTCCACCCCTCGGGACCGCTGCCCGGATCGTGAGACCTCGCCCGGTCACGGGAGAGGTATGCCGTCCGGCCCGATGCCGGCGGTGGTGCCGCGGGTGCCCGGCGGGTCGGTGACGCCGTAGTCGACGTCGTCGCGGTCGGAGCCGAAGGCGGCCCAACCGCCCTCCCAGTCCGGCGGTAGGGCTCCACCCCGCCCGCGCGGTGGGGCCGCGCGTCGCCAGGGCCCCGGCCGAGGGAACGCCAGACGCGGGCCTCGGCCGCCACGATGTCGAGCTCCGTCCACGCCCGAGCCTGCTCCGGCGTGAATCCTCCAGCCGCCCAAAGGTGCCGAGCCGACGGCTTGATCCCTGCGGCATCGAAGGCTCGTGCTTCCTCTGGCGTGATGCTGGGATCGGCGAGCACGAGCTCGCGCGCCTCACGGGCGCCGAACCCCGCACCGCGCCACTGCCGAGCCCGCTCGAGATCCTCTCCCTGCCACACCGAGACGTCGTCGACGGTGAGACCCGCAACCAGCCACTGCGCCACGTCGTCGGGGTCACGGTCGAGCAGGACCATGCCGAGGCGTTCGACATCGGCGTCGGCGGGCAGGCCGGCCCGCCGCCAGTCGATGACGTGCCGCACCACGTCGTCCCCCGCCTCCTCCCTCATCGCGATGACCTCGGACCACGCGCGGGCTTGGCCCGGGTCGAGCCCTGCACCGCCGGCATCGAGAGGCTCCAGCAGGGTTTTCACGTGGTCGGGGCCGAGGCCGAGCCTGATCCAGGGCTGGGCGCCCAGAGGCCCTCGCTCGGACCCGACCCAGCTCCGTGCCGCGTCGGCCTGCCGCCCGCTCCACAGCGCCCAGACCTCGTCCTCGCTGCGTGCCAGCAGGTCTTGGGCGGCCCGCATGGTGGCGAGGGCGTCCCAGCCCAAACCGTTCTGGTCGCGGTGCTGCCCGATGGCGAGCAGCAGGCTCGACACGGGAAGGGTCGGCCAGGGCGAGCGCAGCAGCCAGATGCGGTTCGGGGGCGGGGGCGGGAGGCCGACGGACCGGGCCATCCGCGCGAGCAGCCACCGCTGATGGGTGTCTCGTCCCGTCTCCGGGCCGAGCCGGGTCTCCTCGTCGCCGTAGGACATGAGTCCGAAGCACGGCATGCGGTCACGGACCCACCGGCGGTGCTCTCTCGGCCAGATCGCCGGGAGCAGGGCCCACTCGAAGCCCATGAAACCGGTGTGCAGGGGCTCCCAGCCCTCCGGGGTGAGGCTCGCGATCTCGGGCAGGTCGGCGAGCCCAGGCAGGGTGAGCCTTTCGCCCGGGGCGAGCACCCGGTCCTCCCCGATCTCGAGCATGGCCTCGATGGCGGCCAGGGCGGGAGGCAACGGCTCGAGATCGGCCTCGGCCACCGCCGGCGCCTCGGCGAGACCCCACGGGTCGTCGCCCTCCACGCCCACGCCCACGGTCACGACGTCGCAGCCGGGTCGGAGGGGCCCTCGTCGGTGACGTCCTCGCGGGCGTCGGCGATCTGCTCCTCGGGCCGCGGGGGCACCGTCTGGTCCTCCTCGAGGACCTCGAGCTCGTGGTCGTGCGCCGCTGTCTCCGACATGTTCGCCTCCTGGAGTGGAGTCTAGGACCGGACGGCGTCCGCGTCAGGCGCGCTGGCAGACCATCAGTGCGTTGCCGTCCGGGTCCTCGAACTGGACGAAGACGACGCTCCCGATGTCCTCGACGTCCGAGGTGACGGGGACCCCGAGGCTGCGCAGGTGCGCGACCGTCGCGGTCATGTCGTCGGTCCAGAGGAAGAAGCGCGGCGGGCCTGACGCGTCGAACGACGGACGGTTGGCATCGAGCGCCAGCCGGGTCTCGCCGTCGGTGGGCACGTCGTAGATGGTTCCCTCGTGGGACGCCGCGCCGGGCTCGAAGCCCAGCAGGGCGGCATACCACCGGATGGCGGCCGCCATGTCACGCACGGGGACGAAGACCTGGCCGACACGGCTCTGGATCGGGCTGCTCACCGCGGCAGGCTATGGCAACGCGGACGCCGACGCGAACGGCGTTGCGCGGCAACGCCCGTCGCGGTCAGAACCCGAGGCGCTGGAGCTGCTTGGGGTCGCGCTGCCAGTCCTTGGCCACCTTGACGTGCAGGTCGAGATAGATCTTCTGACCGAGCAGGGCCTCGATGCCCTTGCGCGCGTTGGTCCCGACCTCGCGCAGCCGCGAGCCGCCGCGACCGATGACGATCGCCTTCTGGCTGGGCCGCTCGACGAAGACGTTGACGCGGACGTCGAGCAGCGGCTTGTCCTCGGGCCGTCCCTCGCGCAGCACCATCTCCTCGACGACGACGGCCAGCGAGTGGGGCAGCTCGTCGCGGACGCCCTCGAGGGCGGCCTCGCGGACGAGCTCGGCGATCATGATCATCTCCGGCTCGTCGGTGAGCACCCCGTCGGGGTAGAGCTGCGGCGATCTGGGCAGGTAGGAGGCGAGGACGTCGCGGACCTCCTCGACCTGGCTGCCCGACACGGCGGAGCACGGGATGATCGCGTCCCACTCCCCCAGCTGGTCGATGGCCATGAGGTGCTCGGCGAGGCGCTCGCGGTCGACGGCGTCCGCCTTGGTCGCGATGGCGACGACCGGGCGGCGGCGCACCGACCGCAGCTCGGTGAGCTCGTTGGCGATGAAGGTGTCGCCCGGGCCGATGCGCTGGTCGGCCGGCAGGCAGAACCCGATGACGTCGACCTCGAGGAGCGTCTCGCGCACGAGGTCGTTGAGGCGCTGGCCGAGGAGGGTCCGCGGCTTGTGCAGCCCGGGGGTGTCGACGAGGATCACCTGGGCCGTGGGCGTCGTCGCGACCCCGCGGATGGTGTGCCGTGTCGTCTGGGGCTTGGAGCTCGTGATCGCGACCTTCTGGCCGACGAGCGCGTTGGTCAACGTGGACTTGCCGGCGTTGGGCCGGCCCACGAGGCAGGCGAACCCGGCCCGGTAGTCCTCTGACCGCCCACCGGTCGCCATGCCTTCGCGCCGTGTCCCCGGCGTCGGGTCAGCGTCCTGAGTGCCCATGGGCGTCCTCCGTCTCGATGTGCGCGGTGTCGTCCTCCGGCACCGCGGCGCGGTGCACGATGACCGACGCGACGCGGTGGCGGCGTCCGGCCATGCGCTCGGCCGTCAGCTCCAGACCAGCGACCGTACCGGACGACCCGACGATGGGCACGCGCCCGATGACCTTCGTCAGCAGGCCGCCGACCGTGTCGACGTCCTCCTCGTCGATGGTGACGTCGAAGAGCTCGGCGAGGTCGTCGATGTCCATCGACGCCGGGACCCGCAGGGTGCCGTCCTCGAGCTGCTCCGTGCCGGGCGCCTCCCGGTCGTGCTCGTCGGCGATCTCGCCGACGATCTCCTCGATGATGTCCTCGATGGTGATGAGCCCGGCCGTGCCGCCGTACTCGTCGACGACGATGGCGAAGTGGTTCTGGTCGCGCTGCATCTCGCGCAGCAGGTCGTCGACCGGCTTGCTCTCGGGCACGAAGTGCATCGGGCGCATGACCTCGGTGGCGAGGTGCCGGCCGTCCTCCGGGGCGGCGTTGAGCCGGCGCGCGACGTCCTTGAAGTAGAGCAGGCCGCGCACGTCGTCGCTGTCCTCGCCGACGACGGGGATGCGGGAGAAGCCGGAGCGCAGGAAGAGCGACATGGCGCTGCGCAGCGTCTTGTCGGCGTCGAGCACGACCATGTCGGTGCGCGGCACCATGACCGCCCTGGCGAGGGTGTCGCCGAGCTCGAAGACCGAGTGGATCATCTCGCGCTCGTCGGCCTCGATGACGTCGGAGTCGCCGGCCATGTCGACGAGGTCGCGCAGCTCGGACTCGGTCTGGAACGGCCCGTCGGTGTAGCCCTTGCCCGGGGTGACGGCGTTGCCGAGCACGACGAGCAGCTTGGCCACGGGGCCGAGCACGCGGCGCAGCCCGACGGCGAAGGGCGCGCTCCACAGGGCGACGGTGTCGTAGTTCTGGCGCCCGAGGGTGCGCGGCGAGACCCCGACGACGACGAACGACACGACCGCCATGATCGTGATGCTGATGAGGGCCCGGCTCCACGTCGACTCGACCTGACCGGCGACGAAGAGGGTGACGAGGACCGCGGCGGTGGCCTCGGCGACGACGCGCAGGAACGCGATGACCGACAGGTAGGCCGGCGAGTCGCCGACCACCGTCATGAGCGACTTCGCGCCGGAGCGGCCCTCCTCGAAGAGCTCCTGCGCGCGCACGCGCGACATGCGGAAGATCGCGGCCTCGGCGGCCGAGAGCAGGAACGCCACGACGATGCTGACGAGGGCCGGGACGGCGAACTGCGGGAACATCTCGGTCTCTCGTCCGCGCTCAGGCGCTCGGTCGGTTGCGCGTGGCGAGGAAGGTGAGCAGCAGCTGGCGTTGCAGCTCGAACATCTCGCGTTCCTCGTCCGGCTCGGCGTGGTCGTAGCCGAGCAGGTGCAGGATGCCGTGCGTCGTGAGCAGCAGCATCTCCTCGATCGGGGCGTGCCCGGCCTCGACCGCCTGCCGGGCCGCGACCGACGGGCACAGCACGATGTCGCCGAGGGTCCCCTCCTCGGGCTCCTGCCCCTCGCGACCGGGCCGCAGCTCGTCCATGGGGAAGCTCATGACGTCGGTCGGTCCGGGAAGGTCCATCCACTGCACGTGGAGGACCTCCATGGCGGCCTCGTCGACGAGCTTGATGCAGAGGTCCGCCTGCGGGTGCACCCGCATCTGCTCCATGACGTAGGTCGCGCAGGCCAGCAGCTCGAGCTCGTCGACGTCGGCGTCGGTCTCGTTGAGCACGTCGATGCTCATGCCGGGTCCTCCTGGGCGAGCTCGTCGGCACCCGAGGACGTGTGCCGTGCGCCCGGGGCGGTCGAACGGCCGCCGGTCGCTCCCGCCGGGGCGACGCCGCCGGCCCGACGGGCGCGCTTGGCGGCCCGGTGGTCGTCGCGCTCGTAGGCGTCGACGATGGCGCTGACGAGCCGGTGACGGACGACGTCGTGCGAGGTCAGCTCCGCGAAGTGGATGTCCTCGACGTCGCCGAGGATGTCGCGCACGATCTTGAGCCCGGACCGCGTGCCGCCGGGGAGGTCGACCTGGGTGATGTCGCCCGTGACGACCATCTTGGAGCCGAAGCCGAGGCGGGTGAGGAACATCTTCATCTGCTCGCTCGAGGTGTTCTGGGCCTCGTCGAGGATGATGAAGGCGTCGTTGAGCGAGCGCCCGCGCATGTAGGCCAGCGGGGCGACCTCGATGGTGCCGGACGCCATGAGCTTGGGGATGGTCTCGGGCGAGACCATGTCGTGCAACGCGTCGTAGAGCGGCCGGAGGTAGGGGTCGATCTTGTCGTTGAGCGTGCCGGGCAGGAAGCCCAGGCGCTCGCCGGCCTCGACGGCCGGACGCGTCAGGATGATGCGGTTGACCTGCTTGGCCTGCAGCGCCGCGACGGCCTTGGCCATGGCGAGGTAGGTCTTGCCGGTGCCGGCCGGCCCGATGCCGAAGACGATGGTGTGCTGGTCGATGGCGTCGACGTAGCGCTTCTGGTTCAGCGTCTTGGGCCGGATCGTGCGGCCACGGCTGCTCACGATGTTCATCGTCAGCACATCGGCAGGGCGCTCGATGGTCTGGCTGCGCAGCATCGAGATCGAGCGCTCGACGGCGTCGCGGTTGAGCGGCTGACCCGTCTCGACGATGACGAGCAGCTCGTCGAGCAGCGCGTCGATGATCTCCAGCTCGCCCGCCGGGCCGGCGAAGGTCATCTCGTTGCCACGCACGTGCGTGTCGACGAGCGGGAACTGGCGCTCCATGGTGCGCAGCAGCTCGTCGCGCGGACCGAGGAGGGTGACCATCTCGATCGGCGGCGGGATCTGCCGGGTCAGCACCGGGGCGTCGCCGCCGGTCTCGGAGCCTGGAGCGGACGAGACGCCGTCAGGCCGGTCGGTCTCGGATGGTCGAGGTTGCGCATCATTCATCGTGGTCACGAGTCTACGTGGCGCGGCCCGAGCTCCTCACCACGAATTCGGCGAGGTCCTGGCTCTGCCGGAGGCGCGACGGCTCGTGGACGTACATCATGTGGCCCGCCTCGTAGTAGGCGTGCTCGATGTTCGCGAGCCGGTCGGCGGGCAGCTGAAGGTGGGCCACGACGTCCTCGGCGGCGAAGTGGGGCGTCGCGCCGTCGTAGTAGCCGTAGGCGATGTGCACCTTGAGGTGCGGGTTCTGGCGCATGGCCCGCTCGAGCTTCGGCGACACGTCGATGGGTCGTCCCTCGAAGTCCTTGAACGACCAGGGGTGCACGAGGCGCGAGATCTGCTCGTAGTGCAGGTCGCTGCCGTAGCCGAGCTCGTCGCGGACGTAGTGGTTCCAGGCCGCCGCGTAGGGGCCGGTGATGGCGTCGTGGGACGGGTCGGCGTCCATGTTCTCGGCGATGGCTGCGGCGGCCGGACCGGTGAAGCGCGCGTCGAGCCGCCCCACCGACAGGCGCTCGTCGCGCAGCAGCTCGGTGAAGTAGCGCCAGTGCTCGATGCGCAGGTCGGCGCGGTCGACGTAGTCCTCCGTCAGGCCGGAGAGCCGAGCGAGCGTCGACACCGCCTCGGCGCGTTCGGCCGTCGTCAGGCGGTTGCCCCGCGAGAGCACCCACGGGTAGTCGCGGGTGGCATACGCCTCCGCCTCGTCGAGGACCGAGCGCAGCGAGCGCCGGCCGTGCTTGCCGTGGAAGTGGGCCACGGCGGCATACGTCGGCAGGTAGAGCGCGTGGGCGCGGTCGTTGCGCTGGTTCTCGAAGTCGACCGAGCTGAGGTCGAGGACGCTGCTGATGAGGATGAGCCCGTTGAGGTACATGCCGAAGCGGGACTGCAGGTGCTCGGCGAGCGCCGCCCCGCGCAGGGTGCCGTAGGACTCGCCCGCGACGAACTTCGGCGACATCCAGCGCCCGTTGCGCGAGGTCCACAGGCGGATGAGCTCCGCGACGGACTCGATGTCCTTCTGGTAGCCGTGGTACTCCCCCGGCTTGCCACCCTCCACGGCCCGGGAGTAGCCCGTCGACATGGGGTCGACGAAGACGAGGTCGCTGACCGCGAGGAGCGACTCGGGGTTGTCGACGAGGTCGTACGGCGGCGCCTCGAGGGCTCCGACGTCGCCGCTCACGACGCGGCGCGGGCCGAGCAGGCCGAGGTGCAGCCAGACGCTGGAGCTGCCGGGGCCGCCGTTGAAGGCGAAGGTGACCGGCCGGGTGCGTGCGTCGGCGTCGTCGAGGACGTAGCTCGTCATCGACAGCTCGGCGCGCGCCTTGTGCCCGCCGAAGGTGCCGTCCTTGTGCTCCTCCTCGCGGAGCACGACGCGTCCCGTCGTCGCCGTGTAGCGCAGCCGCCGGCGGCCGACCTTGAGCGTGTGGTGCGTGGTGACGAGGTCGTCGGCGGGTTCCGCCGGCGTGGCGACCACCCCGTCGCTCGTGGTCGTGACGTCGCCGGGCTCCGTGGCCGAGGCGGGCTTGTCGGTGGCAGCGCTGTCGTCGCTCACACCATCCTCCCCTCGGTGAAGGCGGCTCCGGCGAGGAGGTGCACGTGCGCGTGGAAGATCGTCTGCCCGGCCTTGCTCCCGGTGTTGACGATCATCCGGTGAGCGTCGGCGACGCCCTCCTGCTCGGCCACCTGCGACGCGAGACGGAACACGTCGGTCAGGTCGTCGCCCGAGGACGCGGCCAGCGCACCCACGGTCGACTCGTGCCGCCTGGGCACGACGAGCACGTGGATGGGCGCCGCGGGGCTGATGTCGCGGAACGCGACCGACCGCTCGGTCTCGGCGACCCGGTCGGACGGGATCTCACCGGCGACGATCTTGCAGAAGAGGCAGTCACTGGGGGTCTGCGAGGTCATGAGTGCACCCTAGGCACGTCGACGGCGGCGCGCACCCGTGCGCCGCGGCGCGCCGGGAGCCGCCCGGCCCGCAACACACCGAGCAGCCGGCAACCATGACGGTTGCAGCCGTCGGCACCTGGCAGGTGCCCGGTGGGTTGCGGGACGGTGAGGGCGTATGCCGTCAGGTCCAGCGGGTGCGCGCGCTCAGCACCGCGAGGGCTGCGGGACCGGCGGACGAGGCCCGCAGGATGGTCGACCCGAGGCGTACCGGGCGGGCTCCGGCACCGGTGAGCGCCTCGAGCTCGCGGCGCGTGATCCCGCCCTCGGGGCCGACGACGACGAGCACGTCGCCCCACTCCGGCAGCTGGACCGAGGCCAGCGGCTCGGTCGCGTCCTCGTGGAGCACGAGCGTCAGGGAGGCGTCCTCGACCCGCTCGGCCAGGGTGGCCAGCCCGACCGCGGGGGACGTCACCGGCATACGGGCCCGGCGGGACTGCTTGGTCGCCCGGGCCACGACCGCGGCCCACTTCGCCAGCGACTTCGCAGCGCGGTCGCCGCGCCACACGACGACCGACCGCTCGGCCTGCCACGGCACGACCTCGTCGACCCCGAGCTCGGTGGCGGCCTCGACCGCCTGCTCGTCGCGGTCGCCCTTGGCGAGGGCCTGGACGAGCACGAACCGCGGAGCGGGCTCGGGCTCCACGGTCACGTCGAGCACCTGACCCCGCACCCAAGCCCGGTCGACGTCGGTCGCCTCGAGCAGGACGCGCCGGCCGGCGCCGTCGCTGACGAAGTAGTGCTCGCCCGTGCGCAGGCGCACGACAGTCGCGGCGTGGCGCCCCTCGTCACCGTCGAGCAGCAACGACGACCCCACGGCGGCCCCGGCGACGACCGACGGGTCGCCGAGGAAGAGCTGGTGCGTCACCGGTCGCTCACGTGCGGGTCACTTCTCCTTGAAGGCGTCGCGCAGCTTGCCGAAGAGGCCCTTGTTGGCCGGCTGGAGCCGGCCCTCGGGGCGCTCCTCACCGCGCAGGGCGGCGAACTGCCGCAGCAGCTCCTGCTGCTCCTCGGTCAGGCGCGTCGGGGTCTGGACCGTGGCGTGCACGAGGAGGTCGCCCCTGCCGCCGTGGCGCAGGTGGGTCACGCCGAGACCGCGCAGGGTCAGCACGTCGCCGCTCTGCGTGCCGGCCTTGATCTCGAGGTCCTGCATGCCGTCGAAGGTCGACAGCTTGAAGCTCGTGCCGAGCGCCGCCGCAGCCATGGGCAGCTCGACGCTGCAGTGCAGGTCGTCACCCCGGCGCGTGTAGGTCTCGTGGTTGACGACACGGATCTCGACGTAGAGGTCCGCCTTGGGGCCGTTGCCGGGGCCGACCTCCCCCTCGCCGGTCAGCTGGATGCGCGTGCCCGTGTCGACACCGGCAGGCACCTTGAGCTTGATCGAGCGGCGCGTGCGCACGCGACCGTCGCCCGAGCAGTCGTGGCACGGGTCGGTCAGCGTCGAGCCGAAGCCCTGGCAGTTGACGCAGGGGCGGGAGGTCATGACCTGCCCGAGGAAGCTGCGCTGGATCTGCTGGACCTCGCCGGCGCCCTTGCAGATGGGACAGGTCTGCCGGCCGGTGCCCGGCTCGGCCCCGTCGCCGTCGCAGCGCGTGCAGCCGACCGCGGTGTCGAGCGTCAGCTCCTCCTCGGAGCCGAACACCGCCTTGGAGAGGTCGATGTCGAGGCGCACGAGGGCGTCCTGCCCACGCTGGACGCGCGAGCGGGGGCCGCGCGTGCCCGCCTGGGCTCCGGCACCGAAGAAGGCGTCCATGACGTCGCTGAACGAGAAGCCCTGACCGGCACCGAAGCCGGCGCCTCCGCCCGACGCGAACGGGTCGGACCCCATGTCGAAGGACTGGCGCTTCTGCGGGTCGGAGAGCACGTCGTACGCCTGCGAGACGCGCTTGAACTCCTCCTCGGCGTCAGCACCGGGGTTGACGTCCGGGTGCAGCTTGCGGGCCAGTCGACGGTAGGCCTTCTTGATCTCCTCCTGGCTCGCGTCGCGCGAGACACCGAGGACGGCGTAGTAGTCGTTCAACCTGGGATTCCTTTTGGTACGTGGTGCTTTCGGTTCCGGCGCGGCGCTGCACCGGCGGACTGGCCGAGGTCGTGCTGGTTCAGGTGGCCTGGTTCTCGTCGAGGATCTCGGTGACGTAGCGCGCGACCGCCCGCACGGACGCCATCGTCGTGGGGTAGTCCATGCGGGTCGGACCGAGCACCCCGAGGCTCGCCACGCGCTCCGAGCCGGAGCCGTAGCCCATCGACACGAGCGAGGTGGTCTGCAGCCCGGTCACGGGGTTCTCGGAGCCGATGCGCACCGAGACGAGCTCGGGGTCGTCCCCGAGCTGCCCGAGCAGGCGCAGCAGGGTGACGTGCTCCTCGAGGGCCTCGAGGATCGGGCCGATCGACCGCGGGAAGTCCGCGCCCGCCCGGGCGAGGTTGGCCTGCCCGGCGAGGACGACGCGCTCCTCGCGCTCCTCGACGAGGGCGTCCCCGAGGGCCGAGACGACCGCCTCGAGCGCGGCACGGTCGGCGTCGTCCGCCTCGTCGACGAGCCGGCGCAGGCGGGTGGCGGCGACGGTGAACGGCACTCCCGCAGCGACCTCGTTGATGCCGGACCGGATCGAGGCGACGAGCGCCTCGCCGGTCGGATCGGTCAGTACGCGGCCGGTGTCGACGACGCGCTGCTCGACTCGGCCCGTGTTGACGATGAGGACGATCATCAGGTGCGAGGACCCCATCGGGACGAGCTCGATGTGGCGCACGGTCGAACGGGTCAGCGACGGGTACTGCACGACCGCCACCTGGCGCGTCAGGCTCGCGAGCAGGCGCACCGTGCGGTCGACGACGTCATCGAGGTCGACGGCGCCCTGCAGGAACTGCCCGATGGCCCGTCGCTCCCCCTGCCCGAGGGGCTTGACGGCACTGAGCCGGTCGACGAACACGCGGTAGCCGGCGTCGGTGGGCACCCTCCCGGCCGACGTGTGCGGCGCGTGGATGAGTCCCTCCTCCTCGAGCAGGGCCATGTCGTTGCGTACCGTGGCCGCACTCACCCCGAGGTGGTGCCGCTCGACGAGCGCCTTGCTCCCCACGGGCTCGGAGGTCTGGACGTAGTCCTGCACGATGGCGCGCAGCACCATCAGCCTGCGGTCCTCGCTCATCGTCCCTCCTTCACGGGTCCTGAATGGGTCTGGCACTCTCGATCGACGAGTGCCAAGTCTACGTCGTGGCCCGCCGATCTCCGATCTCACCCAACCGTATGCCGCCCGCCACCCCTCCCGACGACGCCGCGCACCCGCGTGGCGTCCGCGCGACCGCCGGGGACGCGGCATACCCTCGCTTGTCGTGTCTCCCATCGATCGCTACGGATCCGACGTGCTCAGCGGCGACTGGCGTGCCCCGCGGCGCGGCCGGTCCACCCCGACCCCAGCCGAGCCCGACCTCGTCGTCGAGGAGGTCGAGACGGGCTGGGTCGGCGCCGTCGTGCGCGTCGAGAAGGCGGGCGGGATGCACGTGGTGCACCTCGAGGACCGCCGCGGGCGCACCAAGGCCTTCCCCCTGGGGCCCGGTTTCCTCGTCGACGGGGCGCCGGTCACCCTGACGGCACCCAGGGCCGCCGCGGGCGCCGCCCTCGCCGAGGCTCGCCGCGCGGCCTCGCGTACGGCGAGCGGCTCGGTCGCCGTGGAGGGCGCCCGCGCCCGCGTGGCCAGCGGCTCGCGGATCTACGTCGAGGGCCGGCACGACGCCGAGCTCGTCGAGAAGGTCTGGGGAGACGACCTGCGGGTCGAGGGCGTCGTCGTCGAGCTCATGGACGGCGTCGACGACCTCGCCGGCATCATCGCCGAGTTCCAGCCCGGGCCTGGACGTCGCCTCGGCGTCCTCGTCGACCATCTCGTGCCCGGCACCAAGGAGGCCCGCATCGTCGCCCAGGCGCAGGCCCTGCCCGGACTGGCCCAGCACGTGCGGATCCTCGGACACCCCTATGTCGACGTGTGGCAGTCGGTGCGCCCCGAGCGGCTCGGCTGGACGCAGTGGCCGGTCATCCCCCGCGGCACGTCGTGGAAGCACGGCATCTGCGCGGAGCTCGGCTGGGCACACTCGAGCCAGGCCGACATCGCCCAGGCGTGGAAGCGCATCCTCGGGACGGTGCGCTCGTACGCGGACCTCGAGCCCACGCTGCTCGCGAGCGTCGAGGAGCTCATCGACTTCGTGACCGAGCCCGGGTCGGCGTAGGAGGCAGGCGCCGTCGTCGGGGCTACGAGCGCAGGTAGCCCTGGACGTCGGCGACCACCTGCGTCGACTGGTAGACGTAGATGTCGACGTAGCCGTCGCTGCTCGGCGTCACGACGGCCGTGTTGGCGACCGTCTGCCCGGCGACGTAGTTGAGGTTCGAGGTCGTCGGGCGCGTGCTGCCGGACGGGTAGACGATGAGGTGACCCGGCTGCTGGGGACCCGTGACGACGACGGTCAGCACCACGGCCTTGACGCCGGTGGACGGGACCCCACCGCGCCCGGTCACCTTGAGGCGCACGACACCACCGGCGGCGACCGGCCCGCTGGCCGCCACGCCCGTGCCGTCGCGGGTGTCGAGCAGGCGGGCCGGCGTCAGGCCCACGTAGTCGGCACCCGACCGGTACCACCCGACGACGTCGGCGACGACGTCGGTCGCGGCGGACGTGCGGATGCTGACGCGTCCGTTGCTCCCGACCTTGGCGACGACGAGCCCCGAGATCGACGAGCCGGCGGAGAAGTTCAGCGAGGACGAGTTCGGCTCCGCGGCTCCCGTCGGCCAGACGGCGAGGTTGCCGTCGCGGCTCGGCAGCGCGGCCGTGACGTTGAGCAGCACCGAGTCGACCCCGGACGCCGGCACGACCGCGCTGCCCGTCACGGTGAGGTCGATCCGCCCACCCGGTTGGAGGCGCCCCGCCGGCGCGCCCTGCCCGTA
This sequence comes from Terrabacter aerolatus, assembly GCF_007991735.1. GTDB lineage: Bacteria > Actinomycetota > Actinomycetes > Actinomycetales > Dermatophilaceae > Terrabacter > Terrabacter aerolatus. The sequence continues at coordinate 99,279 of NZ_BJYX01000013.1, read as the reverse complement.
GCGGGTGTCGAGGACACGGGTCGGGGTGGTCGTCGTCAGGTTGCCGAACGAGGGGTACCACCCCACGACGTCGACGAGGACGTCGGTCGTCTGGCTCACCTTGAGGCGGAAGCGGCCGTCGGACCCGACACCGACGACCGTCTGGTTGGCCACGGTGGCCCCCGCGTCGAAGTTGACCGTCGACGAGGCCGCCGGGGAGGAGCCGGACGGGTAGGTCAGCAGGTAGCCCGCGGCCTGGGGGCGGACCGCCGTGACGTTGAGGACGACCGCGCCGATGGCCGTCCTCGGCAGGCCGGCCTTGCCGCTGACGAGGATGCTGGTGTCGCTGCCGGCCGAGAGCGGGCCCGTCGCCCCGAGCGACGAGCGCGTGTCGACGATCCGGGTCGGTGCCACCGGGCGGTAGGTCGGGTAGGCGGCCGGGGCCGCGACCTTGGGCCCCATGTCCTTGAGGTGGATGAAACCCGCCGGCCAGAGGCCGCCGGACCGGGTGACCGAACGCCACCGGAAGTCGCCGCCCCAGTTGTCCTCGGAGACGAGGATCTGGTCGGCCGAGACGACCTTCTCGACGTAGGCGATGTGGCCGGTGCCCGAGAAGGACTGCCCCCACCAGGCGACGGAACCCACGGCAGGGGCGTCGTCGGTCTGGGACGCGAACGCCGTGCCCCAGTTGTAGGCGTTGCCGGACAGCTGGACCGGTCGCTTGTTGGGCAGCCCGTTGGTCACGAGGCGGTAGGCGACGTAGTTGGTGCAGTTGTGCCCGGTCGACTGGCTCCAGTAGCTGGTGCTGCTGTGGTCCTTGTAGCCGGCGTTGGAGTAGCCGGCGGTGGCACAGGCGTCGTAGCCGGTGCACACGACGTTCCACTCGTAGGCGCGGGCCGGCCCGGCCAGGCCTACGGTGGCGACGAGCACGGCGAGCGCGCTGAGGAGCACCGTGAGGGGTCGACGGCGGTGACCTCGCGCGACGGACGGCGGGAGAAGGGTCGAGGCCCGACCGGACTGGTCGAGGGTGGCCTGAGGCATGTGGGTCTCCCGTGGTCGCCTGGGGGTGCACCCGCAATCTAGGACAATCCCGCCACCCCGTCACTCCAATCCCAGAAATCACAGGCGACACGAGCGTGAGAAACGTGCCATTCCGTCATTGATGTGCTAATGACACCACTGTCATTCGGTCTCCGAGCGCCCGGCGCCCCGACGCCGGCCCGGCACGGCGAACCTGCCGATCACCTGCTCCTTGGCGGCCGAGAACGGCGGCCGCACCCAGACGGTCGTGTCGGGACGGGTGGGCAGGGCGAAGACGGACTTCGCGTGCGAGAAGAGCTCGACGGACCGCTCCCCGTGGTAGGCGCCCATGCCGCTGGCGCCCACCCCGCCGAAGGGCAGGTCCGGCACGGCGAGGTGCGCCAGGGGGACGTTGACGGCCAGTGCTCCCGAGGACGTGTCACGCATGAACCGGCGCTGCACGGCCTCGGAGCCCGTGAACACGTAGAGCGCGAGCGGCTTGTCACGCGCCGTGATGAAGTCGATGGCCGAGTCGATCCCGTCGACGGCCACGAGCGGCAGGACCGGGCCGAAGATCTCCTCGCCCATGACGGCGTCGACCGGGCCACCCTCTCCGGCGACCGGGGCGACCTCGACGATCGTCGGCTCGAGGTAGCGGGTCGCGGCGTCGGAGCGGCCGCCGGTCACGACCCGCGTCGGGTCGATGAGGGCGGTCAGCCGGTCGAGGTGACGCGAGCTCACGATGCGTCCGTAGGCGGAGGACGTCGACGGGTCGGGGCCGAAGGAGTCCGCGATCGCGGCGACGAGGAGCGGCTTGAGTGCCTCGAGCGTCGGCCGGCTGGCGATGACGTAGTCCGGTGCCACGCACGTCTGCCCGGCGTTGGTGAACTTGCCCCACACGAGACGCTGCGCCGTGACCTCGAGGTCGGCGTCGTCGGCGACGTACGCGGGCGACTTGCCCCCGAGCTCCAGCGTGACCGGCGTCAGGTGCCGGGCCGCGGCCTCGAGCACGATCCTGCCGACCGCCCCGTTGCCGGTGTAGAAGATGTGGTCGAACCGTTGCGCCAGGAGCTCGGTCGTCTCCGGGACGCCGCCCTCGACGACGTGCACCGCGGAGCGGTCGAGGTGGCGGGACAGCAGGCGCGCCATGACGCCGGACGTGACCGGCGCGACCTCGCTGGGCTTGAGGACGACCGCGTTCCCCGCCGCGAGCGCACCGACGAGCGGGGCCAGGCACAGCTGCACCGGGTAGTTCCACGGCGCGATGACGAGGACGACGCCGAGCGGCTCGCGCACGACCTTGGCGCGCCCGGGGGCGAGCGAGAGCGGCACGCGAACGCGGCGCGGCGAGGTCCACGAGCGAAGGTGGCGCAGCGTGTGGTCGATCTCGCGCACGACGAACCCCGTCTCGGTCACCCACGCCTCCGTGGCGCTCTTGCCGAGGTCGGCGTGCAGGGCGTCGGCCAGCTCCTGCTCGTGGTCCACGAGCAGGGCCCGCAGCGCTCGCAGCTGGGTCTCCCGCCAGTGCCGCGGCTTGGTCACCCCGGCGTCGAAGGCGCGACGCGCGGCGGCCACGACCTCCGCGGGCCCTCCCCCGCCGGCAGCACTCGTCGGGCTCGTCGTCGACACGGTCTCGCTCATGGCGGCCTTCCTCGTCGGTGGCTCCTCAGGCGGCGAGGAGCCGGTGGACCACGGTGTCCGCGAGCAGCCGTCCGCGACGGGTCAGCACGAGCCGGGAGTCCCGCAGGGCTGCCGGCCCGTCCACGAGTCCGTCGGCGATGAGGCCGGCCACGGCGGTGCGTCCCGATCCTCGCAGATCCGAGACGGGCAGTCCCTGCACGAGGCGTGTGCCGAGCAGCACACGTTCGTCGTAGCGCTGGTCGTCCGTCAGGGTCTCCCGGGCCTGGGCCGGCGACAGGCCCGCGCCCAGCCGGGCGGCATACGCACTGGGGTGCTTGACGTTCCACCAGCGCACGCCGCCGACGTGGCTGTGGGCCCCCGGCCCGACCCCCCACCAGTTCGTGCCGGACCAGTAGGCGACGTTGTGGCGACAGCGGTGCTGCTCGGACCGGGCCCAGTTGCTCACCTCGTACCACCCGAAGCCGGCCGCGGCGAGCAGCGCGTCCGCGAGCTCGTACTTGTCGGCCTCGTCGTCGTCCTCGGGCGCGGGCACGAGACCACGGCGCACCTGCGCGGCGAGTTTCGTGCCGTCCTCGACGACGAGGGCGTAGGCGGAGATGTGGTCGGGCTCGAGGGCGATGGCCGCCTCGAGGCTGCGGCGCCAGTCCTCGAGCGACTCCCCCGGCGTGCCGTAGATGAGGTCGACGCTCACCTGCATGCCGGCCGCGCGCGTGGCGGCGACGGCCCGGGCGACGTTGTCGGGGTCGTGCGTGCGCTCGAGCGTGTGGAGCACGTGCGGCACGGCCGACTGCATGCCCACCGAGACGCGGGTGAAGCCGCCGTCGGCGAGCTCCTGCAGGGACTGCGGTGTCACGGAGTCCGGGTTGGCCTCCGTCGTGACCTCCGCGCCGGGCGCCAGACCGAAACGCCGTCGTATGCCGTCGAGCACCGTCACGAGGTCGCCCGACCTCAGCATGGTGGGCGTGCCGCCACCGACGAACACCGTTGACACGGCAGGCGCTTCGCTGCCGAGGACCGACTGCGCGATGTCGAGCTCACGCACGGCGACGTCGGCGTACGTGTCGATGCCGATGCTGGCACCGGGGCCACCGAGCTCGGTCAGGGTGTAGGTGTTGAAGTCGCAGTAGCCGCAGCGCACCGTGCAGAACGGGACGTGGACGTAGATGCCGAGGTCGGTACGCGCAAGGTCCGAGAGGGCTGCGGTTGGCAGCTCTCCCGTGACGGGCGCGGGGTCGCCGTCGGGAAGGGCGGAGGGCGGCATACCTCCAGTGTCCCAGCCCACGGGCGGGGTCCCGTCCACGCCTCCGCGCTGCCTCGCTCAGCCGGAGTGGGTGGTGATCCCGTAGCGGGCCCGCGAACGCAGGGCCCAGCGTGCCGCGGGGACCGAGACGAGCGCGATGACGACCATGAAGGCGGCCAGGACGAGCCACCCGGTCTCGCCGAGGTCGACGCAGAAGTACGTGACGAGGGGCGGCGCCACGACGGCGAGGACGCTGAAGCCCAAGCCCGCGAAGCCCTGGTACTGCCCCTGCCGCTCGTGGGGTGCCAGCCCCATCTGCAGGCCCCACTGCCCACCCGAGCCGATCATCTCGCCGACGACGTGGACGAGCGACCCGACGACGAGCGCGACGATCGCGACCCACCGGGTGCCACGGTCGGCGAGGGCGACGACGGCGAAGCCCCCGGCGATCCACCAGGCTCCGCGCACGAGGGCTCGTGCCCCCGCCTCGACGGAGTCGGCCCGTCGGGACAGCCGCACCTGGAAGAGCGCGACGGCCGTGGTGTTGATGACGAGCAGGACCGCCACCATGACGGTGGGCGCGGCCGTGCGGGCCGAGACGTAGAGCGCGAGGCCCAGCTCCATGACGAAGAAGTGGAGCGAGAAGAGCCCGGTGATGACGGTGATGACGACGTAGGGCCAGTCACGCAGGACGGCGAGCCGCGGCTCCCCGGCCTGCCGGGTGTGCGGGGCGATGTCGGGCAGCCGGGTCGTGTTCCAGGCGGCGAAGCCCGTGAAGAGGGCGTTGAGGACGAAGACGGAGACGTAGGCCCATCGCTCGTCGATGACGAGGGCCGCGCCACCGAAGACCGAGCCGAGGCCGAGGGCGGTGTTCGTGACGGCCCGCAGGTAGGCCTTGAAGAGCACTCCGCGCCCGCCGGTGGCCAGCTGGGCGATGACCCCCTGGTTGACCGCACCCGCCCCGCGTTCGAAGAACGCGAGCACCCCGAGGAGCAGGGCGAGCGCCCAGGGAGATGTCGCGAGCACGGGCGGTGCGCTGAAGAGCGCCGACCCCGCCATGAACGCCGTGAGGACCCGTCGCGGGCCGCGCGTGTCACCGAGGTGACCGGCCGGCACCTGCACGACGATCCCCACGACCGCCGACACGGACATGGCGACGGCCACCTCCGTGGCGCTGAAGCCCACCTGACGGGTGAAGTAGAGCGCACTCGTCGTCAGGACGGCCCCCGCGCCGAACCGGTTGGCGAACGACCCGACCGCGAGGATGCGCAGGTCGCGGTCGACCGGGAGTCCGCGCCGGGTCAGCGGCGCGGTGGCCGGTGGGGCCTGCGGTGGGGTCTGGCTCGGCGTCACGACTCTCTCCTCCAGCGTCTCTCGACGTCAAGATATCCGGCGGTAGCCACACCGGCGCAACGGGACAACGCCGTTCGCCTAGGCTGACGTCGTGTACCAGCCCCAGTGGATCGAGCTCGACGGCGTCGTCAACATGCGTGACCTCGGAGGCCTGGTGACCTCGTCCGGGGACACCGTGCAGCCGCGACGGCTGCTCCGGTCGGACAACCTGCAGGACCTCTCCCCCGAGGCCGTCGAGTCGCTCGTGACGGACTACGGGGTCACCGACGTCGTCGACCTGCGCACCCACGTCGAGCTCGCCAAGGAGGGCGACGGGCCGCTCCGGGCCGTCGCCGGGGTCACCCACCACCACCACACGCTCTACCGCGAGGACACCGACGAGTCGGGAATCCCGGCGGCCGAGCGCGCCCTGCCGTGGGAGACCGACGAGCGGCGCGGGCTCGGCAAGGCCCGGCGCGACCCCGACCAGGACCGAGCCCACGACCGATTCTGGTCCGAGCACTACCTCTCCTACCTGGCGAGCCGGCCCGACTCGGTCGTGGCCGCCCTCGACGCCATCGCGTCGAGCGAGGGCGCCGCCATCGTGCACTGCGCCGCCGGCAAGGACCGCACCGGCACGGTCGTGGGCCTCGCGCTCAAGGTGGTCGACGTGCCCGACGAGCTCGTCATCGCCGACTTCGCGGCCTCGGCCCAGCGGGTGGCCGCGATCATGGACCGGCTGCGCGCCCGACCGGCCTACGCCCGCAACCTCGAGGACAAGACGGTCGCCCAGCAGTCACCGACGACCGACACGATGCGTCTGCTCCTCGGGGCGCTCGAGGAACGCCACGGCGGGGTGCACGGCTGGCTCGCCACGCAGGGCTGGACCGCCGCGGACACCGACCGGATGCGACACAAGCTCCTCGCCGGCTGACCGACTCCGGGTCCCGGGGTCCGGCCCGCCCCGCCCGCGATCGCGAGGGGGGCATGACCGGGCCACCGGCGGCTACTTCTTGGACTTGCCCGAGTCGCCGTCGCTCGAGAGGGCAGCGACGAAGGCCTCCTGCGGCACCTCGACCCGACCGACCATCTTCATGCGCTTCTTGCCCTCCTTCTGCTTCTCGAGGAGCTTGCGCTTGCGGCTGATGTCGCCGCCGTAGCACTTGGCGAGCACGTCCTTGCGGATGGCGCGGATGTTCTCGCGGGCGATGATGCGCGACCCGATGGCGGCCTGGATCGGGACCTCGAACTGCTGGCGCGGGATGAGGTCCTTGAGCTTGCTCGCCATCATGACACCGTAGGCGTAGGCCTTGTCCTTGTGGACGATGGCCGAGAACGCGTCGACCGTCTCGCCCTGGAGCAGGATCTCGACCTTGACGAGGTCGGCGACCTGCTCGCCGTCGGGCTCGTAGTCGAGCGAGGCGTAGCCGCGGGTGCGCGACTTGAGCTGGTCGAAGAAGTCGAAGACGATCTCGGCGAGCGGCAGCGTGTAGCGCATCTCGACGCGGTCCTCGGAGAGGTAGTCCATGCCGCGCAGGTTGCCGCGCTTCTGCTGGCACAGCTCCATGATCGCGCCGACGAACTCCGACGGCGCGAGGATCGTGGCGCGCACGACCGGCTCGCTCACCTCGCGGATCTTGCCGTCGGGGTACTCGCTCGGGTTGGTGACGTGCACGGTCTTGCCGTCGTCCATCGTGACGTCGTAGACGACGTTGGGCTGCGTCGAGATGAGGTCGAGGTCGAACTCGCGCTCGAGCCGCTCGCGGACGATCTCGAGGTGCAGCAGCCCGAGGAAGCCGACGCGGAAGCCGAAGCCGAGCGCGGCGGAGGTCTCCGGCTCGTACACGAGCGCGGCGTCGTTGAGCTTGAGCTTGTCGAGGGCGTCGCGGAGGTCGGGGTAGTCGGACCCGTCGATGGGATAGAGGCCCGAGAAGACCATGGGCTTCGGGTCGCGGTAGCCGCCGAGGTCCTGCGTGGCGGGCTTGCTCGCGTTGGTGACCGTGTCACCGACGCGCGACTGGCGCACGTCCTTGACGCCGGTGATGAGGTAGCCGACCTCGCCGACGCCCAGACCCTTGCCGGGGACCGGCTCGGGACTGATGACGCCGATCTCCAGCAGCTCGTGCGTCGCCCGGGTCGACATCATGACGATCTTCTCGCGGGGGCTGAGGTTGCCGTCGACGACGCGGACGTAGGTCACGACGCCGCGGTACGTGTCGTAGACCGAGTCGAAGATCATGGCGCGCGCCGGCGCGTCGGGGTCGCCCACGGGAGCCGGCAGGGTGCCGACGATCTTGTCGAGCAGCGGCTCGACGCCCGCACCGGTCTTGCCCGAGACCTTGAGGCAGTCCTCGGGCTCGCAGCCGATGAGCTTGGCGAGCTCCTCGGCGTACTTCTCCGGCTGGGCGGCCGGCAGGTCGATCTTGTTGAGGACCGGGATGATCGTGAGGTCGTTCTCCATCGCGAGGTAGAGGTTCGCGAGGGTCTGGGCCTCGATGCCCTGGGCGGCGTCGACGAGCAGCACGGCGCCCTCGCAGGCGGCGAGCGAGCGGGAGACCTCGTAGGTGAAGTCGACGTGCCCCGGGGTGTCGATCATGTTGAGCGCGTACGTCGTGCCGTCGAGCTCCCACGGCATGCGCACGGCCTGGCTCTTGATGGTGATGCCGCGCTCGCGCTCGATGTCCATGCGGTCGAGGTACTGGGCGCGCATGGCGCGCGCGTCGACGACGCCGGTGAGCTGCAGCATGCGGTCGGCCAGCGTGGACTTGCCGTGGTCGATGTGCGCGATGATGCAGAAGTTGCGGATCAGGTCCGGCGGCGTTGCGTTGGGTGCCAACGCGGAGCGGGCCATGGGCGACACGTGGGACGAACCTCGCAGAGTCAGGTGACGGGGATGGAGTTGGTCGGTGGGCGGCCGGCGCTCCGAGTCGATCCGAGCCGAGCCGGGTGGTCCGGTTCGTCCGGGTGCTCGAGGGCACCGCCGCAACCTCACCAGTCTCCCATGCTTTGCGGGCTCGGCGCTCACGCTCCCTCCCCCGCCCACCGACCGATCCCGTCCGCTCCCGTCCGCTGCAGCGGTTCGGCGCCCGCCAGACCGCTGGCTCACCGGGGTCCGCGCGGTGGTCGCTCGAGTCAGACCGGCGTGCCCGCTCCGACGGACGAGGCACGCGAGGCCGGACGGTCCGCACGTGGAGCAGCCCCGCCCGAGCGCCGTTCGAGCAGGGCCGACAGTGCAGCGACCCCGACACCGAGCACCGCGAGCCCGGCACCGACGAGGCTCGGCGCGCCGTAGCCCCAGCCCGCGGCGAGGACGACCGAGCCGAGCCACGCACCGAGCGCGTTCGCGGTGTTGAGCGTCGAGTGGTTGAGGGCGGCCGCGAGGGACTGGCCCTCGTGCGCGACGTCCATGAGCCGCGTCTGCAGCAGGGGCACGACGATCGAGGGGAGCAGCCCGAGGACGAAGACCATGAGGACGGCGAGCCACAGGATCTGGGCGGCCCAGCCGAAGAGCGCGAGGAGCACGGCGATGGCGGCGAGCGCCCCGATGATCCCCTTGAGCACGCCGACGCGGTTGGCGACGCGCCCGCTCAGCACCATGCCGCCGACCATTCCGAGGCCGTAGGCCGCGAGCACCCACGGGATGTAGCGCTCGTCGAGCCCGGCGAGCTCGGTCATCGTCGGGGTGATGAACGAGTACATCGCGAACATGCCGCCGAAGCCGACGACGCCGATGAGGAGCGCGAGCCAGACCTGGGGACGTCGCAGGGCCTGCATCTCGGCCTGCATCGACTCCTCCCCGCTCGGGGGCTGGTGGGGCAGGAAGACGGCGACGGCCGCGACCGTGAGGGCCGCGATGACGCCGACGAGGACGTAGGGCAGGTGCCACGAGAACCGCTGGCCCAGCAGGGTCGCGAGGGGGACGCCGACGACGTTGGCGACCCCGAGACCCCCGAGGATGGCCGCCACGGCGGCAGTGCGCCGCTCGTGCGACACGAGGGACGCCGCGACGACCGAGCCGATGCCGAAGAAGGCACCGTGCGGCATACCCGCGAGGAAGCGGGCGGCCATGACGGTCGGGTAGGTGTTCGCGGCGAGGACGGCGAGGTGCGCGACGGCGAAGAACGCCATGAGCCCCATGAGCAGGCCCTTGCGGGGAGCCTTGGCGAAGGCGATCGCGATGAGCGGGGCGCCGACGACGACCCCGAGCGCGTAGGCCGAGACGTAGTGACCGGCGGTCGCGATGTCGACCCCGGTGCCCTCGGCGATCTGGGGCAGCAGGCCCATCGTCACGAACTCCGTCGTGCCGATGGCGAAGCCGCCGACCGCGATGGCGAGGATGGCGAGGGTCGTGCGACGTCTGGCAGGGGTCAAGAGGTCTCTCCGGGTTCGGTCGTTCGGTCGGCGTCCCAGCGGTGGCGGCACCGTGCGGTGGGGATGGTGCGGATCACCGTCGACCCGGTCTCGGGCACCAACGGTAACGGCCGCGCGGCTACGGTGATTCCCATGCCCAGCACCTTCGAGCGTCTCCTCGACCGACTGCGTGGTGTCGTGCGCGGCTCCGTCTCCCGGACCGGCCCGCGAACCCCGGCAGGCCCCGACCGCACCCGTCCGGCCCAGCCGACACCCGGCGGCGGCGCGCCCTACCCCGGTGACGCGACGCGCCTGCCCGACACGACGTACGCGCCGCGGCCCGACGGGCGTCCCGACCCGGGCGAGATCGTGTGGACGTGGGTGCCCTACGAGGAGGACCACAGCCAGGGCAAGGACCGCCCCGTCCTCGTCGTCGGGCGCGAGGGCGGCTGGCTCGTCGGCCTGCCGCTGACGAGCAAGGACCACGACCGGGACGAGCAGCAGGAGCGGCGCTCGGGCCGGGAGTGGGTCGACATCGGCTCCGGCGCCTGGGACGGCCGTGGCCGCCCGAGCGAGGTGCGGGTCAACCGGCTCGTGCGGATCGACCCGGACGGCGTGCGCCGCGAGGGCGCGGTGCTCCCCCGCGACCGGTACGACATGGTCGTCGCGGCAGCCCGCGCCCTGCACCGGAACTGAGACCTCCGGCCTGGAGCCGGACGCAGATCGGGCCCGTCACCACGAGGTGACGGGCCCGCTCACGCGAAGGGGTGGTGCGTCAGAGAGACGCGACCTTCTTGGCCATCGCCGACTTCTTGTTGGCGGCCTGGTTCTGGTGGATGACACCCTTGCTGACAGCCTTGTCGAGCTTCTTCGAGGCGGTCTTGAGGGCGTCGGCAGCCGCGTCCTTGTCGCCGGAGGCGGTCGCCTCGCGGACCTTGCGGATCCACGTGCGGAGCTCGCTCTTGACGGCCTTGTTGCGCTCGGTGCGCGTCGCGTTCGTCTTGATGCGCTTGAGCTGCGACTTGATGTTTGCCACGTTGATGGTTTCTTTCGTTCGGTCGGATGGTTGCGGTTAGAGGGCCGCAAAGCCGCTCGGGACCGGGAGTGGGGACACCCTGCGTGAGCAGCTCTGGATGGAGCATGCATGCGCGCACGACCTGAGCGCGCACGCAAGGGTCAAAGTTACCAGCGGCCGGTCCGCACGACCAAACCGGGAGACGGCCGTCCGGGTGCGGCCCGTCCAGGCCGCTGGGTGACGCCGGGTCAGCGTGCCGCGCGCGCCCGGGAGATCGTGAGGATCGCCCGCTCCACGGCATACACGGGGTCGCGTCCGCCGCCCTTGACCTCGAAGTCGGCGGCGGCGACGGCCTGGACGGCGACGGCGAGCCCGTCGGCGCTCCAGTGGCCGACCGACCGACGCGCCTTGTCGATCTGCCACGGCGCCATGCCCAGGCTCTTGGCGAGGTGCGCCGAGCTGCCCCGGCCGGCCGCGCCGACCTTGATGAGCTGGCGCAGCTGCGAGGCGATGACGGCGACGATCGGCACGGGGTCGACCCCGGTGGCGATCGCGTGCCGGAGCAGGCGCAGGGCCTCGCCCGACTGACCGGCCACGGCTGCGTCGGCGACCCGGAAGCCCGTGGCCTCGACCTTGCCGCCGTGGTAGGTGTCGACGACGGCGTCGTCGACGGTGCCCTCGGTGTCGGAGACGAGCTGGGAGCAGGCGGCCGCGAGCTCGCGCACGTCCTTGCCGACGGCCTCGATGAGCGCGCGGACGCCCTCGCTCGTGATCTTGCGCCGGGCGGCCGCGAACTCCTTCATGACGAAGTCGGTCTTGTCGCGGTCGGTCTTGACGGCCGGGCACTCGATGACGCGGGCCCCGGCCTTCTTCATCGTGTCGATGACCTTCTTGCCCTTCATGCCCCCACCGTGCGCGACGACGAGGCCGACGTCGGGGTCCGGGACCGCCAGGAGCGAGAGCAGGTCGAGCTGGAGCTCGTCGGGCGATTCGTGCAGGTCACGCACGACGATCGTCTTGGCCCCGCCGAAGAGGGAGGGGCTCGCGTGCATCTGCAGCGCCCCGGACTCGTAGGTCGCCGGGTCGATGCGGATGACCTCGACGTCGGCCCGCCTGCCGGGCTCGAGCACCGACGCGACGGCCCGCTCGACGAGGACACCCTCCGGACCGGTGACGAGCACGAAGGGTGGGACGGCCGGGTCGGTCATGGCGACAACTCTGCCACGCGGGTGCGACACCCCGTGCGCGCCGGGCGGGCGTATGCCGTGTGGCGGGTCAGTCGAACAGCGCGCCCGACGCGATGGCGAGGCCGAGCTGCTCGACGCGAGCGGCGATGGTCTCCTCGGGCAGCTCGAAGTGGTCGACGAGCTCGTCGAGCTGCATGCCGGCCTCGGCCGCGTCGCGCAGCTCCTCGTCCTGCTCGTCGGTCCAGGCGTGGCCCGAGGTCACGGCGCTCCGCGACGACACCGGAGCCGGCGGCGGCACGGCTACGGGCCGCGGGTGCTCCGTGCCGTCGGCGTCGGCCCGGGCCCCGGTGAGCGAGCGCAGCGCGGGCTCCTCGACGGCCACGGGCGGCGGCGCCATGGCGTCGAGGCGGGCGAGCGCTGCGAGCACCATCTTCTGGTCGGTCGTCGGGTAGAAGGGGGGCAGCGAGCGCTGGAGGAAGCCGGCATACCTCGCCGTCATCATCCGCGAGTCGAGGAAGGCCACGACGCCGCGGTCGTCGGCCCGGCGCACGAGCCGACCGGCTCCCTGCGCGAGCCGGAGGGCGGCGTGCGTGGCCGAGACGGCCATGAAGCCGTTGCCGCCCATCCGGGCGATGGCCTGCGACCGTGCCGACGCCAGCGGGTCGTCGGGGCGGGGGAACGGGATCCGGTCGATGATGACGAGCTGGCACGACGAGCCGGGCACGTCGACGCCCTGCCACAGCGTCAGCGTGCCGAAGAGGCAGGTGCGCGGGTCGCGGGCGAACTGCCGCACGAGCGTCGTGATCTGGTCCTCGCCCTGGCACAGGACGGGGATCTCGTCGCCGAACCGGGCGCGCATGATCTCGGCTGCCGTCTGCGCCGCGCGCATCGACGAGAAGAGGCCGAGGGTGCGACCGCCGGCGGCGCGCACGAGCTGCTCGATCTCGTCGAGGGTGTCGTCGCCGGCGCCGTCACGCCCCGGGGGCGCCAGGTGGGCGGCGACGTAGGCGATGGCCTGCTTGGGGTAGTCGAACGGGCTGCCGACGTCGAGGCCCTGCCACTTCGGGGCGCCCTCGCCGCGCAGTCCGATGGTGCCCGCCACGGCGTCGAAGGTGCCGCCGAGCTCGAGGGTGGCGGACGTCAGCACGACGGTGCGCTCGCCGAACACCTTGTCGCGCACGAGCATCGCGACGCTCATCGGTGCGACGCGCAGCACCGGGCCGCGACGCTGGTCGCGGCTGAGCCACACGACGTCGAGCTCGCGCTCCTCGAGGATGCGCTCGGCGTTCTCGTGGATCTCGTCCACGGCGGCGCGGGCCACCTGGCGGGCGCCGTCCGCCTCCTGGCCGGGCGGCGGCTTGAGGTCGCTCTGGACGGTGCGGGCCGTGTCGCGGACGCGGGCGAGGGCGAGGCCGACGGAGTCGGGGATGCCGAGCATCCGCCCCTCCTCGAGCGGCTCGAGCGCCTGGGCCAGCATCTCCCCCGCCTCGTCCATGGCGGCGGTGTGGTCCGACATCCGACCGGCCTTCTTGGCGGCGGTCATGACCATGGTGCCGGTCAGCTCGTCGGTGATCGTCGCGGTGACGCGGTCGACGAGCTCGTGGGCCTCGTCGACGACGAGGACGTCGTGCTCGGGAAGCATCTGGCGGCCCTCGAACGAGTCGATGGCCATGAACGAGTGGTTGGTGACGATGACGTCGACGTCCTTGGCCGCCTCGCGGGCACGCTCGACGAAGCACTCGGCGACGAGCGGGCACTTGCCGCCCATGCACTCGTGCGCCGACACCGACACCTGCCGCCAGGCCCGCTCCGAGACACCGGGGACCAGCTCGTCGCGGTCGCCCGAGTCGGTGGTGGACGCCCACTCGCGCAGCCGGACGACCTCCTGGCCGAGCCGGCCAACGGCGGCGTCGACCTGCCCGACCGACAGCAGGCCGTCCTCGTCGTCGGGGAAGCCGCCCTCGAGCTTGTTGAGGCAGACGTAGTTGCGGCGCCCCTTGACGAGGGCGTAGGTCGGTCGGCGGCCGAGCACGGGTGCGAGCGCGTCCGCGACGCGGGGCATGTCGCGGTCGACGATCTGCGCCTGCAGCGCCAGGGTCGCCGTCGCGACGACCGCCGGCTTGCCGGCCTCGAAGGCGTGCGCGACCGCGGGCACGAGGTAGGCGAGCGACTTGCCGGTGCCCGTGCCGGCCTGCACGAGCAGGTGCTCGCCGTCGTCGATGGCGTGCGCGACGGCCTTGGCCATCTCGACCTGGCCCGGGCGCTCGGCGCCACCGACTCCCGACACCGCGGCGTGGAGGAGGTCGTCGAGCGCGGGTCGCTGAGGCATTGGGCCAGCGTATGCCGCCGCGACCGGGTGGTGACCCCACGGCCCCCCACCCTGTGAACCCGCGAGCTGCCGTCGACGTGGTGGGACCGAACTCACGAGGGGGCCGCCCGCGATTCCGCTGTGCGCCAGACGCCGTGGGAGTTTGATCGGGGTATGAGCGCACCCCTGCCCACCGACCTCGACATCGCGAACGCGGCGACCCTGCGTCCGCTCGTCGACGTCGCCGCCGACCTCGGCGTCTCCCCCGACCACCTCGAGCCGTGGGGACGCGACGTCGCCAAGATCGACCTCGCGGTCCTCGACGAACCTCGGCACCAGCCCGACGCGAAGTACGTCGTCGTCACGGCCATCACCCCGACTCCCCTCGGCGAGGGCAAGACGACGACCTCGGTCGGGCTGGCCCAGGCGCTTCAGCGCCTCGACAAGCGCGCCGTCGTCGCCCTGCGCCAGCCCTCGATGGGCCCGACGTTCGGCATCAAGGGCGGCGCGGCCGGCGGCGGCTACAGCCAGGTGGTGCCGATGGAGCGGCTCAACCTGCACCTGACCGGCGACTTCCACGCCGTGACGGCTGCGCACAACCTTCTCGCGGCCATGCTCGACAACCACCTCCACCACGGCAACGCGCTCGGCCTCGACGTCCGCAACATCACGTGGCGGCGGGTCCTCGACGTCAACGACCGGTCGCTGCGCAACATCGTCGTCGGCCTCGGGGCACGCCAGGACGGCGTGGTGCGCGAGACAGGCTTCGACATCACCGCCGCGAGCGAGGTCATGGTGCTGCTCACCCTCGCGACGTCGCTCACGGACCTCCGCCAGCGCCTCGGCCGCATCGTCGTCGGGTACACGACCGAGGGCAAGGGGGTCACCGCGGACGACCTCCACGCCGGAGGGGCGATGACGGCCCTGCTCTCTGACGCCTTGAAGCCCAACCTCCTGCAGACGCTCGAGGGCGGCCCGGCGATCATCCACTGTGGCCCGTTCGGCAACATCGCGACCGGCACCTCGTCGGTCACCGCGGACCTCATCGCCATGCGCGGCAGCGACTTCGCCATCACCGAGGCCGGTTTCGGCGCCGACATGGGCGCCGAGCGCTTCTTCGACGTCAAGTGCCGGGTCAGCGGGCTCAAGCCCGACGTCGCCGTCGTCGTCGCCACCGTCCGCGCCCTGAAGACCCATTCGGGCCGGTATGCCGTCAAGGCCGGCAAGCCTCTCCCGGCAGGCCTGCTCGAGGAGCGTCCCAAGGACGTGGAGGCGGGCCTGCCCAACCTGCGCAAGCACATCGAGATCGTGCGGCGCTTCGGCGTGCAGCCCGTCGTCGCCATCAACGCCTTCCCCGACGACCACGACTCGGAGCACGCCGTGATCCGCCGGTTCTGCAACAGCCTGGGGGTGCGCTGCGCCGTGACCCGTCACGTCGCCGAGGGCGGGGCGGGGGCGCTCGAGCTCGCCCGGGTCGTCATCGAGGCCGCGCACGAGCCGACGAGCTTCGAGTTCCTCTACCCCCTCGACCTGCCGCTCGAGCAGAAGATCGAGGCGATCGCGACGCAGATCTACGGTGCGGACGGCATCGACGTGAGCCCGGCCGCGGCCAAGGCGCTCAAGGACTACGAGCGGCTCGGCTACGGGGGGCTGCCCGTCGTCATCGCCAAGACCCACCTGTCGATCTCGTCGGACCCCTCGCTCCGGGGAGCGCCCCGCGGGTGGCGGATGCCGGTGCGCGAGGTCCGGGCCGCGGTGGGCGCCGGCTACGTCTACGCGATCTGTGGCGACATGCGCACCATGCCGGGGCTGCCGACGTCACCGAACGCCGAGCGCATCGACATCACCGAGGACGGCTCGGTCGTCGGCCTCTCCTGACGGCCGTCAGCGCAGTGGCTCACCGTCAGCGCAGTGGCTCACCGTCGACGCGGCGGGCCATGGCGACGTCGTCCCGGTAGTCGGTCGCGCTGAGGCGCAGGCCGCCGGGCACGCGTCCGACCTCGGTCCACCCGGATCGGGCGTAGAACTCGCCCAGCCCCAGGCCGTCGCGGTAGTCGAGGCGCAGCAGCTCGACCCACGGCAGCTCGCGACGGACGATGCCGACCATGCCGCCGAGCAGGAGACGTCCGAGGTTCCGGCCCTGGCTCTCGGGGCCGACCATGAGGCGTTTCAGGCCTGCCACGTGCTCGTGGGGAAAGCCCCGTGAGTGCTCCCAGAAGCCCAGGCCGCGCAGGTCACCACCGGGGTCGCGGAGCAGGCAGAGCAGGGAACGCCCCCGGGTGACGTCCTCGACGTGACGGTCGAGGGCCGCCTCGACATCGCCTCGGGGCGCCCCGGGCAGGAAGCCGACCGAGCCACCGGCGTCGTTGGCGCGGACCCACAGGTCGGCGATCGCGGCGCGGAGGCTCCGGTCGGGGGCGCCGGTCGGCACCGATGCCACGCGCGGCGCCTCGAAGTAGGCCATGGGCTCGCCGTCGGGCCGGTCCTTGAGCCGGCGCATGCCGACCTGTACGAGCCCCGAGGACGTCGCGGTGCGCAGCGATGCCGCGTTGACCGTGTCGACCATGGCCGTGACGAGGGCGTCGGGACGGTGCTCGGTTGCCCACGCCACCACGGCGCGAGAGATCGCCCTGCCGAGGCCCTGGCCCAGGCGGTCGTGCAGGAGGCGGTAGTAGAGGTTGAGCGACTCGGGGTCGGAGTCCTTGTGCCGCAAGCCCGCCCACCCGATCACCTCGTCGGTGGCGCGGTCGACGACGGCGACGTAACCGAGGCCCTCACGCTCCCAGTCCGCGAGGTCGTCGGCCAGCCGCTCGCGGCACCGCTCCGGACTCGGCTGGCTCGCCGGCGAGTGCGCATAGGTCCGGGGGTCGCCGTGCAGGCGCAGGTAGTCGCGCAGGTCGTCCATCCGTGGGCGACGGAGCACGAGGCGGTCGGTCGTGATCCACGGGTCGCCCTCGCGATCGGGTCCCGCCGGCGCCACGGTGTCCGACGCTCGGGTGCCCGCGTCTCGCACACGGCGAGCGGGGCTCCGTCGCAGCACGGCTCGATGTAGAGGCACTTCGGGCAGCGGTTGTGAGCCTGCTCGGCATACATCTGGGTGCCGCAGTAGGGGCACGGGATCTCGAGGGCCATGCCCCTCATCCTCCCGGAGGCGCGGCGCCGCCCGGCGCCCGACATGCCGAAGGGCCCCGCGACGGGGGCCCTTCGACGGGCGCGACGGGCGCGACGGGCGTCAGCTGGCGACGACGGCGTAGGCCGCGAGGTCGGGCTCCATCGTCGGGGTGACCTTGGCGCGGAGCCGGGTCCCTTCGGCGACGTGCTCGCTCTCGAGGATCTCGCCCTCCTCGTGCAGGCGCGAGATGAGGTCGCCACGGTCGTAGGGCACGAGCACCTCGACCTCGATGTCGGGCTTCGGCAGCTCGTGGTCGATGAGGGCCCGCAGCTCCGCGAGCCCGGCGCCGGTGCGGGCCGAGACGGTCACGCAGTGCTTCTCGTGACGCTGGAGCCGGTCGAGCACCTCGGGGTCGGCGACGTCGGCCTTGTTGACGACGATGATCTCCTTGATCTGGTCGCCGCCGACCTCCGCGAGCACCTCGCGGACGGCCGTGATCTGGCCCTCGGGGTCCGGGTGCGACCCGTCGACGACGTGCAGGAGCAGGTCGGAGTCGCCGACCTCCTCGAGCGTCGAGCGGAACGCCTCGACGAGCTGGTGCGGCAGGCTGCGCACGAAGCCGACGGTGTCGGCCAGCGTGTAGACGCGGCCGTCCTCGGTCTCGGTGCGGCGCACCGTTGGGTCGAGCGTCGCGAAGAGCTGGTTCTCGACGAGCACGCCGGCGCCCGTGAGGCGGTTGAGCAGCGAGCTCTTGCCGGCGTTGGTGTAGCCCGCGATGGCGACCGACGGGACTCCCCCGGCGTGGCGGGAGTGCCGCCGCGTGTCGCGGCTCGTCTTCATGGCCTTGATGTCGCGGCGCAGCTTGGCGATCTTCGTGTTGATCCGGCGGCGGTCGAGCTCGATCTTCGTCTCACCGGGTCCACGCGAGCCGATGCCCTCACCCCCGGCGACACGGCCACCGGCCTGACGGGACATCGACTCACCCCAGCCGCGCAGGCGCGGCAGGAGGTACTGGAGCTGGGCCAGCTCGACCTGGGCGCGGCCCTCACGGCTCTTGGCGTGCTGGGCGAAGATGTCGAGGATCAGCGCGGTGCGGTCGATGACCTTGACCTTGACGACGTCCTCGAGCGCACGCCGCTGGCTCGGTGCGAGCTCGCCGTCGCAGATGACGGTGTCGGCGCCCTCCTCGACGACGATGTCGCGCAGCTCGAGCGCCTTGCCCTTGCCGAGCCACGTCGCCGGGTCGGGCTTCTGACGGCGCTGGACGACACCCTCGAGCACCGTCGAACCGGCGGTCTCGGCGAGGGCCGCGAGCTCGCGGATGGAGTTCTCGGCGTCGTCTGCGGTTCCCTCGGTCCAGACCCCGGCCAGCACGACGCGCTCGAGGCGCAGCTGGCGGTACTCGACCTCGGTGATGTCCTCGAGCTCGGTCGACAGTCCCTGGACGCGTCGGAGCGCGGCGCGTTCCTCACGGTCGAGCTGGTCGCCGTCGTAGAGGGGGTATGCCGCCTCGTCGGTCTCGTGGTCCTCCCCGGCCAGCGCGTCGGCGCGGGTGGCGAAGAGGGTCCGCTCGCGCTGCGCAGCGCGGTCGGTGTCACTGGGGTGGTTCGTGTGGTTGCTCGTCATGTTCTCCCTATGGTCCCACTCGTCCAACGCCACGAGCCACTCGTTTGTGCCCGACGTGACCCGGCGGCGAGGGGGCACACGGCCCGCGGAGGGTGAGCGGCTGGCGCTACCGTGACCCCTGATGAGCGAGCCGACCGACCACTACTTCACCGCCGAGCCGGCCACGCCGGAGGAGCGCCGCACCATCGAGGTCACCCTCGACGGGCGCCCGTTCACGCTGACGACCGCCCGCGGGGTGTACTCCCCGGACCGCCTCGACCCGGGCACGGCCGTGCTGCTCCAAGGGGCCCCCGACCCGAGCCGGACGGGCGACCTGCTCGACATCGGCTGCGGGTGGGGACCGATCTCGATCACCCTGGCGCTGCGTTCGCCGAGCGCCCGGGTGTGGGGCGTCGACGTCAACCGCCGCTCCCTCGACCTGGCGCGGGCCAACGCGT
Organism: Terrabacter aerolatus; assembly: GCF_007991735.1. Lineage (GTDB taxonomy): Bacteria > Actinomycetota > Actinomycetes > Actinomycetales > Dermatophilaceae > Terrabacter > Terrabacter aerolatus. The sequence continues at coordinate 80,032 of NZ_BJYX01000013.1, read as the reverse complement.
CGGCCGTCGGGGTCGACAACGCGACCTTCTGCGAGCCGGACGACGTGCCGGACGGTCTGCGGTTCGCGACGATCTGGTCCAACCCGCCGATCCACGTCGGCAAGGCGGCGCTGCACGCCCTGCTCGAGCGGTGGCTCCCGCGCCTCGCCGACGACGGCGTCGCCCACCTCGTGGTGCAGAAGCACCTCGGGTCGGACTCGCTGCAGAAGTGGATCAACGCGCAGGAGTGGGGCCTGCGATGCACCCGCCTGTCGTCGGCCAAGGCGTTCCGCATCCTCGAGGTCCGGCGCGGCTGACACGGGTCGAGGTGGTCCGCAGCGCCCGGGCGCGAGAGATCACCTCGATCGCGGCCGACGGGCACCGGATCGAGGTGTGGTGTCGCGTCGAGGCCCGAGCAACCGCCTCGACGCAGCGACGTGCCGTCAGAGGGGGAAGTCGCCGTCCGCCACGAGGACGGCAGGTCCGGCGAGCTCGACCCGCTGGCCGGCGAGCGGCGTCACCGTGAGACGGCCCCCCGGCACGTCGACGGTCCACGGGCTGAGGTCCTCGACGCCGGACCAGAAGCGGGTGGCGAGGGCGGCGGCGGCCGCTCCGGTGCCGCACGACCGGGTCTCGCCGACTCCACGCTCATGGACCCGCATCGCGATGTGGCCGGGTCCGACCGCCCGGACGAACTCGACGTTGGAGCCGCCGGCCGGCTCGGGGTGCAGCTCGGGCGCCTCGCCGAGGTCGAGGTTCTCGAGCGAGATGCCCTCGGGGAGCATGACGACCGCGTGCGGGTTGCCGATGTCGAGGGTCAGGGCCGGCACCGGCTTGCCGTGGCGCGGCCGGACCATGACGTCGAAGCCGTCGCGCCGGGCACCCTCCTCGTCGCCGAGGCGCCACGGGCCGAGGTCGACCGCGTAGCCCTCGTCGACGACGCGCACCGTCTTGACGCCCGCGCGGGTGGCGATGCTGAAGGACGACCCGAAGGCGAGCCCCTCGCGGCGGAGGTACTCGGCGAAGACGCGCGTGCCGTTGCCGCACATCTCGGCGAGCGAGCCGTCGGCGTTGCGGTAGTCCATGAACCACTCGGCCTCGCGCGACTGGGCGCGCACCGCTTCGTCGGTGGACAGGCCCGCACGCACGACCCGGATGACGCCGTCGGCGCCGAGGCCGGCGTGCCGGTCGGCGATGCGCTGCACCTGGGCGGGGGTCAGCTCGAGCGTGCCCTCGAGGTCGGGGACGAGGACGAAGTCGTTCTCGGTGCCGTGGCCCTTGGTGAAGCGCGTCATGTCAGACATTCTCCGGTATGCCGTCGCGCACCTGTGCATCCGCCTCGCGAACCGCCGTGAGTGCCCGGTCGAGCACGTCCGGCGCCGTCGCGTCGATCCAGATGATGCGCGGGTCGGGTCGGAACCACGACTCCTGACGGCGGGCGTAGCGCCGCGTCGCCTGGGCGGTGTCGGCCCGCGCCGTGGTCTCGTCGAGCGCACCGTCGACGACCGCGACGGCCTGGCTGTAGCCGATGGCGCGACTGGCCGTGACGCCCTGCCTCAGTCCGTGCCCGAGCAACGCCTCGGTCTCGGTGCGCAGCCCCTCCTCCCACATGCGCTCGACGCGCCGGTCGATGCGCTCGACGAGGAGGTCCCGCTCGACGCGGAGGCCCAGGACCACTGCGGGAGAGACGAACTCGCGCGTGGGCATCGAGGCGCTGAAGGGCCGGCCCGTCAGCTCGATGACCTCGAGTGCCCGGATGACACGTCGGCGGTTGCCGGGCAGGATCGCGGCGGCGGCCCGGGCGTCGAGGGCGATCAGCCGCGCGTGCATCGTGTCGGCGCCGACGATCTCGGCCTCTGCCTCGAGGCGTGCGCGCACCGTGCCGTCGGTGGGCGGGATCTCGAGCCGGTCGAGGGCCGCCCGGACGTAGAGCCCGGACCCGCCGACGACCAGGGGCCGATGACCCCGGCCACGGATGGCGGCGATGTCGGCCCGCGCGGCCGTCTGGTACCCCGCGACGCTCGCCTCCTCGGTCACGTCGAGGACGTCGAGCTGGTGGTGGGCGATGCCCCGCCGTTCGGCGACGGGGAGCTTCGCCGTACCGATGTCCATGCCGCGGTAGAACTGCATGGCGTCGGCGTTGACGACCTCGCCACCGAGCCGCTCCGCCAGGTCGAGGGCGAGGTCGGACTTGCCCGTCGCCGTCGCACCGACGACCGCGATCACCGGCGGCTGCGTCGGCGCCGCCTCCTCAGCCCTCATGGCTCACCGGACGGGGCAGAGAAGTGTCGGTCACGAGGTGCGCCTCAGCCGATGAGCTCGTCGGCGTGCTCGTCGTTGTCGTCCTCGTCGTGCCCGAACGGGTCACGGTCGACGCCGGGGTGCCACGAGTTGCCGGGCTTGCCCCAGCCGTTGCGCTTGACGGCCTTGCGGGCCTTCTTCGCCTGGCGGTCGTCGAGACGGTCGACGTAGAGCGTGCCGTTGAGGTGGTCGTACTCGTGCTGCATGCAGCGGGCGAACCAGCCCGTCGCGTCGAACTCGACGCGGTTGCCGTCGAGGTCGAAGCCGATGACGTGGGCCCGGTCGGCGCGCTTGAGCGGGAAGGCCTCCCCCGGCACCGACAGGCAGCCCTCGGTCTCCTCGTCGGGGTTCGGACGCTCCTGGGGGATCTTCGAGGTGGTCACCGTCGGGTTGATGACGTGGCCCTGCTCGGGGACACCGTCCTCGTTGCCCATCTTCCAGATGAACACCCGCAGGCCCACCCCGATCTGGGGCGCGGCCAGGCCGACACCGTTGGCCGCGACGTTCGTCTCGTACATGTCCTCGACCAGGGTGCGCAGCTCGTCGTCGAACTCCGTGACGAGGGCGGCGGCCCGATGGAGGACCGGCTCGCCGGCGATGACGATGGGGCGCACACTCATGCGCCAAGTCAAGCACGAGGGGCCACGTGGACCCGAATCGGCTCAGACGACAGAGCAGCCCGGCGCGACCGGCGCCGCGGCCGGACGGCCGACCGACGGCATGCCGAGGCTCACGGCCGGCTTGCCGGCTCCGTCGGGAACGTCCTGGAGCGCAGCCCAGGCGACCCCACCCGGGGTGCGCCGGACGGCATACGTCCCACCCTCGAGCCCCGAGTCGGCGACGAGGTGGTGGGGCGCGCCGTAGGTGACCTGCACGGTCACCATGTCGCCGGGGCGGGGCACCTCGGCGCCCTCCGGGACGGCGAAGTGCACGAGCCGGTTGTCGCGAGCCCGACCCGACAGGCGCTTCGTCGCGGCGTCCTTGCGGCCCTCTGACGGCGTGACGAGGACCTCGACCTCACGACCCTCGACAGCCCGGTTGCCGGCCCAGCTGACCTCCTCCTGGAGGGCGATGAGCCGCTCGAAACGCTCCTGCACGACCTCCTTGGGAACCTGCTGGTCCATGGTCGCGGCCGGGGTGCCCGGACGGATGGAGTACTGGAACGTGAAGGCGCTCGAGAAGCGAGACTCGCGCACGACGTCCAGCGTGCCCTGGAAGTCCTCCTCGGTCTCGCCGGGGAAACCGACGATGATGTCGGTCGTGATGGCGGCGTCCGGGATGTGCCGACGCACGGTGTCGATGATGCCGAGGAACTTCGCGCTCCGGTACGAGCGGCGCATGTCCTTGAGCACCTTGTCCGAACCGGACTGGAGCGGCATGTGCAGGCTCGGCATGACGTTGGGCGTCTCGGCCATGGCGAGGATGACGTCCTCGGTGAAGGCCGCCGGGTGCGGGCTCGTGAAGCGCACGCGCTCGAGGCCCTCGATCTCGCCGCAGGCGCGAAGCAGCTTGCCGAACGCGAGGCGGTCGCCGAACTCGACGCCGTAGGTGTTGACGTTCTGGCCGAGCAGCGTCACCTCGACGACGCCCTGCGCCACGAGCGCCTCGATCTCGGCGAGGACCTCGCCCGGGCGTCGGTCCTGCTCCTTGCCGCGCAGGCTGGGCACGATGCAGAAGGTGCACGTGTTGTTGCAGCCGACCGAGATCGAGACCCAGGCGCTGTAGGCGGAGTCGCGCCGGGTGGGCAGGGTCGAGGGGAAGACCTCGAGGCTCTCGAGGATCTCGACCTCGGCCCGCTTGTTGTGGGCGGCGCGATCGAGCAGGGCCGGCAGCGAGCCGATGTTGTGGGTGCCGAAGACGACGTCGACCCACGGGGCGCGCTCGACGATGGTGCCGCGGTCCTTCTGCGCCATGCAGCCGCCGACGGCGATCTGCATGTCGGGGTTCTTCTGCTTGGCCGGGCGCAGCTGGCCCAGGTTGCCGTAGAGCTTGTTGTCGGCGTTCTCGCGCACCGCGCACGTGTTGAACACGACGACGTCGGCGACCTCGGGGCGCTCGCCCGCGGGCAGGCTCGCGAGGTCGACGTAGCCGGCGGTCTCGAGCAGGCCGGCCAGCCGTTCGCTGTCGTGGACGTTCATCTGGCAGCCGTGCGTGCGCACGTCGTAGGTGCGGGCCACGCCGGTCGGCGGGACGGCGGCGGTAGCGACGGGCGTGGTGGCGAAGTTCTGCGTTGTCATGGCACCGACAAGGGTACGTCGTGCTCCGCGTGCCGACGGCCGGACACGGGTCTCACCGCGCAAGACCCGGGAATAGGCGGCAAGGTGGACCCGTTGACGACACTGCTTGACAGTTCAACCAAGTTGGTGCACCATAGTGGTTGAACATTCAATAACCTACTCCGAAGGACACATCATGGGCCTGTTCAACCGCTCCAAGGACGAGACCGTCACCGAGACCCCCTCCGTCGCCGTCGAGAACATCTCCGGTGACTACACGCTGGACCCCAGCCACACGCGCATCGGCTTCTCGGCCCGCCACGCGATGGTGACGAAGGTCCGAGGCCACTTCGACCAGTTCGAGGGCACCGCCCACGTCGACACCGTCACCCCGTCCAACTCCTCTGTCACCGTGACCATCGAGGCCGCCAGCGTCACCACCGGCAACGAGCAGCGCGACGGTCACCTCAAGACCCCCGACTTCTTCGACATCGCCAACCACCCGCAGATCACCTTCGTCTCGACGAACGTCGAGCGCGACGGCTCCGAGTGGGCCATCACCGGCGACCTCACCATCAACGGTGTCACCAAGCCCGTCACGATCCCCTTCGAGGAGACCGGCTCCGCCAAGGACCCGTTCGGCAACACGCGCGTCGGATTCGAGGGTGACGTCACCATCGACCGCACCGACTGGAACCTCTCGTTCAACGCCGCCCTCGAGACCGGTGGCGTCCTCGTCAGCGAGAAGGTCAAGCTCGAGTTCGACATCTCGGCCATCGCCAACGTGCCCGCCGAGGCCTGAGCCACACCGCACCACAGCACCACCGAACAGGGGTGGGGACCGACCGGTCCCCACCCCTTTCGTCGTACCCCGACGACGACGGGCGCCCGAGCACCCGCGGGCGCACGATCGTCAGTCACGCAGGTGCTCGGGCAGCCCGTCCACGGCGTCACGGATGATGGGCCAGGCGACCTCGCCGGAGTAGCCCTTGCGCGCGAGCAGGCCGGCCAGACGTCGGGTCTGCACGTCGGGCGCCAGGCCACGCATCGAGCGCAGCTTCTTCGCGACGAGCTGCTCGGCCCGGACTCGCTCGGCACCGGCCCCCACCTGCCCGAGGGCCTCGTCGGCGATCTCCTGGTCGATGCCCTGCTTGCGCAGCTCGTGCGCCAGGGCCCGCCGGGCGAGCCCCTTGTCCGACTGCTTCGAGCGGACGAGCATCTGGGCGTAGGCCTCGTCGTCGATGAGCCCGACCTCGGTCAGGCGGTCGAGGACCCTGGCCGCCACGTCGTCCTCGCACCCACGCTGGCGCAGCTTCTTCTCCAGCTGGGAGCGGCTGCGTGGCGCCATGCTCAGCTGTCGCAGGGCGATGGCCCTGGCCACCGACTCGGCATCGGCGTCCGGGACGGCCGCGGCGGTGTCGTCGGGAGGTGGCGCCCACTCGGGGCGCTCCCCCGGCTCCACCGAGCCCCAGCCAGTGCCCGACGGCGAGCCCGACCGCGAGCCCGACCGCGAGCCGGATCGTGCGTCCGACCGTGAACCCGAACGCGTCGCGGGACGGCCTCCCGAACTCCGGGCGGTGTCGGGCGGCGAGGCCGAGGACGTCGATGTCCCCGACTGAGCCGGCTCTGACGGCGTCCCCGACTGAGCCGGCTCTGACGGCGCCCCCGACTCGACCGGCTCGGCACTCTGCTCGGGCCGTCGCCGCGAGCCGGCGGCATCCTCGCGGGAAGACGCCTGCGGCCCCGCGTCGGGTGGGGATGCGGAAGGACCGCCGGCCCGCACCCCGGCGACGACCTCGGCCTCAGCCAGGGCGGCCGCGGCGCGAGCCAGACGGTCCTGCACGCTCTCCTCTGCGGAGAAACCCATGGTCAGAAGTCGACGGGCACGTCCGAGACCTCTGCAGGCTTGTCGACGCGCGGCCCGACGCCGAGCTTCTCCTTGACCTTCTTCTCGATCTCGTCGGCGAGGTCGGGGTTGTCCTTGAGGAAGTTTCGGGCGTTCTCCTTGCCCTGGCCGAGCTGGTCGCCCTCGTAGGTGTACCAGGCACCGGCCTTGCGGACGAAGCCGTGCTCGACGCCCATGTCGATGAGGCCGCCCTCGCGCGAGATGCCGTGGCCGTAGAGGATGTCGAACTCGGCCTGCTTGAACGGCGGGGAGACCTTGTTCTTGACGACCTTGACGCGGGTGCGGTTGCCGACCGGCTCGGTGCCGTCCTTGAGCGTCTCGATGCGACGCACGTCGAGGCGCACCGAGGCGTAGAACTTCAGCGCCTTGCCACCGGTCGTCGTCTCGGGCGAGCCGAACATGACGCCGATCTTCTCGCGGAGCTGGTTGATGAAGATCGCGGTCGTGCCGGTGTTGTTGAGGGCACCGGTCAGTTTGCGCAGCGCCTGGCTCATGAGACGCGCCTGCAGACCGACGTGGCTGTCACCCATCTCGCCCTCGATCTCGGCCCGGGGCACGAGCGCGGCGACCGAGTCGATGACGATGATGTCGATGGCGCCGGAGCGGATCAGCATGTCGGCGATCTCGAGCGCCTGCTCACCCGTGTCGGGCTGCGACACGAGCAGCGCGTCGGTGTCGACGCCGAGCTTCTTGGCGTAGTCGGGGTCGAGCGCGTGCTCGGCGTCGATGAACGCGGCGATCCCGCCGGCCTTCTGGGCGTTGGCGACCGCATGGAGGGCCACCGTCGTCTTGCCCGACGACTCCGGGCCGTAGATCTCGACGACGCGGCCCCGCGGGAGACCGCCGATGCCCAGGGCGACGTCGAGGGCGATCGACCCGGTGGGGATGACCTCGATCGGCGGACGGATGTCGTCACCGAGGCGCATGACCGCGCCCTTGCCGTAGCTCTTCTCGATCTGACCCATCACCGAGGAGAGGGCCTTGTCCTTGTCCTTTTCCTGCACCGATGCCATGTCGGTCACCTATCTGCCGTCTGCGCTCTGGTCGTCTACCTTCGACCCGGGCAACGGCTCGTCCTGAAGGAGATTCGCTGTCGGGTCAGACGCTAGGTGCCGGCGCCGACATCAGGTGGACCACGAGACGGCCTGTGGACGATGCGGGTGGTGGCGCAGGACCTGTGGAGAACACTACCGAACAGGTGTTCGAAGTCGTGACGACACGCCGGGCCGCGCCGAACCTCGCCCGGTCAGGGGCGAGCCGAGCCGCCCTGCGCCCCGCGGGCCACGCGCGTGTCCCGTCCGAGCCGGCGCTCGGGCGGCACGTCCATGTCGGTGCACAGGGCCTCCCAGACGGCTCGCGGCGCCTCGCCGTCGGCGAGCGCCTGCACGACCGTGCGGTTGCCGAGCGCCCCGAGCACGTGGTCGCGGGCGAGCGACCCGGCATACCCCGCGCCGAACTCGTCGTCCATCAAGGTCCAGAAGTGGCTGATCCGCACCCCAGCAGTGTGCCACCCGGACGGCCGGAACCCATCCGCCGGAGGCGGCCGTCGGAAGGTTGTCGCAACCGGCCGCGGGCGTCCGTCCCCGCCGGTATCGTCCTCTCGACCCGCGCGCCGCCGTGGGCCACACGGAACTCTTCAGGGGAGCAGCACCATGACCGAACCCACCCAGGGGCACACCGACGGGTCCGCCCAGCACTACACCTATCCCGTGCCGCCCGGGGCGTCGCAGGGCGTCCCCGGTGAGGTGACCCTCGCCGACGACCCGCAGGCCGGAGCGGCGGACGGGCGCAAGCGCACCGGACTGCTCGTGGCCGGCGTCGTCACCGCCCTGGCCCTCGGCGGCGCCGGCGCGTTCGCCGTCCAGACCCTCTCCGGCGGCGGCTCCCAGCCCGCCGACGTGCTCCCCGGCGACGCCTACGCGTACGTCCGCCTCGACATCGACCCCTCGGCGGGTCAGAAGATCGCGGCCGTGCGCTTCCTCAGCACGCTGCCCCAGGTCAAGGACACCCTCGGCAGCGACGACCCGCGCAAGAAGCTGTGGGACATGGTCGCCCAGGGCTCCCCCGACGACTGCACCGCCAAGCTCGCCTACGACACCGACATCGCCCCGTGGCTCGGCGACCGGATCGGTGCCGCGGTCCGGCCCGGCGGCACCGCGAGCAGTCCCGCCTTCGCCGTCGCGATCCAGGTCAAGGACGAGGCCGCCGCCAAGGACGGCCTGACCCGGCTGCTCGCCTGCAACCGGAACGACAGGACCGACCTGCGGATGAAGGACGGCTACGCCATCATCACCCCGTCCGGGGCCGGCGACGCGACCCTCGCCGCCGCCGACAAGGGCTCCCTCGCCCAGAACTCCACCTTCACCGACGACATGAAGGCCCTGGGCGAGCAGGGCGTCATGTCGGCCTGGTTCGACATGGGGACGGGCCTCAAGCAGCTCCAGCAGCTGAGCGGAGCCTCCGCCCTCGCGACGGTCCCCGCCACCGGGTCCAAGGGCCGGGTCGCGGCGGCCCTGCGCTTCGACGCCGACTACGTCGAGCTGGCCGGAGTGGTCCGCGGCACCGACCCGACGCTGTCGGTCAAGGGCGACGGCACCGAGATGGCCTCCCTCCCGGCCGACACCCTGGCCGCCGTCACCGTCTCGGGCGCCGACCGGATCCTCGACGGGGCGTGGCCCACGCTGAAGAAGCAGATCGAGGGCCAGGGCGCCCCCAGCGGCGAGCCCGACCCGATCGGCCAGGTCGAGCAGCAGCTCGGCCTGAAGCTGCCCGACGACGTCAAGATCCTGCTGGGCCGGTCGTTCACCCTGGCGATGCCCGGTCAGGACTTCTCGTCGGACGTGCCCGTCATCGGCGCGAAGGTCGTCTCGAGCGATGCCAAGCGCGCCGACGAGCTCGTCGGTCGCCTCATGGGGGCCGCGGGCGCCGGCAGCAACGTCCTGACCCACGAGGTCGACGGGGACAAGGTCTTCGTGGCGACGACGCGCGACTACGCAGACAACCTCAAGGCCGGCGGCCGGCTCGGCGACAGCGACAGCTTCAAGCTGGCCGTGGGCGACGTGTCCAGCTCCACCGCGACGCTCTTCGTCGACCTCGACAAGGTCGACAAGCTGGCCCAGGGCCAGGTGCACGGCGAGGCCAAGACCTTCCTCGAGTCGTTGCGCGCGGTCGGCTTCAACTCGTCCTCGACCGGCAACGGGGAGGGCACCTTCACGCTCCGGGTCGTGGGCGACTGAGCTCTCGCGAGCGCCGCGAAGGGCCCCGCTCCGGCGGGGCCCTTCGTCGTCGAGCACGTCGGATCAGGCGACCTCGGCGAACCCCGTGATGCCGAAACCTGCCCCACCAGCAACGTGGATCTGGTTGCCTGAGTAGGTGATTCCGCCGATCACGGGCGAGCGGACGGACCACCACGCGGCATCGAGGTCGCTGACCTCGGTCGTGGGTTCGGCCGCCACGAGCGCTGCTGCCGCACCGACGCCGACGTGGCTCTCCATCATCGAGCCGACGATGGTGCGCAGGCCGACGTCGTGCGCCCGCCGCAGCATGTCGCGGCCGACCGCCAGCGAGCCGCACTTGGCGAGCTTGATGTTGACGAGGTCGGCGGCGTCGAGCCGGATGATCCGCTCCAGGTCGTAGGGCCCATAGCAGGACTCGTCGGCCATGACCGGCAGGCCGACGCGCTCGCGCACCCACGCCAGGCCCTCGACGTCGTCGGCGGCGACGGGCTGCTCGACGAACTCGACCCCGAGGTCGGCCACCTCGAGCGCGCGGATCACCTGCACCGCTTCCTCGCGGGTCCAGCCCTGGTTGGCGTCGAGGCGCAGGGCGACGTCGGGCCCGACGGCGTCGCGGACCGCCGCCACCCTCTGCACGTCGGTGCTCGCGTCGGTGCCGACCTTCATCTTCAGCGTCCGGAAGCCCCCGGCGACCCGGGCGCGGGCAGCGTCGGCGAGACCGTCGGCGGCGCCGGCCGAGAGGGTGACGTCGGTCGTCAGGGCGTCGCGTATGCCGTGAGCCCCCGTTGCGAGGACGGCGGCCACGCTCGTGCCCTCCGCCTGGGCGACGAGGTCGTGCAGCGCCGCGTCGAGCGCGGCCTTCGCGCCGAAGTTGCGGGCGACGGCGCGCTGGACGGCGCCGGTGGCGACTGCGAGGTCGTCTCGGCCGTCGAGGCGCAGGCCCGCGACCGCCGGCGCCAGCATCGTCTCGATGCAGGCCGTCGCACCGGCCAGGGACTCCCCCGTCACCTGCCACACCTGTGGCGCCTCGCCCCAGCCCGTGCGCCCGTCGCTGTCGGTGACCGTGACGACGACGGTGTCGGTGGTCTCGGTGCGACGCAGCGCCGTGACGAACGGGGTGTGCAGCGGCACGGACGACGTCGTCGTCGTGACGCGCGCGATGGTCGTCATGCTCGCTCCCGCGCGACGGAGAGGTCGGCGGGAGTCCCGCCCGGGTGACCGTCCACGTGGTCGTCCGGGTGGCCGTCCACGTGGTCGTCCGGGTGCTCGGCACGCCAGACGTCACGCGCGATCCCCGCCACGAGGGTGGCGGCCTCGGTCTCGTCGAGGTCGACGGTCGTGCAGACGGCGAGGACGAAGGGTGCCTCCCCCGGCGGCCGCACCAGCGCGACGTCGTGCGAGACGCCTGGGATCCAGCCGGACTTGCTCGCGGTCGGCGTCCCGGCCGGCAGACCGGCGGGAACCTGGTCGACGTGCACCTGACGGCTCAGGAGCGCCTCGACCGGCCCCAGCACGGCCTCGCCGCCGAGAGCGGGGTCGCGCCGACCGACGGCAGCCATGACGAGCCCGAGGTCGGCCGCGGTCACGGTGTTCGTGACGCCGGCCCGACGCGCGACCGCGTCCTCGATGCCGCGCCCGACGACGGTCGCCGGGGAGCACCCGACGAGGCGGAGCACGTCGGCGACCTCGGTGAGACCGACGACGTCGACGAGCAGGTTGGTCGCGATGTTGCTCGAGTGCGTGATGGCCTGCTCCGCGAGCTCACCGAGCGTCCTCGTGCCGCCGACGGCCGCCCACGTCTGCGGGTCCTGGTCGTCCGACTCGTCGAGCCCGAAGGGCGAGCCGTCGTGCACCGAGGCGAAGCGCCCCGTGACCGTGACGGGCGCAGAGAGGTCGAGCTCCCCGCGCGCCACCCGGCGGAACGCCGCGATGACGAGCGGCAGCTTCATGGTCGAGGCGGCGTAGTGCGGAGCCCGGGCGGCGTGCTCGTACCGGGGTCGGCCGTCGAGGTCGCCGAGCCAGACCGACAGCACGGTGGGGGACGGTGCGGACGGTGTCGCGGTCGCCGCGTCGAGACGTGTGTCGAGGTCCGAGAAGGGGCTGGGCACCCCAGCACGGTAGACGATCAGGCGGCGGAGGCGGACACCACGTCACCCGACGGCACGGGCAGCGCGACGGTCGGGGCGAGCCCCTCGCTCTCGGCCATCCGGCTGGAGACGTCGATGAGCACCTGCGACAGCGGTAGGGACAGGGCGCCGCAGATCGAGGCGAGCAGCTCGGAGGAGGCCTCCTTCTCGCCGCGCTCGACCTCGCTGAGGTAGCCGAGCGAGACCGAGGCCGTGGCCGAGACCTCCCGGAGGGTGCGGCCCTGGGCGCGCCGGCGCTCACGAAGGACGTCACCGAGCTCGCGTCGCAACAGTGTCGTCATGCCGTCCTCCTTCAGGTCGCTGGTGTCGGGTGGTCGGTCGCGGGGTCACCGCCGGGGTGGCCCGACAGCCCTACCGTACCCCGAGGCTCCCACGGCGGCGCAGGAGTTCGGCGCGTGGCGCCGGTCTCCTCGACCGCGAGCCGGAGCACCGCGTCGACGGTCGCAGAACGGATCTGCGCCCTGGGTCCGTTCAACTCGAGCGCGCGCGTCCGTGTTCCCGACGGCCCCGAGACGGCGACGTGCACGGTCCCCTCGGGCTTGCCCTCGGAGGGCCCGGGTCCGGCCACCCCGGTCGTCGACAGCCCCCACGTCGCACCGAGGCGACGGCGGACGCCCTCGGCCATCGCGGCCGCGACCGCAGGGTCGACGGTGCCCACCCGGGCCAGGAGGTCGGCGGGCACGCCGAGCAGCGACGCCTTGACCTCGGGGGCGTAGGCGACGACCCCGCCGAGCAGCACGGCGGAGGCCCCCGGGGTGTCGGCGACCGTCGCGGCCACGAGCCCCGCAGTCAGCGACTCGGCGCAGGCCAGGGTCTCCCCTGCGCGGGTCAGCGCGGCGACGAGCTCGGCTCCCGGCGCCAGGCCGCCGTCGCACCCATCACCCGCGGCACCCACGTCAGTCCCGCTTCGCCGTCCGCTCGGGCGGCGCCGCCGGCTGTGACCGTGACTCGCGCTGGGCGGCGCGGGCGGCGCGGCGCAGCTGGGTGCGCTCGCTCGTCTCGCGGAGCCGGGCCGCCTTGAAGACGTAGTCGACACCGCTGACGACGGTCATGACGAGGGCCGCGCCGAGCAGGACGTAGGCCACGGTCGTCAGGGCGTCTCCGAAGGGCCAGACCCACAGCGGCAGGGTGAGCGAACCGAGGGCGAGGGTCTGGAGCATCGTCTTGAGCTTGCCGCCGCGGCCCGCGGGCATGACCCCGTGCCGGATCACGACGAACCGCAGCACCGTGATGCCGATCTCGCGCACGAGGATGACGACCGTCACCCACCACCACACGACGCCGAGGAGCGACAGGCCGATGAACGCCGTGCCGGTCAGCGCCTTGTCGGCGATGGGGTCGGCGACCTTGCCGAAGTTGGTGATCTCGCCGCGGCGTCGGGCGATCTTGCCGTCGACACCGTCGGTCACGGCCGCGAGCGCGAAGACCGCCCAGGCCCAGAAGCGCCACCACGGCTCGTTGCCCCCGTCCTGGAAGAGCAGCACCGCGTAGACGGGCACGAGCAGGAAGCGCAGGACCGTCAGGGCGTTGGGCAGGTTCCAGTCGGTGGGTCGAGGGGCAGGACCCTCCCCCCGGTGGAAGGTCTGTGGCGTCATCGCGGCTCCGCGACGAGGTCGATCCCCTCGGTGCCGACGACGACGGCCGGCACGAGGTCGCCGACCTGAGGGGCCGGTGCGCCTTCGGGGACGTGGACGATGGTGACACCGTCGACGTCCGGGCCCTGGAAGTCGGCACGCCCGATGACGGTGCCCTCCGCGTCGTCGATCTCCTCGACGAGGACGAGGACCCGCTCTCCGACGCGCTCCTCGGCGCGCTGCGCGTTGAGCTCCTCGACGAGACGGGTGAAGCGGTCGAGGCGCTCGGCGACGACCTCGGGAGCCAGCTTGCCGACATACCCCTCGGCCTCGGTGCCGTCCTCGTCGGAGTAGCCGAAGACGCCGACGACGTCGAGGCGCGCCTCGGTGAGGAAGGCCTCGAGCTCGTCGAGGTCGGCCTCGGTCTCGCCGGGGAAGCCGACGATGACGTTGCAGCGGATGCCGGCCTCGGGGGCGTCGGCACGCACGCGGGCCAGCAGGTCGAGGAAGGCCTCCCGCGAGCCGAAGCGGCGCATCGAGCGCAGCAGCGGCTCGGACGCGTGCTGGAAGGAGATGTCGTAGTAGGGCACGACGCCGGGGATGTCGGCCATGGCGCGCAGCAGGCCGGGGCGGATCTCGGCCGGCTGGAGGTAGGACACGCGGACACGCTCGATGCCCTCGATCGCGGTCAGCTCGGGGAGCAGCTTCTCGAGCAGGCCGAGGTCACCGAGGTCCTTGCCGTAGGAGGTCGAGTTCTCCGAGACGAGGAAGAGCTCCTTGACGCCCTGCTGCGCGAGCCAGCGGCCCTCGGCGACGATGTCGGCGGGGCGGCGCGAGAGGAAGGCGCCGCGGAACATCGGGATGGCGCAGAACGAGCAGCGGCGGTCGCAGCCCGACGCGATCTTGAGCGGCGCCCACGGGCGGCCGTCGAGGCGGGCCCGGATGACCCGGGGGCCGGAGGCAGGGGTCGGGACGTCGTCGTCGGCGAGGTCCGGGCGGCCGTCACCGTGGCCGGGCAGCGCGACGGTGGCAGATCCCTCCTGCCGCTTCGCGGGCGTCAGCGGGAGCAGCGTCCGGCGGTCGCCCGGGGTGTGGCTCTCGACGTGGCCGCCGGCGAGGATCGTCTGCAGGTGCGCGCTCATGTCGCGGTAGGAGTCGAAGCCGAGCACCGCGTCGGCCTCCGGCAGCTGGTCGGCGAGCTCCTTGCCGTACCGCTCCGCGAGACAGCCGACGGCCACGACCTTCTGGGTGCGGCTGCCCTCGCCCTTGAGGTCGGAGGCCTCGAGCAGGGCGTCGATGGAGTCCTTCTTGGCCTGCTCGACGAAACCGCAGGTGTTGACGACGGCGACGTCCGCCTCGGACGCGTCGTCGACGAGACGCCACCCCTCGGCGAGCAGCCGTCCGGCCAGCTCCTCGGAGTCGACCTCGTTGCGCGTGCACCCGAGGGTGACGAGTGCGACGCTTCTGTCGGCGCTCGGGTGGGGAGGGGTCATGCGTCCACTCTAGATGGCGGGGTGTTCAATGGCCGACATGCTCGGAACCGCCCCCCACGGCAGCGACGACCTCCTGGCGCGGGCGCGCGCGCTGCTGGCCCGGCACCCGCTCGTCGACGGGCACAACGACCTCCCGTGGGAGGCGCGGGAACAGACCCGCTACGACTTCGAGGCCCTCGACGTCGGCGAGCGCCTCACGACGACCCAGACCGACCTTCCCCGGCTGGCCGAGGGAGGGGTCGGCGCCCAGTTCTGGTCGGTCTTCGTGCCGAGCACGCTCCAGGGCGACTCCGCCGTCGTGGCCACGCTGGAGCAGGTCGACGGCGTGCACCGGATGATCGGGTCGTATGCCGACCGACTGGCTCTCGCCCGCACCGCCGACGAGATCGAGCGGGCCACCGCGACGGGACGGATCGCCTCGCTGCTCGGCGCCGAGGGCGGTCACTCCATCGGGTCCTCGCTCGGGACGCTGCGCCTGCTGCACGTCCTCGGCGTGCGCTACCTGACGCTGACGCACAACGACAACACGCCGTGGGCCGACTCGGCCACCGACGTCCCGGTGGTCGGCGGCCTCAGCGAGTTCGGTCGCGAGGTCGTCCGGGAGATGAACCGGCTCGGCATGATGGTCGACCTCAGCCACGTGGCCGCCACGACGATGCGCGACGCGCTCGAGGCGACCGACGCCCCGGTCATCTTCAGCCACTCCTCGGCCCTGGCCCTGTGCGACACCCCGCGCAACGTGCCCGACGACGTGCTCGCGGCGCTGCCGGCCAACGGCGGCGTGTGCATGGTGACCTTCGTGCCCGAGTTCGTCTCCCCCGCGACCGCAGCGTGGCGCGTCGAGGCCGCCGCGGCCGCAGCCGTCGTCGGCGTCGAGGCCCGCGACTGGGAGGCGTTCGGCCGCTTCACCGCCGGCTGGCAGCGCGAGCACCCGAAGCCCGACGCGACGATCGGGCAGGTCGTCGCCCACCTCGAGCACGTGCGCGAGGTCGCCGGCATCGACCACGTCGGCATCGGCGGTGACTACGACGGCACCGACACCTTCCCCGTCGGCCTCGAGGACGTCAGCGGCTACCCGAGGCTCGTCGCCGCGCTGCTCGAGCGCTCGTGGTCCGAGGCCGACGTCGCCCGGCTCGTGCGGGGCAACACGCTCCGCGTCATGCGCGACGTCGAGGCGGTCGCCCGCGACCTCCAGACGACCCGCTCCCCCAGCCTCAAGACGTTCGCAGAGCTCGACGACACCCGCTGAGCACGACCGGCGGGACCCGGGCACACGGCATACGCCATCGGTGGGGGCAGCCCGCTACTGCCGGAACCGGGCGATGGTGAGCCCGACGAGTCGGGCCACGACGAGCGCGACGTAGAGCATGCCGGCGATCTGCTGGAGCAGCACGAAGGCACGGGCGTGCGGCTCGACGGCGATGATGTCGGACAGGCCCGTCGAGGTCATCGTCGTGATCGAGAGGTAGAGCAGCTCGAACCACGTGCGCGTGCCCGGGGCCGCCACGCCGTAGATGGTGAACGAGTGGGGCCACAGGATCTGGACGGCCACGTAGAGGTAGGCGAAACCCCACGCCACGACGGTGAAGGTGGCCCCCGTCGCGTAGAGCTCGTCGCGGGTGACCCAGTTGTCGGCGAACATGTACCGGAGCAGGCCGTAGCCGGTGTAGAGGTAGAAGAGCGCGTGCAGCAGGGCGCTCCAGAAGGCGATCGTCTCGTTGTCGGCCCACACCGCCTCGGCGACCGTCAGCAGCACGACGGGGCCGCCGAGCACGGCCGCCACCCACGTCAGGGCCGGCGTCGCGCGCACCGCCCGCACCGCGAGGAAGAGCACGACGAGGCCGATGAGGCCGAAGATCGCCCGACCCGTCTCGCGCACGTCGCCCGCACGCGTCTCGACGAACGGGTAGGCGACGAGCGCCGCCAGCTGGGCGAAGAGGAGCAACGCGCACGGCAGCTCGGAGACCTTGCGGCGCAAGCGGTCCAGCCGTGACGGGGGGCCCGCACGACGCGGCGATGACGGCCAGAGCTCCAGCGACGCACTCACGTCCCGGACTCTAGTGGCGCCCCCGTCAAGAACGCGTCAAGAGGCGTCAGCACGCGGTCAACGGCCGTGGGGAGGGGCGTCCCCCGGACCTAGGAAGGAGGCATGTTCACCAACGTCCTCCTGCTCGTGGTCGGGGTCGCCGTGCTGGCCTACCTCGTCCACGTCCTGCTCCACGCGGACCGCTTCTGATGAGCGACACCGCCAGCGGCCTGCTCACCATCGCCGTCCTCGTCGCCGCCCTCGCCGCCGTCCACGTGCCCCTCGGGACGTGGATGGCGCGGGTCTTCACCGACACCGACCGGGGCCACTGGCGCGTCGAGCGCCTCGTCTACCGCCTGTGCCGCGTCGACCCCGCGTCGGAGCAGCGGTGGACGACGTACGCCGTCGCCGTCCTCGGCTTCTCCGTCGTCGGGATCGTGCTGCTCTTCGCCCTCATCGCCCTGCAGGGCGTGCTGCCGCTCGACCGCGGGGCCGCGATGAACCTCGACACCGCGCTCAACACCGCCGTCTCCTTCGTGACGAACACGAACTGGCAGTCGTATGCCGGTGAGGCCGGCACGTCGCCCCTCGTGCAGACCCTGGGGCTGACCGTCCAGAACTTCGTCTCGCCGGCCGTGGGTCTGGCCGTGGCCGTCGCGCTCGTGCGCGGGCTGGCACGGTCGAGCGGGTCGGCGGTCGGCAACTTCTGGGTCGACCTCGTGCGCGGCACCGTCCGGGTGCTCCTGCCGCTCGCGGCCGTGGCTGCTGTCGTGCTGCTCCTGGGCGGCGTCATCCAGAACCTCTCGGCGCCGACCACGGTGCCGACGGTGTCGGGCGGCTCGCAGGTGCTCCAGGGCGGCCTCGTCGCCTCGCAGGAGGCGATCAAGGAGCTGGGGACCAACGGCGGTGGCTACTTCAACGCGAACTCGGCCCACCCCTTCGAGAACCCCAACGCGTTCACAAACCTGCTGGAGATCTTCCTGCTGCTCGTCATCCCGTTCTCGCTGCCGCGCACCTACGGCGTCCTCGTCGGCGACCGCCGGCAGGGCTGGGCCGTGCTCGGCTTCATGGCGACCCTGTGGGGCCTCATGGTCGCCGCGGTGACCTGGGCCGAGGTGAGTGCCGCCGGCGGCCGGCTCGGCGGGCTCGAGGGCAAGGAGCTGCGCTTCGGCGTCTGGCCCTCGGCGCTCTTCGCCGCGAGCACGACGGGGACCTCGACGGGGGCCGTGAACTCGATGCACGAGAGCTTCAGCCCGCTCGGCGGGGGCGGCGTGCTCTTCTCGATGCTGCTCGGCGAGGTGTCGCCCGGAGGCGTGGGGTCGGGGCTCTACGGCGCCCTGCTGCTCGCCGTCCTCACGGTCTTCATCTCCGGGCTCATGGTCGGGCGCACGCCCGAGCTGCTCGGCAAGCAGGTCGGGCGCCGCGAGATCACGCTGACCGCGCTCGCGCTGCTCGTCATGCCGGCCCTCGTCCTCGTCTTCACCGGCATCGGGATGGTCGCACCCCTCGTCTCCTCGCAGATGCTGGCCACGGGGCCGCACGGGCTGACCGAGGTGATGTACGCGTACGCCTCGGCCGCCAACAACAACGGGAGCGCGTTCGCCGGCTTCTCGGCGGACACGCCCTACGTCAACCTCACGTTGGCCCTGTGCATGTTCCTCGGACGCTTCGTGCCGATCGTGCTCGTGCTCGCCCTCGCCGGTTCTCTCGTGACACAACGACGCCGGCCCGTCAACGCCGGCACCCTGCCCACCCACACACCCACGTTCGCAGCCCTCTTCGTCGGGGTGGCGGTCATCGTCACCGGACTCACCTTCTTCCCGGCACTGGCGCTCGGTCCCCTCGCGGAGGCACTGTCATGACCCACTCGATGTCGCTCACGCTCCTGGCGCGGCAGCTCGTCGCGACCTTCCCGGAGGCGGTGCGCAAGCTCGACCCCCGCCACGTGTGGCGCAGCCCCGTCGTCTTCGTCGTCTGGGTCGGATCGCTCGTGACGACGGTCGTCGCCGTCACCGACCCGTCGTGGTTCGCCTGGAGCATCACGCTGTGGCTCTGGGCCACCGTCCTCTTCGCCAACATGGCCGAGGCCGTGGCCGAGGGTCGGGGCAAGGCCCAGGCCGCGACGCTGCGCGCGGCCCGCACGACGACGACCGCGCAGCGCCGAGCGGTGGACGGCTCCCTGACGACCGTCGCCGCCTCGGACCTCATGGTCGGTGACCTCGTGGTCGTGCGCCCGGGTGAGGTCGTCCCCGGCGACGGCGACGTCGTCGAGGGCATGGCCACGGTGGACGAGTCGGCCATCACCGGCGAGTCGGCCCCCGTGATCCGCGAGTCCGGCGGCGACCGGTGCGCCGTCACCGGTGGCACGACCGTGCTCTCCGACGGCATCACGGTGCGCATCACGACGAAGCCCGGCGAGACGTTCATCGACCGTATGATCGCCCTCGTCGAAGGGGCCGCCCGGCAGAAGACGCCGAACGAGATCGCCCTGACCATCCTGCTCACGACCCTGACGATCATCTTCGTCCTCGCCGTCATGGCCATCCAGCCCCTCGCCGTCTACTCGGGCCACGAGCAGTCGGTCGTGGTCCTCGTGGCCCTGCTCGTGTGCCTCATCCCCACGACGATCGGCGCGCTGCTCTCGGCCATCGGCATCGCCGGCATGGACCGGCTCGTGCAGCACAACGTGCTGGCCATGTCGGGCCGCGCCGTCGAGGCGGCCGGCGACGTGTCGACCCTGCTGCTCGACAAGACCGGCACCATCACGTTCGGCAACCGGCGGGCGACCGAGCTGCTGTCAGCGCCCCGACCGGACGACGTGGAGCTCGTCGAGGCGGCCTACCTCTCGTCGCTGGCGGACGAGACGCCGGAGGGCCGCTCGATCGTCGATCTCGCGGCCACCGGGCTGCCCGACGGGACGCGGGCGCGGCTGGACGGCGTACGCCGCGACGGCGCCACCTTCGTGGAGTTCACGGCGCAGACGCGCATGTCCGGCGCGGACCTCTGCGACGGCACCGCCGTCCGCAAGGGCGCGTCGGACGCGGTCTGCAGGTGGGTCGCCCGCCACGGTGGTCAGGTGCCGCCGGAGGTGCTCACCATGGTCGACACGATCGCGCGTGCGGGCGGCACACCCCTCGTCGTCGCCACCGCCCGACCCGGCGAACAGCCGCGGGCGCTCGGGGTCGTGCACCTCAAGGACGTCGTCAAGCCCGGCATGAAGGAGCGCTTCGGCCAGCTGCGGGCCATGGGCATCCGCACCGTCATGATCACCGGGGACAACCCCCTCACCGCGACCTCCATCGCGGCTGAGGCCGGCGTCGACGACTTCCTCGCCGAGGCGACGCCCGAGGACAAGATGGCCCTCATCAAGAAGGAGCAGGAGGGCGGCCGGCTGGTCGCCATGACGGGCGACGGCACCAACGACGCACCGGCCCTGGCCCAGTCCGACGTCGGGGTCGCGATGAACACCGGCACCTCCGCGGCCAAGGAGGCGGCCAACATGGTCGACCTCGACTCCGACCCCACCAAGCTCATCGACATCGTCTCGATCGGCAAGCAGCTGCTCATCACGCGCGGCGCCCTGACGACGTTCTCGATCGCCAACGACATCGCCAAGTACTTCGCGATCATCCCGGCCATGTTCGTCGTGCTCTTCCCCGGCCTCGACGCGCTCAACGTCATGGGCCTGGCGACACCGAAGTCGGCCATGCTCTCGGCGGTCATCTTCAACGCGCTCATCATCGTCGCGTTGATTCCCCTGTCGCTGAGGGGGGTTCGCTACCGGCCCGCCGGCAGCACGGCCCTGCTGCGACGCAACCTCCTCGTCTACGGCGTCGGCGGCGTCATCGCGCCGTTCATCGGCATCAAGCTGATCGACCTCGTCGTGAGCCACCTTCCCGGAATGATGTGAGGCAGAGATGAACAACGTCGTCAAGCAGTCGCTGGCCGGACTGAGGGCCATGCTGGTGCTCACCGTGCTGCTCGGGGTGCTCTACCCCGCCGCGGTCTGGGGGGTCGGCCAGGTCGTGGCACGTGACCAGGCCGCCGGGTCGCTCGTCTCCTACGGCGGCAAGGTCGTCGGCTCGAGCCTCGTCGGGCAGCAGTGGAAGGGCGGCGAGTGGTTCCACTCGCGGCCCTCGGCGAGCGACTATGCCGGCGCCACGAGCGGCGGCACCAACCTGGGCCCCGGCCCCGCTCTCGATGCCACGGTGGCCGAGCGCGCCGCGGCCGCGGGGCTCGACATCGCCTCCGCGCCCGCGGACGCGCTGACCGCCTCGGGCAGCGGGCTCGACCCGCACATCTCGCCGGCGTATGCCGCAGCCCAGGTCGAGCGCGTCGCCGCCGCCCGCGGTCTCGACGTCGGGCAGGTGCGCTCGCTCGTCGTGGCGCACACGCAGGGGCGCACGGCCGGCTTCCTCGGTCAGCCGCGGGTCGACGTCCTCGAGCTCAACCTCGCTCTCGCGCGCCTCGCGGCGTCGAGCGCCGGGTGACCTGAGAGGATCGGGACATGGGGCGTGGCTCGCTGCGGATCTACCTCGGCGCGGCGCCGGGAGTCGGCAAGACCGTCGCCATGCTCGACGAGGCGCACCGCCGGCTCGAGCGGGGCACCGACGTGGTCGTCGGCCTCGTCGAGACGCACGGACGGGCCCACACCGAGGCGTTCGTCGAGGGACTCGAGGTCCTGCCCCGCCGCCAGGTCGAGCACCGCGGCAGCCACCTCTCCGAGCTCGACGTCGAGGCCGTCCTCGAGCGCCGTCCGGGGGTCGTCCTCGTCGACGAGCTCGCCCACACCAACGTCGGCGAGGGCGGGCACGAGAAGAGGTGGCAGGACGTCGAGGAGATCCTCGAGGCCGGCATCGACGTCATCTCGACGGTCAACATCCAGCACCTCGAGTCGCTCAACGACGTCGTCGAGTCCATCACCGGCATCCGCCAGCAGGAGACCGTGCCCGACGAGGTGGTGCGGCGCGCCGACCAGGTGCAGCTCGTCGACATGTCGCCGGAGGCCCTGCGACGACGGATGGCGCACGGCAACATCTACGGCCCCGAAAAGGTCGACGCCGCGCTCGCCAACTACTTCCGCACGGGCAACCTCTCGGCGCTGCGCGAGATCGCCCTGCTCTGGCTCGCCGACCGGGTGGACGAGGCGCTCGAGCGCTACCGGGCCGACCAGGGCATCGACGCCCAGTGGCCGGCCCGGGAGCGTGTCGTCGTCGCCCTCACCGGTGGCGCCGGCAGCGAGACCCTGCTGCGGCGCGGTGCCCGGATCGCGACCCGGGCCGCCGGGGGCGACCTCATCGCCTGCCACGTCCGCTCCGCCGACGGCCTGGCGTCGACCGATCCCGTCGTGCTCGAGCGACTGAGACGTCTGGCCCGTGACCTCGGCGCCGAGTTCCACGACGTCTCGGGACACGACGTCGCCGACGCGATCCTCGACCACGCGCGCGGCGTCAACGCGACGCAGATCGTCGTCGGCGTCAGCCGGCGCAGCCGCTGGCAGCAGACCTTGCGTCCCAGCATCGCCTCCGAGGTGGCCGACGGCTCGGGCGACATCGACGTGCACCTCGTGCCGCACGAGGGCTCACGCGTGGGTCACCGTCGACCCCGCGCCACCGGTCTCCCGCTCCGCAGGGTCGTCACCGGGCTGCTGCTCGCGGTCGTCGCCCTCGTGGCCCTGACCGGCGTGCTCGTCGCGACGCGCGAGGGCCACACGCTCTCGCTCGACCTGCTGCTCTACCTGGCCCTCACCGTCGTGTGCGCCCTCGTCGGCGGCATCTGGCCCGCGCTCTTCTGCGCCGTCGTCGGGTCGCTCGTCGTCAACTGGTTCTTCACCGAGCCGCGCGGGACGCTGACGATCAGCGACCCGCCGAACGCCCTGGCCCTCGCCGTCTTCGTCCTCGTCGCCATGGCGGTGTCGTCGGTCGTCAACGTCGCGGCCCGCCGGACCGAGCAGGCCGTCTCGGCCGAGCGCGAGTCGTCGGCGCTGGCGGCCATGAGCCGCGACCTGCTCGCCGAGCCGCGGCCGCTGCCGGCCCTGCTCGTCCGGGCCCGCGACGACCTCGGGATGCGCGCGGCCGTGCTCTCCGAGGCCCGACCCGACCAGCCCTCTAGGGTCATCGCCTCCACCGACCCGGCCCTGCCCACCGGCAGCCTGCTCCCTGCGGGGGCGACGTGGGCGCTCGACGTCACCGTCGAGGACGGACTGCACCTGCTCCTCGACGGACCACCGGTGGCCGCCGAGGACCAGCGGGTCGTCGGGGTCTACGCGGCGCACGCCTCGATCCTGCGCGGGCGTGAGCAGCTCGTCCGGGCCGCGCGGGAGGCCGCCGGTCTCGCCCGCGACAACGCCGCGAGAACGACCCTGCTCGCCGCCGTCTCGCACGACCTCCGCACACCCCTGGCCAGCATCAAGGCGGGCGTGTCGACGCTGCGGCAGTCGGGCCTCGCCCTGTCGACCGAGGACGAGGCCGAGCTGCTCGAGTCGGTCGAGGAGAGTGCCGACCGCCTCGACGCCCTCATCGGCAACCTGCTCGACCTCTCGCGCCTCGAGACCGGAGCGGTCCGGGCCCACCACCACTCCATCGACCTGCTCGACGCCGTGGTGTCGACGGTGCGCACCACCTCGGCCCCCGAGCGCGTCGAGATCGCCCTCGAGCCCGACCTCCCCCTCGTCCGGGCCGACCTCGGGCTCCTCGATCGCGTGCTCGCCAACATCGTCGAGAACGCCCTGCGGCACAGCGGCGACGCCGACGTGCGCATCACCGCCGGCCGCATCGGCGCGACGGTGCAGCTGCGCGTCATCGACCGTGGACCGGGCGTGGCCGACCCGGACAAGGAGCGGATCTTCGCCGCCTTCCAGCGAGCGGGCGACGCACCCCAGGGAGACGGCCTCGGTCTGGGCCTCGCGGTCGCCCGCGGGCTGATGACCGTCATGGGAGGCTCACTCGTGCCCGAGGACACCCCCGGCGGTGGCCTGACCATGGTCATCGAGCTGCCACTGACCCCGGCTGCCGCCCACCCCACCGCCCAGGAGGACGCGTGACACGAGTGCTCGTCGTCGACGACGACCCCCGGCTCCAGCGCACCCTGGCCATCGCGCTGCGCGCCCACGGCAACGAGGTCGTCACCGCCGCCGACGGTCGCACGGCGGTGCAGTCGGTGAGCGAGGACGCCCCGGACCTCGTCATCCTCGACCTCGGCCTGCCCGACATCGACGGCACCGAGGTGCTCCGCCGCATCCGGGCGACGTCCGTCGTGCCGGTCATCGTCCTGTCGGCCCGGCACGAGTCCGACGACAAGATCGAGGCGCTCGACCTCGGGGCCGACGACTACGTGACCAAGCCCTTCGGGGTGGAGGAGCTGCTCGCCCGGGTGCGAGCTGCGGTGCGTCGCGGCAGCGATCTCGGCCGCCAGCTCGGTCCCGTCGTCACCGGTCACTTCGCCCTCGACTTCGCAGAGCGGCGGGCCACCGTGGAGGGCGAGGAGGTCCGGCTCACACCGACCGAGTGGCGACTGCTCGAGGCGCTGTGCCGCGAGCCGGGACACCTCGTGCAGCAGCAGGACCTGCTGCGTGCGGTGTGGGGCCCGTCGTACGGCAGGGAGTCGAACTACCTGCGCGTCTACGCCAACCAGCTGCGCCGCAAGCTCGAGCCCGACCCGGCCAACCCCCGCCACCTCGTCACCGAGCCCGGGCTCGGCTACCGCTTCAACCCCTGAGCCCTCGTGCACCCACGAACTCTGGGCCTCTCGACGGTGGCGGGGGTCAGTCGCGCTCGCGGTAGCCGCGCGCTCCGCGGTCGGTGAGGTTCCAGGCGTCCTCGGACTCCTCGTCGTCGTCCTCGTCGACCGTGCGCGTCATGTCGCCGGGCGTCCACCGGGCCGTCGGCACGGCCGTCGTCTCGTCGTCGGCGAGCCGCTGCTCACCGCGCTGGGCCACGAGGGCGGCGGTCCGCTGGGGAGCGGCGTCCGCCTCCTCCTCGGCGGCGTAGTGCGCCGAGACCTCGGGGGGCTCGATGTCGACGGGCGGCGCGGCATACGGCTCGGCGGCCTCGATGATCCCGGCGAGGTCGTCGTCGTCGACGGGCTCGTTCGGGTGCGGCACGTCGTCGCCGCGCAGCAGCGCGAGGGTCTGCTCGAGGTCGTCCGGGCGCACGAGGACGTCGCGGGCCTTGGAGCCCTCGCTCGGTCCGACGACGCCGCGCGACTCGAGCAGGTCCATGAGGCGGCCGGCCTTGGCGAAGCCGACGCGCAGCTTGCGCTGGAGCATCGAGGTCGAGCCGAACTGCGTCGTGACGACGAGCTCGGTCGCCTGCAGCAGCACGTCGAGGTCGTCGCCGATGTCGTCGTCGATCTGCTTCTTCGGCGCCGCGACGGTGACGTCCTCGACGTAGTTGGGCTTGAGCTGGGTCGTCACGAACTTGACGACCTCGTGGATCTCGGACTCGTTGACCCAGGCGCCCTGCACACGCATCGGCTTGCTCGCCCCCATGGGCAGGAAGAGCGCGTCACCCTGGCCGATGAGCTTCTCGGCACCCGGCTGGTCGAGCACGACCCGGGAGTCCGCGAGGGAGCTCGTCGCGAAGGCCATGCGCGAGGGCACGTTGGCCTTGATGAGGCCCGTGACGACGTCGACCGAGGGCCGCTGCGTCGCCAGCACGAGGTGGATGCCCGCGGCGCGGGCGAGCTGGGTGATGCGGACCACCGACTCCTCGACGTCGCGCGGGGCGACCATCATGAGGTCGGCGAGCTCGTCGACGACGACGAGCAGGTACGGGTAGGTCGTCAGCTGGCGCTCGGAGCCCGGCAGGGGCTTGACCTTGCCCGCGCGGACCGCCTTGTTGAAGTCGTCGACGTGCTTGAAGCCGAACGCGGCGAGGTCGTCGTAGCGCTGGTCCATCTCCTTGACGACCCAGGCGAGGGCCTCGGCGGCCTTCTTGGGGTTGGTGATGATCGGGGTGATGAGGTGCGGGATGCCTTCGTATGCCGTGAGCTCGACGCGCTTGGGATCCACGAGGATGAGGCGCACCTCCTCCGGCGTCGAGCGCATGAGGATCGAGGTGATCATCGAGTTGACGAAGCTCGACTTGCCCGAGCCCGTGGCGCCGGCGACGAGCAGGTGGGGCATCTTCGCGAGGTTGGCGATGACGTAGGCGCCCTCGACGTCCTTGCCGACGCCCATGACCATCGGGTGCTCGTTGGCACGCGCCGTGTTGCTGCGCAGCACGTCACCGAGCGAGACGTTCTCGCGGTCGAGGTTGGGGATCTCGATGCCGATCGCGGACTTGCCGGGGATCGGGCTGAGGATGCGCACGTCGGCCGAGGCGACGGCATACGCGATGTTCTTCGACAGCGCGGTGACGCGCTCGACCTTGGTGCCCGAGCCCAGCTCGACCTCGTAGCGGGTGACCGTCGGGCCACGCGTGAAGCCGGTCACGGCGGCGTCGATGTCGAACTGGTCGAAGACGTTGGTCAGCGACTCGACGACGCGGTCGTTGGTCTCGCTGCGCGTCTTGTGCGGGGGTCCCGGCGTCAGCATCCCGGGGTCGGGCAGTCGGTAGGTGATGTCGCCGCCGAGGCTCAGCTGCTCGACGCGGGCGGGGAGGTCCGACATGGGCGGCGGGATGAGTTCGGCCTTGGGCCCGACCTTGCTCGTGTCGGGGGCACCGAGCGTCTTCGGGTCGGTCGCGTCGATGACCTTCTCGGTCTTCTCGCCGCCGGGTCGGGGGACGACGAGCCCGGGAGGCGTCGGACGCTTCTCACCCGGTCGTGGACGTGACCCGGTCTCGTCCTCCAGCGCCTTCTGCGCGGCCTGCCGGAACGCCTCGTCGCCGTCCCGGTCGGCAAGGTCGACGGGCTTGCGACGAGCCCGCTTGACCGCTGCGGCCGGTGCGTCGTCGGGCTCGCCCGCGTCGTGGTCGTCGTAGGCCTCGTGGCCGCGGTCGATGACGAGGGACCGCAGCTGGCGCATCCGGGTCGGGATCATGTTGACCGGCGTGGCGGTGATGACGAGCAGGCCGAAGAGCCCGAGCAGGATGAGCAGCGCGAGGGCGCCGTACGTCGAGACGGCGGCGGCGAGCGGGCTCGACGCGAGGAAGCCGAGGATGCCGCCGGCGGCGCGCATGCCGTCGGCGCCGTCGGGCGGGTTGGGGATGCCGTCGGCGAGGTGCGCGAGTCCGCACGCCGCGAAGGTCAGCGCGATGGTGCCGACGACGATGCGGTTGGTGGCGGCGTCGTCCTGGGGGGCGCGCAGCATGCGCAGGCCGAGGGCCAGCAGGACGAGCGGGACGGCATACGCGACGCGGCCGAACGTGCCGGCGAAGACGGCGTGCACGACCTGGCCGAAGGTGCCCGAGACACCCCACCACTCACGGGCCGCGACGACGACCGCCAGGGCGATGAGGGCGAAGCCGAGGCCGTCACGCTTGTGCTCCGGCTCGAGGTCCGCGGCACTGTGCCCGACGCGGCGCACCGCTCCCCCGGCCATGTGCGAGACGCCCATCCACGTGTTGCGCATCGCCCCCAGAGGGAACGGGAGTCCACCACCGCGGGCCTTGGACGGCGTCCGCGAGCCGGACTTGGCCGCCGGCTTGCGGGCCGCGGGCTTGCGCTGCGCGGGCCGGGTCGACCGGGCTGCGGGAGGGCGCGACGTGGCGCTCGTCGAGGACCCCTTGGCGCGGGTGGCCGCGGAGGTGCTCGAGCGCTGGGTGCTGGACGGACGTGACGCCATGCTCGCACCGTACGTCAACGCACCGGTGAACTCACGCGTCACACGCGCACCACGACCGATGGGTCTGTGGGGATCTCGCCCTCCGGGAGGCACGCGGGACCGCCGAGCCACACCCCTCGCCCCGCCCTCCGTCTCAGATCGCGACACCCGGAGACCGACCGGTGGACAGTCGCGGACGGGCTCCCCTATCGTCCTCGACAGGTCATGAGTGCCAGTGACAAGCCCCGGCTCGCTGGCCAGCAACCCTCCTCCGCGGTGGGGTGCTCCGGGTGACGACCGGGCCGCCCTCGGTCCGAACGCGTCATCGAGGTCGGCAAGCGCGGACCCGCACCGGGTGGGTCCCTTGACCCAGGAGCACTGGCATGTCGGTCCTTTCCTCGACCCGTCCCTCGAGCCGTCCCTCGACCCGTCCGGCGGCGCACGTCTCGGCGCACCCCTCGAACCGCCCCCCGGCCAGCCCGGACGCCTCACCGTCCGCCTCGCTCTGTGGCGGCTCCTCGGCCCCGGCCGTCCGCACCCGGGCGCTGCACGTCGTACCCGAGGGGCGTGAGCTGCCCGCCGTCGTCGGCGCGGGACTGCACGTGCCCACGCTCCGCGGCGACACGGCATACGCCAACCTCGACCACGCGGCGTCGACGCCCGCGCTCGAGACGGTCAAGGCGGCGGTCGACCGCGCGCTGGAGACCTACTCGTCCGTGCACCGCGGCGCCGGCTTCGCCTCGCGCCTGACGAGCGCGTGGTACGAGCAGGCACGGCACGAGGTGGCGGCCTTCGTCGGCGCGCGCGAGGACGACACGGTCGTCTTCACCCGCACGACCACCGACTCGTGGTCGCTGCTGAGCAAGGCCCTGCCGAGCCGCACCACCGTCTTCGTCTTCGACACCGAGCACCACTCGACCCTGCTGCCGTGGGGACGTTTCCGCACGGTGCGCCTCCCCGTCCCGCAGACGCTCGAGGACGCCCACGCGCTCCTCGAGGAGGCCCTGGTCGACCACCCGTCGCGCCACCGTCTCGTCGTCGTCGCGGCGGCCTCGAACGTCACGGGCGAGGTGTGGCCGGTCGAGCGCTTCGCGGCCCTCGCGCACGAGCACGGCGCGCGGATCGCCGTCGACGCCGCCCAGCTCTCGGCTCACCGCACCATCGACCTCGCCGCCTGGGACGCCGACTACGTCGCCTTCTCGGGCCACAAGACGTATGCCCCCTACGGCACCGGCGTCCTCGCCGGGCGCTCCGACTGGCTCGACTCGGGCAACCCCTACCTGCTGGGCGGCGGAGCGACGCGCTCGGTCACCGAGGACGGCACGACGTGGGCGACCGGACCGGCCCGCCACGAGGGCGGCAGCCCCAACGTCATCGGTGCCATCGCCCTGGCGGCCGCCTGCGCGACGATCAACCGCCACCGCGACGCCATCGAGGAGCACGAGACGCTCCTGCTCGAGCGCCTGCGCGCCGGGCTCGACGAGGTGCCGGGTGTCGAGGTCCTCTCGATCTTCGGGGACGACAGCGACCGTGTCGGCGTCGTCGCCTTCACGGTCGACGGTTGGGACTCCTCGCTCGTCTCGCAGGTCCTGTCCGTCGAGCACGGCATCGGCGTCCGCGACGGCAAGTTCTGCGCCCACCTGCTCGTCGACGAGCTGCTCGAGGACCCGTGGGGCGAGCGCGCCTCCACGGCGGTCCGCGCGAGCATCGGCCTCGGCAGCACCCTCGAGGGCGTCGAGCGTCTCGTCGCCGCCGTCGCGCGGCTCGTGGAGCGCGGCACCGACGCGACGTGGACGCTCACCGACAGCGGCTGGACGGTCGAGGGCACCGACCCCCGGGACGTCGAGGTCGAGCGCCCCTGGTGACCCCGCCCGCGCGCTGGGTCCGTCGCCTCCTGCTCAGCGGGCCGGCAGGTGGTAGCTCGCCCAGACCGCCGCGTGGTCGGCACGGTTGAACGCGACCTGCCCGGCCTCGACGACCGTCAGGCCGCGGCTCAGCAGGTGGTCCAGCTGGACGAACGCCGGCAGGCGGTGGCCCGCGAAGGGCCACGTGCGCACCCAGCCCTGGCCGTCGGTGCGCTGGGCGTCGTCGAGGCCGTCGGCGAGGTCACGGAAGCCCGGGTGGCCGAAGCCCGCGTTGAAGTCGCCGGCCATGACGAGCGGCTCGTCGCCGTCGAGCCGCTCCTTCCACGTCTGGAGCGCCCGAAGACCGGCACGCCACTCGGCGGTGTCGCCCTGCAGGGGCGCCGTCGGGTGGGCGACCTTGAGGCGGACCGTGCCGTTGGGCACCGTCACGTCGAGCTCCGGCTGGATGCTCCGGGTGCCCTCGACGGCGGGGTCCGTGCCGAGGCTGCGGACCGAGAGCGGGTAGCGCGAGAGCACCATGGTGCCGGTGTACGTCTCGGATCGCGCGACGCCCTCCCGGTGGTTGAAGTAGTCGGTGGCTCCCTCGGAGTCGAGCCTGCGCACGAACTCGGGCGTCGCCTCGGTGACGACGAGCACGTCGACGGAGTGGAAGCGCACGGCGTCCATCAGCTGCGCGGCGTTGGCCGAGCCGATCCACACGTTGGCCGACATGACGGTGAGGTCGCGGTCGGCCTTGGGCGACGTCGACGCCCGGAAGGCCGGCGCCGCCACCGCGGACGCGACGACGAGCACGGCGACGACCGGAACCAGCATCCACCACCGGCGCAGCAGGAGGGTGGCGACGGCGAGCAGCCCGAGGCCCACGACGACGAAGGGACCCGCCGTCTGGAGCACCACGACGACGTA
This sequence comes from Terrabacter aerolatus, assembly GCF_007991735.1. Classification (GTDB taxonomy): domain Bacteria; phylum Actinomycetota; class Actinomycetes; order Actinomycetales; family Dermatophilaceae; genus Terrabacter; species Terrabacter aerolatus. The sequence goes on along the minus strand of NZ_BJYX01000013.1, from coordinate 49,678 downwards.
TGCCGTCGAGTCCCACCACCGGAGCGCACCGACCGCGCCCAGGCCGACCAGGACCACACCGATGGCGACGTCGAGCCACCGGCGGGCCGGCACACGGCGTCGTGCCGCCTCCCGGGCCGGCGCGGCCTGCTCGTTGTCCTCGACGTCCGTCGCGGCGAGGTCGTCACCGGGCCGGCCGGTGCCCTTCTCGACCTCGTGCACCGTCACCTCAGGCCTGCAGCACGACCGGGATGATCATGGGGCGGCGGCGGATCTTGCCGCCGACCCACGATCCGACGGCCCGGCGGATGACCTGCTGGAGCTGCTGGTCGTCGCGGACGCCCTTGGCGACGGCCTCCTCGATGGCGCGCTCGACCTTGGGGATGACCTGCTGGAAGATCTCGTCGTCCTCGACGAACCCGCGGGCCGTGATCTCCGGCCCGCTCGCGATCTTGCCGGTGGCTGCGTCGAGGACGACGACGCAGGTGATGAAACCCTCGTCGCGCAGGATCCGGCGGTCCTTGAGCAGCGCCTCGTCGGCACCGCCCACGCTGCTGCCGTCGACGTAGACGTAGCCGCACTCGACGACCCCGACGACCCGGGCCACGCCGTCCACGAGGTCGACGACGACGCCGTCCTCGGCGAGCACGACGTTCTCCTCCGGCACGCCGGACTGGATCGCGAGCTGGGCGTTGGCGTACATGTGGCGCCACTCGCCGTGGACGGGCAGGACGTTGCCGGGCTTGACGATGTTGTAGCAGTAGAGCAGCTCGCCCGCGCTGGCGTGCCCCGAGACGTGCACCTTGGCGTTGCCCTTGTGCACGACGTTGGCACCGAGCCGCATGAGGCCGTTGATGATGCGGTAGACGGCGTTCTCGTTGCCGGGGATGAGGCTGCTCGCGAGCAGCACGGTGTCGCCGGGGCCGACGTCGATCCGGTGCTCGCGGTTGGCCATCCGCGACAGCGCAGCCATCGGCTCGCCCTGGGAGCCGGTGCAGATGAGGACGAGCTCGTCGTCGCGCAGCCCGTCGATCTTCTTGATGTCGACGAGGATGCCGTCGGGCACCCTGAGGTAGCCGAGGTCGGCGGCGATGCCCATGTTGCGCACCATCGAGCGGCCCACCATGGCGACCTTGCGCCCGGCCTTCTCGGCGGCGTCGAGCACCTGTTGCACCCGGTGGACGTGGCTGCTGAAGCAGGCGACGATGATCCGGCGCTCGGCGTGCCGGAAGACCTTGTCGATGGCCGGCGCGATCTCGAGCTCGGGCGTCGTGAAGCCGGGGACGTCGGCGTTCGTCGAGTCGGTGAGGAAGAGGTCGACACCCTCCTCGCCGAGCCGGGCGAAGGCGCGCAGGTCGGTGAGGCGACCGTCGAGCGGCAGCTGGTCCATCTTGAAGTCACCGGTGTGCAGCAGCGTGCCTGCCTCGGTGCGCACGAAGACGGCGAGCGCGTCGGGGATCGAGTGGTTGACCGCGACGAACTCGAGGTCGAAGACGCCGAGCTTCTCGCGCTGGCCCTCCTTGACGGCCATGGAGTACGGCCGGATGCGGTGCTCCTTGAGCTTGGCCTCGATGAGGGCGAGGGTCAGCGTGGAGCCGATGAGCGGGATGTCGCCCTTGAGCTTGAGCAGGTAGGGCACCGCGCCGATGTGGTCCTCGTGGCCGTGCGTCAGCACGATGGCGACGATGTCGTCGAGCCGGTCGGCGATGTAGCTGAAGTCCGGGAGGATGAGGTCGACGCCGGGGTGGTGGTCCTCGGGGAAGAGCACGCCGCAGTCGATGACGAGGAGCTTGCCCTTCGTCTCGAGGACGGCCATGTTGCGCCCGACCTCGCCGAGCCCGCCGAGCGCGACGACCCGCAGGCCGTTGTCGGGAAGGGCTGGTGGCGTGGTCAGCTCGGGGTGGGGATGGCTCACAGGTGTCCTGTCATTCGGTGGTGCTGCCGGGCCGTCGTGGGCTCCGGTCACTGGTCAGGGGGCGGTCATCCGACCGCCGAGAGTGCTTCGCGGAGCAGGGCCGTCTCGGCGTCGTCGGCCTCGACGAGCGGCAGGCGCAGGGTCGGGGACCCGATGACGCCCTGGAGCGCGAGGCCGGCCTTGGCCATGATCGCGCCCTGCGTGACGTTCATGACGGCGTTGACGAGCGGGACGAGCCGGTGGTGCACGGCGCGTGCGTCGTCCCAGCGGCCCTCGACCACGGCGTCGGCCATCTCGCGGTAGGCCACCGGGGCCACCTGAGAGGTGACGCCGACGAAACCGACCGCGCCGTTGACGAAGTGCGCGAGGTTCATCGCGTCGTCGCCGGAGTACCAGTCCAGCCCCGTCTGCTCCATCATCTCGCCGGCGAACCAGAGGTCACCACGCGCGTCCTTGACGGCTGTGATGCGCTCGTGCTCGGCGATGCGGAGGTAGGTCTCGCGCGCGATGGCGATGCCGGACCGGCCGGGGATGTCGTAGACCATGACGGGCAGGTCGCTCGCGTCGGCGATCGCCCGGAAGTGCGCGACGAGGCCGGCCTGCGGAGGCTTGTTGTAGTAGGGCGTCACCGCCAGGACGGCGTGGGCACCGGCCTTCTGGGCCAGGCGCACCGACTCGACGCTCTTGGCGGTGTCGTTGCTGCCGGCACCGGCGATGACGACGCACCGCTCCCCCACGGCGTCGATGACGGCGCGGAGCAGCTCGTCCTTCTCCTCGGAGGAGGTCGTCGGCGACTCGCCGGTGGTCCCCGAGACGACGAGGCCGTCGTGGCCTGCGTCGACGAGGTGGGTCGCGACGCGCTGAGCGGCGTCGAGGTCGATGGAACCGTCAGACCTCATGGGGGTGACCATCGCCGAGAGAACACGTCCGAGGGCGGGTGCGTCAGCCATGGGCCCAAGGTTAGCGCTCACACCTGCCCGCCCGACGCCACGCCCACGCCCGCCGCACGCGCCACCTCGCCACGAGCACGAGAGAGGCGAGGCACTACTCGCTCGGGGGTCCGAGTAGTGCCTCGCCACCCCCTACATCGGTCGGGTCGGCGAGGCGTCACAGCCCGATCCGACCTTCTTTCCCGAAGAGAACGTATGCCGCGTCAGCCGCGTCGCTCGTAGGTGACCCAGGCGAAGCCGGAGCGCTCCTCTCGCGCCGTCTCGGCCCAGTCCGCGGCATCGATCGGGGGGAAGGTGACGGAGCCTTCCGGGGACTGATCGACCTCGGTGACGAGGAGGCGGGCGGCATACGCCATCGCCTGGCGGTAGATCTCTCCCCCGCCGACGACGAAGACCTGCTCGTCGTCCGCGACGAGCGCGAGCGCGTCGGGCAGGGAGTGCGCGACCTCGACCCCGGGCGCACTCCAGTCGGCCTGCCGGGTCACGACGACGCTGCGACGGCCGGGCAGCGCGCCCATGGAGTCGAAGGTCCGGCGGCCCATGACCATCGGGTGACCCATCGTGGTGCGCTTGAAGAACTTCAGGTCCTCGGAGATGTGCCACGGCATCGTCAGGCCGTCGCCGATGATCCCGTTGCGCCCGACGGCAGCGATCAGGGTGACGTTCGGCAGCACGGTGGTCATGGCGCCAAGGCTCCCAGACGTCCGGCCTCAGACGGCGATGGGGGCCTTGATGCCGGGGTCGGCGACGTAGTCGACCAGCTCGAAGTCCTCGAGGTCGAAGTCGTCGATCGCCTTCTTGTCGGGGTTGATCCGCATCGTCGGGAGCGGGTGCGGCGTGCGGGTCAGCTGGAGACGGGCCTGGTCGAGGTGGTTGAGGTAGAGGTGGGCGTCGCCGAGCGTGTGCACGAACTCCCCCGGCTCGAGGTCGGTCAGCTGCGCCACCATCTGCGTGAGCAGGGCGTAGCTGGCGATGTTGAACGGCACGCCGAGGAAGATGTCGGCGCTGCGCTGGTAGAGCTGGCACGACAGGCGCCGCCGGCCGTCGGCTCCGGGGGGCGAGACGTAGAACTGGAACATCGTGTGGCAGGGCGGCAGCGCCATGTCGTCGACGTCGGCGACGTTCCACGCCGAGACGATGAGCCGGCGGCTGTCGGGGTTGGTGCGGATCTGCTCGATGACCTTGGCGATCTGGTCGACGCGCCGGCCGTCGGGGGTGGGCCAGGACCGCCACTGGTAGCCGTAGATGGGACCGAGGTCGCCCGTGGCGGGGTCGGCCCACTCGTCCCAGATGCTGATGCCGCGCTCCTGGAGCCAGCGCACGTTGGTGTCACCGCGCAGGAACCACAGCAGCTCGCCGATGATCGAGCGCAGGTGCAGCTTCTTCGTCGTCAGGGCCGGGAAGCCGTCGGCGAGGTCGAAGCGCATTTGGTGGCCGAACACGCTGAGCGTCCCGGTGCCGGTCCGGTCGGACTTCTCCTGACCGTGGGTCAGGACGTGGTCGAGGAGGTCGAGGTACTGACGCACGCTCCGCAGCCTAACCCTGCCCCCCGACCCCACGACCACATGCCGCCGCCGACGCACCGCGCTGTGTGCACCGCTCGGGGTCAGGACCCCGATTCATGCACACACCAGCCCCGCGAGACTCCCACCTGTGCACGGTGGGAGCGGTACAGCGCAGCTGGTCGGCAGCATGGTCACGTGCTGGCCGACCGCGTTCTGGAGGAGTCACCGCGTCTCCGAGCCAGGGTGTCCGGTCAGGCGGGGCTCATCAGCCGCGGGCAGGCCCTGGCGGCAGGCATCGGCGACGAGGCCATCCGGTGGGCCGTCGCGTCCGGTCGATGGGTCGCCGTGCATCCGGGGGTCTACCTCACGACCCCGGGCCGGGACGACTGGGAGGTCCGGGCCGTGGCGGCCTTGCTCTTCGTCGGGCGCCCCGCTGCCCTCGCCGGACCGAGCGCTGCCCTGGCCTGGGGGCTGGAACGGCGCGAGCCTGAGTCGGTCCACGTCATCGTCCCGGCCGGTCGGCGGGCCAGCATCCGCGACGGCATACAGGTCACGCGGTCGAGGCGCTTCGACGAACGTCTCGACGACTGGGCGTGGCCGCACCGGACCACAGTCGAGCACACCGTTCTCGACCTCGGCATGCGCTCACCGCTCGATCGGGTGCTGGCCCTCGCCGCTCGCGCGTGCCAACGGCGCCTCACGGACGAGGGCCGTCTCGCGGAGGCCCTCGCGGCTCGACCGGACCAGACGCACCGCGCCCTGCTCCGCGAGTGCCTCACCGACGTGGGCGCCGGCGCCGAGAGCGCCGCCGAGGTGCGCTACATCCGCGACGTCGAGCGCGCCCACGGTCTGCCGCTCGCCCTCCGGCAGCACCACATCGGCTCGGGCCGTCGCTGCGACAACCTCTACGAGGCGGAGCAGGTCGTGCTCGAGGTGGACGGGAGGCTCGGGCACGACGGATGGGCCGCGCGGGTCCGCGACGGCATACGCGATCGAGGCTCGGCGCGGCTGGGGCGGGTCACCGTGCGGGTGTTCTGGACAGACGTGGCCGTCACTCCTTGCGCGCTGGCAGCGGAGGTCGGCGACCTCCTGCGCGTGCGCGGTTGGCGAGGGTCGGTGAAGCCGTGCCGCAGACGGCGGTGCTCCTCGACGCTGTCAGCTGCGGCCTGACCCGGTGCCGTGTGCAGTCAGCGGTGCCTGAACGACGCCTAATGCACACAGCGAGGTGGTCCCGAGGGTCAGGCGTCGTAGTCGAGGCTGACGGCGTCGGTCACCGGGTGGCTCTGGCACGCGAGCACGATGCCGGCCGCGACCTCCTCGGGCTCGAGCGCGTAGTTGCGGTCCATCCGCACCTCACCCGACACGAGCCTGGCCCGGCAGGTGCCGCAGACTCCCCCGGTGCACGAGTAGGGCGCGTCGGGCCGGGCGCGCAGGGTCGCGTCGAGGATCGTCTCCTCGCGACTCGGCATGGGGATGACCGTCGTGCGCCCGTCGAGGTTGACGGTGACGGTGGCCTCGGGCGGTGCGCCGGCGTCGACGACGACCTTGCGCCTGGGCTCGGTCCCGTCGTCGACGTGGAAGATCTCGTGGTGGATGTGCCGGGCATCGACGCCGCGGCCCGTGAGCAGCGCCTCGGCACCGGTCACCATGGCGAACGGCCCGCAGAGGTACCACTCGTCGACCGACCCGACCGGCAGCAGCGAGCCGAAGATCGCCGCGAGCCGCTCGGAGTCGAGCCGGCCGTGGAACAGCTCGACGTCCTGGGCCTCGCGCGAGAGCACGTTGACGAGGTGGAAACGCCCCGGGAAGCGGTTCTTGAGGTCCTCGAGCTCCTCGAGGAACATGATCGAGCTCGTGCGGCGGTTGCCGAAGAGCAGCGTCGCGCGCGAGCCCGGCTCCTCCTCGAGCGCCGTCGTCAGGAGCGAGAGGACGGGCGTGATGCCCGATCCCGCGGCGATCGCGACGTGATGGCGTATGCCGTCGGGCCGGGTCGCGCACGTGAACGACCCCTGGGGGGTCATGACCTCGACGACGTCCCCCGGGGACACGCCGTCGTTGAGCCAGTTCGACATCCGCCCCTCCGGCACGCGGGCGGCTGCAACGCGGAGCCGGCGCCCCGCGGGGTCGGCCCGGCGCGACTGGCAGATCGAGTAGGACTGGCGCACGTCCTCGCCGCGGATGGTGGCCCGGAGCGTCAGGTGCTGGCCCGGCTCGAAGGCGAACTCGTCGACGAGCTCATCCGGCACGGTGAAGGTCACGGCGACGGCGTCCTCGGTCAGGCGCTCGACCGACGAGACGGTGAGCGGATGGAAGCGCGCACGGTGTCGGGCACCGCCGGTCCCGGCCGACCCGGTCCCGGACGACCCGGTCCCGGACGACCCGGTCCCGGACGACCCGGTCTCGGCTGATCCGGTCGCAGGGACGGAGGCCGGAGCGGGCACTGCGCCGGGGGTGGTGACGTCGGTCATGTCAGATGGCCTTGAACTCGTCGAAGGGCTCGAGGCACGCGTTGCAGCGACGCAGGGCCTTGCACGCGGTCGAGCCGAAATGGGCGATCTCGGTGGTGTCGGTGGAGCCGCAGAGCGGACAGGTGACGACGTGGCGGCTGAGCGTCACGGCCACCGGGCCCTTCCCCTCCCCCGTCGGCACGGCCCCCGGGGGCGCGATCCCGAAGCGCCGCAGGGCTTCTCGTCCAGCGTCGCTCATCCAGTCCGTGGTCCACGCCGGCGACAGCTGTGTGCGCACGTCGGCGGCATACCCCTGGCGGCCTGCCTCGAAGACGATGCGCGACGCGATGGCCTCCATGGCAGGGCACCCGCTGTAGGTCGGGGTGATCGTCACCGCGACGGTGTGCGCCTGCTCGTCGACGTCGACGTCCCGCAGGATGCCGAGGTCGGCGATGCTGATGACGGGGACCTCGGGGTCGGGGATGCGCGAGATCGCCTCTGCGAGAGCTGAACCCACGGCCACCACAGTCACCACGTCGCGCCGGGATGGGACCGCGCGATGTGCTGCATCTCGGCCAGGAGCGAGCCCATGGGCCGCGAGTGGATGCCCGCACGACCTCCTCGCGAGCGCCACCGGGAGCCGTCGGGAAGGGTCAGCGTCGCCTGCTCGACGACGCGTGCGACCCGGGCCACGACCGCGTCGTGCAGGGTCGAGGGCAGCACCCCGACCTCGAGGTCGGCCGCGAGCACCGAGGCCTCGTCGTGGTCGAAGAGCTCGGCCAGGTGCGGCAGCACGTGTTCGAGGGCTGCCTGCATGCGCCGGTGGGACTCCTCGGTGCCGTCCCCGAGTCGCACGACCCAGAGTGACGCGTGGTCGAGGTGGTAGCGCACCTCCTTGAGCGCCTTGCCCGCGACGCCGGCGACGACATCGTCGGCGGATGCGGTCAGGGCCGTGTGCAGCTCGACCTGGTAGGCCGAGAACCACAGGAGCCGGGCCATCTCGTCGGCGAAGTCGCCCCGCTCCTGCTCGACGAGGTGGACGTTGTGCCACCGCCGCTCGTCGCGCAGCATGGCGTAGTCGTCCTCGCCGCGGCCGGTGCCGTCGATCGAGCCGATGTAGGGGTAGAGGCCGCGCGCCTGACCGAGCAGGTCGAGGGCGATGTTGCCGAGCGCCATGTCCTCCTCGATCTGGGGGGCGTTCGTCATCCACTCACCGAGGCGCTGGGCGTAGACCATCGCGTCGTCGGCGAGGCCGAGGAGGTAGGTGGCGTACGGCTTGGCGCCCGGGGCGGCGCCGGTGTTCTCGGCGGCGCCGGGCAGCGACTCGCGCTCGGCGGACTCCGAGGCCGAGGGGGCCGCTGAGGTCACGTGGTCGCTCACAGGTACTCGACATCCTCGGGCACGTCGTAGAACGTCGGGTGCCGGTAGATCTTGTCGCCGGCCGGGTCGAAGAAGGAGTCCTTCTCGGACGGGCTGCTCGCCGTGACGTCGTCGGCCTTGACGACCCAGATCGAGACACCCTCCTGACGACGGGTGTAGACGTCGCGGGCGTTGCGCAGCGCCAGCTCGGCGTCGGGCGCGTGGAGCGAGCCGACGTGCACGTGCGACAGGCCGCGCTTGCCCCGGACGAAGACCTCCCAGAGCGGCCAGCTCCGCTCCCCCGGTGCGGCCGGGGCAGGCTCGGACGGCGCCCCGGCACTCGTGGACGCGGTGGTGGCTCCGCTCACGCGGCACTCTCCTTCTGCTGCTGCTGCTGCTCGCGGGTGGCCTGCTTGGCGGCGTACGCGTTGGCGGCCTCGCGCACCCACGCGCCCTCCTCGTGGGCCCGGCGTCGGTGGGCGATGCGCTCGGCGTTGCAGGCGCCGTCGCCGCGCAGCACCCGCCAGAACTCGTCCCAGTCGACCTCGCCGAAGTCGTAGTGGCCGCGCTCGGGGTTCCAGCGCAGGTCGGGGTCGGGCAGCACGATGCCGAGCTTCTCGGCCTGCGGCACCATCATGTCGACGAACTTCTGGCGGAGGTCGTCGTTGCTGAACCGCTTGATGCCCCACGCCATCGACTGCGCGGTGTGGCCACCCTTGGCGGCCTCGCCCGTGTCGGGCGGTCCGAACATCGCGAGCGCCGGCCACCACCAGCGGTCGGCGGCGTCCTGGGCCATGGCCCTCTGGGACTCGGTGCCGCGCATGAGGTTCCAGAGGATCTCGAACCCCTGCCGCTGGTGGAAGGACTCCTCCTTGCACACGCGGATCATGGCCCGGGCGTACGGGCCGTAGGAGCACCGGCAGAGCGGCACCTGGTTCATGATGGCCGCACCGTCGACGAGCCAGCCGATGGCTCCGCAGTCGGCCCACGTCAGCGTCGGGTAGTTGAAGATCGAGGAGTACTTCTGCTTGCCGTCGTGGAGCCGGTCGAGCAGCTCCTGCCGGTCGATGCCGAGCGTCTCGGCCGCGGAGTAGAGGTAGAGCCCGTGGCCGGCCTCGTCCTGGACCTTCGCGATGAGGATGGCCTTGCGGCGCAGCGAGGGCGCCCGCGTGATCCAGTTGCCCTCGGGCTGCATGCCGATGATCTCGGAGTGCGCGTGCTGGGCGATCTGGCGGATCAGCGTCTCGCGGTAGGTGTCCGGCATCGCGTCGCGCGGCTCGATGCGCTGGTCGGCGGCGATGAGGGCCTCGAAGTCATCCCCGACGGCGTCCCGCTGGTCCTCGTGCGCCGTCGCCGCGTCGTACGCGTCGGTCTCGGCCGCGTTCAGCGGTTCGTTCGGGTCGATGACGTCGTTGCCATACATGAGTCCAGTATGCGAGATGCGGCCGGGGGCGTCCAAAGCCGGGGTGCTCGGGGGCGTCGGCGAGTGTCCGGGGGCGAGCTCCGGCCTGAGAGGATGCCGTGGTGGCACACGAGGACGAGAACGCACACGGGCACGACCACGGGCACGACCACGGGCACGAGCGCGGGCCGGTCGCCGACGCGTCGGTGCGGGTCGCGCGGGCCTCCGACGCCCCCGCGGTCGGCTTCGTGCAGGCCGTCGTCTTCCGGGAGGCGTATGCCGCGGTGCTCGCTCCCGAGGTCCTCGCCACCTTCGAGCCGCGGGCGTTCGCGAACGCCTGGCGCGCGACGCTCGAGGGCGACCAGTCCGGCGACGGCGTGCTGCTCGTGGCCTGCGCCGGTGAGCAGGTCGTCGGGTTCGCCGCCGTCGGGGCCTCGGACGACGCCGACGCGCACGCCGGCACGGCCGAGCTGCTCGTGCTCGGGGTGCACCCGGACGCCCGCCGCCAGGGCCACGGGTCACGCCTGCTGCACGCCGTGGTCGACACGACGCGCGGTCGCGGCCGGTCCGAGCTCGCAGCCTGGGTGCTCGCAGCCGACGAGGCCACCAGGGGCTTCCTCACCGCCGCCGGCATGCTCGCCGACGGCGCGCACCGCGAGCGGGTCGTGTCCCAGGACGGCAACACCACCGGTGAGATCCGCCTGTCGGCGGCCGTCGTCGACAGCGAGGGCGCGGAGCAGGCGTGAGCCCGGCGGGAGCTGCCGCCGCCTCGGGGGCCCGCCGCGCCGTCGTGCGCCAGGCCCTGTCGGTGGGAGTCGCCACCGGCGCCTACGGCATCAGCTTCGGTGCGCTGGCCGTCGCGGCCGGGCTCGACACGTGGCAGGCGATGGCGCTGTCGCTGCTGATGTTCACCGGCGGTTCGCAGTTCGCCTTCGTCGGCATCATCGCGAACGGCCTCCACGCCGCGCCTGCAGCGATCGCGGCCTCGTCGATGCTCGGCATCCGCAACGGGCTCTACGCCCTCGAGCTGACCCACCTGCTCGGCGCGCGCGGGCCCGTCCGGGTCGCGGCAGCCCACCTGACCATCGACGAGTCGACCGCCGTGGCCGTGGCCCAGGACGACGAGCGCACCTCCCGGCTGGGTTTCTGGGTCACCGGCCTGACCGTCTTCGTGCTGTGGAACCTCACGACGCTCGCCGGGGCCCTCATCGGCAACCTCATCGGCGACCCGCGCACCTATGGTCTCGACGCGGCCGCCTGCGCCGCGTTCACCGCCCTGCTCTGGCCGCGACTGCGCAACCGGGACGCGGTCGCCATCGCGGTCGTGGGCGCCGTCGTGGCCATCGTGCTGTCACCGACGTTGCCACCCGGCATACCCGTCGTGACGGCCGCCGCGGCATCGCTGCTCGCGTGGCACACTCCCCGGCGGGAGCAGCCGTGAGCCTGTGGACCGCCATCCTCGTCGCAGCCGCGATCGCCTTCGGCCTCAAGCTCGCCGGACACCTCGTGCCCGCTCACCTGCTCGACGCCCCGCGCGTCCGCCGGATCACGGCCGCCCTGCCCATCGCACTGCTCGCAGCCCTCGTCGCGACGCAGGCCTTCACGGGTCCCGGCGGCTCGTTCGTGCTCGACGCCCGGGCAGCCGCCGTCGCCGTCGCCGTCGTCGCGCTCCTGCTCCGCGCGCCGTTCATCGTCGTCGTCGTGCTGGGCGCCGCCACGGCGGCCGTCCTGCGCGCGCTGGGCTGGGCCTGATCCGGTGGCCGACGCCGACGACGTGCGCCGACTGGCCCTCGCGCTGCCCGGGGTGGAGGAGAACCCGAGCCAGGGCTTCGACTTCCGGGTCGGCGACAAGGGCTTCATCTGGTCCTGGCCCGAGCGGGTGCCGGGGCAGAGACGCGTCATCCGGACCGACGTCGCCGTGCTCTACGTCGGCGACGAGGCCGAGAAGCAGGCGCTGCTCCTCGGTGAGCCCGACCTCTTCTTCACGACGCCGGGCTATGACGGCGCCCCGCTCGTCATGCTGCGGCTCGAGAGCGTCGACACCACTCGGCTCGAGGAGCTCGTGACGGACGCCTGGCGCATGCGTGCTCCCGAGGAGCAGCCAGGCCCCTGAGGCAGATCAGGCGTGGGCGTCGCAGACCGGCTGGAGCGGACGCCCGGGCAGGTCCTCGCGGTTGTGCAGGCGACTCGTCGGCGTGCCGCACACGTGGCACGCGGCCAGGTGCACGGCCTCGTCGGTGAAGGGCACGGCCATCCGTTCGTCGAAGACGTAGAGGTGGCCCTCCCACAGGCCGCGGTCACCGCGCTCCTCGCCGTAGCGCACGATGCCCCCGTCCAGCTGGTAGACCTCCTCGAAGCCGCGCGAGCGCATGATGCTGGTCAGCACCTCGCACCGGATGCCGCCCGTGCAGTAGGTGACGACGGGGCGGCCCTTGAGCGCGTCCCACCGGCCGGCGTCGAGCTCGCGCACGAAGTCGCTCGTGTGCCCGATGTCGGGCACGACCGCGCCGCGGAAGTGCCCCACCTGCGCCTCGACGGCGTTGCGTCCGTCGAAGAGCACGACGTCGTCCCCGCGCTCGGCCACGAGGGCGTCGAGCTCGTCGGGACGCAGCCGGGTGCCGCCGCCGACGACACCGCTCTCGTCGACGACGATCTCGTCGGGCACCCCGAACGAGACGATCTCGTCGCGGACCTTGACCACGAGACGCGGGAAGTCGAGGCTGCGCCCGGCGCCGTCGAGCCCGGTCCCGTCACTCCACTTCACGTCGATGTCGTGGAAGGGGGCGTACTCGCGGGTCTTGCGCACGTAGGTCTTGAGCACGGTCACGTCGCCGCCGACCGTCGCGTTGATCCCGTGCGGGGACAGCAGGATCCGACCGCGCAGCCCGAGGCCCTCGCAGAGGTCACGCTGCCACAGTCGGAGCGCGTCGGGGTCGGCGAGCGGCCGGAACGCGTAGAAGAGGACGACCTTGGGGATGGCCACGGCAGGCTCGTTCAGCAGGATCGTTCGGCGGCGCCGGTCAGGCCAGACCGAGGTAGTGCTCGAGCCCGACGGTCAGGCCGGGGTGGTCGGCGACCGCGCGCACCGCTGCGATGACACCGGGCATGAAGCTGTCCCGGTCGAAGGAGTCGTGACGCAGCGTGAGCATCTCGCCCGCGTTGCCGAGCAGCACCTCCTGGTGGGCGGTCAGTCCCCGCAGCCGCACGGAGTGCACGGGGATGCCGTCCACCCGGGCGCCGCGGGCGCCGTCGGGGTCGTGCGTCGTCGCGTCGGGCACGGGAGCGCACCCGGCCTCGGAGCGGGCCCGCCCGATCATCGCCGCGGTGCGCGCGGCCGTGCCGGACGGCGCGTCGACCTTGGCCGGGTGGTGCAGCTCGATGACCTCGACGGACTCGAAGAAGGGGGCGGCCTTGGCGGCGAACGACATCATGAGCAGCGCCCCGATGGCGAAGTTCGGCGCGATGAGCACGCCGACCCCGGTCCCGGAGGCCGCCGGCGGGGCCTGCGTCAGCTGCCCACGGAGCGTCTCGAGCCGCTCGTCGTCCCAGCCGGTGGTGCCGACGACGACGTGGACGCCGCGCTCCACGCAGTGGGCGACGTTGGCGGGCGAGGCGCCGGGCACGGTCAGCTCGACGGCGACCTCGGCACCCCCGAGGTCGCCCAGGTCGTCGCCGGACCCGTAGGCCCCGACGAGGGACAGCCCCGAGGCCGTCTCGACGGCACGCACCGCCTCGGACCCCATCCGGCCGCTGGCCCCGATGACGGCGACCTTGGTGTCGCGGGACTGCCTGCCTGTCGTGTCGCTCACCCGGCCACCCTAACGAGCGCGCTCGGGCGTGGGCGGCCGCCCACGGCATACGGACCCGCGACGGTGAGCCGGCGACGGCCACGCTCCCCGCGGCGCCCCGTTCCCACCGGACACTCAGGACCGGGCGCGACGATGCCGGTCGTGCCCGTGTTCACCCCGACGTCCCTGCTCACCGCGTGGACCCCGGCACCGGTCGGGCTGGCCCTCGTGGCCCTCGCGGTGGTGCCCTATGCGGTGTGGCTGCGGCGTGCGCGCCGCGGCGGGGTGCCCTGGTCGTGGTGGCGGCCCGCCCTCTACCTCGGTCTCGGGGTGGGGACGCTGGCGTATGCCGTGTGCGGACCCCTCGCGGTCTACCGCACGCAGGTCTTCTGGATCGGTGCGCTGCAGGTCGGGGTGCTGGCGTCGCTCACCCCGGTCGGGCTGGCGCTCGGCGACCCCGTGCGCCTGCTGAAGGCCACCTCCTCCGGGTCCGGGCACTGGCTGCTGCGGCTCCTCGACAGCCGGCTCGCACGGGCCCTGATGTTCCCGGCCGTCAGCACCCTGCTCGCGGTGGGCACGCTGCTGGCGGTCTTCTACACCCCCTGGTTCGAGCGGTCGGTGCAGTCCGAGGCCGTGGCCGCCCTGCTCTACGTCGTGCTGCTCGGCTCGGGCCTGCTCTTCGTGCTGCCGCTGCTCGTCGAGGAGCTGCTGCCGCGCTGGGCCACGCCTCCGGTCCGCGCCTTCCTCGCCTTCGTCGACGGGCTGCTCGACGCGATCCCCGGCATCCTCGTCATGACCTCCTCGACGCTGCTGGCACCGCACTTCCCCGGCTTCTCCAGCCCCGTCAGCGGAATCGACCCGGCGCTCGACCAGAAGCTCGGCGGCGGGGCGCTGCTCGCGGTCGCGGAGTCCGTGGGGCTCCCGGTCATCGGTGCCGTCTTCATGGAGTGGGTGCGCAGCGACGAGCGGGACGCGCGCGCCATCGACGAGCAGCTCGAGGCCGAGCAGCGCGACGTCACCAACCGACCCGCCACCTCGCGCCCTGGCGCGCCGGTCGGGGTCGTGCAGTCTGGGTCGCGGTCCGGGCCGGCGGCTCAGGTCGACGGGGCCCAGGTGGACGCTGCGGACGGCGAGCAGGGCAGCGAGGCGCCCGCCGCATCGGGTCTGTGGTGGGAGACCGACCCGCGGCTCTCCGGCCGCTTCGGTCGCCGCGACTGACCCACGGCTGTCGCCACCGCCGTTCCTCCCCTGCCTCCCGGGCCGGGCGCGCCTGTCGGAGGACGACGCCCGCGCAACCGCGATCCCCCGGACTCGAGGTCGGGGACGGCGAACGGCCCGCCACCCCGGTGGGGTGGCGGGCCGTCCGTGTGGATCCGGGACCGGTCAGGCGTCAGCGGACTCCGTGGCCGGAGCGTCGGCCTCGGCGGCCGAGTCACCGTTGTCGCCCTCGGCGAGGACCGCTGCGAGGCTGAGCTTGCCGCGCGGGTCGATCTCCTTGAGCTCCACCTGGATCTTCTGGCCGATCTTGACGACGTCGTCGACGCTGTCGATCCGCTTGCCGCCGACGAGCTTGCGCACCTCGGAGATGTGCAGCAGGCCGTCCTTGCCGGGCAGCAGCGAGACGAACGCACCGAAGGTCGTCGTCTTGACGACGGTGCCGAGGAAGCGCTCGCCGACCTCGGGCATCGTCGGGTTCGCGATGGCGTTGATCGCCGCGCGAGCCGCCTCGGCCGAGGGGCCGTCGACCGCACCGATGAACACGGTGCCGTCGTCCTCGATGGAGATGTCGGCGCCCGTGTCGTCCTGGATCTGGTTGATCATCTTGCCCTTCGGGCCGATGACCTCACCGATCTTGTCGACGGGGACCTTCACCGTGATGATCCGCGGCGCGTAGGGGCTCATCTCGTCGGGCACGTCGATGGACTCGGCCATGACGTCGAGGATGTGCAGACGTGCGTCGCGGGCCTGGGTCAGCGCGCCGGCGAGGACCGAGGCGGGGATGCCGTCGAGCTTCGTGTCGAGCTGGATGGCCGTGACGAACTCCTTGGTGCCGGCGACCTTGAAGTCCATGTCGCCGAAGGCGTCCTCGGCACCGAGGATGTCGGTGAGCGCGGCGTACTGCGTCTCGCCGTCGACGGTGTCGGACACGAGGCCCATCGCGATGCCGGCGACCGGGGCGCGCAGCGGCACACCGGCGTTGAGCAGCGACAGGGTCGAGGCGCAGACCGAGCCCATCGACGTCGAACCGTTGGAGCCGAGCGCCTCGGACACCTGACGGATCGCGTACGGGAACTCCTCGCGCGTCGGCAGGACGGGCATGAGCGCACGCTCGGCCAGGGCGCCGTGACCGATCTCGCGGCGCTTCGGCGAACCGACGCGGCCGGTCTCACCGGTGCTGTAGGGCGGGAAGTTGTAGTTGTGCATGTACCGCTTGCGCGTGACGGGGCTCAGCGTGTCGAGCTGCTGCTCCATCTTGAGCATGTTGAGCGTCGTGACGCCCATGATCTGGGTCTCGCCACGCTCGAAGATCGCCGAACCGTGCACGCGCGGCAGGACCTCGACCTCGGCGCCCAGGGCGCGGATGTCGGCGAGGCCACGGCCGTCGATGCGGACCTTGTCGCGCAGGATGCGCTGGCGGATGAGCTTCTTCTGCACGGAGCGGAAGGCGGCCGAGACCTCCTTGTCACGCCCCTCGAACTGCTCGGCGAGCTGCGCCTTGGCGGCGGCCTTGATCTCGTCGAGGCGCTCCTCGCGCTCCTGCTTGCCCGCGATCGTGAGGGCAGCGGTCGTGTCGGCCTCGACGGCGGACTCGACGGCGGCGTAGACGTCGTCCTCGTAGTCGAGGAAGATCGGGAAGTCCTGGACCGGCTTGGCGGCCTCGGCAGCGAGCTGGGCCTGGGCCTCGCAGAGCTGCTTGATGAACTTCTTGGAGGCCTCGAGGCCCTCGGAGACGACCTCCTCGGTCGGCGCCTGCTTGCCCTCGTTCTTGACGAGGTCCCACGTCGACTCGGTGGACTCGGCCTCGACCATCATGATCGCGACGTCGTCGCTGCCGTCGGCGTGCTTGACGACGCGACCGGCGACGACCATGTCGAAGACCGAGCGCTCGATGTCGGAGAAGTTCGGGAAGGCGACCCACTGGCCGTCGATGAGCGAGACGCGCACGCCACCGATGGGGCCCGAGAACGGGAGGCCGGAGATCTGCGTCGAGGCGCTGGCCGCGTTGATGGCGAGCACGTCGTACTGGTGGTCGGGGTTCAGCGAGAACACCGAGATGATGACCTGGACCTCGTTGCGCAGACCCTTCTTGAAGGTCGGGCGCAGCGGGCGGTCGATGAGGCGGCAGGTGAGGATCGCCTCGGTGGACGGGCGGCCCTCGCGGCGGAAGAAGCTGCCGGGGATCTTGCCGATCGCGTACATGCGCTCTTCGACGTCGACCGTCAGCGGGAAGAAGTCGAACTGGTCCTTGGGGGACTTGCCCGCGGACGTCGTCGACAGGAGCATCGTGTCGTCGTCGAGGTAGGCCGTGACGGCGCCGCCGGCCTGTCGGGCGAGGCGGCCGGTCTCGAACCGGACCGTGCGGGTGCCGAAGCTGCCGTTGTCGATGACGGCCTCGGCGAAGGTGATGTCTGGACCCTCCATGTGGGCCCTCGCTTTCTTTTTCTCAAGTGCCCGCGCACATCGTCGTTGTGTGCGTGGTTTCTTCTTCGGGCCGGCTGGCCCTGGTGCGGCTACGACGGGCGTCGGCTGCCTGCACCTACGACGAAAGGCGGTCCCCGCAGGACGCGGTGACCGCCTTTCGTCACGAACTCATCGACGCAGGCCGAGTCGCTTGATCAGCGAACGGTAGCGCTCGATGTCGGTCGCCTCGAGGTAGCGCAGCATGCGCTTGCGGCGGCCGACCAGCAGGAGGAGACCACGACGGCTGTGGTGGTCGTGCTTGTGGGCCCGAGCGTGCTCGGTCAGGTCCTTGATGCGCTGCGTCAGCATCGCGATCTGGACCTCGGGAGAGCCGGTGTCGCCCTCGACCGTGGCGTACTCGGTCATGATCTGCTTCTTCACGTCAGCTTCCAAAGGCATGGATGCACCGACTCCTTCTCATTCTCGTTGCGCGGTGCTCCAGGGCATGTCCACCTGGGCGCTATCGATCCGCGGCCGATCTACGGCGTCTCCAAGCGTAACAGCGGCCCTCCGGCCGTCCTAATCGGCCCGGGCGTGCAGCGCGGACCGTAGACCGGGCCGGGTCCGGCGGCGCGTGACCGTTTCGTGACCGACAGGACGTTTGGGGACCTCGGCCCGCTGGGTACGACCTGACTGCTCGGGGAATCCATCTTGAAGGAGCTAAGCGACACCATGATCGTTCTCGGACTCATCTTGCTGATCATCGGACTTCTCGTGAAGTCCCTCAGCATCCTTGTGACCATCGGCGCCATCATCCTGGTCATCGGCATCGTGCTCTTCGTGCTCGGCGCGACGGGTCGCGCCATCGGCGGCCGTAAGCACTGGTACTGATCGGTCTCGGCCACCGACCACACAGCCAGACGCCCCCGCGGACTCCGCGGGGGCGTCTTGCCGTTCCCGGCCGGGCCGTCACCCGTTCATGCCGTATGCCGTCCGCTCGAGTCGAGCGGACGGCATACGTCGTGGGGGTGGTGCGCGGTGCTCAGAAGTTGATCATGTGCCCCGCGATGCCGTGGACGGCCTCCTTGACGGCCTCGCCGAGGGTCGGGTGCGCGAAGACGGTGCGCGAGACCTCGTCGGCCGTGAGGTCCCACGTCTGCGCGAGGTTGAGGACCGGGAGCAGCTCGGTGACGTCGGGGCCGATCATCGCTGCGCCGAGGATCTCGTTGTGCTCCGCGTCGGCGATGACCTTGACGAAGCCGACCGGCTCGCCGAGGCCCATGGCCTTGCCGTTGGCCGAGAACGGGAACGTCGCCGTCTTGACGTCGTGCCCGGCCTCCTTGGCCTGCGCCTCCGACAGGCCCATCGAGCCGATCTGCGGCTGGCAGTAGGTGGCTCGCGGGATGAAGGCGAAGTCGATGGCCATCGTCTCGACGCCGGCGATCGTCTCGGCGGCGACGATGCCCATGGCCTCGGCGACGTGGGCGAGCATGAGCTTGGCCGTCACGTCGCCGATCGCGTAGACGCCCGGCACGTTGGTGCGGCCGTACGCGTCGATGGCGATGGCGCCGCGCTCGGTCAGCTCGACGCCGGTGGCCTCGAGACCGAAGCCCTGGGTGCGCGGGGCGAAGCCGATCGCCGAGAGCAGACGGTCCGCCTCAAGGACCTGCTGGTCGCCGCCGGCCGCGGGGCTGACCGTGACCTTGACGCCGGAGCCGGTGTCCTGGACGGACTCGACCTTGGTGCCGAGCATGACCTTGACGCCCAGCTTCTTGTAGTGCTTGAGCAGCTCCTTGGACACGTCGGCGTCCTCGGTCGGAACCATGCGGTCGAGGAACTCGACGATGGTCACGTCGACGCCGAAGTTCTTCATGACGTAGGCGAACTCGACGCCGATGGCGCCCGAGCCGGCGATGATGATCGAGCCGGGCAGCTCGGGGTCGAGGATCTGCTCCTCGTAGGTGACGACGTTCTTGCTGACCTCGACGCCGGGGATCATGCGGGTGACCGAGCCGGTCGCGAGGATGAGGTTGTCAAAGGTGATCGAGCGCTGCTCGCCGGAGTTGAGGGCGACGTCCATCGAGGTCGGCGAGGTCAGCGTGCCCCAGCCGTCGATCTCCTCGATCTTGTTCTTCTTCATGAGGAAGTGGACGCCCTTGACGATGCCCTCGGACACCTTGCGGCTGCGGGCGTGCGTCGGGCCGAAGCTCATCGTGGCGTCACCCTCGATGCCGTACTTCGCCTTCTCGTGGGTCAGGGTGTGCGCGAGCTCGGCGTTCTTGAGCAGGGCCTTGCTCGGGATGCAGCCGACGTTGAGGCAGACGCCGCCCCAGTACTGCTTCTCCACGACGGCGACCTTCTTGCCGAGCTGCGACGCGCGGATCGCCGCGACGTAGCCACCAGGACCGGCACCGAGCACAACGACATCGAAATCAGCCATGTGTCCACCCTATCCGTGCACGCGAGCGCCTCGGGACGGCGTCCCGGCACCACGTCACGATCTGCACAGAACCGGGCAATTGCCGGTGTCGCAGGCCACATGGCGGCGTGCCGCGAGAGTAAGTTTCCGCGACGCACGGCCGAACAATCCGGCCCGACCAACGGAGGTCACCCGAGTGAGCACCACTCCGCACCGCCACGAGGCGCCCCCGGCGAACAAGGGCCTGCTGGTCCTCGCCGGCGTGCTCCTCGCCATCCCCATCGTCGCCCTGCTCCTCGTCGGCACCTACGCCAAGGACGAGCCCCGCCTCGGGGGCTTCCCGTTCTTCATCTGGTACCAGTTCCTCTGGGTCATCCTCTGCTCGGTGCTGACCTACTCGGCCTACCGCATCGTGCTCAGGGCGCGCCCGCACGTGCCGATGAACCCCGAGGGCGACTCCTACCTCGACGACGACCCGTCCGGTCGAGCTCCCCGAGAGGACGGCACCCGATGACCGCCCGCAGCCTCGCCATCGCCCCGGCCGCCGACACCGGCGGCGTCAACGGCGTCGCGCTCGCCGTGCTCATCTTCTTCTTCGTCGTCGTCGCGGCGGCCGGCTTCTGGGCGGCGCGCTGGCGTCGGCCCGCGAGCATGGAGAGCCTCGAGGAGTGGGGGCTCGGCGGCCGGTCGTTCGGCACGTGGATCACGTGGTTCCTGCTCGGCGGCGACCTCTACACGGCCTACACGTTCGTCGCCGTGCCGGCCGCGATGTGGGCCTTCGGCGCCGTCAACGGGTTCTTCGCCGTGCCCTACACGATCATCCTCTACCCCATCATCTTCATCTTCATGTCGCGCCTGTGGTCGGTCTCGCACCGTCACGGCTACGTCACCCCCGCCGACTTCGTCCACGGCCGGTCCGGCTCGCGTGGCCTGTCCCTCGCCGTGGCCGTCACCGGGTTCCTCGCGACGATGCCCTACATCGCCCTCCAGCTCGTCGGCATCCAGGCCGTCCTCGAGGTCGCGGGCGTCGGTGGCGGCGGCAACTGGGTCGCCAAGGACCTGCCCCTCTTCATCGCCTTCCTCGTCCTGGCGCTCTACACCTACACCTCGGGTCTGCGCGCGCCGGCGATCATCGCGTTCGTCAAGGACATCCTCATCTACATCGTCATCATCGTCGCGGTCATCTACCTCCCCTCGAAGGTGGGCGGGTGGGGCCACGTCTTCGACGCGGCCGAGCACAAGATGAAGACGACGACCAACGCGGCCACCGGCAAGCCCAACGTCTTCATCCCCGGTGCCGGCGCCTACTGGGCCTACGCGACGCTGGCGCTCGGTTCGGCGATGGCGCTGTTCATGTACCCGCACTCGGTCACGGCCACGCTGTCGGCCAAGAGCCGCAACACGATCCGCAAGAACGCCTCGATCCTGCCGGCATACTCCTTCCTCCTCGGCCTGCTGGCGCTCCTCGGGTGGGTCGCGATCGCCGCCGGCACCAAGCCGGTCGGCCTCGACGGCAAGGTCAACGGGCAGCTCGTCATCCCGCAGCTCTTCGAGGACATGTTCCCGGCGTGGTTCGCGGGAGTCGCCTTCGCGGCCATCGCGATCGGCGCGCTCGTGCCGGCGGCGATCATGTCGATCGCCGCGGCCAACACCTTCACGCGCAACATCTACAAGGCGTGGATCAAGCCCGACGCGACGACGGCGCAGGAGGCCAAGGTCAGCAAGGTCACCTCGCTCGTCGTCAAGGGCTTCGCACTGATCTTCGTGCTGACCCTCGACAAGAGCAACGCGATCAACTTCCAGCTCCTCGGCGGCATCTGGATCCTGCAGACGTTCCCCGCGCTGGTGTTCTACCTCTACACGCGCTGGTTCCACCGGTGGGCGCTGCTCGCGGGCTGGGCCGTCGGCATGGTCTACGGCACCGTCGCCGCCTACAACGTGACGAACAAGTCGAACGGGTCCCCGTTCGCCGGCTCGGTGGCCAGCATCCCGGTCATCGGCCAGCTCGGCTACATCGCCGTGACAGCCTTCGCGATCAACGTCATCCTCGCAGCGGTGCTCACCCTCGTCCTGCGGGCCGCCAAGGCTCCGGAGGGCAAGGACGAGACGATCCCGGCCGACTACTTCGCCGACGCGGGTGACCCCCGGGTGGAGAAGCTCGCCGTCGGACCGCACGAGTCGACGCCGTCCGCCTGACCCGTCGACGCAGGTAGGACGCAGGGCCGGGTCCACGAGGACCCGGCCCTGCGCACGTCCGCTCCCCCGTCGAGAGGCCCCGCGGACGTACGGATCCCGACGACACCGGGGGCGCCCCGGCCCCAGACGACCCGTCAGGGGCCGCGAGGGCTCTCCGGAGGGAGGGCCGCGATGGCCTGGTCGACGTCGAGCCCCGTGACCTGGAGCAGGTCGACGATCGTCGAGCGGACCTGCGCCAGCACCGTCTCGGTCGCCAGGCTCGACGTGCGCGGCACCGAGCCCGTCGCCGTGGCGACCGCGAGGAGCGCCGGTCTCCCGATCTCGGGCGACGCGTTCTCGGACAGCGCACGTCCGATGATGTCGGTGGCCTCGGCCAGCTCGAGCAGGAGCGCCTCGTAGCCGGGCGGCAGCGCCTCGCCGCGTCCGACCGCGACGGTGACCCGGCGCACGAGCACGCGCGTGCTGCGCATGGCCCGGTCGAGCGGCTCGACGAGGTCGACCATCTTGCGCACGCCGGCGCGGTGGTGCCGCTTGAAGGGCGACGACGTGATGACCGAGAGGCCCTCGTCGGCGGCGGACCGGAGGTCCCGCAGGAGCGACTCGGTGCCACGGGCCGACGCGAGCACCTCTGCCGCGCCCTCCACGTCGTCGTCGCGCGCGCTGGCAGCGGCCCGGCGCAGCAGCTCCCCGATCTTGCGCACCGCCTCGGCGGCGGCGACCCGGGGCCGGCGCAGCGGAGCCTGCGGGACGACGGTCGCTGCGACGAGGGCGATCGCCCCGCCGATGAGGGCGTCGGTCCAGCGCCCGAAGGCCTGCCCCGGGCTCGCGACGAGCGCGGCGATGACGATCCCCTGCACGGCCGACTGCGTGACGATGACCGCGCTGCCGTCGAGGAGCGTCGCGATCCCCATGGAGACGAGCACGACCGCGGAGATCTGCCACGGGCCGCTGCCGGCGACGTGGACGAAGACGTCGGCGGTGAACACCCCGACGGCGACGCCGACCGCGACCTCGAAGACCCGGCGCAGCCGCTGGCCGTAGGACATCCCGAGGCAGACCACGGCGACGACCGGCGCGAAGAACGGTGACCGGTGGTCGAAGACGTCGGTCGCGAGCCACCAGGCGACTCCCGCGGAGACGGCGCACTGGACGAGGAGGAAGATCCGCGAGCGCAGCCGGTCGAGGCGCGTGCGCAGGCTGAGCCGGCTCCGGTCCCATGCGCGGTCGAGCGCCTCGACGACCGGGGCGTCGCTCCTCAGGTAGTCGTCCACGAGGGCGCCTCTCGGTCGGGCCTCGCCGCAGGTGCCGGCGGGCGTGCGTGCGGGCTAGAGGCCCAGGGCAAGGATCGCATCGAAGATCTGGCGAACGGCAGGGGCTGCCACCTTCGAACCGGAGCCGCCCTGCCCGACGACGACCACGACGGCATACTTCGGCTTCGTCGTGGGGCCGAAGCCGGCGAACCACGCCGTCGCCTGCTTGCCGAACACCTCACCGGTGCCGGTCTTGCCGGCGACCGGGTAGCGGTCCTGCGGGAAGCCCTTGAAGGCGGTGCCTGCCGACCCGCCGGGACGCGTCACGTCGCCGAGTGCCGACCGGACGTATGCCGCGACGTCGGCTCGCAGGGGCACCGTGGCGAGGCGGTGGGGCGGGATCGTCGTCGTGCCCGCCGGGGACCGGTACGCGGCGGCCACCTGCGGCTGCCACAGGGTGCCGCCGTTGGCGATCGCGGCGTAGACCCCGGCCATCTGCAGGATCGTCACGGCCGTGTCGCCCTGGCCGATCGAGAAGTTGACGGCGTCGCCCGCGCGGTACTGGTAGCCGGTGGAGCAGTTCTCGACCGCCAGCTCCTTGAGGTAGGCGGCCCGGGCCGGGTCGGTGCGCGCGACCTCGGGGTAGCCGGAGGACGCCCGCCGGCACGTCTCGTCCTTGGTCGCGAGCCAGTACTGCTGCTTCCACGCGCGGTCCGGGACGCGCCCGGCGGCCTCACCCGGCAGGTCGACCCCGGTGCGCTGCCCGAGCCCGAAAGCCTTGGCCATCGACACGAAGGGGTCGGGGGTCGTCACGGGCGCGGCCAGACCGCCCTGGGCGAGCCAGGCGGCATACGCGAGGCGGTAGAAGACGGTGTCGCACGAGATGACGAGGGTCTTGTGGAGGTCGATCGGTCCGTAGCCCCGGGACTCGTAGTTGTCGAAGACGCGGCCGCCGACCGAGAGGTTCGGCGAGCAGTCGTAGGTCCCCTTGAGGTCGGCCCCCGCGTTGACCGCCGCCGGCACCGAGACGACCTTGAAGGTCGACGCCGGCGGGAAGGTCTCGGCCGTGAGCCGCGAGCGCAGCGGGGTGCCGGCCCGCTCGTCGTCGAGGCGCGCGAGGTCGGCGCTGCTGATGCCGCCGGCGAAGACGGACGGGTCGTAGGAGGGGTAGCTCGCGGCCGCGACGACGGCACCGTTCGTCACGTCGACGACGACGGCGGCGCCGGTGTCGGCGCGCAGCTTCTGCGCACGGGCCGAGCCGACGGCGCGGGCGAGCGCGGCCTCGGTGCGTGCCTGCAGGCGGGCGTCGAGGTGGGTCACGACGTCGCGGCCCGGTACCGGGGCGGTGGACCCGACCGTGCCCGTGACGATCCCGCGCGGGTCGATGGAGACCACGGTCGCGCCGTTGGTGCCACGGAGCACGGCGTCGTACTGCGCCTCGAGGCCCGAGCGGCCCACGACGTCCTCGGCGCCGATGCGGCCCCCGCTCCCGGTGACCTCCGCGGCGTCGGCTCGCGCCACCCAGCCGAGCAGGTGCGGAGCGAGGGCACCGTCGGGGTGGGGGTAGGAGCGCACGGGCTGGGCGGCGACCCCAACCCCGGGGAACTTCTCCGGCTGCTCGAGCAGGGTCAGGGCCCGGCGCGCGTCGACACCCGTGGCGACCGGGATCGGTACGTAGGGCGAGCCGTTGAAGCACGCCGGGGCCGCGGGGGCATCCACCGTGCCGCACAGCATCGTCTTGCCCCACAGCCGCTCGAAGGGCAGCCCGAGCGCCGCAGCGACCCGCGTGACGAGGTCGCGGCCGCCGTCCGCCGCGTCGACGAGCACCGAGCGCTGCACGGTGACGACGGTCTCGAAGGTGTTGTCGACGAAGGGCGCACCCGTGCGGTCGAGGATGCGGCCACGCAGCGCCTGCTCGGTGACCGTCCGGGTGTTGAGCGTGACGGCCGCGCGGGCGAGCTCCGGCCCCTGGACGAGCTGGAGCTGGCCGAGCCGGCCGAGCAGCAGCCCGAAGAGCGTCACGAGCAGGACGAGGACGACGCCGGCGACACCGACCCTCCGGCGACGTGGGCGCGGCCTCACCCGAGCCTCCGGCGCACGAGGGCGCGGTCGAGCGCCAGGAAGGCCGGGAGCAGCAGACCCCCGACGGCCACCGTCACGAGCAGGCGCGAGAGTCCGTCGACGACCTCGACGCTGCCGTCGGCGACTACGGCCGAGCCGAGGTGGCCGGCGAGGACGACGGCGGACGCCGCCAGCAGGGCCGCCGGGGCCCGGAGCCGGGACCTGGAGGAGGTGCGACGGAAGAGCCCCGCGACGAGGCCGGCGACCATCGTCACGAGCGCGGTCAGCCCGATCGGGTTGCCGGCCGGCGGCACGAGCTCGACGACCCAGCCGGCGAGCAGCCCGACGAGTGCGCCGTGCACCGGGCCGCGGAGGACCGCGGTCGCGACGACGCCGACGAGCACGAGGTCGGGCACCCACGGGGGTGGCACGCCCAGTCGCGGGAGCAGGGTCGCCACGAGCAGCGCCGCGACGACGACGTATGCCGTCCGCAGCACCCCGAGCAGCGTCGGCCTCATCGACCGCTCCCCCGCGCAGGCGTGGCCTGCCGTGGCGCCGTGCGTGCGGTCGGCACGAGGACGGCGACGACGTCGATGGCGTCCGGGTCGATCGCCGGGCGCACCGTGGCGCTGCGGGTCTGCTGCCCGCGGTCCGGGTCGACGGCGGTCACGGTCCCCACGACGAGGCCCGCGGCATACGGGGTGTCGTCGATGCTGCCAAGGGTGCGCACGAGGTCGCCGACGACGGGCGCGGAGGGGACGACGAGCTCGAGCCGGAGGGAGCCGCGGGGCCGCGACTCCGAGTCTCCGGGCGCCGGCGCCGAGACGGTGCCGAGGGCGCCGGCCGGCCCGACGCGCACAGCGACCACGGAGTCCGCGCTGCCGAGGACCTGGACGTCGCTCGTCCACGGCGACACGGCCACGACCCGACCGACGAGGCCGTCGGCGGCCACGACGGTCGAGTCCGTCCGGATGCCGTCGCGCGACCCGACGTCGATCGTGACGCTGCGGCCACCGAGCGGGCTGAGGTCGGTGGCGACGACGCGTGCCGGGATGACCCTGCGACCCACCGTGGACGCGGACCCGAGCAGCTCCTCGACCCGGCCGAGCTCGTCGAGGCGGTGCTGCTGGTCCGCCGTGAGGGTGCGCAGCCTGACGTTCTCGGCCTCGACCCGCGCCAGCTCGTCGTGCGGCGCCCCCGACAGGGCACGCTGAACCGGACCCAGCACGAGTCCGCCCACGTCACGGACCCGGTCCGCTCCCGCCCAGCCCGCCAGGTCGGCGAGGAGGATCGCGAGGGTCAGCGACGCGAGGACGACGAGGAGACGGCGGGGGGCGGAGGGCTGCATACGGCTAGAGGCGGTGGTCCCCGACGAGGACGCGCTCGAGGCTGTCGAAGTCGTCGACGCACCGACCGGCGCCCCGGGCGACGGCGCGCAGCGGGTCGTCGGCCACCTGGACCGGCACGCCCAGCTCGTGACGCATGCGCTCGTCGAGACCTCGCAGGAGCGCGCCGCCGCCCGTCAGGGTGATGCCGCGGTCGAGGATGTCGCCCGCGAGCTCGGGCGGGCAGACGTCGAGCGTGGCCCGCACGAGCTCGATGATCTGCAGCACCGGCGTCTCGATGGCCCGGCGCACCTCGACCGAGCCGACCTGCACCGTCTTGGGCAGGCCGGTGACGAGGTCCCTGCCCCGCACGCGGGTCGTCAGCTCCTCGCGCAGCGGGAAGACCGAGCCGACCGCGACCTTGATGTCCTCGGCGCTGCGCTCACCGAGCAGGAGCGAGTACTCGCTCTTGACGTGGCTGACCAGCGCCTCGTCGATCTCGTCGCCGGCGATGCGCAGCGAGCTCGACGTGACGATGCCCCCGAGGCTGATGACGGCGACGTCGGTCGTGCCGCCACCGATGTCGACGACCATGCTCGCGGCCGTCTCGTAGACGGGCAGCCCGGCACCGATCGCGGCCGCCATCGGCTCCTCGATCATGTAGACGCGACGGGCACCGCAGCGGGTGGCGGCGTCCTCGAGGGCACGCCGTTCGACGCCCGTCACCTGGCTCGGCACGCAGAGCACCATGCGCGGTCGGACGAGACGCGAGGTGCGCACCTGGTCGATGAACCACCGCAGCATGCGCTCGGTCTCGTCGGCGTCCGAGACGACGCCGTCGCGCAGCGGCCGGACCGCGCGGATCGTGCCCGGCGCCCGCCCGAGCATCTCCTTGGCCCGCGTGCCGGCGGCGACGAGCCGTCCGGTGCCGACCTCGACGGCGACGACCGACGGCTCCTCGATGACGAGCCCGTGCCCACGGGCGTGGATCAGGGTGTTGGCCGTCCCGAGGTCGATCGCGAGGTCACGCCCGAGGGGGCGCAGCCACGGTCGGGAGGTCATGCAGGGATTGTGCCCCGATCAGCCCTCGAGATCGGGGAACCAGATGCCGATCTCGCGTGTGGCGGACTCGTGGGAGTCCGATCCGTGCACGATGTTCTGCTGGACCTTGGTCCCCCAGTCGCGACCGAGGTCACCGCGGATGGTGCCGGGAGCGGCGTCCGTCGGGTTGGTGGCGCCGGCGAGGCTGCGGAAACCCTTGACGCAGTCCTGGCCCTCGACGACGACGGCCGTGACGGGACCCGAGCTCATGAACTCGACGAGGGGCTCGTAGAACGGCTTGCCCTCGTGCTCGGCGTAGTGCGCGGCCAGCTGCTCGCGGGTGGGCGTCAGCACCGCGAGGGCGACGAGGCGGTAGCCCTTGCCCTCGATGCGGCGCAGGACCTCACCGGTGAGGCCGCGCTGGAAACCGTCGGGCTTGACGAGGACGAGGGATCGTTCGATGCTCACCCGTCCACCCTATCGGCCGCGTCGCCGGCGCCGGCGCCCGCTTCACCCGTGCCCGCGGCGGCCTC
This sequence comes from Terrabacter aerolatus, assembly GCF_007991735.1. GTDB lineage: Bacteria > Actinomycetota > Actinomycetes > Actinomycetales > Dermatophilaceae > Terrabacter > Terrabacter aerolatus. Next base: position 21,887 of record NZ_BJYX01000013.1, on the reverse strand, counting down.
GCGGCGGGCCATCTCGGCGTCGACCTTGGCCCCCTTGACGAGGCAGGTCACCCACAGGGCGAGGAAGAACAACCCGACGACGAACATCATCGGGACGACGAGGGCGCTGAGAAGCGTCAGGGCCTGCACGACCCAGCCCAGGGTCACGCCCCAGGGGCGGCGCATCAGGCCTGCCGCCACGATGCAGAGCGCACCGAGGCCGAGGCCGACGACGAGGTATGCCGTGCCGGACCTGCTGCCCTCGTCGGCCGCCGCGATCGCCCGCGCCACGAGGGCGCCGAGCAGGATGCAGATGGACTGGCCGCCGAGCACCGTCGCGAGCATGCGGAAGGTGAACTTGCCGGTCTGGCCGTAGAAGATGGTCGGGCTCATGGGGATGGTGTCGCCTCGGCTGTCGTGCTGCTGGTGGTCGGTGCCGTCGTGGGCGGCTGGTGGCTCAGTAGTCCTGGGTCGTGTCCCACGTCCGGATGATGGCTCGCGCCTCGGAGCCACTGGCCCCCGTCGCCTCGGCGTAGAGGGTCATGGCGTCCTCGCGTCGCCCGGCGAGGATCAGCTGGCTGATGCGTGCCCGGCCCTCGTCGGTGAGCCGCCCCTCGGTGTAGGACGCCGCGGCGTCACGGACCCCGGGGCCCTGGCCGGGGACGAACCAGCCGTCGACGGCACGCTTGGCGTCGGCCAGCGGCGCCCCGGTGGCCTCCCGGTAGATCTTGATGGCGTTGATCTTGTGCCCGGCGCTGATCTCGCGGCTCACCCTGGCACGCACCCCGTCGGTGAGGCCGACGAGCTCGCGGTCGGGGTCCCGGCGCCCCATGACACGACCCCAGAGGACGACGGCCGCGAGGATGACGATGACGATGAGGACGAGCTTCACCAAGGGGGGCATGGGGGCCAGCCTAGATCGGGGTCGAGGGGGTGGTCGGGTCAGACGTCGGTGAGGCCGAGCAGCATGCGGACCTCGCCCGCGGTGATGACCGAGCCGGTGGCCACGACCCCGCCGCCCATCCCCTCGGACTCGGCCAGGGTCACGGCCTGCTCGAGCGCGTCCGGCAGGTCCCGGACGACGGTCACGCGCGACTCGCCGAAGAGCTCGACCGCGAGCTTGCCGAGGTCGTCCGGACGCATCGCGCGCGGGGACGAGCTGCGCGTGACGACGATGTGGTCGAGCGCGGGCTCGAGCACCTCCAGCATCCCGGTGGCGTCCTTGTCGGCGACGATGCCGACGAGCCCGACGAGCCGCGTGAAGGAGAAGGCCTCGTCGAGGGCGGCCACGAGGGACCGGGCACCGTGCGGGTTGTGGGCCGCGTCGACGAGGACGGTCGGTGACCGCCGGACGACCTCGAGCCGCCCGGGCGACGTCATCGAGGCGACGGCCGCCGTGAGCACCTCGGGCTCGATGCGCTGCTCGCCACCGCCGACGAAGGACTCGACGGCTGCGATGGCGGTTGCGAGGTTGCTCGCCTGGTGGGCGCCGTGGAGCGGCAGGAAGAGGTCGGCGTACTCCCCGGCGAGGCCGCGGATCGAGACCTGCTGGCCGCCGATGGCGACCTCACGGGCAAGGACTCCGAAGTCGTTGCCCTCGAAGACGATCCGCGCGCCGCCGACCTCCTCCACCCGGTCGAGCAGCACGCGTGCGACGTCCTCGTCCTGGACGCCGGAGACGGTGACCGAGTCGGCCTTGATGATGCCGCTCTTCTCCTCGGCGATCGACACGACGTCGTCACCGAGGATCTGGGTGTGGTCGAGGTCGACGGGTGTCACGACGGCCACCTGGGCGTCGACGACGTTCGTCGCGTCCCACGAGCCGCCGAGCCCGACCTCGATGACGGCGACGTCGACGGGTGCGTCGGCGAAGGCGGCGTAGGCGAGCGCGACGAGCACCTCGAAGAAGTTCATCCGCCGACCGCCGGACTCGAGCGACCGGGCGTCGACGAGCTCGATGAGCGGGGCCACCTCGTCGTAGGCGGCGATGAACTTCTCGCGCGGGATCGGCTTGCCCGACAGCGTGATCCGCTCACGGATGTCGTGCAGGTGTGGAGAGGTGAAGCGTCCGGTCGACAGACCGCTCTCGCGGAGGATCGAGTCGATCATCCGGCTCGTCGAGGTCTTGCCGTTGGTGCCGGTCAGATGGATCGAGGGGTAGTTGCGCTGGGGGTCGCCGGCAAGCTCCATGACCGCACGGATGCGCTCGAGCGACGGGCCGATGTCGTTCTCCGGGGCGCGGCCGAGGATCTCCTCCTCGATCTCGCGCATCCGCTTCATCTCCTCGAGGTTGCGCGCTGCCTCCACCGCGGCGGCGTCGGGACGTCCGTTCATGCCCGGTCACCCCCGTCGAGCTCGCGCACCATCCACACGCTCTCCGGGAGCCCGGAGCCGGGCGTCTCACGGTGCGTCTCGACGAAGCCGCGCCTGGCGTAGAAGCGCGCCGCCTGCTGGTTGCCCTCGAGGTAGGACAGCGTGATGCGCGACTGCTCGCTCTCGAGCGCCCGGTCGACGACGGCATCCATGAGGCGCGAGCCGATCCCGTGGCCGTGGTGCCCGGGCAGGACGTAGAGCTTCCACAGGACGAAGGCGTCGTCCTGCGGACCGAAGGTCGCGACCCCGACCACGTCGTCGCCCTCGACGGCCACGAGGGTGCGCCCCTTGCGGATCGAGTCGGTGACGACGTCGCTGGTCCACCACTTGGCCAGGCCCATGGCGACGTACTCCGGGCCGGCGATGGGCTCGTACGTCGCGAGCCACGTGCGGTGACCGACCGACAGGACACCCGAGAGGTCGTCGCCGACGGCCCCCCGGATGACGATCCCGTCGCCGGCCACGGTGGTGGCGTGTGCCTCGTCAGCGTGTGGTCGGGGGGTGGTGCTCACGTCAGCGGCCTCCAGCTCGTGCTCTCGGTTCCCGGCGATCATCGCTTCACCACCAGGATCGTCGCCTCGTGGTTGTCACCGACGACGACGTCGGTCGTGCTGCCCGGCAGTCCGGCCGGCAGGGCGTGGTCAGGACCGGCCGCGGCGAACTGCGTGGCCAGCGTCTCGCCGACGATGAGGTCGCGGTGGGTCACCGTGGCCTCGAAGACCTCGTCACCGCCGAGGACCGTGAGGCTGATGCGGTCGCTGACGTGCAGACCGGAGTCCCGCCGCGCCTGCTGAACGGCACGGACGAGGTCGCGGGCCAGCCCCTCGGAGGCCAGCGCCGGGGTCACCGTCGTGTCGAGCACGACGAAGCCGCCCGAGGGCAGCATGGCCGTGGCCCCGGAGCCACCGTCGCCAGCGACGACGGTCTCGAGGGTGTACTCGCCCTTTACGAGGGCGAGGCCTCCCGCGGTGACCGTGCCGTCGGTGTCGACGGTCCAGTCACCGGACTTGCTGCCCTTGATGGCGCGCTGGACGTCCTTGCCCAGGCGCGGACCGGCCGCGCGGGCGTTGACGGTCAGGCGCTGGCTGACCCCGAAGTCGGACTCGCTCGCCGAGGCGAGCTCGACGAGGGTCAGAGCCTTGACGTTGAGCTCGTCCTGGATGATCGCGCGGAACGGCTCGAGGCTCGCCGGGTCGGGGGTCACGACCGTGAGCTCCGCGAGGGGCAGTCGCGCGCGCAGGCCGCGCGCCTTGCGCAGGCTCGATCCCGTCGAGCAGATCTCACGGGCCCGGTCCATGGCCACGACGAGCTCGTGGTCCGCCGGCAGGTCGTCGGTCGTCGGGTAGTCGGTCAGGTGGACCGAGCGCTCCCCCGTCAGACCGCGCCAGATCTCCTCGTTGACGAGCGGCAGCAGCGGGGCGGTCGCCCGCGTGACGGTCTCGAGCGCGGTCCACAGGGTGTCGAAGGCGGCGAGGGACTCGTCGGTCTCACCACCCCAGAACCGGTCGCGGGAGCGCCGGATGTACCAGTTGGTGAGCACGTCGAGGAAGCCCCGCATCGTGTCGCACGCGGCGGCGATCTCGTAGGTGTCGAGCTGCTCGGTCATGTCGCCGACGAACTCGCGCAGCTTGGCGAGCAGGTAGCGGTCGAGCACGTCGGCGGAGCTCGTCGAGCGCTTGGCCTCGTAGCCCTCGCCGCCGCGGGCGGTGTTGGCGTAGAGCGAGAAGAACGACCACGCGTTCCACAGCGGGATCATCACCTGGCGCACGCCGTCGCGGATGCCCTGCTCGGTGACGATGAGGTTGCCACCGCGCAGGATGGGGCTGCTCATGAGGAACCAGCGCATCGCGTCGGCGCCGTCGCGGTCGAAGACCTCGGAGACGTCGGGGTAGTTGCGCAGCGACTTGCTCATCTTCTGGCCGTCGGAGCCGAGCACGATGCCGTGGCTGACGCACGTCTTGAACGCGGGCCGGTCGAAGAGCGCCGTCGCGAGGATGTGCATCGTGTAGAACCAGCCGCGGGTCTGCCCGATGTACTCGACGATGAAGTCGCCCGGGAAGTGGTGCTCGAACCAGTCGGCGTTCTCGAACGGGTAGTGCACCTGGGCGAAGCTCATCGACCCGGAGTCGAACCACACGTCGAGCACGTCCTCGACACGGCGCATGGTGGAGCGCCCGGACGGGTCGTCCGGGTTGGGCCGGGTGAGGCTGTCGATGAACGGTCGGTGCAGGTCCTTCACCTCGACGCCGAAGTCGCGCTCGAGCTCCTCGAACGAGCCGTAGACGTCGATGCGCGGGAACTCGGGGTTGTCGGACTTCCACACCGGGATCGGGCTGCCCCAGAAGCGGTTCCGCGAGATGGACCAGTCGCGGGCGTTGGCCAGCCACTTGCCGAACTGGCCGTCCTTGATGTGCGAGGGCGTCCACTCGATCTGCTGGTTGAGCTCGAGCATCCGCTCCTTGATCTTCGTGACCTCGACGAACCACGACGAGACGGCCATGTAGATGAGGGGCTCGCGGCAGCGCCAGCAGTGGGGGTAGCTGTGGTCGTAGGTCTCGCGGCGCAGCAGCACCGTGCCGGGCGTGACGGAGCCGGTCTCGCCCTCGCCACGGGTGGCGGCCTTGAGGTGGTCGATGATGTGGGCGTTCGCGTCGAAGACGTGCATGCCCTCGTAGTCGGTGACGGGCCAGAGGAACCGGCCGTCGGCCCCGACCGGGATGACGGGCTCGATGCCCGCCGCGTCGGTGACGATCTTGTCCTCCTCACCGAAGGCACCGGCCGTGTGGACGAGACCCGTGCCGTCCTCGGTGGTGACGAAGTCGGCCGGGAACACGCGGTGGGCGCGCTCGTGGCCGCGGTAGTAGGAGAACGGCGGGGTGAACGCGCGACCCAGCAGGTCGGAGCCCTTGAGGCGCTCGACGACCCGCTCGTCGAGCGTGTCGCGGTCGACGTCCGGGCCGAAGAGGTCCTTGGCGTATGCCGCGAGGCGGGCCTCGCCGATGACGTAGCGTTCCGTCGTGCCCGTGACGTCGGACTCGACGACGACGTAGTCGATGTCGGGGCCGACCATGATGCCGAGGTTGGCCGGGAGGGTCCACGGCGTCGTCGTCCACACGAGGGCGAGCTCGCCGGTCTCGAGGCGCAGGCCGATGGTGACGGCCGGGTCCTGGCGCATCTTGTAGACGTCGTCGTCCATGCGCAGCTCGTGGTTGGACAGCGGCGTCTGGTCGTTCCAGCAGTACGGCAGCACGCGGAAGCCCTCGTAGACGAGGCCCTTGTCGTGGAGCTGCTTGAACGCCCAGATGACCGACTCCATGTAGTCGGGCTCGAGCGTCTTGTAGTCGTGGTCGAAGTCGACCCAGCGGGCCTGGCGCGTCACGTAGTCGCGCCACTCGCCGGTGTACTTCAGCACGGAGCTCCGGCACGCGTCGTTGAAGCGGTCGATCCCGAGCTCGACGATGTCCTGCTTCGTCTTGAGGCCGAGCTGGCGCTGGGCCTCGAGCTCGGCCGGCAGTCCGTGGGTGTCCCAGCCGAACCGGCGCTCGACCCGCTTGCCGCGCATCGTCTGGTAGCGCGGCACGATGTCCTTGACGTAGCCGGTGAGCAGGTGGCCGTAGTGCGGCAGTCCGTTGGCGAACGGCGGACCGTCGTAGAAGACGAACTCGTTGTCGCCGTCGGTGCCCGCGTCACGGCCCTCGACGGACGCGAGGAACGTGCCGTCCTCGGCCCAGTACGCGAGGACCCGCTGCTCGATCTCGGGGAAGCGCGGGTTGGACGGGACCCCGCCGGTGGCGGGCCGGTCGGCGTCGTCGTTCGTGGTGACCCTGGGGTAGGTCATGCTCGTGGTCTCCTGCGTTCGCGTCTGTTGGTCACTCGTGCTGGTCACTCATCCGTGCCACGAGGACGACGTCTCCTGCCGGAGGCTGCCGCGGTACCACCCCGCTTGCCGCACGCTCCCACCCGCTCGGGCAGACGGCATACGGCCGCTCTTGTCGAAGGCTGTGACGGGCCCACCCGTCCGGGTCTAGTGGGAGCTTGCGCCCTGTTCTTCCGGAGGCTCACCGCTGATGACGGCTCGAACGCCTGTGGGCGTCAGTCTAGCCTCTCGGCGCGCCGGGCCGGCCCGAGCGGACCTGCGCGACGCGCCGCGGACGGACCCCGCCCGAGGTCCCCGCCCACGTTTGGCAGGATGACGTCATGACCGAAGTGGACACGACGGGTGCGTGGCTGAGCCGCGAAGACCTCGACAACGCCCGTGACCGACTCCCGATCCTCTACGTCCACGCGATCCCGGTCCGCGTCGACGACCGCGGCGTCGTGACCCACGTCGGGCTGCTGCTGCGCGCCGACAGCGACGGTGGCATCGGCCAGGAGGTCGTCGGGGGTCGGGTGCTCTACCACGAGCGGATCCGCGACGCGCTCGTGCGTCACGTCGAGTCCGACCTCGGCCCGATGGCCCTCCCCCGCATCCCGCTCTCGCCGCAGCCGTTCACGGTCGCCGAGTTCTTCCCCACCCCCGGCGTGACGCCCTTCCACGACCCGCGCCAGCACGCCGTGTCGCTGGCCTTCGTCATCGCGGTCAGCGGCGACTGCCGTCCGCAGCAGGACGCCCTCGACCTCTCCTGGGTCACCCCGGAGGAGGCCGCGTCGCTCGCGGCTCGGGGTGAGATGCCGGGCTCCCACGGCGTCCTCGTCCGCCAGGCCCTGGCGCACGTGGGTTTCCCCGTCTAAAGGCGCCTACCGGTTGGAATAGCCTGAAAGACAGGACAGTTCGTGACTTGGTCATGGACTTGCCTCCCATAAGGGACGGCTTCTGAGGATCGCCCGTGTGACCCGGAGCACGGGCCTAACGTCGACAACTGAGCGTTGGCCGACCCTGTGTGGGCGACTTCGTGACACCGGCATCTCTCGTGGTCGACCCCTTGTCCCGCGAGCCGCGGTCACATCGCCGGACAGCGCTCTCCATCCCGGCGCGGGGGGACGGGTTCACACCTGCACACATGGAGACACACATGCACCTTTCATGGAACGTGTCTCGGGGGAAGGCCTCGTCGAGGCCACGCAACACCACGCCGCACCGCAAAGCCACCGTCATGGTCGCCTCGGCCGCACTGGCCCTCTCAGGAGCTCTCTTCCTCGCGCCCTCCGCCTTGGCCGTGCACGAGCTGAACCTCCTCGAGCTGGACGGCAACGCCGTGACCAACGGGGCACAGAACGCCACGACTCACGCACCGGACGACTGGGACGAGGTCTGCAGGGCCGTCACCGCCACGGCGGCGACCCCGCTCTGTACCGCCGCCGGCGCGCTCGCGACCAGCAACACGGCGGCTGCCTGGGCGGACGACGGCGCACAGAACGCCACGATCTTCACCGGTGGAGGGTCCAAGGACCCCCTGCCGCTGTCGGGGTGGGCCTCGAAGGACCAGCTCGGTGGTCTTCCGGACAAGGACAACCTGCAGCACGCCTTCGCTGCGCGCTACTCCGTCCCGAAGAACACCACGTCCTGCAAGGCCCCGGCAACGGCTGCGAACTGCGAGGTGCTCTACTTCGGCTCCGACCGCTTCGACAACAGCGGAGACGCCCAGCAGGGCTTCTGGTTCTTCCAGAACACCGTGAAGGTCGACCCCACGACCGGGGCCTTCGTCGACAGCAAGGGCAACCCGGCGCAGCACAAGGACGGGGACCTGCTGATCCTCAGCGACTTCAGCAACGGCGGCACGACGTCGACCATCAACATCTACCGGTGGACCGGATCCGCCTCCAGCGGGACGCTCACGCTGCTCAACGGCAGCGCCAGCGCAGAGTGCGGCACGTCGACCAACGACGTGTTCTGCGGACTGGTCAACCCGAACAACGCGACCGCTGCACCCTGGCCCTTCAAGGACAAGAGCGGCAACAGCAGCTACCTCAACGGCGAGTTCTACGAGGGCGGCGTCAACCTGAGCGATCCTGCGATCAACCTCGGCGGCGAGTGCTTCTCGAGCTTCGCGGCCGAGACCCGATCCTCGACCTCGACCACCGCGACCCTCAAGGACTTCGTCCTGGGGCAGTTCGCCCTCTGCAGCGCGTCCATGACGACGACGCCGAGCGCCGATGAGACCCCGAGCGGAGCGGTGTCTCCCGGGACACCGGTGACCGACACGGCCGTCGTGGCCTTCAAGGGATCCACCGTGCTCCCCACCGGCAACGTGACGTTCTTCCTCTGCGGGCCGATCGCCACCGGGAACTGCGTCGCGCCAGCAGGCACTCAGGTCGGAAGCCCTGTCGCGCTCGCTGCGGCCAGTCCGCCGGTCGCGGGCCAGGTCCAGGCGACGTCCTCTGCGGTGAACACCTCGACCAAGGCCCTCGTGCCCGGCCGGTACTGCTTCAGGGCGAGCTATGCGGGCGACAGCAACTACCCTGACGCCCTGACCGAGACCAACTCGGCTGCCGAGTGCTTCGTCGTGCGGACCATCCCGACGACGACCGTCACGACGCCGAGCGACAGCTCCGGGGTCGCCATCCCCAACCCCACCACGACCGGTGTCCCCCTGGGGACGTCCCTCTTCGACCGTGCGGTCGTGACGGGGACCGCCGTGGGCGGGACTCCGACAGGCGCAGTCAACTTCTTCGTCTGCAACCCGAACCAGCTGACCAGCGGAGCCTGCGCCGCAGGGACCGGCACCGCAGTGACCGGCAACCCGAAGACCCTGTCGGCTGTCGCGAGCAGCAGCCCGCCCGCCGCAGCAGCGGTGTCGGGTGCCGTCACAGGCAGCATCGCCGGGGTGTGGTGCTTCCGCGCCACGTACGTCCCCTCGGGTTCCACCTACGATCCGTCCGACGACACCGGCAGCACCACAGAGTGCGTGAAGGTCAACCCTGACTCCACGACCACCGTCACCACACCTCAGGTGTCCGGCTCACCCATCTCCGGCAACGTCGCAGTCAACACGTCCGTCACCGACCACGCCGTGGTCACGGGCACCGCTGCCGGCGGCGCACCCGCTGGATCGGTGGACTTCTACATCTGCAACCCGAGCCAGGTCACGGCCAACGGCGGCACCTGCAACACCGGTGGCACCGCGACGCCGGCGCAGCCCGGCAAGCCTCTGTCAGCCGTCACGGGCACCAACACGGCAACGGCGGACTCGAACGCCGTCGTCGCCGACGTGGTGGGAACCTGGTGCTTCCGTGCCGAGTACAAGTCGAGCACCGACAACTACACCAACTCGAGCGACTCCAGGGTCAGCGAGTGCTTCACGGTGAGTGACACCACGGGAGCCACCTCCGCGCAGACGTGGCTGCCGAACGACTCGGCCACGATCACCTCGGTCGGCGGGACCGCCCTCAAGGGCTCGATCGCCTTCACGTTGTACGACAGCCCCGACTGCACGGGCACCGTCCTTCGTGCCACCGAGACGGTGCCGGTCGACCAGGCCTCGCCCGCGACGAAGTCGACGAGCAACACCACGGTCTCGGTCGGCACGTCCAAGACCGTGTCCTGGAAGGTGGTCTTCACGAGCACCAACGACCTCGTGTCCGGCAGCAACCACTGCGAGTCGACTCAGCTCACCATCACCAACTGAGAGCCCGTGGACCGGCCGACGGGGCGGCCGGACCACCACAGCAGGCAGCACCACCTGGAACAGGACGGCCCGACCGGTTCACCGGTCGGGCCGTCCTGAGCGAGCGGCGGACGCGTCAGTGCTGGTGCTCGAGCAGGTCCTGGCGGCCGGAGCCGAGGACCGTCAGCGGCAGCAGGGTCTTGCCGGTGGGGCCGATCTCGATCTCGGTGCCCATCTGGGGACACACGCCACAGTCGAAGCACGGGGTCCAGCGGCAGTCGTCGACCTCGGTCTCGTCGAGCGCGTCCTGCCAGTCCTCCCACAGCCAGTCCTTGTCGAGGCCCGAGTCCAGGTGGTCCCAGGGCAGCACCTCGGACTCGCCACGCTCACGGGTGGTGTACCAGGCGAGGTCGACGGGCACGTCGGCGAAGGCCTCGTCGGCGCAGCGCATCCAGCGCTCGTAGGAGAAGTGCTCGCTCCACCCGTCGAACCGACCTCCGTCACGCCACACGGCCTCGATGACCTTGCCGACCCGGCGGTCACCGCGCGAGAGCAGTCCCTCGACGATGCCCGGCTGGCCGTCGTGGTAACGGAAGCCGATGGACGAGCCGTAGCGCTTGTCGGCGCGGATCGCCTCGCGCAGCTTGAGCAGCCGGGCATCGGTCTCCTCGACGCCGAGCTGGGAGGCCCACTGGAACGGCGTGTGCGGCTTGGGCACGAAGCCACCGATCGACACGGTGCACCGGATGTCACGGCGACCCGAGACCTGACGGCCCGTCTCGATGACCTTCTTGGCGAGCTCGGCGATCTGGAGCACGTCCTCGTCGGTCTCGGTGGGCAGGCCGCACATGAAGTAGAGCTTGACCTGGCGCCAGCCCGCGCCGTAGGCGGCGGCGACGGTCTTGATGAGGTCCTCCTCGGACACCATCTTGTTGATCACCTTGCGGATGCGCTCGGAGCCGCCCTCGGGGGCGAAGGTGAGGCCCGAGCGGCGACCGTTGCGGGTCAGCTCGTTGGCGAGGTCGATGTTGAACGCGTCGACACGCGTCGACGGCAGCGACAGGCCCGTCTGGGTGCCCTCGTAGCGGTCGGCGAGGCCCTTGGCCAGGTCGGCGATCTCGGAGTGGTCGGCCGAGCTCAGCGAGAGCAGACCCACCTCCTCGAACCCCGTTGCGGCGAGACCGCGCTCGACCATCTCGCCGATGCCGGTGATCGACCGCTCGCGCACGGGACGGGTGATCATGCCCGCCTGGCAGAAACGGCAGCCGCGCGTGCAGCCGCGGAAGATCTCGACCGACATGCGCTCGTGCACGGACTCGGCGAGCGGCACGAGCGGCTGCTTCGGGTAGGGCCACGCGTCGAGGTCCATGACGGTGTGCTTGGACACGCGCCACGGCACGCCGGGAGCATCGGCTGCGGGGGCGACACGCTGGATGCGGCCGTCGGCCAGGTAGGACACGTCGTAGAAGGCGGGCACGTAGACACCGCCGGTCCGCGCGAGGCGCAGCAGCACCTCGCGGCGACCACCGGGCCGGCGCTGGGCCTTCCACTCCCCCACGATGTCGGTGACGGTGAGCACCGCCTGCTCGCCGTCGCCGACGATGGCGGCGTCGATGAACGAGGCGATCGGCTCGGGGTTGAACGCCGCGTGGCCACCCGCGATGACGATCGGGTCGTCGACGTCGCGATCGCCCGAGTGCAACGGGATGCCCGCGAGGTCGAGCGCCGTGAGCATGTTCGTGTAGCCGAGCTCGGTCGAGAAGCTCAGCCCGAAGAGGTCGAAGTCCCGCACGGAGCGGTGCCCGTCGACGGTGAACTGCGGCAGGCCCGCCTCGCGCAGCTGTGCCTCCATGTCGGGCCACACGGCATACGTCCGCTCGGCGAGCGCGTCGGCACGCTCGTTGAGGACCTCGTAGAGGATCATGACGCCCTGGTTGGGGACACCGACCTCATAGGCGTCGGGGTACATGAGCGCCCACCGCGTGGTCAGCTCCTCGCCGCCGGGGCCGTGGCCACCGACGTGCCAGTCCTTGACCGTCGAGTTGAGCTCGCCACCGACGTACTGGATGGGCTTGTTGACCCGCTCCAGCAGGGGCTCGAGGGCGTTGAACAGTGACTCACCGGGCATTGGACCATCGTACGTGGGGGCGCCGGGCGTGCGAAAACACCAGAGAGCGCACCGGCTGCACGAACCCCCGGACACGCACCGCGGGCCGTCCTAGTCTGGGCCCGAGGAGGCAAGGGTGGCGACGGTGCCGACGGCGATCCACGTGGAGGTGCTGCCCGCGCGCCTGGGCGACTGCCTCCTCGTCGAGTGCCCACGCCCCGGAGGCCCGACCTGGCGGATGGTCGTCGACGGCGGCCCCCCCGACACGTGGCCCCTCCTCGAGGCGCGACTGCGCCGCCTCGACCCCGCCGACCGCCACATCGACGTCGTGGTCGTCACCCACGTCGACAACGACCACATCGGGGGCATGATCCCCTTCCTCTCGAGCGACCTCGCGGCGGACGTCGGGGACTTCTGGTTCAACGGCCGCACGCACCTGTCCCCCAGCGCCCCCGGCGCGACCCGCAGCATCGAGCAGGGCGAGAGCCTCGTCACCGCCCTGCTCGGACCGCTCGGCACCGCGAAGTCCGGCAGGCCCGGCGCGCAGACCCCCAATCACCCCCTGCCGTGGAACACCGCCTTCGGGGGCGGGCCCGTCGAGGCCGCACCGGCCGGTGCACCGAGCGGCGGACCCACCACGGTCACGGTTCCCGACGGCCCCACGCTCACGGTGCTCTCGCCCACCCCAGCAGGTCTCGCCAAGCTCGCCGCCACCTGGACCTCGACCCTGCACGCCGCGCTGCAACCCCGCGACCGGGGCCTCACGCCGCCCGTCGACGTGCTCGGACCGCTCGACGACCTGCCCCACCTCGCCGGCGAGCGAACACCCACGGACTCGTCGGTGCCCAACGGCAGCAGCATCGCGCTGCTCCTCGAGCACCGCGGCGCGAGCATCGTGCTCGGGGCCGACGCCTACGGCGACGTGCTCGCGGCGGGACTGCACGGTGTGGCCCGGGCCCGGGGTCAGCAGAGCCTCCCCGTCGACGCGATCAAGCTCCCGCACCACGGCAGCCAGGCCAACGTCGTGGCGGCGCTCCTCGCCGCGGCGCCGGCCGGTCACTACCTCGTCTCGACCAACGGCGACGTCTTCCACCACCCGGACGACCCTGCCATCGCCCGGGTCGTGCTCGACGCGCCGGCCGGGCCGACGCTGTGCTTCAACTACCGCACCGCCCGCACGGCGCGCTGGGCCGACCCGGGGCTCGTCCGGGCCCACGGCCACCGGGTCGTCTTCCCCCAGCCCGACCGGGCCGACTCCGGCGTCGTGGTCGACCTGCCGGCGCGGGCCTGAGGCCGGAGGTCAGGCGCCGTCGTACATCGCGTCGAGCTCGGCGCGGTGCTTCTCGGTCACGGCCTTGCGGCGCAGCTTCATGCTCGGGGTGAGGTCGCCACCCTCCACGGTCAGGTCCGCGTCGAGGATCGTGAACTTCTTGATCGTCTCCCACCGGTTCAGGCCGTCGTTGAGCTGGTCGACGTAGCGCTGGACGAGCGCGCGGGCCTGCGACGAGGCCACGACCTCGGCATACGGCTTGCCCGCCAGCCCGACGGTCGGCGCCCAGCCGGTCACCGCGTCCGGGTCGAGGGTCACGAGCGCCGTGGCGTAGTTGTGCCCGGCGCCGTGCACGAGGAACTGGCTGACGAACGGGCAGAGGCCCTTGAAGCGCGCCTCGATCTCGGCCGGCGCGATGTACTTGCCGCCCGAGGTCTTGAAGACGTCCTTCTTGCGGTCGGTGACGTAGAGGAACCCGCGCTCGTCGATGCGGCCGATGTCGCCGGTGTGGAACCACCCGTCCTCGGTCAGCACCTCGGCCGTCGCCTCGGGGTTGTTGTGGTAGCCACGCATGACGCCCGGGCCCCTGACGAGGATCTCGCCATCCTCCTCGGCGATGCGCACCTCGGTGCCTGGCAGCGGCCAGCCCACCGAGCCGTACTGGTAGGCGCCGTGGTCGGGGGCGTTGACGGTCGTGCCGGACGAGGTCTCGGTGAGGCCGTAGCCCTCCTGGACGAGCAGGCCGACCGAGCCGAACCAGCGGGCGACGTCGGCGTTGAGCGGGGCCGAGCCGCTGATCATGAAACGGACCCGGCCACCGAAACGCTCCTGGACCTTGTGCAGCACGAGACGCGTCGCGAGGGCGTGCCGACGCTGCAGCCCCGACGAGGGCTGCTCGCCCCGGGCCTGGACATCGCGCATCTCGCCACCGACCTTGAGGGCCCAGTCGATGAGCCGCTTCTTGACGCCCGTCTCCCCCGCGAACATCAACGCGATCCGGCCGTACGCCTTCTCGAAGATGCGCGGCGGACCGGCCATGAAGGTCGGCTTGACGATCGCCATGTTCTCGACGATCTTGTCGACCCGGCCGTCGACGGCCGTCGGGAAGCCGATCTGCAGCCCCGTGGCGAGGAGCATCTTGCCGAAGACGTGCGACAGGGGAAGCCACAGGTACTGCAGGTCGTCCCTGGTGAACGTGCCGATGGCGTCGATGACGGCACCCTCGTAGACGACGCTGTCCTGGACGAGCCGCACGCCCTTGGGTCGGCCGGTCGTGCCGGAGGTGTAGATGACGACGGCGAGGGACTCGGGCGTCAGCTGGTCGATGCGCGAGTCGACGAGGTCGGGGGTCGCGGCGAGCCACTCACGCCCGCGCTCGGCGAGCTCGTCGGTCGTGATGACCCAGCCGTCGTCGCTGCCGGGGCCGGTCAGGGCGATGACCTGGCGCACGCCGGGCACCTCGGAGCGCACGCGCTGGAGCTTGGCGACCTGCTCCTCGTTCTCGGCGAACACGATGCCGCTGCCCGAGTCGGCCAGGATGTAGGCGACGTCCTCGGCGATCGTCGTCGGGTAGACGGTCGTGGTCGCGCCACCGGCGCAGATGACGGCGAGGTCCGCGAGGATCCACTCGACGCGCGTCGTCGACGCGATGGCGACGCGGTCCTCCAGCTGCATCCCGAGGCTGATGAGTCCGGCTGCCCACTGCTCGACGACCTCGTGGGTCTGCGCCCAGGTCAGGGTCGTCAGCTCGCTCGATCCCTCGGCGAAGTAGAGGTAGGCGGGCGCCTCGGGCGTGGCCCGGACCCGGCTGCGGAAGAGCGCGCCCACACTCGGGGCGCGGCCGTCGAGGACGTTCTGGTCGACGGTCCGGTCGGCAAGGGCCTGGAGAGGCATGGTGGACTCCTTCGTCACTGCGGGCCTGCCCGTCATCGGCGTCAGCGGGCGCCCGCCATGCCGGGATGATGTCAACAATCGCCTCCTCAGTCACGCACTGTCGACGTTCCTCATCGAAACGTGACCGCCGGGTAACCCACGAGGTCGGGCCACGGCGCCCCGGTTGAGGTCCCTGCCGAGGTCCCTGCCGAGGTCAGCCGGTCGCCTGCCGCGGCACGGTGCGACGCACCCGACCGGACGCCCTCGCGACGTTGCCGACGAGACCCACCGCGACCCACGAGGCGATGAGCGAGGAGCCCCCGCTCGACACGAACGGCAGGGGAAGGCCCGTCACCGGCATGAGCCCGAGGTTCATGCCGACGTTCTCGAAGGCCTGCACCCCCAGCCACACGGCCACGCCGATCGCGACGAGGCGCCCGAAGGCATCGGCCCGCCGGGCCACGACGAGGCAGCGCACGACGATGAACCCGATGAGCAGCACCACGCCCGCGGCCCCGAGGAAGCCGAGCTCCTCCCCGGCGACGGAGAAGACGAAGTCGCTCTCCTGGAAGGGGATGAACCCGCCCTGGGTCTGTCGTCCCGCGAACAGGCCCTGGCCGCCCAGGCCGCCCGAGCCGATCGCGATGCGCACCTGCCGGGTCTGGTAGCCGATGCCCTGCGGGTCGAGGGTCGGGTCGAGGAAGGCCCGGAGCCGGTTGCGCTGGTAGCCCGAGAGCACCGGGGTGAGGAAGGCCGCCGCCACGGCCCCCGCCCCCGCGACGAGCACCGCCGCCGTCCAGAGCCACGGCGCGCCCGCCGCGGCGATGATGACGACGGACATCGCCACGAGCACGAGCGCCGAGCCGAGGTCGGGCTGGGCGAGGACGAGCAGGACGGGTATGCCGGCCACGACCCACGCGAGCACGACGTCACGGTGGCGCTGGCGCAGCCCGCGTTCGGCGCGCTCCGCCAGGAGCATGGCGAGCCCGACCGCGAGGGCCACCTTCATGAACTCCGACGGCTGCAGGCTCATGCCGCCCGGCAGCCGGATCCAGGAGCGCGAGCCGTTGACCGTCGAGCCGAGCGGTGTGACGACGGCTGCCAGGCCGAGGACGGCGAGCACGTAGACGACGGGGGCGAGGGCGCGCACGGTACGCACGTCGAGGCGCGTCACGGCGGCCGCGCAGCCCATCCCCACGGCGAGCGCGACGAGCTGCTTGAGCGCCGCGGAGCCTCCTGAGGAGGCCCGCGTCGCGGACCACACGAGCACGACCCCCACGAGGGAGAGCCCGAGGGCTCCGATGAGCAGCCCGACGTCGTTGCGCAGCCACGTCGAGGCCCTGCCCCTGACGCCCCTGATGCCCTCACCGGAGTTCACCGGCGAGACGTTCCGTGCGGGTCGGACCGCCGTCCGCGCTAGGACGGGACGATCGCCGAGAGGATCTCGCGACACCGGGCCACGTCCTGGGCCATCTGCTCGACGAGCGAGTCGATCGTGTCGAACCTCAGCGTGGGCCGCAGGTGCGAGACGAACTCGACCGCGACCCGCTCCCCGTAGAGGTCGAGGTCGGTGCGGTCGAGGACGTAGGCCTCGACCCGGCGCTGGTGCCCGTCGAACGTCGGGTTGGTGCCGACCGACACCGCCGCCGGCAGCGTGCGGTCGGGGGCACTCCCGTCGAGGTCCAAGCGGACGAGCCACCCGGCATACACCCCGTCGGCGGGCACGAGGCCCTCATGGTCCTGGGAGAGGTTCGCCGTGGGGTAGCCGAGCTCGCGGCCGCGGTGGTCGCCGTGCACGACGGCACCGGTGACGCGGTGGGGGCGCCCGAGGATCTGGGTGGCGTGGTCGACGTTGCCGCCGAGCAGCTCGGCCCGCAGCTGCGTGGAGCTCCAGCGAGCCCCCTCCGCGGCGCCCTCGCCGATGTCGTCGAGCGCGACGACGTCGAAGCCGTGCGCCTCCCCCAGCTCACGGAGCGTGGCGACGTCGCCCGAGTTGCGCACCCCGAACCGGGTGTCCTTGCCGACGACCACGGCGCACGCTCCGAGCGCGTCGACGAAGGTGCTGCGGACGAACTGCTCCGGCGTCTGCTGGGCGAACTCGTGCGTGAACTCGATGACGAACACCGCCGAGAGGCCGACGGCCTCGAGCGCGTCGAGACGCTGCGCCAACGACATGACGGCGGCCGGCGCCCGCTCGGGGTAGAGCACCGCGATGGGGTGCGGCTCGAAGGTCACCGCGACCGGGAGGGCGTCGCGGGCAGCGGCCTCGCGCACGACGCGCGTCAGGACCTCGCGGTGCCCGCGGTGCACCCCGTCGAAGTTGCCGAGGGTGACGACGGTGGGCCCGAGGTCGGCAGGGATGTCGTCGAGTCCGTACCAGCGCTGCACGGCGCCCACTGTAGTGGCCGCGTCCGAGCGGGCGCCCGAGGGTCCGCCCGTGTGCCCGCCCGAGGACATCAGGCGCCGGTCCCGGAGGCGGCGAAGACCACCTTGGCCCGTGCCGTGTCGCGGGTCTCGTCGAGCACGGCGACCAGACGCCCGTCCGGGTCGATCGCCGCGACGGCGTCGGCGCCCCGCACCGCGCTCGGGATGCGCTGGCCGTAGCCGAGCGCGGTGGCCTCCTGGGCCGACACCTCGTGCACGGGCAGCTGGGCGCGGGCCGCGGCGGCGATGGGGAGCAGGGATATGCCGTCCGGCCCGTCGGTCTCGGACGTGGCCGTCAGGTCGTCGAGCGACACCGCGTCACCGATCTCGAAGCGTCCCACGCGCGTGCGCCGCAGCGCCGTCAGGTGCCCGCCGACACCGAGGGCCTCGCCGAGGTCGCGGGCGAGCGCGCGGACGTAGGTGCCCGAGGACACGTCGACCTCGACGTCCACGTCGACGACGTCGATCGGCGGACCGACCTCGGGCGTCTCGGACGCCGGACGCACCGACAGGACCTCGAAGCGGCTCACCGTCACCGGACGGGCCGGCAGGTCGACCGTGTCGCCCTGGCGCACCCGCGTGTAGCTGCGCACGCCCTTGACCTTGATGGCGCTGACGGAGCTCGGGACCTGCTCGATGTCACCGGTCAGCGCGGCCACGGCGGCCGGGAGTGCCGCCTCGAGGGCAGGGACGTCGTCGACACCGAGCGCCTGCGTCGTCTCCCCCTCGGCGTCGTCGGTCAGGGTGGCCATCCCGAGACGGATCGTGGCGGCATACGACTTGTCGCAGCCGACGAGGAAGGTCAGCAGCTTCGTGCCCCGTTCGACACCGAGCACGAGCACGCCCGTCGCCATGGGGTCGAGGGTGCCGGCGTGACCGACGCGGCGGGTGCCGCAGAGCCGGCGTGCCCGCGCCACGACGTCATGGCTCGTCCAGCCGGCCGGCTTGTCGACGACGAGCAGGCCTCCCGAACGGTCGGTCATCGTGCGTCGACGTCGGCGTCCACCCCGGCACCGGTCAGGTCGCTGCCGTCACCCTCGTCCTCGGAGCGGTCGACCGGCTTGCGGTAGGGGTCGGCGTCGCCCGCGGGCTTGGCGTTGGCGGCGGCACGGGCGAGCTCCTCGTCGCGGGCACGCGTCTGCGCCACGAGGTCCTCGAGGTGCGCGGCGCCCTCGGGCAGCGCGTCGGCGATGAACTCGATCGACGGCGTCAGGCGGATGCCGATGCCCTTGCCCACGGCCGAGCGGATGCGCCCCTTGTTGGCCTCGAGGACCTCGGCCGTGGCCGCACGGTCCTCGTTGCTGCCGAAGACGGTGTAGAAGACGGACGCCTGCTGCAGGTCACCCGTGACGCGGGCGTCGGTGATGGTGACGAACCCGAGGCGTTCGTCCTTGAGCCGGAACTCGAGGTACTCGGCGACGATGACCTTGATCCGGTCGGCGATCTTGCGGGCGCGGGCGGGGTCAGCCATGGCTACCTCTGCTTTCGTGTGTCGTGCGGCCGGACCGGGTCGAGCCGGGTCGGCGTGGTGTTCACCCTAGTAGCGGGCCGGGGACGTGCTGCATTCCCCGGCCCGGTGCGTCGCAGGTCGGGTGGTCCCTGCGGACGGCGACGGCGCCGACCCCCGTGGGGGCCGGCGCCGTCGCGTACGTGCAGCCGTGCTCAGGCGCGCGGCTTCTCGCGCATCTCGTAGGTGGCGATGAGGTCACCGAGCTGCAGGTCGTTGTACGACCCGAGGTTGATACCGCACTCGAAGCCCTCACGGACCTCGGTGACGTCGTCCTTGAAGCGGCGCAGACCGGCCACCTCGACGTTCTCGGACACGACGACACCGTTGCGGGTGATGCGCGCCTTGGTGCCGCGCTTGATCTCGCCGCTGCGCACGATCGAGCCGGCGATGTTGCCGAACTTGCTCGAACGGAAGATCTCGCGGATCTCCGCCGTGCCGAGCTCGACCTCCTCGAACTCCGGCTTGAGCATGCCCTTGAGCGCCGCCTCGACCTCGTCGATGGCCTGGTAGATCACCGAGTAGTAGCGGATCTCGACGCCCTCGCGCTCGGCGTAGTCGGCGTTCTGGCCCTCGGCCCGGACGTTGTAGCCGATGATGACGGCGTTCGAGGCCATCGCGAGGTTGATGTTGTTCATCGTGATGGCGCCGACACCGCGGTCGATGATGCGCAGGTCCACGTCGTCGCCGACGTCGATCTTGAGCAGCGCGTCCTCGAGCGCCTCGACCGAGCCCGACACGTCACCCTTGAGGATGAGGTTGAGGGTCTCGACCTTGCCCGCCGCGAGGGCCTCGTTGAGGTCCTCGAGCGAGATGCGCTTGCGGGCCTTGGCGAGCACGGCCTGACGGTCGGCAGCCTCACGCCGCTCGGCGATCTGACGGGCCGTGCGGTCGTCCGGCGCCACGACGAACGTGTCACCGGCGCGCGGCACCGAGCTGAGACCGAGCACCTGGACCGGGCGGGACGGACCGGCCTCGTCGACGTTCTGGCCGTGCTCGTCGAGCATGGCGCGGACGCGACCGTGGGCCGAGCCGGCGACGATGGAGTCACCGACGTGCAGCGTTCCGGTCTGGACGAGCACCGTGGCCGTGGCGCCTCGACCGCGGTCGAGGTTGGCCTCGATCGCGACACCGCGGGCCTCCTTCTCCGGGTTGGCCCGGAGGTCGAGGGCTGCGTCCGCCGTGAGGAGGACCGCCTCGAGGAGCCCGTCGATGTTCTGACCCTGGCGGGCCGACACGTCGACGAACATCGTCTCGCCGCCGTACTCCTCGGCGACGAGGTTGTACTCGGTCAGCTGCTGGCGCACCTTGGCCGGGTTGGCACCCTCGACGTCGATCTTGTTGACGGCCACGACGATGGGCACGTCGGCGGCCTGCATGTGGTTGAGCGCCTCGATGGTCTGCGGCATGACGCCGTCGTCGGCGGCGACGACGAGGATCGCGATGTCGGTCACCTTGGCACCACGGGCACGCATGGCGGTGAACGCCTCGTGACCCGGGGTGTCGATGAAGGTGATCGCGCGCTCCACGCCCTCGTGCTCGCGGTGGACCTGGTAGGCACCGATGTGCTGGGTGATGCCACCGGCCTCGCCGGCGACGACGTCCTCGTTGCGGATCGCGTCGAGCAGGCGCGTCTTTCCGTGGTCGACGTGACCCACGACCGTGACGACCGGCGGGCGCGCCTCGAGGTCCTCGTCGTCCTCGCCCTCGATACCCGTCTCCAGGTCGATGTTGAAGGCGTCGAAGAGCTCCTTCTCCTCCTCCTCCGGGGAGACGACCTGGATGTCGTAGCCGAGCTCGGCGCCGAGCACCTTGAAGGTGTCCTCGTCGAGGGACTGCGTGGCCGTGGCCATCTCACCGAGGTGGAAGAGCACGGTGACGAGCGATGCCGGGTTGGCGTTGATCTTGTCGGCGAAGTCGGTCAGCGAGGAGCCACGACGGACGCGGATGGTCGTCTTGCCGTCGCCACGGGGGACGGTGACGCCACCCAGGCTCGGGGCCTGCATCTGCTCGAACTCCTGGCGCTTGGCGCGCTTGGACTTGCGGCCTCGCACCGGACGACCGCCACCGCGGCCGAAGGCACCAGCCGTCGACCCGCGACCGCCGCCACCGCCACGGGGGCCACCGAAGCCACCGCGGTTGGGGCCGCCGGGGGCGCCACCGGGGCCACCACCGAAACCACCGCGGCCACCGCCACCGGGGCCACCACGGCCCGGGCCGCCGGCCGGGCGCTGGCCCGGACGACCGACGGTGCTGCGCTCGGGCATCATGCCCGGGCTGGGACGCGGACCACCGGGACGCGGTGCGCCACCGGGAGCAGGACGACCGCCGGGAGCGGCACCGGGACGCGGTGCGCCGCCGGGAGCGCCGGGACGCTGGCCGCCGGGACCACCCTGGCCGCCGGGACGCTGCTGCGGACGCGGCATGCCCTGGCTCGTGCTGAACGGGTTGTTGCCCGGGCGCGGCCCGGCGTCGCCACCGGGACGGGGAGCACGGGTCTGGCCCATGCCCTGGCTCGGGGCGAACGGGTTGTTGCCCGGACGCGGCTGCCCCGGACGGGGAGCCGGACGCGGGGAGGCCGGGACGCCGGAGGTCTGCTGACCACCGTCACGGCTGGACTGCACCCGGCTCGGAGCCGAGGCGGCCGGCGCGGCGGGAGCCGCCGGTGCCGGGGCGGCCGGCGCCGGAGCAGCCGGTGCCGGAGCCTTGGGGGCCGGAGCCGAGGGTGCGGGAGTCGCCCGGGCGGGCGACGGAGCTGCCGCGCGGGCGGCGGGGGCCGCAGGTGCGGCGGGCGTCGACGACGCCGGAGCC
>NZ_BJYX01000012.1 GCF_007991735.1 Terrabacter aerolatus | reverse complement strand
CGGGTTGCCTTGTCGCACAAGGCAACCCGACGGCATACCTCTATCACGACCGGTAGAACTCCGCGAGGGCGGGCGCGAGCACCTCGGCCGGCACGTGGTGGAAGTCCCCGGGCAGCTCGACCGCACGCCCGTCCGGCAGGGCGTCGGCGAGCACGCCCGCCGAGTCGTGCAGCCAGGGCATGGCGGTGCCGCTGCTGCAGACGGTGAGGAAGGGCACCGTGACCCGGGCCAACGCCTCCGTGGGCAGGCTCTGGTCGTCGCCACCGAGGCAGAAGCCGTCATACTTCACGGTGTAGGTCATGGCGAGCATCGGATCCCACATCGGCGTTCCCTTTATGCCGTCGACCATCTGGTCGGGCATGCCCACGACCGTCGTGTTGAAGTAGCGCAGGATGCCCTCACGGTCACCGGCCGCCTCGAAACGCTCGAGGGTGCCGATGTAGTCGTCGGGCACGGGCGGCCACGCCGCGGTCCGGTAGGGGACCTCGATCGCGGAGCCCTTGGTCACGGGTGCGCCGGCGGCGATGGCCTCGACGACGAGTGCGCCACCCGAGGAGATGCCGAAAACGTAGGTGTCAGAAGAGGATTCGCCGGCGTGACTGATGACCGCCGTGAGGTCCTCGATCTCGCGAGGCACCGCGTAGGGCAACGTGTCCCCGCTGTCTCCACGGCCACGACGGTCGTAGGTCACTCCCGTGAGACCCTGCTCGCCGAGAGCCTGCGCGAGGTCGCGGAAGGCGCCCCGGTCGCAGAAGGCGCCGCCGACCACGACAGCGACCGGACCCGTCCCGTAGGCCTCGTAGGCGATGCTCGTGCCGTCGGCCGACGTGGCCGTCTTAAAGTCGTTCATCTCTGGCTCCCTGGTGTGTGTGCGACCCGCGTGTCGGGTCCTCATCCCTGCGTCGAACGGAGACGCACCGGTTCGACATTACGAAAAACGAAGGATCTGCGGAGTCGTTCCCGATCAGGTCCGCTTGCGCGAGAAGACCTCTCGCTGGTCCGCCTCCGGCACCGTGGCCATGAAGTCCATGACCGCCTCCGACAGCGCAGGCCAGGTCTCGTGCGCCTCGATCGGCACGACGGTGGCGACCACCTGGTCGGCGTGGACCTCGACGAGGTTCCACGACTGCGGCCCGTCGACCGCCATGAGCAGCTCGCGCGGTGCCCCGACGTCGTCGACGTAGCTGACGCCGCCGGCGACGAGGACCGGGACCGACCCGAGCGTCCCGAAGCTCGTGACGTGCAGGTGCCCGCTGAGGATCGCCCTGACGTCGCTGCCCTCGACGACGGTGCGCAGCCGTTCGACGTCGTCGAAGTCGAGCAGCTGCATGACGGGTGAGCGGTAGGTGATGGGTGCGTGGTGGATGACGAGGATCGTGCCGTGGGGAGCAGGATGTGTGAGTTCCCTTGTGAGCCAAGCGTATTGGTCGTCTGAGAAGCCGCCGTGGTGATAGCCGGGCACTGCTGAGTCGAGGGCGATGATGCGCAACCCGTCCACGTCGGTGACCCGGTCCTGCGGCTCATCGGTGTCCACGCCGTACAGCTCCCGGGCCATCGGACGACGCTCGTCGTGGTTGCCGCCGGTGAGCACGAGGGCGCAGCCGAGTCGCGCGACCACCGGGTCGACGATCTCGCGCAGCAGGGCGTAGGCGTCGGGGTCGCCGGTGTCGGCGAGGTCTCCGGAGATGACGAGGGCTGCGTACCGCTCCCCCGAGCCCTCGACCCGGGCCAGGGCCCGACGCAGCTGCGCCGCGGTGTCGATGTGGCCGGCGAGCAGACCGCCGCCGGCCAGCAGATGGGGGTCGGACAGGTGGGCGATGACGTGGGTCGGCGCGGGGCGGGTGCCCGTCAGGGTCATGGCGTCAGCCTAGGCGGGCCGGCTCGTTCTCCGGGCTGTCTCGAGATGCCGGTCGGGCCAACAGGTGCGACGCTGGGGACGGAGGTGACCATGCCGATTCCCCGCGCTGTCACGCGCCTCAACAAGAGGTACGTCAACAAGGCCCTCGTGCACCTCGCCGGTCACGGGTGGTTCGTCGAGCTCGAGCACGTCGGCCGCCGGTCGGGTCGCACGTTCCGCACGCCCATGATGGCCTTCGACAACAAGGACGCGGTGACGGTCGCCCTGACGTACGGCCGCGGCGTCGACTGGCTCGCCAACCTCCGGGCGGCCGGAGGTGGTCGGATGCACCTGGGTGACGAGCTGCTCGTCCTCGGCGCACCCGCCGACCTGCCTGAGGTCCGGGGTCGGGCGCGGGTGCCGCAGCCTCCGCGGGCGCTGCTGCCCGTGCTGGGCTGCCACGACTACGTGGAGATGCCGGTGCTCTCGCGCGAGGACTTCGCCGGCTGGTGAGCCGGAACTCGACGGGGGACTCCCGCGAAGCAGCTCAGTGCCGGAGCTGGCACGCCGGGCACCAGTAGAGCCGTCGACCGGCGATCTCGCTCTCGCGGACGGGCTGCGAGCACCTCGGGCACGGCTGTCCGGTGCGCTTGTAGACGAGGAACCGGCGTTCGAAGGTGTCACCCAGCCGTTCCCCCGTGAGTCGGCGGGAGATCTGCCTGCCACGGCCCGTCCGTCTCGCGCGTTCGGCGTCCTCGACCTGGTCAGGCGTCGTGATGATCTGCGAGAAGGTGCGGCCCAGGGGCATGAGACGCACGAGGTCGTCCCAGATCTCCTGCCAGACCTGCTGCGAGACGTCGATCCCGCGCGTGAGCGGGTCGACGGCGAGACGGTGGAGCACCTCGCAGCGGTAGACGTTACCGACGCCGGCGAGCACGGACTGGTCCATGAGTAGCTCCGCCAGGGCGCGACGGCTGCGCCGGACGCGTGCCCAGCCACCGTCCGGGCGCTGACCTCGCCTCAGAGGGTCCGGACCCAGGGCGGCGACGATCTCCCGTTGACGTCCGGCGTCGACGAGCGTGCAGATCATGGCGCCGCGCAGGTCCGCCACGTGTTCCGGGCCGACGATACGCAGGCGTACGGCCCCGACGGGCGCCGGGGGCACGCCGTCCACGAGATGCTTCACGGGAAACATACCGATGAGGCCGAGGTGGACGTGCAGGGTGGCGTCCCCGATGCTGACGAAGAGGTGCTTGCCCCACGCCTGGGCGCGCTCGAGCACGTGTCCGTCCAGGCGCTCCGCTTCGGCGGCGAACCGACCCTGCGGACTGCTCGCCGCGATCTCGTGACCTCGGAAGGCGCGCTCGAGGCGGTCGGCCAGCGCATGGATCGTGTGACCCTCGGGCATCGTCTCGACGCGTCAGTCGTGGGACGGGGCCTGCACGCCCATGAGCCCGAGGATGCGCCGCAGGTCCTCGACCGACGCGAACTCCACGGTGATCTTGCCCTTGCGTTGGCCCAGGGCGATCGCCACGCGCGTCTCGAGGTGGTCCGAGAGGCCGGACGTGAAGTCGTCGAGCTGCGGGTGCCGGCTCCCGGCCCGTGGCCGCCGGGCCCGCGGGGCGTCGTTGCCCTCCCCCAGCGCGACGAGCTCCTCGACGTTGCGCACCGAGAGCCCCTCCGCGACGATGCGCTGGGCCATGCGCTCCATCGCCGCGGCGTCGGCCATGCCCAGGAGGGCGCGCGCGTGTCCTGCGCTCAGCACCCCTGCTGCGACGCGCCGCTGAACCAGGGGCGGGAGCTTGAGCAGGCGCAGGGTGTTCGAGATCTGCGGGCGCGAGCGGCCGATCCGGGTGGCGAGCTGGTCGTGCGAGCAGCCGAAGTCGTCGAGCAGCTGCTGGTAGGCGGCGGCCTCCTCGAGGGGGTTGAGCTGGCTGCGGTGGAGGTTCTCGAGGAGGGCGTCGCGCAGGAGGTCGTCGTCGCTCGTCTCCTTGATGATCGCGGGGATGACCCCGAGCTCGGCCGCCTGCGATGCGCGCCACCGACGCTCACCCATGATGAGCTCGAAGGTGCGGCCGTCGGCGTCGGCGAGCTGGTCCTCCGGGATGCGCCGCACGACGATCGGCTGGAGCACCCCGATCTCGCGGATCGAGTGGACGAGCTCGGCCATGTGGTCCTCGTCGAAGACCGTGCGGGGCTGCTTGGGGTTGGGCCGGATCGACTCGATGTCGAGCTCGGCGAACTCGGCGCCGGGAACGGCGGCCAGGCCGCTCTGGTGGCTGCCGTCGTCGTTGGTCGCTCCGTCCGTGGAGGGACCGACCGTTGCCTCCAGCGTGCTGGCCGCGTTCCCCGCCCCGTTCGCGCCGGACGTCACGGTCGCCTCGGTGGCCTGTCCGTCGGCCGACCCGTCTGCCGGCGTGGATGCGCCGGGGACGTCGGGCTGCTTCTGCTCGGTGAAGAAGACGTCGACGGGGCGTCCGGCGCCTCCGCTGGGTGCGCTAGGGATGAGTGCTCCAAGGCCTCGACCCAGTGCACGTCGCTTCTCCGCCATCCCACAACCCTTCAACCGTTCGCAGCGCGTCCATCGCGCCCTGCGTCAGTCTAGGTGCTCGGGAGTGCTGCCCCCGGGACCACACCCTCGATGTCGTTCGAGACCTGTCAGCGACCTCACCGAGAGGAGATCGGACGAGCTCGCCGCATGTCGTGTTTCACGTGGAACATCCCCACCCCGTGCCATGCCGGCGCAGCGACCGGGGGCCTGCGCGCCGTTCTGGAGGCGATCCTCCACCCGCTCGCCGATCCCGGTGAGCTCCGCGTTCGACCTCCGGGCCCGTTTCACGTGAAACCGGTCGGTCCTCGGTGGGTGCCACGCGGGAACGCGCGGACCGGGTGCGTTTCACGTGAAACAGGGCCGGCACGATGGGCGCCGGCCCTGTGGGTGGTGTCTGTCGGCGCCACGACCGACCTGGGAGTCCCGCCTCAGGTCGGTCCGGCTGCTCCACGGTCGGCCATCTCCCCCGCAGCCTCGAGGTAGGCCAGGGCCCCGCTGCTCGCCGGGTCGTAGGTCATGACGGTCTCGCCGAAGCTCGGGGCCTCCGAGACGCGCACCGAGCGCGGCACCGTCGTCCGGAGCACCTCTTCCGGGAAGTGCTCACGCACCTCGTCGGCGACCTGGGCCGACAGTCGGGTGCGTCCGTCGTACATCGTCAGCAGGATCGTCGACACGTGCAGGGCCGGGTTGAGATGGCGTTTGACGAGATCGATGTTCTTGAGCAGCTGCGAGAGACCCTCGAGCGCGTAGTACTCGCACTGGATCGGGATGAAGACCTCGCTCGCCGCGACCATGGCGTTGACCGTGAGCAGGCCGAGGCTGGGCGGGCAGTCGATGAGGATGTAGTCGAACTCGTGCCCGCTCTCGGCCGAGGCGGCGATCGCCTTCTGGAGACGCGACTCGCGGGCCACGAGCGAGACGAGCTCGATCTCGGCACCAGCCAGGTCGATGGTGGCCGGCGCGCAGAAGAGGTTCTCGACCGTCGTGCAGGGCTGCACGACGTCCAGCAGCGGCGTGCCGTCGACGAGGACGTCATAGATGGAGGGGACCTCGGCATGGTGGTCGATGCCGAGGGCGGTGCTCGCGTTGCCCTGTGGATCGAGGTCGATGACGAGGGCCTTGAGCCCCGACTGCGCCAGGGCTGCGGCGACGTTGACCGTCGTGGTCGTCTTGCCGACCCCACCCTTCTGGTTGGCGACCGTCAAGACCCGCTGGGAGGTCGGCTTGGGGAACTGTCGCCCGGTCAGCTGGATGCGTCGACGGGCGTTGTCGGCGAGCTCGCGGGCCAGTGGGGTGTCGGTGCCCGGCATGGGAATGGCGGCGGCCAAGGCCTCACGGTCGGCGTGGTCGTGCTCGAGCTGCGTCATCGAGCTGGCTTCGTCCACAACGTTGTCCCCAGCCTCTGAATGCCCTGTTTCCCGCTCAGACGGCCCCGGGGCCGTCCCTTCATCCACCATGTTGTCCACAGGCTGCGCCGGGGCGCCGGCGCCGGCCGCCAGCGCGGCATCTGTCGGATCCAGCGTCGTCACGGCCATCTCGGTCGGGTCCACCGCATCGTTCGCGCCTGACTCCGCCGGCATCGTCGCCGGCATCGTCGCCGACGTCTCCGTCGCGGTTGGAGTGAGTGACGCCGCCGCCGACGGGCTCGACCTGGTCATCGTGCTCGTACCGTCGGGGGCCCCCTGCGCTGCAGCCTCGAGAGCCGCGGCGTCTTCAGGGTGGGCAGACGGCGTCGGCAGGGCGTCGGCCACGGAGGAGGTCGGCTCCAGGGCCGCCGTTTCACGTGAAACTCCCAGCATGCGGGCCAGCCAGCCGAGTCGGCGGTGCTCCGGGCCAGGCTCCGGTTCGCTCGGCCAGCCCAGGTTGGTCGACATCGTCACAGCGGGAGCACCTCCGGGGTTGAGGGTCGACCCGCGGAGTGGTCCGCCCGAGTCGTCCATCGAAATGGTCTGGACACGATCATGGCTGATGGCGCGGCCGGTCGCCGACTCCCGGGCCGGAGCGTCGCGATGCTCGTGGACGATCTGCCCGTCGACGTGCGGATCCGGCGCTCGTGGGCTGTCGGGCACGGAAGCGCCGACGGTCCACGACGTCACCGATGGTGCAGCGCAGGACGATCGTGGGCTCGTCGAGCAGGTCCGCGCCGTAGGCGTCCACGCCGGCGTCGACGACACCGAGGCGGGTCAGGGCGGTCCTGCTCTCGTCGAGCTCGGTGGCGGCTCGGCTCCCCTTGAGCGCCAGCAGGCTGCCGCCGGCCTCGAGGAGGGGCAGGGTCCACTCGGCGAGCTGCACGATGCGCGACACGGCACGTGCCGTCACCCAGGGGGCGTGCAGCTGGTCCCACATGGTCTCCGCGCGAGCGGTGTGCACCGTGACGTTGGTCAGCCCGAGCTGGGCCACGGTCCCGGTCAACCAGCCGGTGCGGCGCGCCAACGGCTCCACGAGGTGCAGGTGGAGGTCTGGGCGGGCGATGGCGAGGGCCAGACCCGGGAGTCCGGCCCCCGAGCCGACGTCGATGACCTGTTGGGTGCGCTCCGTGCGGGGGATCGCCTCTTGGACGACGGCACAGTTGAGCACGTGCCGGTCCCACAGGCGCGGAGTCTCCCGCGGTCCGATGAGTCCGTGGCTGATCCCCGTGTCGGAGAGGATCGCCACGAAGTGCTCGGCGAGCTCGACGTGGTCTCCGAACACGGCCGCCGCAGCCGTCGGAGTGGGCGGCGGCGCAGCGGGCGTAGGTGCAGAGGGCGCGACGACCGGCGTACCGGCGGGGTCGAGAGCATCGTGCGTCACGCGCTCTCACTCCTCGGTCGTGCGACGGTCGGTGGCAACTGCAAGTCGGAGTCCCGTTTCACGTGAAACGGGACGACGTCATTCGGGGAGGATGACGACGTGGCGGTGCGGGTCGGTGCCCTCGGACTCGGAGACGAGACCTGCGGCGGCCACCTCGTCGTGCACGACCTTGCGCTCGAAGGCGGTCATCGGGTCGAGGGCGCGCTTGGTCCCCGACTCCTTGACGTCAGCGATGGCGGCCTGGGCGAGCTCGACGAGCGCCGTGCGTCGCTGGGCGCGGTGCCCGGCGACGTCGAGCATGAGGCGGCTGCGCTCACCCGTCTCCGCCTGGACGGCCAGGCGGGTCAGCTCCTGCAGGGCCTCGAGGACCTTGCCGTCGGTACCCACCAGACGACGGGGCACCCGGCCCTCCTCGGAGTCGACGATCGCGATGGCAGCGCGGTCACCGTCGACATCGACGTCGATGTCCCCGTCGAGGTCGGCGATGTCGAGGAGCGTCTCGAGGAAGTCGGCAGCGACCTCACCCTCTCGCTCGAGCTGGCGGACGCGGGACTTCTTGTCGCCCTTCTCGGCCTTGCCGGCCTCAGTGGCCTGCTCACCCTCGTGGGCTCCGTGCGACGCGTCGCTGGTGGCCTGCAGGCCCGTGGTGTCGGCGGTG
Organism: Terrabacter aerolatus; assembly: GCF_007991735.1. GTDB lineage: Bacteria > Actinomycetota > Actinomycetes > Actinomycetales > Dermatophilaceae > Terrabacter > Terrabacter aerolatus. The sequence goes on along the minus strand of NZ_BJYX01000012.1, from coordinate 134,115 downwards.
CTGTCGGCGATGGTGTCAGCCGCGCTGTCGCTCGTGCCGTCCATGGTGTCCGGCGTGGCCACGGCGGCGGTCTCGTCGACGTGTGCGGTGTGGCCGGCGTCGTCTGCTGCGGGGGTGACCGGCGTCTCGACGTCGGTGGCCTGGGTGTCGCTCATGAGTACTCCTTCGTTCACCGGGGCCGGTCTGTGGACAACCTGCGTTTCCGCAGTTCAGAGGCCCAGGGCGGTGTGGACAAGTGTGTGGACGAACCTCAGCGGCGGTTCTTGGTCGGCTGGGTCCGGGCGCGCTTCTTGCCCTTGGGCTGCTGGCGCTGGCCGGCCTTGGGGGCGTCGTCCGGGACGGCGTCGGTGGGCTCGAGGCCGGGCACGGTGAGCTCCTGCATGTCCTTGCCCTTGCGCTTGAGACGCTCACGGCGGGCCCGTTCGGCCTCGGACCCGGGGGCCGGCATGTTGCGGATGACGTAGAACTGCTGGCCCATGGTCCAGAGGTTGGTGGTCAGCCAGTAGAGGAGGACACCGATGGGGAAGTTGACGCCGGAGATCGCGAAGAAGATCGGCATCAGGTAGAGCAGGACCTTCTGCTGCTTCGCGAAGGGGTTGTCGAGCGCCGCGGCCGGCATGTTCTTGCGCATCAGCTGGTACTGCGTCGTGAACGTCGTCGCCGACATGAGCACGATGAGCACGGCCGTGAGGATCTTCGTGTTGAGCGGCACGTCCGCGCCGAGGAAGTGGTCCGACAGCTTGGAGCCGAAGATCGTCGAGCTCTCGATCTGGGCGGCCACCTCGCGGGTGATCGGGCCGATCGCGTCGTGACCGGGCACGCCCTCGGCCTGGGCCTTGAGGTTGTTGAGCAGCTGGAACAGCGCGAAGAAGAAGGGGCTCTGGATGAGGATCGGCAGGCAGCTGCTGAACGGGTTGGTCCCCGTGCGGCGGTAGAGATCCATGATCTCGGCCTGCTGGGCCTTCTGCGACTCCGGGTCGCGCTTGCCCTTGTACTTCTTCTGGATCTTCTGCATCTCCGGCTGGATGAGCTGCATCCGCCGGGAGGAGTGGATCTGGCGCACGAAGAGCGGGATGAGCATGAGGCGCACGACGACCGTGAGGCCGACGATCGACATGGCCCAGGCCCAGCCGGTCGACATCCCGATGGCGTCGAAGAGCCAGTGCCAGGCGTACATGACCCAGGCTTCACCGAGCTTGATCGGATAGAGCAGGGTGTTGAAGAAGTCGATCACGTGATTCCTCTGTGGTCTGGTGGGCCGGCCGGTCCAGCTCGGGTTCGAGGTGTTGGGCCACTCACCACTGATCGGCAACCATATGCCGGTTGGTCAGGTCGTGGGTCCCCGGTGCGAGACTCCGCCCGGGACCCCGTGCGCCACGGGGCGCGCAGGTCCGTGCTCGTCCGTCGGGGTTGTCTGCTCGTCGTGCTGGTGGTCGTGCTCGTGGTCGTGCTCGTCCGGCCCCGGTTCAGCCGGACGGAAGTCCTCGGGCCGCACGTCGCCGCGCGTGGCCCACGTCAGGGGAACGGGGTCGACCCCGCCGGGGTTCCACGGGTTGCACCGGCCGATCCGCCGGATCGCGAGCCAGCCCCCGCGCAGGGGCCCGAACCGGGTGAGCGCGGTGACGGCATACGCGGAGCAGCTGGGGTAGAAGCGGCAGCTCGGCGGCGACAGCGGGGAGACGAAGCGCTGGTAGAAGCGCACCGCGAGGACGAGTGGTGAGGCGAGCACCTCGTTGACCGTGCGGCTCATCGTCGGCACGCCTTGTCGAGCTGGCGGGCCACGGCGAGGTCGAGCTCGTCCCAGGTGGCTGTCGCGGCCGCGGGGTTGGCCCGCACGACGACGTCCATCCCTGCCGGTATGCCGCCCAGCCGGGTCGCGACGCTCGCGCGCAGTCGCCGCTTGGTCAGGTTGCGCACGACCGCGTTGCCCACGGCCTTGGACACAACAAAACCGACGCGCGGCGGAAGTTCCGCACGCGCATCGGTCCGGTTGGCATGCACGACGATGAGTCGCCCGCCTGCTCTGCTGGCGCCGGGCCCGCGTACTGCCGTCGTGAAGTCCGTCCGCTCACGCAGTCGGTGACGTGCCGGCAGCACGCCGCGGCCTCCGGCTGCTCAGGCCGAGAGCTCGGCGCGGCCCTTGCGACGGCGGCCGGCGAGGATGGCACGGCCGGCGCGGGTGCGCATGCGCAGGCGGAAGCCGTGCGTCTTGGCGCGGCGACGGTTGTTCGGCTGGAAGGTGCGCTTGCTCACGAGGTTCTCCGTAGGTTGCAGGGGCCCGTCCGACGTCATGACGACGCCGGCCCGGCTCCCGTTGTGGGGCTGTCGGTGGCCGATGCGACCGCAATCGGCAAGCCCGTGGAGGGCCGAGACGGTCCGGCTGGGCCGGCCTCGGGGCCATGGGCATGCGAAAGAGGTCGCAGACACGCTCGGTCAACGATACGGGAGCCGTCGAACGAGGGTCAAACCGGCGAGGCCCGGGTGGGCGACACGCCCAAAACCCACGATCCTCGGAGGTAGCGCCTCAAATGCAAGGCGACACGCCGCGGACTCGGAGATCTGTGGACGACTCGATTGTCTTCGACGCCGCCGCGCCTGTAGTTTGCGTCTCTTACGATCCCCGACACTCCATGCACAGGCTGTGGACAAACGTGTGGACAACAGGGCATCGTTCACCAGGGCACGGACGCACCAGGACGTTCGACCGACCGGTCGGGCTTCCGCTCGAGCCGGGACAGAGCCGGCGAACCGCGACCGGCCGCACAGCATTGAACTTCAGGGGCAGGTGGATCAGGTGGCCGAGACAGGCGTTGATTACGCGCAGATCTGGCAACAGACGCTCGGCACCCTCGACTCGGTCGGACTGTCCAACCAGGAGCGGGCCTTCGTCCGGCTCTGCCGTCTCGTCGGGGTCCTCGACCAGACCGCACTGGTACGGGCTCCCAACACCTTCACCAAGGACTTCCTCGAGCAGCGGGTCCGGGAGCAGATCCACGAGGCCCTCGCCAGCCAGCTCGGGCACCCGGTCCAGCTCGCCGTGTCGGTCGACGAGAGCCTTGAGACCGACCTGGGGATGATCAGCGACGAGCCCAGCGGGCAGGCGTCGGTCCACGGCGGCCCCGGCCACAACGGCTCGAGCCATCCCGGCTCGCACAACGGCCAGCACAACGGCCAGCACCAGAGCTCGTCCGGGTACGGCGCGGGCGCCCCCAACCCGCTGCGTGACCTGGCCGAGAGCGCGCCCGCGCTCAACGGTGCCGACCTCGACGAGCCGCGCCAGCCGGCATACCCCGGCGGTCAGACGCGCATGGAGCTCGGTCCCGACCCGCTGAGCGGTGGAGAGAGCGGCCCGCTGCGCCTGCAGCAGCGCCCCGAGCCGAGCTCGCCGGGCGACACCCGGCTCAACCCGAAGTACACCTTCGACACCTTCGTCATCGGCGCGAGCAACCGCTTCGCCCACGCGGCGGCCGTGGCGGTCGCCGAGGCCCCGGCCAAGGCGTACAACCCGCTCTTCGTCTACGGCGAGTCCGGGCTGGGCAAGACCCACCTGCTGCACGCCATCGGCCACTACGCCCGCACGATGTTCCCCAACGTGCGCGTGCGCTACGTGAACTCCGAGGAGTTCACCAACGACTTCATCAACAGCATCCGCGACGACAAGGCGAGCGCGTTCCAGAACCGCTACCGCAGCGTCGACGTCCTGCTCATCGACGACATCCAGTTCCTCCAGGGCAAGCTGCAGACCCAGGAGGAGTTCTTCCACACCTTCAACACGCTGCACAACGCGAACAAGCAGATCGTCATCACGAGCGACCTGCCGCCGCGCGAGCTGTCGGGCTTCGAGGACCGGATGCGCACGCGCTTCGAGTCGGGACTGCTGACCGACGTGCAGCCGCCCGACCTCGAGACCCGCATCGCGATCCTGCGCAAGAAGGCGATCCAGGACCGGATGTCGGTGCCGGACGACGTGCTCGAGTACATCGCGACGAACTTCAGCACGAACATCCGCGAGCTCGAGGGCGCCCTGATCCGCGTCACGGCCTTCAGCAACCTCAACCGGCAGGCCGTCGACCTGCCGCTCGCGGTCATCGTGCTCAAGGACGTGCTGCCCAACGAGACGCCCAACCAGGTCACGGCCGCGACGATCATGGCGGTCACGGCGGCCTACTACGCGGTGACGCTCGAGGACCTCTGCGGCTCGAGCCGTTCGCGCCAGCTCGTGACGGCCCGTCAGATCGCGATGTACCTCTGCCGCGAGATGACCGACCTCTCCCTGCCGAAGATCGGCCAGCACTTCGGCGGCCGCGACCACACGACGGTCATGCACGCGGACCGCAAGATCCGTGAGCTCATGGGTGAGCGCCGCGCCATCTACAACCAGGTCACCGAGCTGACCAACCGGATCCGCCAGCAGTCCCACTGACGCCCACCCACCTGCGCTGACGCGGCCCGATGGCGTATGCCGTCGGGCCGCTTCCGGGTCAGGCCGCGGTTCCCGACCGGGCGGCCTTCGGGTCCCTGGCGTCCGTCAGGGCGCGTCGATCAGCGATCGTGGTCGCCAGCGCGTCGTCCCACGGGGTGGGGGCGAGGCCGAACCTGCGCTGCGTCAGCTCCGAGTCGAGGACGAAGGGTCGCTCGAACTGGTGCCGGGTCTCGCGCAGCTCGCGCATGAAGGGGACGGCGAGTCCGGCTGCGGTGCCGAGCGGGCGAGGCAGCACGCGGACCCGTCGCTGCTTGACGCCGGCGAGGCGCGCGACGTCGGCGGCGGCCTCGTCGAAGGTGCGTGCGGGGGCCGTGGGCACGTGCCACGCCCGGCCCCATCCGTCGTCGCCGCCCGCGACCCGGGCGGCGAACCGGCCGACGTCGGGCACGTAGGTCCACGAGTGGGGCGCGTCGGCACGCCCGGCGGGCACGAAGGGCGGCCGGCCGGCCAGGAGCGCGTCGATGACGATGTCGTTGAGATAGCTCGTGCGCGCGGTGGTGCCCGGTCCGAAGTAGTCGCTGGAGCGCAGCTCGGTGACACGGAGGCGGCCCTCCTCGTGGCGGGCCAGGGCCTCGGTCCACATGTCGGCACGCAGCCGACCCTTGTGACCGGCCGGGCGCAGGGGGTCGTCCTCGCGCATGGGCGCCGCGACCTCGCCGTAGCCGTAGAGGTTGCCGATGATGACGAGACCGGCCCCGGACTGCTCGGCCGCCGTGAGGGTGGCGGTCGCGATCGGCGGCCAGTCGGTGTCCCAGGTCATGTAGCTGGGCGGGTTGACGGCGTTGACGATGCTCGCGGCGCCGCGCGCCAGGGCCGTCAGGGCCGCGGCGTCCCCGGCGTCGACGGCGACGACCTCGACGGCCTCGCGGTGGCCTTCCTCCCAGGCGCGCTGGCTGACGTGCCCTGAACGGGACGCGAGGGTCACGGTGTCGCCGAGCTCGACGAGGGCGGTCGTCGTCGACCGGCCGACGCCGCCGGCGCCGAGGACGAGGTGGTGGGACATGGTCTGCTCCTTCAGGTCGGTACGTGAGCACCGCTCACATTTCGAGGGTGACAGATGATCCAACCACATGCAAGAGCACTGCTCACATTTTCCCGAGATCTGTGGCAGGCTCGGTGTCCATGGACCCGCTCGACGCCACCTCTGCCGACACCCCTTCAGCGGGCCGGCCGCCACGGTCACGGGGCGCGACGGCACCCGACCCCGGGCCGGACGCCTCCGCCGAGCCACTGGGCAAGCGCGCCCGCAACCGGCAGGCCGTCGAGGCCGACATCCTGCGGGTGGCGCGCGAGCACCTGGCCACCGACGGCGCGGCCGCGCTGAGCCTCCGGGCCGTCGCGCGTGACCTCGGCATGGTGTCCTCGGGCATCTACCGCTACGTCGAGAGCCGCGACGAGCTCCTCACCCGCCTCATCATCGACTCCTACTGGTCCCTCGCCACGACGGTCCGCGCCGCCCATGACGCCGTGGCCCGGGAGGACCTCGAGGGGCGGTGGGACGCCCTGGGTCGCGCCCTGCGCTCGTGGGCCCTGGAGCAGCCGCACGACTTCGCCCTCATCTACGGCTCGCCGGTTCCGGACTACGCAGCCCCCGCCGAGCGCACCGAGGAGGCCGGCACCGCCGTGCTCGCGCTGCTCGTCACGCTGCTCGACGACGTGCGCAAGGCCGGCCGCCTCCCGCCCCCCGAGCACCTCGGCCTCGTCGACGCACGCGCACGTCAGGCCGTCGGGGACCTGCTCGAGGCGCCGATGTTCACCGGCGCCCGTCTCGATGCGACGAGCCTGGCCCAGGGGATCGCTGCCTGGACCCTGCTCCTCGGGGCGGTCACGAGCGAGGTCTTCTCGCAGCTGGGACCCGTTCCGGACGGTGCGGCCCTCTTCGACTGCCTCCTCGCGGCGTCGCGCAGCTGCGTCATCTCGCCCGCCCGTGACTAGTCGTGACGTCCGGTGGCCGGCAGACGGCCCGGGCCGCCCGGCATACGTCCACATTCATCCACAGGGTTGTCCACACCTGTGTGCACAGCGTGACCTCCCCGTGATCGTCACCCGCCGAAGCCGAACCGGCCCGCCCGTCCCGGAGTTTTCCACCACCTGTGGACAAATCTGTGGAAGCAACGGGGTCGGTCGTGCACAGCTGACTAGTCATCAACCATTCCAAATGGGACATATGCCGAACGCTCTTCCACACACTTCTGTGGACACGTGTGGACGACGGCCTCGAAGCTGCGGACAACCCACAGCCGGCCTGTGAGGACGGTGTGCACGGCGCGCGGGCGTCCACAGCCGCTGCCTGTCGCGCCGGGCGCCGGCCCACACGCCGTGCACACCCCCATCGGCGGCCTGACCTGCCGCGACGCGGGTTGTCCACAGCATCCACAGCACCTATGACTATGACGAGATCCCAGTCAAAGGGGGAAGCCCCGACAACGAGGGTCCCTCCCACGCCCAGGGCCACCAGAGCCGGCAGGACAACCGGTGCCAATCGGTCGCGACACCATTCGGGGAGTGGCTGTGGTGCCAGTCACCCGCAGGCACTAGTGTCTGAGCCCCAATGTCCTTCCCCGTCGAAGTGAGTGCACCGTGAAGTTTCGGGTTGAGCGAGACGTCCTGGCCGAGGCCGTGACCTGGGTGGCCCGCGGGCTCCCGGCCCGCCCGCCGGTACCCGTGCTCGCTGGCGTGCTCGTCGACGCGAACGAGGACGGCACGCTGACGCTGTCGGCCTTCGACTACGAGGTCTCGGCACGCATCACCGTCCCGGCCGACGTCGCCGAGGCGGGCCAGGTGCTCGTGCTCGGTCGTCTGCTCGCGGACATCTCGCGCAACCTGCCCAACAAGCCGATCGACGTCAGCACCGACGGCACCAAGGTCAACGTCGCGTGCGGCTCCTCGCGCTTCGCGCTCCGGGAGATGCCGGTCGCCGACTACCCGACGCTGCCGGCCTCGCCCGACACGAGCGGCACCATCGCCGGCGACGTCTTCACCCAAGCGGTCGCGCAGGTCTCGATCGCCGCCGACAAGGGCGACACCCTCCCGATCCTCACGGGCGTGCGCATGGAGATCGACGGCGACAAGGTGACCCTCCTGGCCACCGACCGCTACCGCCTCGCCATGCGTGAGCTGACGTGGAGCCCGTCGGTCACCGACGCCAGCCACGTCGCGCTCATCCCCGCACGCCAGCTCTCCGACACCGCCCGCGCCCTCGGCGCCTCGGGCTCGGTCGAGCTCGCGCTCGGCCAGGGCGGCGACGGCCTCATCGGCTTCGAGGCCGGTCAGCGCCGCGCGACGACCCGCCTGCTCGACGGCGAGTACCCCAAGGTCACCTCGATCTTCCCGACCTCCGTCGACACGACCGCCGTCATCGAGACCGCGGCCCTCGAGGAGGCCGTCAAGCGCGTGGCCCTCGTCGCCGAGCGCAACACCCCGGTGCTGCTGAAGTTCACCGACGGCCAGGTCGCGATCGAGGCCGGTACCGGTGACGACGCGCAGGCCTCCGAGGCGGTCGAGGCGACCCTCGACGGTCCCGAGATCCAGATCGCCTTCAACCCCCAGTTCCTGCTCGACGGTCTGCACGCGGTCGGCACGGCCTGGAGCCGGCTGTCGTTCACGCAGCCGAGCCGCCCCGCGGTCCTGTCCGGCCAGGCCGAGGCCGACTCCGAGCCCGACACGAGCTACCGCTACGTCCTGATGCCGGTCCGCTTCGCGAGCTGAGCAGTACCCCTCGCACCACCCCTTGGCACCACCAGCCGCACCCTCTCGCGACGCCGCCCCTCGTCCGTCGGACCACCCGGACGGGTAGGCGTAGCCTCGAAGCGCTCCACCCGATCCACCCCGCACGCTCCCCCGCAGAAAGGCTCGCGACATGCAGCTCGGTCTCATCGGTCTCGGCAAGATGGGCGGCAACATGCGCGAGCGGTTGCGTCGCGCCGGCCACGAGGTGGTCGGCTTCGACCGCAACCCCGACGTCGCCGACGTGCGCACGCTGCCGGCGCTGGTCAAGGCCCTCGAGGCGCCCCGCGTCGTCTGGGTCATGGTCCCGGCCGGTGACCCGACCCGCGAGACCGTCGCCAAGCTCGCCGAGCTGCTCGAGCCGGGCGACCTCGTCATCGACGGCGGCAACTCCCGCTTCACCGACGACTTCGAGAACGCCAAGCTGCTCGGCGAGAAGAAGATCGGCTACGTCGACTGCGGCGTCAGCGGTGGCATCTGGGGCCTCGAGAACGGCTACGGCCTCATGTGCGGCGGAGACAAGAAGTGGGTCAACCGCGCCATGCCGATCTTCGACGCCCTGCGCCCCGAGGGTCCGCGCGACGAGGGCTTCGTCCACGCGGGCAAGGTCGGCGCCGGGCACTACACGAAGATGGTCCACAACGGCATCGAGTACGGCCTCATGGCTGCCTACGCCGAGGGCTACGAGCTGCTCGAGAAGAAGGACATCGTCACCGACGTCCCGGGCGCCTTCAAGGCGTGGAGCCGGGGCACCGTCGTGCGCTCCTGGCTGCTCGACCTCATGGTCGACGCCCTCGAGGACAACCCGCACCTCGACGACGTCTCGGACTACACCAACGACTCCGGCGAGGGCCGCTGGACCGTCGAGGAGGCCATAGCCCTCTCGGTGCCGATGCCCGTCATCTCGGCCTCCCTCTTCGCGCGCTTCGCCTCGCGTCAGTCGAGCTCGCCCACGATGCAGGCCGTCGCGGCGCTGCGCGGGCAGTTCGGTGGTCACCAGGTCATGACGATCGCCGAGGGCGAGAAGCTGCGGCGGGGTGACGTCCCCGCCCACCCGGCCAAGAAGACCGCCGCCAAGAAGGGCGCCGCTCGCCGTTCCGCGACCAAGGCGGCGAGCAAGCGCGCCTCGGCCTCGGCATCGCAGGCCAACGTCGGCGCCGCTCAGCAGGCCGCCGCCTCGGGTCGCGCCTCGTCCACGTCGGCGACCGACATGGCCGACTCCGCGCGCGGCCAGAAGCGCGCGGCGAAGAAGACCGCCAAGAAGGCCTGAGCAGAGCGCCGCACCCTCCTTGCACGTCCGTCACCTGACCCTCAAGGACTTCCGCAGCTACCCGAGCGCCGAGCTCTCGCTGACGCCCGGCGTCACGACGCTCGTCGGTCTCAACGGTCAGGGCAAGACGAACCTCGTCGAGGCGGTCGGCTACCTCGCCACGCTCGGGTCGCACCGGGTGGCGACGGACCAGCCGCTCGTCCGGTTCGGTGCGGCGCAGGCCATCGTCCGCGGCGCGATCGTGCGCGACGACCGCGAGACGATGGTCGAGCTCGAGATCACGCCGGGCCGTGCCAACCGGGCCCGCCTCGGCCGCTCCCCCGTGGCGCGGCCGCGCGACGTGCTCGGCACGGTGCGCACGGTGCTCTTCGCCCCGGAGGACCTGGCGCTCGTCAAGGGCGACCCGTCGGAGCGGCGGCGCTTCCTCGACGAGCTGCTCGTGCAGCGCCAGCCCCGGTGGTCGGGGGTGCGCTCGGACTACGACAAGATCCTCAAGCAGCGCAACGCCCTGCTGAAGTCGGCGGCACCGGTCCTGCGCAAGGGGTCGCGCCGGCCGCCCCGTCCGCCGCGCGACGGAGACCAGCCCCTCGACGAGGCCCGCGAGTCGGCGCTGCACACGCTCGACGTGTGGAACGACCACTTGTCGACGGTCGGCGCCCAGCTGCTCTACGCCCGGCTGCGCCTCCTGCGCGACCTCGCGCCCGACCTGTCCGAGTGCTACGACGCCGTGAGCGCGGCCGCGTCGAACGCCCGCGCCACCTACAAGAGCTCCCTCCACGAGGACCTCGCCAAGCGGCTGGCCGCCGGGGAGGTGCCCGAGATCGACGAGCTGCGCACCGGCATGCTCGAGACCCTCGACCAGCTGCGCACCAACGAGATCGAGCGCGGCATCTCCCTCGTCGGGCCGCACCGCGACGACCTCGTCCTGTCGCTGGGGGAGCTGCCGGCGAAGGGCTATGCCAGCCACGGCGAGTCGTGGAGCTTCGCGCTGGGACTCAAGCTCGCGGCATACCGGCTCCTGCGTCGCGACCTGGGCGATGACCCGGTGCTCGTGCTCGACGACGTCTTCGCGGAGCTCGACTCGGGTCGCCGCGAACGGCTGGCGGCGCTCGTGACCGACTGCGAGCAGGTGCTCATCACGGCCGCCGTGGGCGCCGACGTGCCCGACGTGCTCCGCGAGAACGGGACGACGTATGCCGTCGTGCTCGGCCAGGTGCAGGTGGCCGGCTCACCGGCGCCCGAGCTCGAAGGCGTCCCGGTAGAGACGCCCACGGGCGAGAGTCCCCCGGTCGAGACGGTCGACGATGAGTGACGAGACCCCGCAGACCCCGCAGACCTCCGACGAGGAGCCGGCCGAGCCGACCGACGAGGACACCCGGATCGCCGACGCCGCGGCCTCCGCCCTGGCTCGCGCCCGGGCCGGCGCAGCCGACAAGGGACTGCGTCCGGGCATGAAGCCGAAGAAGCGGCGCCGCCCGACCGGGCACGCACCGATGCTGTCCGGCTCGGCCCGGGACGGACGCGACCCGGCCCTGCTCGGCGACCAGCTCGACCGGCTGCTCCTCGACCGCGGCTGGAAGGTCGACGTCGCCGTCGGGTCGGTCATGGGTCGTTGGGCCGAGATCGTCGGTCCCGACATCGCCGGGCACGTCGAGCCTCTGACCTTCGTCGACGGCATCCTCACCGTGCGCGCGGACTCGACGGCCTGGGCGACGCAGATGCGGCTGCTCGCGTCGTCGATGCTGGCGCGCATCGACGAGGAGATCGGCGCGGGCGCGGTGAGCGAGCTCAAGGTGGTGGGACCGAGCGCCCCGTCGTGGAACCGTGGCCTGAGGCGCTCCCCCGACTCACGCGGACCCCGCGACACCTACGGCTGAGGCGTCGCCCCGTCGGGGGGCCAGCTCGGGGAGCGGGTGTCGGTGTTCCGACGCAGACTGGTGGACATGACCTCGACGCACACCTCGCACTGCACGATCGTCCCGCCCTACATGCTCGAGGCGCTGGCGTTGGGCGACGAGCAGGCGGTGGCCACGCATGCCCGAGCAGCGCTGCGCCATGACGAGCAGCTCCGGGCGTCGCGTCGCACCCCCACGGCGCAGGAAACGGTCCGGAGCGCACCGCACCGGGAGACCACGGCCGGCGCCGCGGACACCGGGCCGCGCCGCACGATCTATGACGCCAAGGGCACCCAGACGACGCCCGGCACCCAGGTGCGTGCCGAGGGCGGGGCGCCCACCGGCGACCCCGCGGTCAACGAGGCCTACGACGGGCTCGGCGCGACGTGGGAGCTGTGGTCGACGGCCTACTCCCGCGACTCGCTCGACGGCAAGGGGATGCCGCTGCTCGCGAGCGTGCACTACGGGCGCAACTACGACAACGCCTTCTGGGACGGCTCGCAGATGGTGTTCGGCGACGGTGACGGCGTCATCTTCGAGCGGTTCACCAAGAGCCTCGACGTCATCGGGCACGAGCTGGCCCACGGGGTCACCGAGCACACGGCGGGCCTGCTCTACCAGGGCCAGTCGGGCGCGCTCAACGAGTCGGTCTCCGACGTCTTCGGTGTCCTCGTCAAGCAGAAGGCGCTGGGGCAGACCGCAGCCGAGGCCGACTGGCTCGTCGGCGCCGACCTGCTCAATCCGTCGGTCAAGGGGCGGGCCCTGCGCGACATGCGCAACCCCGGCACCGCCTACGACGACCCGCGCCTGGGCAAGGACCCCCAGCCGGCCGACATGGCCCACCACGTCGACACGCAGGACGACAACGGCGGCGTCCACATCAACTCCGGCATCCCCAACCGCGCCTTCGTGCTCGCGGCCGACGCCATCGGCGGCAACGCGTGGGAGGGCGCCGGGGCGATCTGGTATGCCGTGCTCTCGGGTGACGCGATCAAGGCGGACTGCGACTTCGCGACGTTCGCCGGCCTCACGGTGGCCGCTGCCGGCAGCGTCCACGGCGACGGCTCGGCGCAGCAGGCGGCCGTCCGCTCCGCGTGGGAGCAGGTGGGCGTGCTCACGGTGGGCGGGTCGAGCCAGGGTGGGAGCACCGGTGGAAGCGCGGGCGGGACCGCTCCGGGTCAGGGCGGTGGCGTTCCGACGCCCGCGTCGCAGGTGCTGCTGCGCCGCACCGGCGGGTTCGCCGGCCTGGTGCGCGAGCGACGGATGGTGCTCGGCGAGCTGCCGGAGCGCGACGCCAGGGACTGGCAGCACCTGCTCGCCGCGCCGACGCTCCAGCGCATCGCCGCCTCGACCGAGCGCACCCACCCCGACGCGTTCACCTACTCCGTCGTGTGTGACGAGGCGGGGTGCGACGTGACGCTCCAGGAGCCCCACCTGCCCGAGGCGATCCACTCCCTCTTCGAACGCGCCCTCACCCAGGACTGAGGCGGCCGGACGGGTCGGTGTGGCCGACCCGTCCGGTACCCCGTCAGTTCGTCGACAGGAAGTACGGATCCTCGCCCTCGGGGATGTCGCCCCGGTCGCGCGGCAGAGCCGGGGCGACGACCTCGCAGACGCCGTTGAGAGTGCACCGCTGCAGGTTGCGGGTGCCGTTCGCCGACCCGACCTGCACGGTGATCGTGTCGTCGGCGCCCATCCGGTAGGTCACGGCAGAACCTGAGGCCCCGGAGGCCGAGCCGCCGCCTTCCAGCACGACTGCCGCGTCGCTGGTGCGGACGACCACCAGGCCGCCGTACTTGAAGCTTCGATCAGGGTTGAGCTCCGTCCCGTCCGGGCCCTCGAACTGCCCCGTGGCGAGCAGGTAGCGCCCGTCCGAGGAGAAGGACCGGAACAGCAGCGGACCGCACAGCCGCCAGCGGATGCGGTCGGTCTCGAGGTCGACGAGCTCGTGGCACGTGCGCGCGGACTGCAGGTTCGGGTCCTGGGCCGTCAGCGCGGTGCCGGTCGCCCCGTCGACGAGCGCGAGCCGCCGGCTCACCGCCCGGCGATCGCCGCTGGCGGCATCCCACGCCACGCCGTCCATCCGATAGCCGCGGTTGGCGTAGACGACCGAGCCGATGATGCCGACCACCTCGAAGCCGGGCGACGAGCCCTCGGACCCAGCCACGGCGCAACCGCAGGCCGACGCCGGCAGGGTGCGGACGAAGGTGCCGGAGCCGTCGTAGGCGCGGAGCGTCCCCTGGGTCTCCACGACGATGAGGTTGCCGTCGCCCGAGACCGTGGCCTGTCCCGCGGGGAGACGGACGGTGGGCAGGTCGAGCGGTTGGACGACGCGGTGCACGCCGAGGTCGCCCTGGCCAACCAGCCACCGACCCCCCGCCAGGGTCGCGAGCGTGCCTCCGGAGATCGCCCGGTCGACGGCGGTCTGCTCGGTGCCTTGGTGGATGACGCCGCGGACAACGTAGGGAATGTCGGTCGTCGCCGTCGGTTCTCCGGCGGCGAAGCGGGCGGTCACCGGCGCCGGGGCACCGTCGGCCGTGACGGTCGGGATGGCTGTCGGGGTGGGCGCGGTCGTGGCGCGACTCGACGACGGCGAGGGGCTGTCCGTCGGGGCGGTCGTCGACTGGGAGGGGCCCACGGGGAGAGGTCGAACGCCTGTGGGGCGCAGGGCACCCCAGCCCATCGGCACGGCGACGGCGAGCACGAGCCCGGCGGCGAGCCCCGCGACACCGAGCTCGCGGCGACGGTTGGAACGGTCGCGGGCGATGGCCCGCTCCGCGAGGTCGGCCACGACGCGTACACCCTCGGTGTGCTCACCGAGGGCCCGCTTGAGCTGCTGGTCCATGTCGTCGCTCATGCCGTGGCCTCGCTCATCCTCGTGCGCAGCGCGGAGATCGCGCGGCTCGTGTGGCTCTTGACGGTGCCGACGGAGCAGCCGAGCACCTCGGCGGTCTGGGCCTCGGTGAGGTCCTCGTAATAGCGCAGCACGACGGCAGCCCGCTGCTGGGTGGGCAGTCCCTGGACGTGGCGCCAGAGGTCGATCGAGGCGGTGGGGTCCAACCCTGCGACGCCCGGTGGGTCGATCACGTCGAGCACGTGGCTGCTCGGCGACTCCCGGCGGCGCAGCAGGCTGCGCCAGCGGGAGTTGTTCTCGTTGACCATCATCCGGCGCACGTAGGCGTCGGGCAGCTCGGCGCCGCGCACGCGGTCCCAGTGCCGGTAGACCTTGGCGAGCGAGTTCTGCAGGAGGTCCTCGGCAGCGTCGCGGTCTCCGGTGAGCAGGTACGCGAGGCGGGCGAGCGACTGCTCGCGCGCCCTGACGTATGCCGTGAAGTCGGCTCTCCGTTCGGCGTCGTCCATGTCGTGGGTCCCCTGTCCGTCGACGATCCCGTCCACTGCCCGGGCACGTTCGGCGCGTCCCGGCACCCAACCAGACCCTCGGGGGGCCGGGAAGGTTGTCCGCGCAGTCTGCCCAGTCACGGCTCGGTCCGGGGCCGGTGGGGAACCGGTTCCGGCCGTCGGCGCCCTGTGGACAGGTCTCGTGTGGACCGTTCCCGAGGGAGGAGGATGGGCCCGGGCCGCTGCGGTCCGCCACGCCCCCCGGGACGCGACGGCGATGGGACGGCGATACGACGGGGACGCGACGGGTGAAGGCGCCTGAAAGGCGCTGAGGCCCCCTGGCGTGATCCTCCCCTCGGATCGAGGGGTCTTCGGCCGGGAAAGTGCCCGTTTCGCGCGTCTGAGGGCACGGTTGGAGGCGCGGGACCGTTAGACTGGAGAGGTTGCGGCTCGACGTCCACGTCGAGCCGCCCGCTTGAGGTCTGACCACCGAGGAGAGACGTGTCCGACGCTGACGAGCCGAACAACCCCAGCACCACCCCCAGCTCTACCGGACCCGACTCCGTGACAGCGACCGACTCCGTGGCACCTGTGGCCCCCGATGCTCCCGTGGCGCTGACGCCCGCGGTCCCGGCTGCTCCCGCCGACGTCCGCCCCAACGGCGTCGACTACGACGCGAGCGCGATCACCGTCCTCGAGGGTCTCGAGGCCGTGCGCAAGCGCCCCGGCATGTACATCGGCTCGACCGGCCCCCGTGGTCTGCACCACCTCGTCTACGAGATCGTCGACAACGCCGTGGACGAGTCGCTCGCCGGCTACGCCGACACCATCGACGTCACGCTCCTCGCCGACGGCGGCGTCCGGGTCAAGGACAACGGTCGCGGCATCCCCACCGACATCCACCCGGTGGAGAAGATCAGCGCCGTCGAGCTCGTCCTGACGCAGCTGCACGCCGGCGGCAAGTTCGGTGGCGGCGGCTACAAGGTCTCCGGCGGCCTGCACGGCGTCGGCAGCTCGGTGGTCAACGCCCTGTCGACCCGCCTCAAGGCCGCGGTCCGCCAGAAGGGCCACGTCTTCCGGATGAGCTTCACCGACGGCGTGCCCGACGGGCCCCTGGAGAAGCAGGAGGCCACCGACGAGACCGGCACGACGATCACCTTCTGGGCCAACGCCGACATCTTCGAGACCGTCGACTACGACTTCGAGACGATCCGGGCCCGCATGCAGCAGATGGCCTTCCTCAACAAGGGCCTGACGATCAACCTCGTCGACGAGCGCGTCGCCCCGGTCGAGGCCGCCGACGACGACGTCGACCTCGACGACATGGGGTCCGACCTCACCGAGGTCGAGCAGGACGAGGAGCAGGGCGAGGGCACCGCCGAGGCCGGCGAGAAGAAGAAGGTCACGGCCAAGAAGGTCAGCTACCGCTACGACAACGGCCTCATCGACTACGTCCACCACCTCAACGGCTCCAAGCGCAGCGAGCCGGTGCACCCCGAGGTCATCTCGATCGAGGTCGAGGACGAGGCCCGCTCGCTCAGCCTCGAGCTCGCGATGCAGTGGACCAACGCCTACAGCGAGTCCGTGCACACCTACGCCAACGCGATCAACACCCACGAGGGCGGCACCCACGAGGAGGGCTTCCGCGCGGCGATGACCAAGCTCATCAACGAGTTCGCGCGCAAGCAGAACCTCCTCAAGGAGAAGGACGAGAACCTCACGGGTGACGACATCCGCGAGGGCCTGACCGCCGTCATCTCGGTCAAGCTCGGCGAGCCCCAGTTCGAGGGCCAGACCAAGACCAAGCTCGGCAACTCCGAGGTCAAGGGCTTCGTCCAGCGCGCCATGACCGACGAGTTCGGCCACTGGCTCGGCGCCCACCCCAACGAGGGCAAGGACATCGTCCGCAAGTCGGTTCAGGCCGCCGCCGCGCGCATGGCCGCCCGCAAGGCCCGCGAGGCCACGCGGCGCAAGGGCCTGCTCGAGTCGGGCGGCCTGCCGGGCAAGCTCAAGGACTGCCAGAGCAAGGACCCGCGCATCTCCGAGGTCTTCATCGTCGAGGGCGACAGCGCCGGTGGCTCGGCCACCCAGGCCCGCAACCCGCACACGCAGGCGATCCTCCCGATCCGCGGCAAGATCCTCAACGTCGAGAAGGCTCGCATCGACAAGATTCTCGCCAACAACGAGGTCCAGGCGCTCATCTCGGCGTTCGGCACCGGCATCGGCGAGGACTTCGACATCGACAAGGCGCGCTACCACAAGATCGTGCTGATGGCCGATGCCGACGTCGACGGCATGCACATCCGCACCCTCCTGCTGACGCTGCTCTTCCGGTTCATGCGTCCGCTCATCGAGGCCGGCTACGTCTACCTCGCGCAGCCGCCGCTCTACCGCCTGCGCTGGAGCAACGCGCCGCACCAGTTCGCCTACAGCGACCGTGAGCGCGACGGCCTCCAGCAGATCGGTGAGGGCAAGGGCTGGCGCCTGCCGAAGGACAACCCGGTCCAGCGCTACAAGGGCCTCGGCGAGATGAACTACGCCGAGCTCGGCGAGACGACGATGGACGTCAAGACGCGCACGCTGCTGCAGGTGACGCTCGAGGACGCCGCCAAGTCCGACGAGGTCTTCGCCGTCCTCATGGGCGAGGACGTCGAGTCCCGCCGCTCCTTCATCCAGAAGAACGCGCGCGACGTGCGCTTCCTCGACATCTGACCGCTGGCGTATGCCGTCCCGCACGTTCCACGTGAAACGTCACCACGCGGCATACCACCCCGACTGCCTGAATCTGACTGAGAGACAAAGGGATCTGACGTGAGCGACGACCTGCCTCCCAACGACGGAGACGACGTCAACGAGACGCCCGACGAGACGACCGAGACCGGCGACGAGGTCGTCGACACGGCGCACGAACAGGGCACCGCCCCGATCGAGCGCGACGACGACGAGACGGACCGCGTCGAGGCCGTCGACCTCAACAACGAGATGCAGCGCAGCTACATCGAGTACGCCATGTCGGTCATCGTGTCCCGCGCGCTGCCCGACGTGCGCGACGGCCTCAAGCCGGTGCACCGCCGCATCGTCTACGCGATGTACGACGGCGGCTACCGCCCCGACCGCGGCTACAACAAGTGCGCGCGCGTCGTCGGCGACGTCATGGGTCACTACCACCCGCACGGCGACTCGGCGATCTACGACGCCCTCGTGCGCCTCGTGCAGGACTGGTCGCTGCGCTACCCGCTCGTCGACGGCCAGGGCAACTTCGGCTCCCGCGGCAACGACGGTGCGGCCGCCCCCCGGTATACCGAGTGCCGGATGGCCCCGATCGCCATGGAGATGGTGCGGGACATCGAGCAGAACACCGTCGACTTCGTCCCGAACTACGACGGCAAGACGCTGCAGCCGTCGGTGCTGCCGAGCCGGTTCCCCAACCTGCTCGTCAACGGCTCGGCCGGCATCGCGGTCGGCATGGCGACGCAGATCCCGCCGCACAACCTGCGCGAGGTCGCGGCCGGCGCCGAGTACTACCTCAAGCACCCCGAGATCGGCCGTGAGGAGCTGCTCGAGCACCTGCTGACGATCATCAAGGGCCCGGACTTCCCGACCGGCGCGCTCATCATGGGCCACCGGGGCATCGAGGACGCCTACCGCACGGGCCGCGGCTCGATCATCATGCGGGCCGTCGTCAACGTCGAGGAGATCGGCAACCGCCAGGCCCTCGTCGTCACCGAGCTGCCCTACCAGGTCAACCCCGACATGCTCGCGATGAAGATCGCCGACCTCGTCAAGGACGGCAAGATCTCGGGCATCGCCGACATCAACGACGAGACGTCGGGCCGTACCGGTCAGCGCCTCGTCGTCACGCTCAAGCGTGACGCCGTCGCGAAGGTCGTGCTCAACAACCTCTACAAGCACACGCAGCTGCAGACGACGTTCGGCGCCAACATGCTCGCGCTCGTCGACGAGGTGCCGCGCACCCTGCCGCTCGACGGCTTCATCCGGCACTGGGTCGACCACCAGATCGAGGTCATCGTCCGGCGCACGACCTTCCGCCTCAACAAGGCCGAGGCCGACATCCACCTGTTGCGGGGCTACCTCAAGGCCCTCGACATGCTCGACGAGGTCATCGCCCTCATCCGCGCCTCGCGCACCGTCGAGGTCGCCCGCGACGGCCTCATCGAGCTGCTCGGCATCGACGAGCTGCAGGCCGGCGCCATCCTCAACATGCAGCTGCGCCGCCTCGCCGCCCTCGAGCGCGAGAAGATCCAGCAGGACCACGACGCCCTGCAGGAGATGATCGACGAGTACCGCGCGATCCTCGCCTCGCCGCAGCGCCAGCGCGACATCGTCTCCGAGGAGCTGCAGGCGATCGTCGACAAGTACGGCGACGACCGGCGCACCGAGATCTTCCCGTTCGACGGCGACATGTCGATGGAGGACCTCATCCCCGAGGAGGACGTCGTCGTCACGATCACGCGCGGCGGCTACGCCAAGCGGACCCGGGTCGACCAGTACCGCTCGCAGAAGCGCGGCGGCAAGGGTGTGCGTGGTGCGTCGCTGCGCGGCGAGGACGTCGTCGAGCACTTCTTCACGACGACGACCCACCACTGGCTGCTCTTCTTCACCAACCTCGGCCGCGTCTACCGGGCCAAGGCCTACGAGCTGCCCGAGGGCTCGCGCGACAGCAAGGGTCAGCACGTGGCCAACCTGCTCGCCTTCCAGCCCGGAGAGCAGATCGCCCAGGTGCTCGCGGTCCGTGACTACGCCAAGGCCGACTACCTCGTCCTCGCCACCCGCGCGGGCCTCGTCAAGAAGACGCGCCTGGCCGACTACGACTCCAACCGCTCGGGCGGCCTCATCGCCGTCAACCTCCGCGAGGGCGACGAGCTCGTCGGCGCCGGCCTCGCCTCCAACCGCGACGATCTGCTGCTCGTCTCGCGCAAGGGCCAGTCGGTGCGCTTCACGGCGACCGACGAGGCGCTGCGCCCGATGGGCCGCTCGACCTCCGGTGTCACCGGCATGAAGTTCCGCGACGGCGACGATTTGCTCGCGATGTCGGTCGTCGAGGAGGGCGAGAGCCCCGACGTCTTCGTCGTCTTCGAGAACGGCCTGGCCAAGCGCACCCCGATCTCGGAGTACCGCCTCCAGGGTCGCGGTGGCCTCGGCATCAAGGTCGCCAAGCTCTCCGAGAAGGGTGGCGACCTCGTCGGCGCCCTGACCGTCATCGAGACCGACGAGGTCATGGTCGTCATGGAGAAGGGCAAGATCGTGCGCTCGCGCGTCGACGAGGTGCGCCACACCGGCCGCTCGTCGCAGGGCGTGAAGTTCGCGACGCCCGACAAGGGCGACTCGATCGTCGCCGTGGCCCGCAACGCGGAGTCGGAGATCGCGGTCGCCGACATCGAGGACGGCGACCCCGTCGACCAGCCGTCCGGCACGGGAGCGCCGGCTACGGTTCCCGGCCCCGATGGCGTACCGTCGGACCAGACGTCGGGTGACGAGGCGAGCTCGTCGGACACCGACAACGGAGGTGACGAATGAGCGCGACCAGCCCTGAGGGTGCTGTGAGCGGATCCGGCGCGTCGACCCGCACGGGTAGCGCGCCCGGCTCGGGCAACGGCCAGAACGGCTCCTACTACGCCTCCAACGGCGCGTCGGGCAGCACGTCCGGTGCCTCGGGCGCCTCCGAGCCGGCCACCTCGCTCTCGCGTGGAGCGGTCACCAACCGCACGGCCCCGACCCAGCGCGTCGGCGCGGGCAAGACCGACCAGCCCGCAGCCTCCGGACCGGCGGCCGCGGCCACCGGCGCCCGCACGGCCACGGCCCCCCGCAAGCACAAGGGCCCGCGCCGGGTCCGCCTGGCGGTGGCGCGCGTCGACCCGTGGTCGGTCATGAAGATGAGCTTCCTGCTGTCCGTCGCGCTCGGCATCGCCGGTGTCGTCCTGACCGCCGTGCTGTGGATGATCCTGTCGACGATGAACGTCTTCAGCGACATCGAGGGCGTGCTCCAGTCGCTGCAGACGACGACGTCCGACCCGTTCTCGATCAAGGACTACGTCGGCTTCGGCCGGGTCGTGTCCCTCTCGATCGTCATCGGCGTCATCGACGTCATCCTCATGACGGCCATCGCCACGGTCATGGCCTTCCTCTACAACATCTGCTCGGCACTCGTCGGCGGCGTGCAGCTCACGCTCACCGACGACTGAGCCGGTCCGGCCCAGCCGACCACACGGCATACGCAGACGGCCCCCGCCCTCACGGGTGGGGGCCGTTTTGTATGAGGCGAGGTGCATCGGGTAACGTTTCCCCTCGCGTCCGGTCGTCATCTCTGACGGGGTGGATCGGCCGCGCGAAGGTGACGATGGGCCTATAGCTCAGACGGTTAGAGCGCTTCCCTGATAAGGAAGAGGTCGGAGGTTCAAGTCCTCCTAGGCCCACCATCACCGCCACCACGGAGAGGAACCACCGCATGCTGAAGCGTCTCGCCCTCATCGGTGGCGCCGTCGCCGGCATGGTGCTCCTGCGCAAGAAGGCGAAGCAGCAGCAGGCCGAGCAGGATCTGTGGACCCAGGCCACCGACGACGTGCACGCCCCCGTGGCGCCTGTCGCACCGGCTGCTCCCACGGCGAACGACGAGGCCTCCACCTCGGCGTGAGGCCGCTCCCCACCCGGGGCCATGGCGCAATTGGTAGCGCACCTGCTTTGCAAGCAGGGGGTTAGGGGTTCGAGTCCCCTTGGCTCCACCACACGTCAGAAGCCCTTCCCCGTCGCCGGGAAGGGCTTCTGTGCTGCCGCGGCAGCGCGGTAGGTCGACACGGGTCCCCGCGTGACGCGGCGGCTGGCGCGGCTGTTCCCCAGAAGGCGCTGCTACGTTGACCCAGGGGCGCCGAGGGCGCCCGCTGGCCCGGGGCGTGCGGCCAGCACGAGGCCGTCCACGAACACCGGAGTTCATGATGCGTCGTACTGCCAGCGTTCTCGCAGCAACCCTCTTCGCAGCAGCCATGGGGGTCGGCGTCGCCGGCTCGGCGACGGCGAAGGTGACCCCACCGACCGCGAACCCGCACGCGATCAAGACCTCGCCCTACGTGGCCCTGGGCGACAGCTACTCCTCCGCGGCAGGCGTCGCGCCGTTCGTCGCGACCGCCCCGCCGACGTGCAGCCGGTCCGCGCTGAACTTCGCCCACGACATCGCCGCGATGACGAAGCCGTCGTCGTTCACCGACGTCACGTGCAGCGGCGCCAGGACGTCGGACTTCTTCTCCTCGCAGGCACCGGGCGTCGCCCCGCAGCTCGACGCGGTCACCAAGGACACTCGCCTCGTCACCATGACCATCGGCGGCAACGACGAGGGAGTCTTCGTCAACTCGTTCTTCGGCTGCGCCACCGTCTCGGCGTCCGACGTCACGGGCAACCCGTGCCAGCAGAGGTACGGCACGACGTTCACCGACCAGATCACGAACCAGACCTACCCCCACCTCGTCGCGGCGCTGACCGCGGTGCGCAAGAAGGCCCCGGCCGCGACGGTCGTCATCGTCGGCTACCCACGGATCCTGCCCTCCACCGGTGTGCTGTCCTGCTACCCCTCCATGCCGATCGCCATGGGGGACGTCCCGTGGCTGGCCCACGAGGAGGACGTGCTCAACGATGCCGTCCGCCGCGCGGCGAGCAAGACGGGCGCGCGGTTCATCGACATGTCGGCCAGCTCCCTCGGGCACGACGCCTGTGCGCCGGTCGGGCAGCGGTGGATCGAGCCGGCGGTGGGGCCGATCAACGCCTTCCCCGTGCACCCGAACGCCATGGGTGAGGCCGCCATGGCCGCGCAGACCCTGCTGCAGCTCGGCCACTGAGCCCGGCCGCCCACCCGCACGCCCTCGAGCTTGAAGGCGCCGTCCTCCATCGAGTGGCACTGGATGATGCTGCCCGGGTTGAACGTGCACCCGTCGCCGATCGTCACGATGGTCTTCTCCGGCACGGCGAGCCCGTCGTCGAAGACCCGTCGGCCCATGCGCACGCCTTGGACCCGCCACAGCAGCGGCCGGAAGGGGGTGCCGTTGAGCGCGGGCGGCGGTGCCCCGAGGAACTTCCAGTAGCGCTCGTGCCGCCAGAACTGCCGGTCGTAGATGGAGCAGAAGCGCGGGACGAGGCGGCGGAAGCCCAGTGCCGTCCACTCCCACAGCAGCATGAGCAGCAGGCGCAGCAGGGCGAAGCCGAGCAGCGCGGCGAGGAGCACGGCCGCGCTTCCGCTGCTGAGGGCAGGGGCGGCATACGACGCGAAGACCAGACCGCACAGGACGAGGAACCAGCGACTCGTCATGAACAGCGCGATGGTGACCCCGTTGTGGACGTTCTTGTGGTGCAGGCGATCTCGGAAGACGACCGGGTCGCGCTGGTCGTCGAAGACGGCGTCGCGCTCGACCGACCGGGGGATCTCGAAGGGCGGGGAGCCGAGGAGCCCGACGTTCTCGCGGACGGGCCCGTCGACCGGGACCATGGTCTTGGTGCCGAAGAGGACGTTCTCCCCCGTGCGGCCGCCGGCCGGGTAGGCGACGCCGTTGCCGAAGAAGTTGTTGCCCCCGATCGTGACCGGGGAGATGCGGAACGACGTGCTCGAGTAGTCGGCGTCGACGATCGACAGCCCGTCGGACACCATCGTCCCGGAGCCGACCGTGACGGCGAAGGGCGTGTCGTGCTTGAGCGCGACGCCGAAGTTGGAGCCCGTCTGGACGAGGCCGGGCTGGCGGTAGCCGAGCAGCCGGAGGTAGTGCACGATCAGCGAGCTGTCGCCCGTGAGGGTGAAGAACACCTTGAGGTTGGTCAGTCGCGTGATGGTGCGGTGCACCCCGTAGGGGAAGCCGTAGAGCGGGTAGGTGCGCCCGACCGCGAGGAAGCGGTGGAGCACCCTCGGCAGGACCAGCACCGTCGCCAGGCCGGCGAGCAACCCGCCGAGGTAGAGCACGAGGGACACCACGACGACGTCGCGGTAGAAGAGCGGGTTGCCGTGGTCGAGGTGCCCGCTGCCGAGGTACGTCGGCAGTGCCAGGGCGAGGAGCGTGATCCCCGCCGGCCCGACGAGCACGAGGCGGCCCAGGAGCACGAGGATGCTGTAGGTGACGCGGCGGCGCCGGCCGCAGTCGGCCTCGGGCACCGTGCGGTAGTCGGCCTCGGTCGGTCGCGCCGGTGAGCCGTGCCACCGGCTCCCGGGCGGCACCTCCTGTCCCGTCTGGAGGGAGGACGCGTGGCCGAGCTGCGCCCCGTCCCCCATCGAGGTCCCGATGTCGAGCACCGACGTCTCCCCCACGAGGACGTCGGAGCCGAGGGTGACCGGCCCGGTCTGGATGCGCCCGTCGTAGGCGCGGTAGCACGCGTACCGCGTGTCCTTGCGGATGGCGGTGCCCGCGCCGATGGTCAGCAGGTCGGTGCACACGGGCACCGAGGTGGAGAAGATCGACACCCCCGGGCCGATCCGCGCGCCGAGCGCCCGGAGGTACACGACGTAGATCGGCGTACCGACGAAGAGCCGAAGCGGGTTGGTGTTGACGAGCGCGTGGACGAACCAGAAGCGCAGGTAGGCGAGCCCCCAGACGGGGAACTCGGTCTGTGTCCACCGACCGACGAGCACCCACTTGAGCAGGACGGGGACGGTGCTGAGGAGCACGAACGTCCCCACCCCGAAGGCGATCGAGCGCCCCCAGACGAGCAAGGGTGCGGTGACGGCGGTGGCCCACCGGTAGCCGACGAGCGTGACGGCAAGCATGAGGTAGGAGTAGCCGAGGAAGATCAGCACCTGCAGCAGGCCGCAGAGGGCGACCTGGGCTCCGTTGGCCTCGCCGCGTCTGACCCCCTGGCCGGATGTCGCGGGCGGGCGTGGCGCCCAGGTCTCGGTGTCGGTGATCGAACGGTGCCGGCTCACGGCCGCCGCCAGCTCCCGAACCGTGGGGTGCGTGTACATCTCCTGCATGGCCAGCGGTGGCAGGTCGGTGTCCCTGCGCACCCAAGCGGACAGCTGCGCGAGCAGGAGCGAGTTGGCCCCGAGGTCGTCGAAGAAGTGTGCGGTGGCCGACACCTGCGGCACGCCGAGCACCGACTCGAGGGCGCGGGCCAGCGCCCGCTCGGTGTCGGTGGCGGGTTCGGCGTGGGGTGCCGTCGACGCCGGCCCGAGCCGGTGGGTCGGCGCGGGAAGGCGTTTGCGGTCGGCCTTGTCGCTCGGCAGCATCGGGATGGCGTCGAGGTGCTCGTAGTACGCCGGGACCATGTATGCCGGGAGGTGTCGTCTCAGACGCTCGTGCACGACGCGGTCGGTGACGTCACCGACCCCGGGCCGCAGCGTGTAGTAGGCGACGAGCTCCTGGGTGGTGCCCCCGACCGGCTCGTGCACGTCGACGACGGCCTGCGCGACTCCGGGCACCTCGAGCACGACGGACTCGATCTCGGTCAGCTCGATGCGGTAGCCCCGGATCTTGACCTGGGTGTCGATGCGTCCGGCGTACTCGATGAGCCCGTCCGGGGTGAACCGGCCGAGGTCGCCGGTGCGGTAGATCCGGCCACCGGGGTTGTGCTCGATGCCGACGAAGTCCGGGATGAAGGCGGCCGCGGTCTGCTCCGGGCGGTTGACGTACTCGCGCGCGAGGCCGACGCCGGCGATGCCGATCTCGCCGAGCTCTCCGACCGGCACGGTGCGCGGCTCGTCCGGGTCGAGGATCACGGCGGCATACGTCGGCAGCGGGACGCCCAGCGTGACGGGCTTGTCGGGGTGCACGACGTCCCAGCTCGCGGTGACCGTGGCCTCGGTGGGGCCGTAGACGTTGAGGAAGCGCAGGCCCGGCCGGTGCCAGCGGCTGACGAGGTCCTTCTGGCAGGCCTCGCCCGAGACGAGCAGGAAGCGGAGGTCGGCCAGCTCCGGGTCGAGCGTCGCCAGCAGCGTCGGGACGCAGCACAGGGCGCTGACCCGGTGGCGTTCGAGGTAGTCGGCGAGCTCCCGGCCGAGCAGGCTCGTCCGGGGTGGCTTGGGGACGAGGGTCGCCCCGGCCGCCCAGGGCACCCACATCTCCTCGACGGAGAAGTCGAAGGCCGTGGTCATGCCCTGGTAGACGCGGTCGTCGGGACGGTAGCCGTAGACCTCACCGGCCACCCGCACGAAGTTGCAGATGCTGGCGTGCTCGACGGCCACGCCCTTGGGCCGGCCGGTCGAGCCGGAGGTGTAGATGACGTAGGCGAGGTCGTCACCGGGGTCGGGCTCGGGCAGACGGGAACCGTCCTGCCGGTCGACCGCGCCGTCGTCCCCGTCGAGCCGCAGGACGGGGACGGTGACCTCCGCGAGCGGCTCGACGAGGTGCTGCAACGACAGCACCGCGCCGACGCCGGCGTCCTGGACGATGTAGCCGATGCGGTCGGCCGGGAAGGCCGGGTCCATGGGCACGTAGGCCGCGCCCAGCTTGAGGACCGCGAGGATGGCCGCGTAGGACCACACCGGGTCATCGAGCACGAGACCGACGCGGTCGCCGGCCGAGAGTCCCCTGGCCCGCAGGTGCCGGGCCAGGCGGTTGGCACGCTGGTCGAGCTCGGGGTAGGTGAGGCGCACCGACCCGTTGTCGACGGCGAGGTGGCCCGGATCGTCACGGCGCAGCACGTCGCACCGCTGCTCGAAGACGTGCTCGAGCCGCTCCCCCGGGCGCCAGCGCACGCGCTGGTCCCGCGCCGCGAGCACCGGCCCGGGGCGCAGCATGGCATCGGGGGCCGCCCCCGGTGTGACGGGCCGGTTGTCGGGCGGGGTGCTGGGTGAGCGGTGAAACGTCACGGGGCCGCGCCCCCTTCACGATGAAAGACGTCGATATTCACCGACATAAACCCCGTCGGGCCGTCGGCCGTCCTTTTCACTATGCGCGGCGGTCATCCAGTCGTCCTGCGAATGCAGCACTTTCCGTGTGAACGTGCTGTGATCTCACATTGCGCTGACGCAATCTTCGGACGGGGTTAGCGTTTTAGAGGAAGTAGGGGTCTTCCGGGTCGGAAGTCGTGGCCCGATTCCCGCATTCTGCTGGCCGTCTCGACGTCCGCCCGATGCCGCGCCGAGTGCAGGACCTTCACCTCCACCACCTCCCGTGGAGCGGTTTGGATCGGGTTCGATCAGGGGGCATCGGAGCCGCCCGCACGGGTCCGTGACGGGAGCGGACATGTCCACAGCAGAGACGACGGCGCAGGCGGGCGGCCCGGCCCAGGAGTGCCATCTCGGTGACGTCTTCGACACGCAGGAGTCCCGGGTCCGCAGCTACTGCCGCTCGCTCGACGCCGTCCTGACCACGGCCCTCGGCAGCGTCGTCAGGGACAGCCGGGGCCGCGAGTACATCGACTTCCTCGCCGGTGCCGGATCGCTGAACTACGGCCACAACGACCCCGATCTCAAGCGGGCGCTGCTGGCCTACATCAGCAGGGACGGCATCACGCACAGCCTGGACCTGCACACCACGGCCAAGCGGGACTTCCTCGAGTCCTTCGAGGCCCTCGTCCTGGCCCCGTGCGGTCTGGAGCACCGGGTGCAGTTCACCGGTCCCACCGGCACGAACGCCGTCGAGGCCGCGCTCAAGCTCGCCCGGAAGGTCACCGGCCGTCGCAACGTCATCGCGTTCACGCACGGCTTCCACGGGGTGTCGCTCGGTGCGTTGGCGGCGACCGCCAACGGCCACCACCGCATGGCGGCCACGACCTCCCTGCCCGACGTGACGCGGATGCCCTACGACGGCTGCTTCGGCGAGGGCGTCGACACGGCAGAGCTGCTCGCGCAGCTGCTCGACGACCCCTGCAGCGGCATCGACCCGCCGGCCGCCATCCTGCTCGAGACCGTCCAGGGCGAAGGCGGCCTCGACGTGGCCTCGCCCCGGTGGTTGCGACGGGTCGCGGCCATCGCCAGGCGCCACGGCTCCCTCCTGATCGTCGACGACATCCAGGCAGGGTGTGGTCGCACCGGCACCTTCTTCAGCTTCGAACCGGCGCAGATCGTGCCGGACCTCGTCACCTTGTCCAAGTCGTTGTCGGGGATGGGGTTGCCCCTGTCGGTGGTGCTCATCCGGCCCGACCTCGACGTCTGGGAGCCGGGCGAGCACAACGGCACCTTCCGTGGCAACAACCATGCCTTCGTGACGGCGCGCGCGGCTCTCGAGAAGTCCTGGGCGGACGACGTGCTCAGCACCGCCGTCGCTGCACGGGCCCGGACCGTGAGCCGGGAGCTGGCGCGGATGGCGGAGTTCGTGCCCGGCGCACGCCTCAAGGGGCGCGGCATGATGCAGGGCCTCGACGTCGTGAGCGGGACGGTGGCCACCGAGGTGAGGCGACGCTGTGTGGCCGACGGGCTGATCATCGAGTCCTCCGGATCGGACGACCAGGTGCTCAAGGTGCTCGCCCCGCTGACCACCCCCGACGAGGTCCTGGCCCAGGGGCTGGCCATCCTCTTCGACGCGGTCGTCACCTCGTCGTACCTGGCGGGGGACTTCCCCCGGGCGTCGACCGAAAGGTCTGCGGCCCATGGGTGACATCGCCGCTCATATGACCATTCGGTCGACAGAGGAGGCGTGCGGTGAAAAGGCCGAAATCACGACCATCACGACCATCACGGCCATATGGACGAATTCTTCGGTGAATTCCTCGCGTGAATTCGTCGAGTGAATTCGTCGAGTGAATTCGTCGCGTGAATTCGTCGAGTGAATTCCTTGGGTGAGTACCGGGCCCCCCGGCGACGGCTCAGCCCGCGGCCGGCAGGTGGATCTTCAGGTGACGGTCCTCTCCCTCACGCAGGCGCACGAGGGTGGCACCGGACTCGGTGGAGGCGCAGAAGGTAGCAACGGGGACCGACCTCGAGGGGCCTCTGCGGGCCGGCGACTTCGGGAGGCCCTGGCGGCCGTGGATCGACAGGATCTTCCTCTGGCGCAACGCGGCCGCAGGTGCCATGCTCGATGGAGCACCCCGACCTACGTCCCTCCCGGACGCGCGTCCCACGGGTGTCGTGCGTGGAAGGAACACCACTGACGCGCTTGATGTGATGGAAAGTTCATCGAGCCCCTCGCGCAACCAGTCGGACAGGGTCTAGACTGGTGGAAGCGAAGGGTTGGGCACGCACGAACCGCGCCCAGCCCTTCTGCATGTGCTGGCTCGCGCTGTCCCCCTGTCGGTGCGAGCCAGCTCATGCAGAGAAGGACCCGGATGCCCACGGCATCCGGGTCCTTCTGTCTGTGCTCTGCGAGACTCGGGCTAGCTCGCGCTGTCGCCGTTCTCCTCGGCGAGCTTGGCCTTGGCCGAGCCGCGCGGGGAGGACTTCGTCGAGGCGCCGTTGATGGTGCCGCCCTCGACCGCGTCGGAGGTAATGGCGTCGGAGTCGGGGGCCGGGTCGACGGCCGTGACCTCTCCCGCCGCGGCGCTCGCGGTGTCACCGACGGCCTCGGCGGCCTCGCCCGAGCGGTCCTTGGCGTCGGCGATGGCGGCCTGGCCCTTGGCGGCGAGGTCACCCGCCTTGTCCTTGGCCGTGTCGGCGAGCTCGGAGCCCTTCTCCTTGGCCTTGCTCGCTGCGTCGGCGACGGCGTCCTTGGCGTGGCCGACCTGCTCGGCTGCCTTGTCCTTGAGCGTCGACGCGTCGGAGCCCAGCGTGCCGTTGCGCGAGTCGAGCGGCGTGGCCCACGGGTCGTCGGCCTGCTTCTGCTTGCGGAAGGCGGCGACCGCGGCGACCGCGGCGGCGGTCAGACCGACGGCGATGAGCCACTTGCCCTTGCCGCCGCGCTTCTTGGCCACGGCGTCGCCCTTGAGCACGGAGTAGGCGTCCTGGGCCCGGTGCCCACCGACGGCGGCGCTCTCCTTGGCCTGGGCGGCTGCCTGCTCGAGGTGCGGCTGGGCCGCCTCACGAGCCTGCTCGGCGCCGGCGGCGAGGGCCGCGGCGGCGGTCGCGATGGCCGCGCCCACCTTGGGCAGCACGTTGTCGACGAGCGTCGACTGCGCGTGCTCCACCTTCGGCTTGGCGCGGTCGGCGGCCTCGTGCAACGCGTCACCGGCGACGTCCTTGGCCGTGGCCGCAGCGTCGTAGAGCCGCTCGCGCGCGGTCTCGGCCGCGTCCTGGAGGACCGGGGTCGCGGCCTCCTTCGCGGCGTACGCGCGGTCCTTGGCGCTCGCGGCCGCGTCGCTCGCGGTGTCGGCGGCGCTGTCGCGCAGCGACCCGAGTCGGTCACCTGCTGCGGAGCCGAGGTCGGCCGCCGCGGAACGGGCCTGGTCTACGGCAGCCTCCGTGCGGGACTGCTTGGTTCGGAACATACGTCCTCCTAGGTCCTCTGGTCCTTACCCATCCTGCCAACTTCGGCCACGCGCCGCACGGACTCCGGTCGGGGTTCCCGACGTCGGGGCCGGTGTCGATCGCGTATGCCGGGTCGGGTCGTTCGTTCAGCTCGTGCCCTCGGGTGCCCCGTGCGTGTCACGAGGGTGCTCGGGGACGCGGGGTGCGGCGTCGGCGTCCTCGGGGGTGGGCCCGTCGTGGTGGGCGCCCGCGGCCGTCGGCGGGTGGTCGAGCCCGAGGACGGTGTCCTCGAGCGTCGTGTCGCTCAGGGCCTCCTGCACCGGGACGGGTACGTCACCGGCCGCCGCGTCGTAGCCGCTCTCGTGCACGGGCGTCGGCCGTTCGATGGGCGACGGCGCCTCGAGGGGGCTCGCGGTCACCGGCGTCGGCGCGTCGGGGTCGACGGGGAACGGCTGTCCTCCCGTGACGTCGGTGGCGCCGGCCGCGGCGGCAGCGCCGGTCGCGGTCGTCGGGCCCGAGGTGTGGCCCTCGGCGACCTTGTCGACGCCGCGGTCGACCTGCTCGCGCACCTTGGCGACCTTGTCGGAGTACTTGCCCTCGGTCTTCTCGTCGATCTTCGCGCTCGCGGTCTCGACGTAGCCGTCGATCTTGTCGCGGTTCTCGACGGCGAAGTCACCAGCCTTCTCGCGGGCCTGCTTCGCGGCCTGGGTGGCCGCCTCCTGCAGCTGCCTGGCCTTGGCGTCGAGGTCGAGCTCCTCGGCCTTCTTCTTCAGCTTGTCCATGAACGACATCGGCACTCCGTCCTGAACCGGCTCCGTGCCGGCTACTCATCGGGTCGCGTTCCCCACTGCTGTGGGGATGATCCTTCTCCTAGGCCAACGGTGGGTCCACCCCCAGCGTTCCGCTTCGGCGGGTGCATACCCGGCCGCGCGGCATACGTGCACGGTCGTGCGAGGATTGGGCCCATGAAGGCAACCCTGCACACGAACCACGGTGACATCGTCATCGACCTCTTCGAGCACCAGGCACCGAAGACGGTGGAGAACTTCGTCGGCCTCGCCAAGGGCGAGAAGGAGTACAAGGACGACGCCGGGCGCACCAACCCGACCCCGTTCTACGACGGCCTGATCTTCCACCGCATCATCCCGAACTTCATGATCCAGGGCGGCTGCCCGATCGGTCAGGGCTTCGGTGGGCCCGGCTACGCGTTCGACGACGAGATCAGCCCCGACAAGGACTTCACCAAGCCCTACATCCTCGCCATGGCCAACGCCGGCAAGCGCATGGGCAAGGGCACGAACGGCTCGCAGTTCTTCATCACGACGGCCCCGACCACGTGGCTGCAGGGCAAGCACACGATCTTCGGCGAGGTCGCCGACCAGGCCTCGCGCGACGTCGTCGACAAGATCGGCGCGGTCGCGACCGGCGCCAACGACAAGCCCCTCGAGGACGTCGTCATCAACTCGGTCACCGTCGAGAGCTGACGCGCCCGCGCACCGAGCTCCACCGCACCACCGCTTCACCGCTTCATCGCCCACGGACGTGACCGGCAGGGGGAACCCCGTTGTCTGACAACCCACCCAGCGGCCAGCCCGGCCAGCCCCCGCTCGAGCCGGGGGTCCCGCAGCCCGCTGCCGGTCCGTCCGTGTGCCCGCGCCACCCCGACCGGGAGGCCTACGTCCGCTGCCAGCGCTGCGGACGTCCGGCCTGCCCCGAGTGCCAGCGGCCCGCCGCGGTCGGCATCCAGTGCGTCGACTGCGTCCGCGAGGCCGCCCGCACCACGGCCGGCACGCGCACGGTCTTCGGGGGACGCGCGACCGACGGCATGCCGGTCGTCACGTACACGATCATCGCGATCTGTGCCGTCGTCTACCTCGCGCAGCGCGCCAGCTCGAGCGTCACGGAGAACTTCGCGTTCGCGCCCTACCTCGGGTGGACCGAGCCGTGGCGCTTCGTCACCGCGGCCTTCCTGCACTCGCCGACGACGTTCTTCCACATCCTGCTCAACATGTTCGCGCTCTGGTCGCTCGGCCAGTACCTCGAGCCCATGCTGGGTCGCGCCCGCTTCGCCGCCCTCTACCTCATCAGCGGCATCGGCGGCCAGGTCGCCGTGACGCTCCTCGCCGGCGCCCCGAGCATCGAGTCGCTGCGCGCCGGCGACGGTGGCGCCTGGTTCGGTGCGGTCGTCGGGGCCTCCGGTGCGATCTTCGGACTCTTCGGCGCCCTCCTCGTGCTCAACCGGCACCTCGGCCGCTCGTCGACGGCGATGTACGCGACGATCGCCATCAACGCCGCCTTCGGGTTCCTCTACCCGGGGATCTCGTGGCAGGCCCACCTCGGCGGCCTCGTCACCGGCGTCATCTGCGCCGGCGCGATCGTCGTCTTCCGGCGGCAGGGCGTGCGCCACCTCGTGTGGGCGGCGCTCGGCGCCGTGCTCGCGCTGCTCGTCGTCGTGACGGTGGCGAAGTACCTCACCGTGCCCCAGGACATCCGCGATCTGAGCATCTTCGGCTGAGGGCCGGTGCACCTCCTCTGCGTCACCGGGCCACCGGCCGTCGGCAAGATGACGGTCGGTCGGGCGGTCTGTGACCTCACGGGCTTCCGGCTCTTCCACAACCACATGTCGATCGAGCCGCTGCTCGGCGTCTACGACTTCGGCACCCCGTCGTTCCGCCGGATCAACACGATGATCCGGCGCGAGGTCATCGCCGAGTCCGTCGTCGCCGACCTGCCCGGACTCGTCTTCACCTTCGCGATCGACCTCGACCACCCTGGCGACCTCGCCCACCTGCGTGAGCTCGTCGCCCCGGTCGAGGCGGCCGACGTCCCGATCGACGTCGTCGAGCTCTACGCGCCGCAGGACGTGCGCCTGGCCCGGGAGGGCGGCGCCGACCGGATGGACCACAAGCGCAGCAAGCGTGACGTCGAGTGGGCCCGCTCGCACGTGCTCGACCTCGAGTCGCGCGCGAGGTTCAACACCGACCCCGTCCGCGACGGCGAGCAGCTGCTGCCGCCGCACCGGCACCTGCGGCTCGACAACGACCACGGGGACGCGCGTGCGACGGCGGAGCGGGTCGTCACCGAGCTCGGCCTCCCCCGGCGCTGACGGCCGGCCGAGAGCCGTGGATGCGGGGGTGGGTGGGGCTCGCCCCTGCTTCTCCACATCCAGGGCTCGGAGTTGTCCACCGGCTGTGGACAAGCCTGTGGACGTAGTTACACAGATGTCATTCATCCCCAGCTGGGGACAACGATGTGGATAACTTCGCCGGAGCGCGCTGGAGGTTGTGCACGGCCGTCATCCACAGCTGTGGACCGGGAAAGACGCGGCCGGCCGTCCACAGCTGTGGACGGCCGGCGCAGGGTGGGGTGTGTGCAAAAGGGCCGCTCCGTCGTGTCGACGGGAGCGGCCCTCCGGTGCAGGTGCGTGCGGGGTTCGGTACGGTCAGCGCCACCGCATCGTCATGATGAACCCGCCCATGAGCAGGACGAACCCGACGCCGAGGTTCCAGACCCCGATGGAGCCGATGGGGTACTTGTACTCGGACACGTAGTAGACGACGATCCACAGCAGCCCGAGGACGAGCAGCGTGATGAAGACGGGCGCCCACCAGGTGGGGTTGGGCTCGGCGGCCTTGCTCGTGCGGGGCGGGGTGTATGCCGCCGCCTTGTGGTCGCGGCCTTTGGACTCGGGCACTGCGTTCTCCTTGCTCTGAGTTGAGGCAAGGGTAACCAATGACCAGCGCGGCGTCCCTGCCTGCGCGGACGGCATACGCGGGGGTCGGGACCCGACGCCGCCCGGGGTCGCCGGCGGGCCCGCGTCCACGGCGGGCGGACGCGCCCCCTGTCTGCGCTCCGCCCGCCGCCGCCACCCCCCGGCGACCGCGCCGAGGATGACATCCCGCCCGCTCCCGTGTCGCCTTTCCCCGGGGTCGGTTGCATGAACCTGCAGTCGCTGCACCGGGCCGGCGGTGGGTCGGGGTCCACGGCGCACGGAGCGGTACGAGGCCGCGCGAGCCTGCACGAGGGTGGACAGGAGTTGACCCACGCCGGGAACCCGGCATGCTGGCAGCCGGGACAGGAGAACAGGGGACGAGACGTGAGGGTCAACCGGCAGGATGCCGCGCAGGGTTCGCAGGAGGAGACGCAGGACGGCTCCCCGCCGCGCGAGGGCGCGCACGGTGACGCCGACCTCGCCGCGTCGGCCGTCGAGCTGACCGCCCTCGTCAACACCTTGGCCGTCCGGTCCGTGGCCGGCGGGCACACGCCCGGCTTCCGTCGGCTCGGCACCGGCAACGAGGAGATCGGGCGCAACCTCGCCGAGGCCGTCGAGCCGACCACCCGCCGCTCGGTCTGGTCGATGCAGCCGATCATGCACTTCGACCCCGGCGACGAGCTGCGCTCGACGAACGCCCGCTCGCTCGCACGCGGGCTCGACATGCGCACCATCACCACCGAGCGCACCCTGCGCCTCAACCCGCTCTGCTCGTCCGAGGACCCGGAGCTGAGGATCGGCCCGGCCCTCTTCCAGTGCATCCTCGTCGACGAGGCCACGGCCGTCGTCGCCGGACCACTCAGCGCCCAGGGCTTCCCCACCGCCTGGCTCGCCACCCGCTCGGACGTCGTCGCCCACGTCACCGACCTGTGGCACGAGACGTGGGCCCGGTCGCGCCCTGCGGTTCCGCCCGGTGCGTCGCCGCTCTTCACACCCCGGCAGTGCCTCGTGGCGCGGCGCCTCGTCGTCGGCACCAAGGACGCGGCCATCGCACGAGAGCTCGGCGTCTCCCTGCGCACGGTCGCGGCCGAGATCTCGCACCTCGTCAGCACGCTCGGCGCGAGCAACCGTGCGGCGGCGACGCTCGCGCTCCGGGGTGGGACGTTCCAGGGCGAGATCGCAGCGCTCCAGCCGTACCTCCAGTCGGGCCCGACCCCGTGACGAGGCACAATGGAGGCGGCGCGGAGGGTCCGCGCGAGCGAGGTCACCCGTGATGCAGGACGCCCAACCGCCCGAGCCCACCGAGTCGACCGAGCCCACGGCCCCGACGGCCCCTGCTCCGGCCAAGTCGCGTCGCCGCCTCACCTGGGGCGTGCTCGTGCCGGTCGTCATGGGCGCTGCGGGGCTGATGTTCGCGATGAGCTTCCAGGCCGCCCAGGGCCGTGACCTGCGCGCCGACCGCGACCTGCCCCAGCTCATCATGGAGGGCGATGCCCGCGTCGCCGAGCGGGCGAGCACCCTCGACGAGCTCCAGAAGGAGGTCGAGTCGCTGAGCCGCACCAACGCACCGACCGACGACCGCCTCTCGAGCCTGACCCGGACGGCCGACCAGCTCGCCCCGACGGCCGCCACGACGAAGGTGCGCGGCGCCGCCCTCGAGGTCACCCTCGACGACGCGAAGCGCTCCGCCGACTCCCTCCCAGACGGCTTCACGGCCGACGACATCGTCGTGCACCAGCAGGACGTGCAGGCCGTCGTCAACGCCATGTGGGCCTCGGGCGCCGAGGCGATGATGATCCAGGACCAGCGGGTCATCTCCACCAGCGCCGTCCGCTGCGTCGGCAACACCCTGATCCTGCAGGGCCGCGTCTACTCCCCGCCGTACCGGATCACCGCCATCGGCGACATCGACCGGATGGAGCGCGGACTCGACGCCGACCCGTCCGTCACGATCTACAAGCAGTACGTCGACGCCGTCGGCCTCGGCTACGGCCTGCACACCCTCAGCTCGATCGAGTTCCCCGCCTACTCGGGCACGGTCGACTTCCAGTACGCCTCGCCGATCCGCTGAGCGCCGCCCACCCCTCGACGGCCCCTCCCGAAGGACTCGCATGACCCGCATCCTCGTCATCGAC
Organism: Terrabacter aerolatus; assembly: GCF_007991735.1. Classification (GTDB taxonomy): domain Bacteria; phylum Actinomycetota; class Actinomycetes; order Actinomycetales; family Dermatophilaceae; genus Terrabacter; species Terrabacter aerolatus. The sequence goes on along the minus strand of NZ_BJYX01000012.1, from coordinate 98,293 downwards.
AACTACGACAGCTTCGTCTACACGATCGTCGGCTACCTCGAGCAGCTCGGCGCCGAGTGCACCGTCGTGCGCAACGACGCCGTCGAGGCCACCGAGGTGGCCCGCTACGACGGGGTCCTCGTCTCTCCGGGTCCGGGCACGCCCGAGGGCGCCGGGGTCTCGATGGACGTCATCCGCGAGTGCGCCCGCCTCCGCACGCCGATGTTCGGCGTCTGCCTCGGGCACCAGGCCCTCGGCGTCGTCATGGGCGCCACCGTGGGGCGCGCGCCCGAGCTGCTCCACGGCAAGACCTCCCTCGTGCACCACGACGGGACCGGCGTCCTCGAGGGACTGCCCAGCCCGTTCACCGCGACCCGCTACCACTCGCTGACGATCGACCCGGCGACCCTCCCCGACGAGCTCGTCGCCACCGGCCACACCGACTCGGGCCTCGTCATGGCGGTGCGTCACCGCGACCTGCCGCTGCACGGCGTGCAGTTCCACCCCGAGAGCGTGCTCACCGAGGGTGGCCACCGGATGCTCGCCAACTTCCTCGCCCTGTGCGGCGACGCCCGCGCCGTCGAGCGGTCCGTCGGCCTCAGCCCCCTCGTCACCGCGGCCGTCTGACAGCCCCGGCGGCACGGCATACGACCTCGGACACGACAGGGCCCCTCCCGCTCGGGAGGGGCCCTGTCGTATGCCGCGTGCGACCTAGGGGGTCGGGGGTGGGGTGGTGCCGGTGTCGGTCGTCGCCGGTGGGGTCGTGGGCGGCGGGGTGACGGTGACCGTCGACGGGGTCGGCGTGGGGGTGCGGGCGACCTTGACCGTGATCTGGGTGCCGACCTTGACGACGTCGCCCGCGCGGTCGACCGAGAGCACCTCGTCGGGGGTCTTGGCGGAGTCGACCGTCTCCTTGCGCGGGTCGAGGCCGGCGTTCTGCAGGGCCACGGCCGCCAGTGCCCAGTCCTGCCCGACGAGGTTGTCGGGCACCTTGACGTTGCCGGTGGCGTAGAAGATCTTGATCTTCGACCCCTTGGCGACGATCGCCTGGGCCGCCGGCTCGGTCTTGGTGACCTTGTCCTTGTCCTGGGTCGAGACGTTCTCCTGCTGGAAGCCGGACACGACGAAGCCCTGCTTCTCCAGCTCCGCCCGTGCCGCGTCCTTGTCGAAGCCCGTGACGTCGGGGACGGCGAGGTTGTCGGGGCCGGTCGAGACGACGTACTTGACGACCGACTGCTCGGCGATCCGCGCGCCGGACGTCGGGTCCTGGCTGATGACCTGCCCCTGGGCGACGGTCGTGCTCGCCGCCGTCGACTTCTCACCCCGCAGGTTGCTCGTGGCGAGGGCGCGGGCCGCGGCGTCCTCCTGCAGGCCCGTGAGCGTGGGGACGGACACCATGGTCACGGCGGGGGTCTGGTTGCCGAACCACGTCACCGCCCCCCAACCGACGAGGGCCAGCAGGGCGATGACGAGCGCGGTGATGAGGAAGGCCTTGCCCTTGCCGCCCTTCTTCCCGTCGCCGTCACCCTCGTCACGACCCACGGCGGGCAGCCCGGCGGTGTTCTCGTAGCGGTCGCCGCGAGCGAGCACCGGGGCCTGCACGGCCGTCGGGGTGCCGGCGACGGCATACGCCTGCGGGAGGGTCTGGGTGGCCGCGGCGCCGACCGCGGCAGCCGTCCCGAGCGCGGCCGCGCTGATCTCGCGCCCGAGGCGGACGTTCTCGAGGTCGGCCCGGAAGGCCGTGGCGTTCTGGTAGCGCGCCTCACGGTCCTTGGCGAGGGCGTGCAGCGTCACGGCGTCGAGGTCGCCGCCGACGGCGTCGTTGAAGACGCTCGGCGGCTGCGGCAGCTCGCCGACGTGCTGGTAGGCGATGGCCACGGGTGAGTCACCGGTGAACGGCGGCCGGCCCGCGAGCAGCTCGAAGAGCAGGCAGCCGGTCGAGTAGAGGTCGGAGCGTTCGTCGACCGTCTGGCCCTGCGCCTGCTCCGGGGAGAGGTACTGGGCCGTGCCGACGACCGACTGGGTCTGGGTCATCGTGGCGGCGGTGTCGGCGATGGCACGAGCGATGCCGAAGTCCATGACCTTGACGTGCCCGCTGCTCGTGATCATGACGTTCGCCGGCTTGATGTCACGGTGGACGATGCCCATCCGGTGGCTGTAGGCGAGGGCGTCGAGGATGCCCTCCGTGACCCGGATCGCCTCGGCCGGGTCGAACTGCTCGTGCTCGGTCAGCTGCTGGCGCAGCGTCTCGCCGTCGACGTACTCCATGATGATGTAGGGCAGGGTCGTCCGCGTGCCGTTGGGGCCCTCGACGGCGCTGTCGTCCTCACCCGAGTCGAAGATGGCGACGATCGCCGGGTGGTTCAGGCCGGCCGCCGACTGGGCCTCACGCCGGAAGCGCATGAGGAAGTTCGCGTCGCGCGCGAGGTCCGAGCGCAGCATCTTGATGGCGACCTGCCGCCCGAGACGGGTGTCGTGACCGAGGTGCACGTCGGCCATCCCGCCACGTCCGATCAGCTCGCCGACCTCGTAGCGTCCGCCGAGGACACGGGGTGCGGTGCTCACGTCGTTCGCCTCTGCTCGTTCGGGTGCTGGGTCATCCTGGTCCGCTCGTCGGGCGCCTGCTTCGCGCTGCTCGGGCTGGTCGGGCTGGTCGAGCCGGTCGGTCATCTCACTTCGCCTTGCCCTTCCCGTGGCCCTTGCCGGGGTGGGCGGGCTGGGCGGCCGTCGTGCCGGCCCGGACCGTCGTGGCCGCCGGCCGCGTCGTGGCCGAGGTGGCCGGCGTCGTGGTGGCCGGGCTGGGTCGGGTCGTCGTCGCGGTGCTGCTGGGGGCGGAGGTGGCCGGTGAGCTCGCGCCCGAGGGCTGCGTGGCGGGTCCGGCGTCGGGCCCGTTCACCGCACCACCGAGGGCGAACGCGCCCCACGCGACGAGGCCGACCAGGGCGAGGGCGGGGACCGCCAGCCACGCGAGCCGCCGCTGACCGGTCCGATGTGTCGAGTGGATCGTGTGGGTCGAGCGAGCCGGTGCCGTCGGGCGTGACCCACCTGGTGGGAAGGCGCCGGCCGCGGCGAGCATCCGGGTGCCGGTTCGGCGCGCAGGCTGGTCGGAGCGGCCGGTCGTGGCCGGGCTGAGCTCGCCCGGGCCGGTCACCTGCGGCAGCAGCGCGGTCGTCTGCATCGGGGTGACCCCCGGCAGCGCGCCGAGCGGCATACCGGCGGCCTCGGCGACGGTGCGGGCGTCGACCGGGCGGTCGGACGCCGACTTGGCGAGGCAGGCGTCGACGACCTCGCGCAGGTCGAGCGGCACCGTGCCGGGCAGCTCCGGCGGCGCGTCGTTGACCTGGGCGATGGCCGTCGCGACCGGCGTGCCCATGTCGAACGGCTTGCGGCCGGTGAGCATCTCGTGCGCCACGACGCCGAGCGAGTAGAGGTCGCTCGAGGCGGTCGCGGGCTCGCCGAGCGCCTGCTCGGGGCTGATGTAGTCGGGCGTGCCGAGCACCTCACCGGTGAGGGTGTGCCCCGACCCGTCGCCGAGCCGGGCGATGCCGAAGTCGGTGAGCTTGGCCTGCCCCTCGGGCGTCACGATGATGTTGGCCGGCTTGACGTCCCGGTGCACGACGCCGGCCTCGTGGGCCGCCGAGAGGGCGAGGGCCGCCTGGCCGAGCACCGAGCGCACGTCGTCGGTCGGCATGCCGCCGTCGCTGTCGCGGATGATGTCTCCGAGGGTGCGGCCGGGGACGAGCTCCATGACGAGGTATGCCGTGCCGTCCTCCTCGCCGTAGTCGAAGACGGTCGCGATGTTGGGGTGGTGCAACGACGCGCTGCCGCGCGCCTCGTCACGGAACCGCTCGAGGAAGAACTCGTCGTCGGGGCCCTGCGGACGCATGACCTTGACGGCCACCGGGCGCTGGAGCACGTCGTCGGTGGCCTCCCAGACGTCGCCCATCCCGCCCGAGGCGATGGCGGCTCCGAGGGTGTAGCGGCCCCCGAGCGTGTCGCCGGTCCCGAGACTCGCCTGCCGCGTCATCGGCCCAGCACCGCCTGCATGACCGCGCGGGCGATGGGGGCGGCGACGCGGCCGCCGCCGATCTCGCTGCCGGTCACCCCACCGTCCTCGACGACGACGGCCACGGCCACCTTGGGGTCGACGGCCGGCGCGAACGAGATGAACCACGCGTGCGGAGGCTTGCCGGGGTCGTGCTGCGCGGTGCCGGTCTTGCCCGCGACGTCGACGCCGGCGATCCGGGCCCGCGCACCGCTGCCGTTGTCGACGACCGAGACCATCATCTTGGTGAGGATGCTCGCGGTCTGCTCCGAGACCGCCTGCGACAGCTCGACGGGGTCGGGGGCCGACTGGATGATGTCGAGGTTGGCGCTGCGCACCGACTGGATGAGGTAGGGCGTCATGACGCTGCCCTTGTTGCCGATGCCGGCCGCGACCATCGCCATCTGCAGCGGCGTCGTGCGCACGTCGTACTGGCCGATCGCGGCCTGGGCGGCCTGGGGGGCGTTGAGGTCGGCCGGGACCGAGCTCGTGGAGACGCGCATCGGGATCTGGAGCGAGTCACCGAAGCCGAACTTGGCCGCCTGGGCCCGCAGCTTCTCGCCGCCGAGGTCGAGACCGAGCGAACCGAAGGTCGTGTTGCACGAGATCTCGAGCGCGTGGATGAGCGTCGTCTCGTTGTTGGGGCCGCAGGCCCGGCCGTCCTCGTTGGGCAGGTTGGTCGTCGTGAGCGGCAGGTCGAGCTGGGCAGGACCGGGCACCTTGGAGTTCTCGTCGCTGACGACGCCGTCCTCGAGCGCGGCCGCAGCCGTGATCACCTTGAACGTCGACCCGGGCGGGTAGATGCCGCTGATCGCACGGTTGAGGTAGGGCTTGTCCGCGTCGGTCGAGAGGGTCTTCCAGGCCTTGGCGGCCTTGGTGAGGTCGTGGCTGGCGAGCGGGTTGGGGTCGTAGGACGGGTGGCTCACCATCGCGAGGATCGCGCCGGTCTTGGGGTCGAGGGCGACGACGGCGCCCTTGCTCGCGCCGAGGGCCTGGTCGGCAGCCGCCTGGACCTTGGGGTCGATCGTCAGCTCGACGGTGGCGCCGGCCGTCTTGCGGCCGGTGATGAGGTCGGTGACCCGCCGCACGAACAGCTGGTCGGCGTCGCCCGAGAGCAGGTCGTCGGCGGCGTGCTCCAGACCGTAGGGCGCACCGACGGAGTAGGAGTAGAAGCCGGTCAGGTGGGCGTACAGCTTGTTCTGGGGGTAGGTCCGCAGGAAGCGGTACTGGTCCTGGACGGGGACCGACTTGGCGACGGCCTGGCCCCCGACGATGATCGAGCCGCGCTCGCGCGCGTAGCTGTCGAGCAGGGAGCGCTTGTTGCTCGCCATGGCCCCCAACGTCTTGGCCTGCGCGAACTGCACGATCGTCGAGGCGACGAGCAGCGTCGTGAAGAGCGCGGCGATGAGGATCGACAGGCGGCGGATCGGGGTGTTCACGACAGCCTCACCACCTGGGTGACCTCGGCGGGCGACGGGTCGTCGGCGGCCACCCCGACGGGGATCTCGGGCATCGGCCGTCGGGCCTGGTCGGAGATGCGCAGCAGCAGCGCCATGATGACCCAGTTCGCGAGGAGGGACGAGCCACCGAGCGACATGAAGGGCGTCGTGAGACCGGTCAGCGGGATGACCCGGGTGACGCCGCCGATGACGATGAAGAGCTGGAAGGCGACCGAGAAGGCCAGGCCGATCGCGAGGAGCTTGCCGAACCCGTCCCGCGCCCCGAGGGCGGTGCGGACACCGCGCTCGCAGAAGACGAGGTAGAGGACGAGGATGGCGACCGAGCCGAAGAGCCCGAGCTCCTCGCCGAGGCTCGGGAAGATGAAGTCGCTCTCGGCGAACGGAGTCAGGTAGGGGCGTCCGGCGCCGAGCCCGGTCCCGGTGAGGCCACCGGAGGCCATGCCCCACAGCCCGTTGGCGAGCTGGTTGGACCGGTCGAGGCTCTGCTGCGAGAAGGGGTCGAGCCACAGGTCGACGCGCTCGTGGAAGTGCGCGAAGGCCGTCAGGGCGAAGACCACCGCGGCCGCGAAGAGCAGCAGGCCGATGATGATCCACGAGACGCGCTCGGTGGCGACGTAGAGCATCGCGACGAAGAGCCCGAAGTAGAGCAGCGAGGTGCCGAGGTCGTTCTGGAAGACGAGGACGACCACGCAGAGGGCCCAGGCGACGACGATCGGACCGAGGTCCCGGCCGCGCGGGAAGGTGAAGCCGAGGATCTTCTTCCCGGCGAGGGAGAGCACGTCGCGGGTCTGCACGAGGTAGCCGGCGAAGAAGATGGCGAGGGCGATCTTGGCGAACTCGCCCGGCTGGAAGTTGAGGGGACCGATGCTGATCCAGATCTGCGAGCCGTTGATGGAGCGGCCGAGGCCAGGCACGAGCGGGAGCAGGAGCAGGACGAACGCGGCCGCCATGCTGACGAAGGTGTAGCGGCGCAGCAGGCGGTGGTCGCGCAGGGCGATGAGCACCGTCACGGCAAGGACGACCGCGAGGGTCGTCCAGATGAGCTGGCGGTAGGCGTCGCCGTCGCTGCCGAGCTTGCCGCGCGCGAGGTCGAGCCGGTGGATCATGACGAGGCCGAGCCCGTTGAGCACCGTGGTGATGGGCAGCAGCACCGGGTCGGCGTAGGCCGCCTTCCAGCGGAGCACGAGGTGCACGGCGAGCACGAGCACGGTGAAGCCGCCCGCGACCGGGACGATGTTGGTCGGCACCGTGCCGTTGCGGTTGAGGTCGGTGGTGACCCAGGCGAGCAGCACGATGGCGATCGCGAAGAGCAGCAGGAGCAGCTCGGACCCGCGGCGGGTGCGGGGGGTCAGGGGCTCGACGGTCGTCGTCACGCGGCCACCCCCGTCACGAGCTTCTCGGGGCCGGCGGCGCTCGCGCGGGGCGTCGACGTGCCAGGCGACGGCGTCGGCGAGCTGGGCGCGGGCGAGGTGGGCGACGTCGAGCCCGTGGTCGGCGGCGTCGTGGGCACGGGAGTCGGCGCCGGGCTCGTGCCGCACGGCGTGCCGGTGGCGGCGAGGTGCTGGCAGCGCATCGCCTCGCCGCGCAGGGCTGCGATCTTGACCTCGGCGTCGGCGAGGTCGCGGGCGGGGATCGAGTTGTCCACCGAGGCCTGGACGTCGGTCGGCAGGTCGGAGACGAGGACGTCGGACATCGTCTCGACGTGGGAGAGCCGGATCGGGCCGAGGTCCTGCGAGACACCGCGGAACAGGGCGACGTGCCCGCTGTCGGCCGCGACGAAGAACTGCTTCTGCGACCACGCCCAGGCGGCGTAGCCACCGCCGCCGAGGATGGCCGCGACGACGACGACGCCGATGGTGCGCAGCACGATCTTCGAGCGGCGCGAGCGCTTGCCGTCCTCGGCGAGCTCGAGGGGGTCGTCCTCGGGCTCGGCGCGGCCGGTGGCCTCGCGCGAGAGGGCCGCGGCCTTCTCGGCGGGGCTCGTCGGGATGGCACGGGTGCGGCCGCGCATCCGCTTGCCGGCGGCCCCCACGACCTGCGGCACCGTGGTCGGCAGGTCGTCCCCGTCGGCGTCGACGACCTCGGCGACGATGACGGTGACGTTGTCGCGGGTGCTGGCCTTGAGGGCGATCTCGATGCAGCGGTCGGCGGCCTCGTCCGGGGTGCGTGCCTCGCGGACGATCTCCTCGATGACGTCGGCGCCGACGAAGTCGGACAGGCCGTCGGAGCACAGCAGGAAGCGGTCGCCGATCTTGGCCTCGCGCAACGAGGTGTCGGGCTCGTCGTCGGGCTGTCCGGTCATGACGCGCGTGACGACGGAGCGCTGCGGGTGGTGTCCGGCGTCCTCCTTGGAGATGCGGCCCTCGTCGATGAGCTGCTGGACGAAGGAGTGGTCCTTCGTGATCTGCGAGAAGGTGTCGCCGCGGAGCATGAAGGCGCGTGAGTCACCGATGTGCGCCATCGCGAGCTTGTTGCCGGTGCGGAGCATGACGATGGTCGTGCTGCCCATGCCGGCGAGCTCGGCGTTCTCGTGCATCGCCTTGGTGAGCTTGGCGTTGGCGGCGTGCAGCGCCTCCTCGAGCAGCGGGATCGCCTGGTCGGCGGTCACGTCCTCCTCGTCGAGGGGTGCGAGCTCGCCTACGATCATCGAGCTCGCGACGTCGCCCGCGGCGTGCCCGCCCATGCCGTCGGCGAGGACGAGCAGGTTGGGACCGGCATACCCCGAGTCCTCGTTGCGGGACTTCGGGCCCAGGCCGAGGTCGGAGCGCGCGGCGTAGCGCAGGGCGATCGCCATCGGGTCAGCCTCGCAGCTCGAGGACGGTCTTGCCGATCCTCAGGGTGGTGCCGACCTCGACGGGCCGCGACCCGGTCAGGCGGTCGCGACCGATGAAGGTGCCGTTGGTGGAGCCGAGGTCCTCGACGGCCCAGCCGTCGCGCCCCGACGGGTCGGGGTAGATGCGGCAGTGGCGGCCCGAGGCGTAGTCGTCGTCGAGCACGAGCGCGCACTCCGGGTTGCGACCGACGAGGATGCCGCCGCTGCGGAGCGGCAGCGACGTGCCGGCGAGGGGGCCCTCGGTCACGACGAGGGTCGTCGGGACGCCCTTGCCGCGGGCCTTGCGCCCGGGGCGCGACGCGACGGCGGCACCGGCCGCCCCGGCCGCGGCGCCTGCCCCGGCGGCGGCGGGCACCGGCGTGCGGGCCGGACCGCGCTGCCGGTCCTGCTTCTGGGCCTCCTTGGCGGCCTTGCGCTTGCCTCGGCGGGTCACGGCGGTGCCGTAGATGTCGGTGCGCAGCACGCCGACGACGCTGAAGATGAAGACCCACAGCAGCGCCAGCAGACCCAGCCGCAGCAGGGTCAGGGTGAGCTCACTCATGCGCCACCCGTCGTCGCCGGGACGATGGCGCTCATGGCGCTCATGGCGCTCATGGCGCTCATGGCGCTCACGGCGTGGAGGGTGCTCACGCGGCTCACCGGCGACCCGCGCGGAACGTCGCGGACGTGCGGCCGATCGTCAGGCGGTCGCCGTCCTGGAGCCGCTGGCTCGAGACGCGGTCGCCGTTGACGAAGGTGCCGTTGGTGGAGTTGAGGTCGCGGATCGAGGTCACGAGGTGCGGACCGTCGGTCGTGACCCGGATCTCGCTGTGCCGGCGGGAGACCCCGGGGTCGTCGATGACGATGTCGGCGGTCTCGTCGCGGCCGAGGGTCGTGATGCTGCCGAGGAGCGGGTAGCGGTCGCCGCCGATGTCGAGCCACGGGCGGGCCGAGGGGTTCGAGCGCGGTGCGGGTCGCTGGACCGGGGCCTCGTCGATGACGGTGCCGGCGCTGGTCTGGGGCCGCGGCGCGGCGGGGGCCGGCTCGCGGGCGGCTGCCTTGGCGGTGGCGGGGCGCACCCGGAAGACGCCCGTCTCGAGCCCCTCGCCCTCGACGAGCTGCACCTCGAGCGGACCACCGGGCTGGTAGCCCTGCGAGTCGGCGTGCTCCTGTGCCGCGGCGACGAGGTCGTCGGACAGGTCCTCCTCGTAGTCGCCGAGCCGGTCGTAGTCGGTCTGGCTGAGCTCGATCGTGTAGAGGTTGGGGACCATCGCCCGGCCGTGGCCGAGCAGCGCGGCACGGTCGTCCATGGCGCGGCGGATCGCCGAGGCGATCTCGACGGGCTGCACCTCCGACTTGAACGCCTTGGCGAAGGCGCCGTGGACAGCCTTGGCGAGACCGTGCTCGACACGGTTGATGATTCCCACGCCGTCGCCTCCTCCGTGTTGAGCGCTCGTGCTGGGCGCTTCATCGTAACCGGGTCACCCCCTACAGCCTCCAACCGACAGTCGGTGGCGGCCCGTGGAAATGCCCCGTTCGCCCCGGTCCGCGGGTCGTCGGCGGGTTTGATGTGTGGCGCAGTCGTGGGACGATCACACGGATCCCGCCGCGGGATCCGGCACAGCGTCGCGCCCGCGATCCCGCAGCGTCAGGCCAGCAAGGAGCGCTCGATGAGCAACAACGAGACCGGTAGCACCGAGAGCCAGGGCATCCCCGGCTGGTCGGCGAACCACAGCATCCCGGGCGGTTTCGCTCTTCCCATCCCCACGGCCGGCGCCGGCGCGACCGAGCCCGAGCAGCCCCCGGCCGACCCGTGGAGCTCGACGTGGGACGACACGTCGTGGCAGCCGACCGACCCGGGCGTCTCCGACGAGACGGCTGCCCACGGCCTCTCCGAGCTGAGCGGCAGCACCGCGAGCAACGGCCACGACGTCAACGGCGCCTCCGACACCTCCTCCCACACCTCGTCCGACACCTCCTCCCACACCTCTGGCTCGGCGAACACGTGGACCGACTGGCAGCCCTCCGACCCGGGGACGACGACCGACTGGTCGGCGACCACCGACGACGCGACCGAGACGTCCTACACCGGCTGGACCCCCGCCGGCAGCACCGACGAGCACCGCTCCGACGCCGCGAGCTCCCTGACGACCGACCACACCGCGGCCCGGCAGGCGTATGCCGCCCGCCCCGCCGTCGACCCCGACGTCGCCGCCGCGGCGGCCGAGGGTGGCTACGAGCCCGAGCCCACGGCATACGACCTCACCCCCGCGCCGCGCACCGGCAACTCCGACCGCCCGAGCGCCGAGGACCTCATCACGGCCCGCTCCAAGGGTGAGCGCCAGAAGGTCAAGGCCAACTCGGGCCTGCGCAAGGCCTTCGGCCTGGGCCCGAGTGTCCGGGAGATGCAGGAGCGCGACCGCATCGACCGCATCGCCCGCCCGCTCGGCGGCCGCAAGACGATCATGGTCATCAACACCAAGGGTGGCGGCGGCAAGACGCTCGTCACCCTCATGCTCGCCAGCTACCTCGGCCGCTACCGGTCCGGCTCGGTCCTCGCGTGGGACAACAACGAGACCGAGGGCACGCTCGGGATGCGTGCCCCGTCGCAGAGCCACCACCGCACCGTCGTCGACCTGCTCGGTGCCCTGCCGACGATCGCCGGCGACCCCAACGCGGGCACCTCCGAGCTCGAGCACTGGGTGCGCGAGCAGCGGGGCCTGTCCTTCGACGTGCTGGCCTCGGCCGACGACGACGAGGCGATGCGCATCATCGGCGAGCAGGAGTTCGAGGACCTCCACACGCAGCTGTCCCGCTTCTACCGGATGATCGTCGTCGACACCGGCAACAACCGCCTGTCGCCGAACTGGCTCGCCGCCGCCGCCCGCGCCGACATGCTCGTCTTCGCGACCTCGCTCAAGGACGACACGTCGGTCGTGGCCGCCAAGAACCTCGACGCGCTCGTGGCGATGGGCCGCGGCGACCTCGTGCGCAACGCCGTCTGCGTCATCTCGCACACGTCCGCCAAGGGCAACGACGTCGGCGCCGGCGTGCACACGCGCGAGCACTTCGAGCAGTGGGTGCGTGCGGTCGTCGACATCCCCTACGACCCGATGCTCGCGCCGGGCCTGCACCTGGACCCGCTGAAGATCGGCCGCAAGACCCACGAGTCGTGCATGGAGATGGCTGCCGTCGTCGTCGACGGTCTCTGAACCGCGGGTCGCGGGACCGGTCGGCCCGGACGGGTACGCCGCCGCCATGGCACTCATCGCCCTGACCGGCGCCTCGGGCCGCATCGCCACGGCCGTGCGTCCGCGCCTGCGCGCGGCCGGCCACCGGCTCGTCCTGTGTGACGCCCCCGGCGTCGTCGTGCACGACGTCGACCCGGCGACCGAGTCGACCGTCGAGGCCGACGTGCGTGACGTCGACGTGCAGGCGGAGGCCTTCGCCGGCGCGGACCTCGTCGTGCACCTCGGCGCCTTCTCCGACGAGCGGTCGTGGGCCGAGATCCTCGCCGTCAACATCGACGGCACCCGTGCGGTGTGCGAGGCGGCCCGGGTCGCCGGCGTGCGCCGGATGCTGCTCGCGAGCTCGGTGCACGCGGCCGGATACGTGCCCGTCGACTCCACGCTCGCCCGGCAGGGCATGCCGCTGCCGGCGCCCGACACGTACTACGGGGTGAGCAAGGCGGCGCTCGAGGCCATCGGGGGCTTGTATGCCGGCCGCTTCGCCATGACGGTCGTCAGCGCCCGCATCATGACCTTCGACGACCGGCCGGGCGGCCCGCGCTCGCTCCAGTCGTGGCTCTCCCCCGGCGACATGACACGGCTCGTCCTGGCCGCCCTGACGACCGGGGCGCAGGGCCACCACGTCGTGTGGGGGGTCTCGAGCAACACGCGCCGGGTCGTCGACCTGACGCCCGGGCTGGCGATCGGCTTCGACCCGCAGGACGACGCCGAGGTCGACGCGGAGGTCGTCGAGCGTCGTGACCCCAGCCGCCCGCCAGGGGTGCTCGGCGGCGGCTTCGCGGACGCGGCATACGTCCTCGGTGAGCCGCACGGGGGCGCTGGCGACAGGCCGTGAGTGCCCGGCCGGTCAGTCGGCCGTCGGGTCGTCGGCGGCGAAGCGGTGGTAGACCTCGGTCGCGGACCGCAGGTAGCGGTGGATGGCGTCGCGCTCGCCGTCGCTGAACTCATGGGTCAGGGCGTCGAGCCGGTCGAGGAGGCTGCGCAGCTGCCCCCGCACCTCGGTCGCGGCGGACTCGGTGGGCACGAGGCGCACGCGACGCCGGTCGGCGGTGTCGCGCTCGCGCAGGAGGTGCCCCGCGGCCTCGAGCCGGTCGACGACGTCGGTCATGGCGGCGGGGGTGATGCCGAGGCGGGTGCTCAGCTCGCGGGGGCCGAGGTGGCCGTCCGAGGCGGCGACGTGGCTCATGGCGGACAGGTCGGTCGGGTGCATCCGCATCCGGCGGGCCAGGGCGCCGGACGCCTCGGCCGTGGCGGCTCCGAGCGCGCGCAGGGCCCAGGTCTCGGGCTCGTGGGCCCGCGGCGGGGTGCTCTCCGGAGGTGGGATTGCCATGGGCTGATGATACTGCTTCCATATGTTTAGGAGATCTAAACATCTTGGAGGAACCATGGGTCAAGCAACGGCTCAGGAGGGCGCCCCCGCCGGCGGTGGTGACCGGCGTCGGTGGCTCGGCCTCGTCGCGATCAGCGTCGCGGTGGCCCTCATCATCGTCGACTCGACGATCGTCAACGTCGCCGTGCCCTACATCGTCGACGACCTCGGCCTCACCTCGTCCCAGGTGCAGTGGGTGCAGGAGTCCTACACCCTCGTCTTCGCCGCCACCCTGCTCATCTGGGGCACCGTCGCCGACCGCATCGGACGACGCCGGATGCTGCTCATCGGCGTCGTCGTCTTCGTCGCGGCGTCGGTGCTCGCAGCCGTCGTCGGCTCGGGCGAGGCGCTCATCGGCGCCCGGATCGTCCAGGGCTTCGGCGGCGCCATGATCCTGCCGACGACGCTCTCGCTCATCAACGCCGGCTTCACCGGGCGCGAGCGCGGGATCGCCTTCGCCGTCTGGGGCTCGACGATCGGCGGCATGGTCGCGGTCGGCCCGCTCCTCGGCGGCTGGCTCACGACGTCGTTCTCGTGGCGCTGGGCCTTCGGGATCAACCTGCCGATCGGGCTGCTCATCGTCGTCGGCGTCCTGCTCTTCGTCGACGAGTCGCGCTCGCCCCGGGCCGGTCGCATCGACCTCGTCGGCGCGCTGCTGTCGGCCGTCACCTTCGCCACCCTCGCCTTCGGCCTCATCGAGGGCCGCACCTACGGCTGGTGGACGGTGACGAAGCCCTTCCAGCTCGGCCCGTGGACGTGGTCGAGCGGCCTGTCGCCCGTCGCCGTGGCCTTCGCCGTGACGCTGCTGGCCGGGACCGTCTTCGTCGTGCGCACGCTGCGTCGCACCGCGGCGGGGCGGCCGACGCTCTTCCGCTTCGACCTCTTCGGCATCCGGTCGTTCCGCAACGGCAACATCGCCGCGATGATCGTCAGTCTCGGCGAGTTCGGCATCGTGCTGTCCCTTCCGCTCTGGCTGCAGAACGTGCTCGGCTACACGGCCTTCCAGACCGGCCTCGTGCTGCTGGCGCTCGCCATCGGCTCGTTCGCGGCCAGCGGGCTCGTCACCGTGCTCAGCGCCCGCCTCACCGCCGCCGCCATCGTCCGGACCGGCATCGTCGCCGAGATCGTCGGTGTCGCCGGCCTCGGCCTCGTCATCGGTCCGTCGACCTCATGGGCGGCGGTCGCCCCGTGCCTCTTCGTCTACGGCTTCGGCGTCGGGCTCGCGACCGCCCAGCTGACCGGCGTCGTCCTCGTCGACGTGCCCGTCGAGCGCAGCGGCGAGGGCTCGGGCCTGCAGTCGACGGCCCGGCAGGTCGGCTCGGCCCTCGGCATCGCGATCCTCGGCACCGTGCTCTTCACGACCGCCGGGGCCCGGCTCGACTCCGGGCTCACCGACCTTGGGGTCCCCGCCTCGGCGCGCACGGCCGTGGTCAACGCGGTGGTCGAGAGCGCGGGCGGCGCCATCCCCGGCCTCGCCAAGGACCCCCGGACGGCCGCCGCCGCGCCCGTCGCCGAGCAGGCCTTCTCCGACGCGACGCGGTATGCCGCGTTCACCGCCGCCGGCTTCCTCGTGCTCGGCCTGCTTGCCACCCTGTCGCTCGGCGATCCGCGCGGGGGCCGTCACCGCGAGGGGTATGCCGCGAGCCGCGGGCCGTCGGACGGCCGCCCCGAACCGGTGGCCGAGGACGTCCCCGAGACGGACGCACCCGCGGTCCCGTAGCGCGCCACCCGGCATACGCCAGGGGTGGCGGCGTCCGACGACGTGCCCGGTTTGGCGATACCGGGCCTGATACAGCACACTGTCTCCTTGTCACGCGCGAGTGGCGGAACGGCAGACGCGCTGGCTTCAGGTGCCAGTGTCCGAAAGGGCGTGGGGGTTCAAATCCCCCCTCGCGCACGCGATGACGAAGGGCCCCGGTTCACGCGACCGGGGCCCTTTCGCGTACGGCTGACGCGCCCCGACCGCGTCGGCGAAAAGCGTCCGAATCGGCTGTTCGAGCCGGTCCGGGGAGGGGTATGTAGGCGGGAGCCGTTCGCCCGGGGGACGGTTCAGCAGAGACCAGAAGCGTGAATTCTCAAACCTTCACGTCCTCCCGTACCATGACCGCTGACGAAGGCCCCTAGAGATGTCAACTGACGCGCACCTTCAGTCCGAAAGCCGCAGGTGCCCCTGACATGAACCGTCTGCAAGAAGGGTTCATGCTCGGTGAGCGCTACCAGCTGGACCGGCGCATCGCCTCCGGCGGGATGGCCGACGTCTGGGCCGGCACCGACTCGGTGCTGCAGCGCGAGGTGGCCGTCAAGGTCATGCGTCCCGACGCCGACCACGAGCGGCTCTTCGCGCTCCGGTTCCGCGACGAGGCCGTGCATTCGGCCGGCCTCATGCACAACAACATCGCGACGGTCTTCGACTACGGCGAGGACGACGGACTCGCCTTCCTCGTCATGGAGCTCGTGGCCGGCGAGCCGCTCTCGGCGGTGCTCAACCAGCGCGGGACGCTCCCGCCGAGCGAGGTCCGCTCGATCATGGGCCAGGCGGCGCTCGCGCTCGGCGTGGCCCACGAGGCCCGGGTCGTGCACCGCGACGTCAAGCCGGCCAACATCATGGTCCGCGACGACGGCCTGGTGAAGCTCACCGACTTCGGCATCGCCCGCGCCCTCGACGCCTCGGGGCACACCCAGCACGGCGAGATGCTCGGCACGCCCAACTACATCAGCCCGGAGCAGGCCCTCGGCCACGCGGCCACGGGCGCGAGCGACCTCTACGCCCTCGGCGTCGTGGCGCACGAGATGCTCGTCGGGCGCCGCCCCTTCGACCGCGGCACCCCCATCGCGACGGCGCTCAGCCACGTCAACGAGCCGCCCCCGCCGCTGCCCGACGACATCCCCGAGGACCTGCGCGACCTCATCGCCGAGTGCCTCGAGAAGGACCCCGAGAAGCGGCCGGTCAACGCGGCCGCCGTCGCGGTCCGCCTCGGTCTCGGCGACCAGGAGCTGCGCGGCCTGGCCCTCGGGCTCGCGACCGCGATCAACGGCTCGCCAGCCGAGATGCTCGACGAGGTCGAGGAGCTGCACGGCGAGGTCCGCGAGGGCTCGATCACCGGCTCGCGGCCCGCGGTCGTCGACCCCGACGAGCTCGGTGCGACGCAGGCGATGCCGTCCGGGGTCCCGGACTGACCGCTCCGGGGTTCGACAGCGTCTCTGGCGCCCCGCGCGATCCGACCTAGGCTGGACACATGGCGACCCTGCCGCTCTTCCCCCTCGGCACCGTGCTCATGCCCGGTGGTCGACTGCCGCTGCAGATCTTCGAGCCGCGCTACGTCCAGCTGCTCAAGGACCTCATCGACGGCCAGGACGAGCGCTCGCCGGTCTTCGGGGTCGTCGCCATCCGTGAGGGTTTCGAGGTCGGCGACGACGGCGTGCGCGCCCTGCACCCCGTCGGCTGCGGCGCCCTCGTGACGCAGGCCGCCGCCCTCGAGGGTGAGCGCTTCCTCGTCATCTCCGAGGGGACCGACCGCTTCCGGCTCGACGACATCGACGAGTCGGCCGGCACGCCCTACACGACGGCCCGCATCACCTGGCTGACCGAGCCCGACGGGGACGCCGCGACCGTCGTCGAGCTGGCCGCGCGCCTGCGCGCCGAGCTCACCTCGTTCGCCGACGCCACCGGGGGCGAGGCCGAGATCCCCGACGACGACCGACTGCTGGCGTATGCCGTGCCGGAGACCGTGAGCCTCGACGTGGCCGACCGCCAGCGCCTCCTCTCGAGCAGCGACACCGAGTCGCGCCTGCGGCTGGGGCTCGGGCTCGTCCGGCGCGAGCGTGAGTTCGCGGACGCGCTCGGCGCCGTCGGGAGCGCCCAGCTGCCGCCCTTCAGCCCCAACTGACGCGCCGCTCGGCCGACCCGGCGACACGCCCTGTCCTCCCCTGCGTGCCGCCGGGCGGCGCCGCGGCCGGTCGGATCTGGACCGCGACCTCCCCCGAGGGGTGTGCCGGATGGTCCCCCACGGCCACCCGCCCGACCCTTACCCATCCGGGCGCGACTCGACCATCGCGAGCTCAGCCGACAGCACCGGGGCACGACCCGGCATACGCCGCCGGTCAGCGCAGGGTGGCCACGACCTCGGCGCCGACCACCCACGTCGACAGGGCGCAGACGATCGCGAAGGACAGGTTCCACGCGAACCGGGGCAGCGGCGTGAGCGACGCGAGGACGCCCGGGTCGCTGCCGCGGCTGCGGTCGCGGAGCACGGCCGACAGGTGGCGCCACGCGCCGACGAGCAGCACGACGCCGAAGCCGACGAGCACCTGCGTCTGGAGCGCGTCGTCGCGCCACCACCACAGCGCGGCGGAGGCGGCGATGGAGACGACCATGACGACCACGGTGAGGGCCGAGCGCACGCGGACCAGGGCGAAGAGCAGCACCGCGAGCCCGGCGGTGATGACCGGAGCCGCCCAGCCGAGCCCGGCCGTCCACACGAGGACGGCCCCGAGGAGCGCGGGCATCGGGTAGCCGGACCACGTCGAGGCGACGCGACCGGGACCGCGCACCGGCCCGCGGGTCACGGCGTGGCCGGACATGTCGCCGCGCAGCACGAAGCCGGTGAACTGGCGGCCGACGAGGACCCCGACGACGGCGTGACCGAGCTCGTGCACGAGGGTGACGGCGAGGCGCACGACCCGCCAGAGCGGTTCGACGGCGACGAGCACCAGCGCGACGCCCAGCACGACGAGCAGTCGCGGCGCGGTCAGCGCGACGTCGCCGGTCGCCGGCACCACCCGGTCACGGACCGCCTCGAACCATGTCACGGACGCAGAACCTAGCCGACCTCCTTGTGCGCCGGACGCACCGACCGCGAGGGTGCGACGGCCGCCGGGTGGCGCGCGGTCAGCACCTCGAGGAGCAGGCGGTGCAGGGGCACGTCCACCCCGGACTCGCCGGCGAGGCGCACGACGGCGCCCGTCCACGCGTCGAGCTCCGACGGCCGACCCTCGAGCAGGTCGCGCTGGAGCGAGGTCGTCGCGTCGGCGGGCTGGTCGTCGACGAAGGCCATCGTGCCCGCGATGACCCCTGCGGGCAGGTGGATGCCGCGGGCCCGGGCCAACGCCTCGACCTCGCGCATGGCGTCCCCGAGGAGGGCCCGGCTCGACGGCTTCGAGCGCAGGTCCCCGATGGTCGCGTCGAGCGCGGCGCCGAGGCCGCCGAAGGGGACGACGAAGAGCATCTTCGACCACAGCTCGGCCCAGATGTCCTCGGGCACGGGTGACACCGCGCCGGAGGCGGTGACGGCGTCGCGCAGCCGGGTGACGCGCTCGGAGGGCGCGCCGGGGGTCGGGGCCCACTCGTCGAAGGCCAGCGACGCGGGACCGCCGGCGTGCGTGACGCGACCGGGTCCGTCGATGAACGCGAAGATCTTGGCGATGCCGGGCAGCACCGCCCCGCGCCCGACGGCGGCCGCCGCCTGGTCCGGGGCCTCGACGCCGTTCTGCGCGGTGACGACGGCCGTGGCGGGACCCACGAGGGCGGGCAGCGCCTCGAGGACCGGGGGCAGCTGCCACGTCTTGACCGCGAGCAGGACGGCCTCGACCTCGCCGATCGAGGCGAGGTCATCGGTGGCCCGGGCGCCCTCGACCGTGAAGTCGCCGGCGACGCTCGTCACGACGAGCCCGTGCTCGCGGATGGCCGCGAGGTGCGCTCCGCGGGCCAGGAAGGTGACGTCGTGCCCCGCCATGGCGAGCCGCCCGCCGAAGTAGCCGCCGATCCCGCCCGTGCCCAGCACCGCGATGCGCATGACCGTGCCTCTCGTCGTCAGGGCGTCGCCGGTCCGTCCTCAGACCGTCGAAGAGCCCTCGACACCATCATCGCGCGAGCGCCGCCGCCGGAGGTAGCGTCAGTGCGCACCGTCTCGTCGAGACGCAGCCGCAGGAGGTCCGATGGAGCTCACCACCACGGTCAACGACGAGACCCGGGTCGTCGAGGTCGAGGGCACCGAGTCCGCCGTCGACGTCGTGCGCGACGGACTCGGGCTGACCGGCACCAAGCTCGTCTGCGGCAGCGGTGTCTGCGGCGCGTGCACGATGCTCGTCGACGGGGAGCCCGTGCTCGGCTGCCTGACCCCCGCGACCCGGCTGCGCGACGCGGACGTCACGACGGTCGAGGGCGTCGCCGACGGTGACGACCTCCACCCGGTCCAGCGCGCGCTCGCCCACCACGACGGGCTCCAGTGCGGCTACTGCACCCCGGGCTTTGTCGTCGGCGCCGCCGCCTTCCACGACCGGTGGCGCGCCGAGCACGGCGCCGCCGAGCCGGACCGCCGGACCATCGCCGAGGCGCTCGCCGGCCACCTGTGCCGGTGCGGCTCCTACGAGGGGATCTACCGTGCCGTCGCGGCCGCGTGCCGCGGTGAGCACGATGCGGGCGAGGGCACCGTCGAGCGCGTCGAGGCTCCGGCCAAGGTGACGGGCGCGGCGGTCTACACGACCGACGTCGTGCTGCCCGGCATGCTCCACGCGGTCATCCGCCGGTCCGACCTCGCGGCCGGCTTCGCCGGGCCGGTCACCTTCCCCGACGGCGTCCTCGGCATCGACGTGCTGGGCGAGGACCGGCACGTGCGCTGGGCGGGGCAGCCGATCGCCGTGGTCGCCGCGGAGTCCCTCGCCGCCGCCCGCCGCGCCGCCGCCGGGCTGGCCGTGCCGTTCACGCCGCAGCCGTTCGTCACCGACCCCGCCGAGGCGGTGCGCCCCGGTGCCCCGCTCGTCTACGCGACGCGGGCCGAGCGCAAGGAGGCGCCGACCTCGAGCGAGGGGGGCGCCATGCCGGCGCCGTGGAAGGGCAACAGCCACGGGCCGTCACGGGCGCCCTACCTCGGCACCGTCGCCAAGCGCCGCATCGGCTCAGCCCGCACCGAGGGGCGCCGCGGGCTCGTCGACCTCGAGTTCCACACGGCCGCCCAGCTGCACACGGCCTTCGAGCCGCACGCCTGCGTCGCCGACTGGAGCGACCCGCAGTACCTCCGGGTGTGGCTCAGCACCCAGGGCGTCGGGGCGATGCGCCTCGAGATCGCCGACCACTTCGACCTCGACCCCACCCACGTCGAGGTCGTCGCCGAGCACGTCGGTGGCGGGTTCGGCGCCAAGCTCAGCCTGACGACCGAGGCCGTCGCCGCCATCGAGCTGAGCCGCCTCAGCCGCCGGCCGGTGCGTCTCGTGCTCGACCGGCACGAGGAGCTGACCGGCACGGGCAACCGCCCCGGCAGCCGCTCGCGCGTCTCGCTGCTCGTCGACGAGGAGACCCAGGCGGTGCGCGCCCTCACCGTCGACACCGACAGCCACGCCGGCGTCGCCGTCGGCAACAGCGTCGCGGCGCTCGCGATGCTCGTCTACGACCGCACGCCCCGCCTGGCGCGCGACGTCGACGTCGTGACGAACGCCCCGCCCGGTGCGCCGTTCCGCGGCCCCGGCGGACCGACGATCGCCTGGGCGCTCGAGCAGACGGTCGACGAGGCGGCCCACCGCTTCGGCCGCGACCCCATCGACCTGCGCGCCCAGTGGGACGGCAACCCGAAGCGCCAGGCGCTCTACCGCTGGGCCTCGGCCCTGCCGACGTGGCAGGGGCGCCCGGCGACGGGGAGCCAGACCGGGCGCTTCCGCCGGGGCGTCGGGGTCGCCGCGGCCAACTGGATGTACTTCGTCGACCCAGACTGCGAGGTCGTCGTCCGGGTCGAGTCCGGCCGCCTCGTCGTCTCCACCGCCGTCCAGGACATGGGGACGGGCAGCCGCACCGTGCTCGCGCGGGCGGTCGCCGGTGTCTTCGGCATCGACCCGACGACGGTCGACGTCCACCTCGGACGCGCCCACAGCGGTGCCACCCACGGCCCCGCCTCCGGGGGCAGCCGCACGACGGTGTCGCTCTGGTCGACGGCCGTCGAGGCGGCCACGAGCCTGCGGGCCCGCATCGGCACCGACCTCGCCGGGGCCCCCGACGGCACCTCGGCCACGGCGAAGCGTGGGGGCGACCGGGGCCTGCGTGCGGTCCCCGTGACGATGGGCGGCATCCAGGTCGGACGCGGCTTCTCGGCCGCCGTCCACGTCAGCGAGGTCGAGGTCGACACCCGCACCGGGCGGACGCGCGTGCTGCGCGTCCACGGCGGCATCGCCGTCGGCCGCATCCACGCCCCCGTCTTGGCCCGCAGCCAGTGCGAGGGGTCGGTCATCCAGGGCGTCGGGCTCGCCCTCTACGAGAACCAGGTCCTCGACCCGCACACCGGCCTCACCCTGACGGCGAACCTCGAGGACTACCGCATCCCCCAGCTCGGCGACACCCCCGAGATCGACATCCACTTCCACGAGGAGGGCTGGGACCGGGTGCCCGGCGGTGGGGTGGGGCTCGGCGAGGTCGCGACGATCAGCCCGGCCGCGTCCGTCGGCAACGCCATCTTCAACGCCACCGGCTGGCGACCGCTGACCCTGCCGGTCCGGCCCGACCGCCTGCTGTCGGGGCTGTCCCGACGACGCGTGGAGCTCACGCGATGAGCCTCACGATGCTCACGGCATACGACGAGCGGCCCGAGGGCGCAGGCGATGCCGTCTACCGCGCCGGCGGCACCGACCTGCAGGAGCGGCTGCGCACGACCGGCGCGACGCCCCACGTCCTCGACCTGACGGGCGTGCCCGGGTTCGCCGCGCTCGAGCGCACCGACACCGGAACGATCCTCGGCGCGGGCGTCACCGTGGCCACCGTCGCGCGCGAGCTGGCCGACGCGTACCCGGCGCTCGCGCTGACGGCGGCCGGTCTCGCGACGCCGCAGGTGCGCGCCACGGCGACCGTGGGCGGCAACCTGCTCCAGCGCACCCGATGCTGGTACTTCCGCCACCCGCACACCTCGTGCCTCAAGTCCGGCGGCGACAGCTGCCCGGCCCGTGACGGGCGCCACCTCTACGGCGTCGCCTTCGACACCGCGCCGTGCGTCCACCCGCACCCGTCGTCCCTCGCGATGGCCCTGCTGACGTATGCCGCCACCCTCGACACGACCCGGAGTGGCGGTCTCGCGGTGGGTGACGTCCTCGGCGACGGGTCCGACCCGAGCCGCGACCACCTGCTCGCCGACGACGAGGTGCTGACCCGCATCACGCTGCCGCCACCCGTGGCGGGCGAACGCGCCGCCTACTTCCGGGCGATCAGCCGGTTCGAGGCGGAGTGGCCGCTCGTCGAGGCGGTCGTGCGCGTGGTCCGCGACGAGGCCGGCACGGTCACGTCGTGCGGTCTGGCCATCGGCGGCGTCGCCCCGGTTCCCTTGCGGCTCAGAGCGGTCGAGGCCCTGATCACCGGGTCGACGCTCGACGACGACACGGTGTCGGCGGCTGCGGCCGCCGCCACCGATGGCGCCGACCCGCTGCCCGAGACCGGCTACAAGGTGGCGCTCGTCGAGGCGACCGTTCGTGAGGTCCTGGAGCGCGTGCGGTCGTGAAGGTGCTCGTCCTGTCCGACACCCACGCACCACGGCACTGGAAGGCGTGCCCGCCTGCCCTGCTGCCCCGTCTCGAGGCGGCCGACGTCATCCTGCACGCCGGTGACGTGTGCACCCCCGACGTGCTCGACCTGCTCGCCAGTTTCGCGCCGGTGCACGTCGTCCTGGGCAACAACGACGGGCCCGAGGTCGCCGCGTGGGGCGCGCCGGAGACGCTCGAGCTCGAGCTCGAGGGGGTGCGCATCGGGATGGTCCACGACAGCGGCCAGAAGCAGGGCCGGCTCCCGCGCCTGCGACGGCGCTTCCCGGCGGCCGACCTCGTCGTCTTCGGTCACTCGCACATCCCCCTCGACGAGTCCGGCGACGGCCTGCGCATCCTCAACCCCGGCTCGCCCACCGACAAGCGGCGCCAGCCCGTCGGCACCGTCGCGGCGCTGGACCTGCGGGACGGGCAGGTCGTCGACGCCCGCATCGAGCCGGTGCCCCGCTGAGCGTCCCCGGCTCGGGCGTCACCAGCCCCAGGAGCCCGGGCCGCCCTTGAACGGGCCGACGACGCGGTCGGTGATCCAGCCGCCGTAGAAGCCGCCGTCCTGGGGCCGCACCCGCTCGCCGTCGACGAAGCAGGCGTCGACGAGCCCGGGCATCACGGCGACGTGACCGGTGAGGACGGCATACGTCGGCACCGGCTCGGGGTAGGTCCACGCGGCCCGCGCCGCACGTCGCCCACCGCCGACGACGTCGAAGTAGGCCGCCCGACCCTTCCACTCGCAGACGGTGCTGCCCTCGACGGGCACGAGCGCGCCGTCGACGAAAGCGTCGAGCGGCAGGTAGTACGTCGGCGGGTGGCTCGTCTCGAGGACCCGGAGCGCCGCCCGGGTGCGGGCCACGACCTCGCCGCCGAGGTGGACCTCGACGAGCTCACCGCTGGGGTCGACGGCCGGCGGTCGGGGGTAGTCCCACACCGACTCCTGGCCCGGTCCGGCGGGCAGCGGCACGGGCCGGCTCATCGCCCGCCCCCGCAGATCTGCTCGAGGCCGGTCGCGAGACGGTCGACGTCGTCGGCGTTCGTGTAGGGCGCGAGCCCCATGCGCAGTCCGCCGGTGGCGCCGAGGCCGAGGTGGTGGCTGCACTCCCACGCGTAGAAGTGGCCGGCGGGCGCGTTGACGCCGCGCTCGGCCAGGCCGGCGCGCAGCTCCTGCGGGTCGTGGCCCTCGACGGTGACGAGCAGCGTCGGCGTGCGGAGCTTCGCGTTGCTGTGTGCCGTGAGGCCGGGGATGGCGCGCAGCCGCTCCTCCAGCGCCGCGAGGAGCGACTCCTCGTGCTCCTCCAGGGCCGCGAACGAGCTGACGAGCCGGTCGCGGCGCGCGTGGGACGGGTCGGTCAGGGCGAGGTCGGCGAGGAAGTCGACGGCCGCGGTAGTGCCGGCGAGCAGCTCGTAGGGCAGCGTGCCCAGCTCGAACCGCTCGGGCACCGCGTCGGACGACGGGAGCAGCTTGGCCGGGTGGAGCGTCTCGAGCAGCTCGGGTGCGGCGGCCAGCACCCCGTGGTGCGGTCCGAGGAACTTGTACGGCGAGCACACCCAGAAGTCGGCGCCGCTCGCCGGCACGTCGGTGAGCACGTGGGCGGTGGCGTGCACGCCATCGACCCAGAGGAGGGCTCCCGCTGCGTGGGCGACCTCGGCGACGGCCGGGATGTCGGGCCGGGTGCCGATGAGGTTGGACGCGGCGGTCACCGCGACGAGCCGGGTGCGGTCGCTGACGACGGCGTCGACCGCGTCGGCGGACAGCTCGCCCGAGGCGGGGTCGAAGTCGGCCCAGCGGACCGTGGCGCCGGCGGCCTCGGCGGCGATGACCCACGGGCGGATGTTGGCGTCGTGGTCGAGCCGGCTGACGACGACCTCGTCGCCGGGGCCCCAGCCCTGCGACAGGGTGCGGGCCAGGTGGAAGGTCAGCTCGGTCGCCGACCGGCCGAAGACGACGCCGCCGGGGTCGACCGCGAGGAGGTCGCCCATCGCGGCACGCGCCTCGACGACGATCCGGTCGGCGCGGCGCTCGGCCGGCGTCACCGTGCCGCGGTTGGAGATGGCTGCGGTGAGCGTCTCGACGACCGCCGTCGCGACGGTGTCGGGCACCTGCGAGCCACCGGGCCCGTCGAAGTGCGCGGCACCCTCGTGGAGGGCCGGGAAGTGCCACCGGATCCGGTCGACGTCGTAGCCGGGATGTGTCATGCCCTGATTCTCACCCACGCCTCCGGGTCGAGGTGATCCCGGCTCCGCCACGGGTGCCGGGACCACCTCCAACCGAGCGCGGGATCTCAGTCGGTGACGCGACCGTCCTCGAAGAGGCGCGGGACCCGGTGGTTGGCGACGAAGCGGTCGTCGGGGTCGTAGGCCGACCGGATCCCCTTGAGCTGCAACCACGCCGACTCGCCGTAGCCGGTGCGCGCATCGACCTCGTTCTCGGCGAAGTTGAGGTAGCTGCGGCCCGTCGACCACGGCTCGAGCGCCGCCGTGAGCTGGTGCGCGTCGAGCTGTCCCTGCATCGCCATCTCCGGGGTGGCCGCCACGGCGACGGCGAAGACGGCGTATGCCGCATCGATCGTCGCCAGGGCTCCGTGGCCCTCGGGCGCCCGGCGGAGCGCGCCCCCGAGCTGGCGCAGCTCGGCCGCCAGCAGCGACGACGTGGAGCCGGGCCCGACCTGCTCGAGGATCGTGTCGACCGTCGCATCCGCGAGCTCGCCGACGAGGGTGCCGTCGGAGACGGCGGGCGTCGGGCCCTCCGGGTCCATGTGCAGCCGGGTCAGGGACCGGGCCGGCACGCGTCCGAAAGTGTCGATCTCCGGGTCGAGGCCGCGCAGCAGGCGCAGCATCGAGCAGGCCTCGTCGTCGGAGCCGAGCACGGCGCCGTCGATGACGACGAGCGACCGGCCACGCAGCGGCTCGGGGATCGCCGGCAGCGGCGGCAGGTTGAGGAACCGGAACGAGGTCGTGACAACGTCGGGGGCCTCGGGCGCCCAGTCGGCCCAGCGACGCAGCACGCGCTCGGCCTGGTCGCGGTCCCAGACGAGCATGCCGGCATACGCCGTCTCGATGGGGTAGAGGCGGAACTCGAGGGCGGTGACGACCCCGAAGTTGCCGCCGCCGCCGCGCAGCGCCCAGAAGAGCTCGCGGTTCTGCGTCGAGTCGGCGCGCACGTGCTCGCCGTCGGCCGTCACGAGCTCGACCGCCGTGAGGCTGTTCGAGGCGAGCCCGAGCTGGCGGGCGTACCAGCCGATGCCGCCACCGAGGCTGTAGCCGGCGATGCCGACGTCCGGCGAGCTGCCGTGCAGGGCCGCGAGCCCGTGGTCGGCGGCCGGCTCGGTCGCGTCGGTCCAGAGCGCGCCGCCCTCGACGCGGGCGATGCGTCGGGTCGGGTCGATGGTGACGCCGCGCATCCGCTCGGTGCGCACGAGGACGACGTCGTCGAGGCCCTGCGCGAAGAGGGGCCCGGCGTTGTGACCGGTGCTCTGGGGCGCGACGCGCAGGCCGGCCGCCGCGGCGGCGCGGACGACGGCCTGGACGTCGGCCACGGTGCGCGGCAGGGCGACGGCTGCGGGCCGCTGGTCGATGGCGACGTTCCACGGCAGGCGGCCGGCGTCGTAGCCGTCGTCGCCGGGCAGGTGGACCGCACCGTCGCAGAGTCCGGCGAGGCTCGTGGCCCGTCGGGCGGTGGGGGTGAGGTTGAGGGTCATGCTGCTCTCCTGTGTCAGGGCACCCCGCGTCGTTGCGTGTGTGGTGGGCGCGGCTGTTCAGAGCGCAACGACGCCGCCCAGATACACGCCGGCCGGAACGTCCCTTTCGTCCGGCGTGTCTGTCGTGCAGGCAGGTCCGGGGGAGCGGCTGGGCGCGGGTCTGGAGCCCTCGCCGGTGCCGCGCGCCCCTCGGGTGCATGCTGGGTAGGTGGACCACATGACGACCGAGACCGCGCGTGACCTCCTGCTCGACGGCTTCGGCCGGATCCACGACGGCGTGCCGGAGGTCGTCGACGGGCTCTCCGTCGACGAGCTGCTGTGGCGACCGGACGCCGACGCCAACCACGTCGCCTGGCTCGTCTGGCACCTGAGCCGTCAGCAGGACGAGCAGGTGGCGCACCTCGCGGGAGAGCAGTCCGCCTGGCACGCAGACGGCTGGGTCGACCGGTTCGGGCTGCCCTACCCGCCCGACACGCTCGGCTTCAGGATGAGCTCGGCCGACGTGGGGCGCTTCACGGTCGTCGACCCGGGGCTGTTCGGCGACTACCAGTCCGCCGTGCACGACCGCACCGCCGCGCTGGTGCAGGGACTCGACGCCGAGGCCTACGAGCGGGTCGTCGACGCGCGCTGGGACCCGCCGGTGACCGCCGGCGTCCGCATCATGTCGGTGCTCGCTGACGCGACCAAGCACCTCGGCCAGGCGGAGTACGTCCGGGGGCTCGTCGAGCGTCGCCGCTGACTGGTGGGGCCGGTGGGACGGGCGTGGTCGACGTGGTCACGCCGTGGCGGGAGCATAGGACCCGCACAGGAAGTTCTGCGAAAATGGAGGCAATGAGCCTGCCAGTCCTGCGTCCTGCCGTCGCCGTCGAGTCGTCACCCGACGGCGTCGTGACGTCCCTGCCGGAGCCGGGTCACGACGCGGTCCGCCGCCACCGTCTGGCGCTCATCGCCCGCGGTCGCCCCGCGCGGCTGGCCGCGACGGTCGCCGTCGTGCTCACCCTCGTGGGGCTCAACGTCGCCGACCACGTGCTCGGCTGGGACACCATGTGGCTCGGCCCCGTCGGCGCGCTGGCCCTGCTCGCCTTCGCGCGGTGGCAGGGCCTGACGTGGCACCAGCTCGGACTGGCGCGACACACCCACGCCCGGGGCATCCGCTGGGGCCTCGGCGTCATCGCGGTCGTGGCCTTCGTCTACCTCGTCGGCATCCTGCTGCCGTCGACGCGCACCGCCTTCCTCGACGTGCGCTACCACCTGCCCCCGGCCGGCGCGCTGCTCACCGCCTTCGTCATGATCCCCGTCGGCACGATCCTGCTCGAGGAGGTCGCCTTCCGCTCGGTGCTCTGGGGCTTCCTCTCGCGCCACGCGCGGATGTGGCAGGTCGTCGTCGGGTCCTCGGTCCTCTTCGGGCTGTGGCACGTCCTGCCCGCCATGGCGTCCGCGACCGGCAACGCGGCCATCGGCTCCGCGGTCTCGGGGCTCGGCCCCTTCGCCAAGGTCGCCGTCGTCGGTGGCACCGTCCTCTTCACGGCCCTCGGTGGGATCCTCGCCGGCGAGCTGCGCCGGCGCAGCGGCAGCCTCTTCGCGAGCGTCGGCATGCACTGGGCGACCAACGCGCTCGGCGTCCTCTTCGGCGTCCTCGCCTGGCGTCTCGCCGCCTGACGCTGCCCGCTGGCGCCTCGCCCGGAGCGGGCGCGGGTTGGCGCGGGTGGGCGTCGTCAGGACGACGCGGTCGCTGCGTCCGTCTCGGCGACGTCCTGGACGACCTCGTTGCGGCGCAGCAGCCACGGCATGAACGGTGGGTCGAACCGCGCCCACCGCGGCGCCCCGACCGGGGTCAGGCCGGCGGCCCGGACCGCCCGGTCCAGCGCCTCACGGTGCTCCTCGAACGAGTCCTCGGTCCACCGGCCGCGGTAGCGCCGCGCGGCAGCGAGTGCTGCGGGCCGCTCGTGGAGGTGGACGTCGGGACTCGTCGGGACCGGGGCGTCCGCGAGCGTCAACGACGCGGGCAGGACGAACGCCACGGCATACGACCCCTCGGCCGTCCGGGCCTGCTGCACGGGGGCGGTCATCGGGATCGTCGTCGACGCGCCCTGGATGACCGGCGCGGTCATGGCGACCGTGGTCGACGAGGCGTTCTGGCCCGTGATGTAGCCGAACAGGATGCGGAAGGCCCGGTTGCCGGCCTCCTCGAAGGGCGCGGTCACGACGACCTCGGCCACGACGTGAGGTGCGTAGCGCCGCAGCTCGAACTCCGGGTAGCTGCGCACGATCTCGTAGACCTGTTTCTCGGTCACGACACCGACGCTACGCCGGCCCGGGCGGTGCGGACGTCCCGAGTGGGACTGCTCGCCCCGAGAGGTCAGACGGCGACGGCCTCGCGGGCGCCGTGCCGGTGGGTCTCGTGACCCGGCTGGCGGATCTCGTCACCGCAGTGCGAGCAGCACCACCCGGTGGCGTCCTTGAGGTAGTGGTGTCCGGCCGTCCGGCAGGTGCGGCCCGTGTCGGACCCGGTCGCTCCGAGGCCGGCGCGACGTCGGCGCGGGCGTCCGGCCCGGACGAACGCCGGTCCGACGATCGCGGCGAGCGTGAGAGCGAGAAGCACGAGAGGCCAAGCCGCCAGCAGCGAGGCTGCGTCGAGGGTCATCGAGTTCATGTCCTCGACTGTGCCGGGCCGCGCGCAAGAGATCTGGTCGCAGAACGACAAGAACTCCGCAAGAACGGCACAAGCCGCACCCCCTCCCACACCCGCCGGAATGCCGGTGAACGCCGGCGTGGCCACCCAGCGAGGTGCTGGGTGGCCACGTCACGGCATACGTCGTCGGTCAGTGGATGAGCTGACCCACGAGCCCGGAGACGTCGGGCGAACCCAGCCCGGTCGGGTCGTCGTAGCCCGCCCTGGCGTCGAGGCCGGGACCCTGCCAGGCGTTGTTGCCCGACGTCACGTCGTGGAAGGCGAGCGCGTGGGTCGAGCCGGTCCCGATCGCGTAGAGCGCCGGGTTGAGCTGGCCGAGGCGGTGGCCCGCCTGCTGGTCGGCGAGAGCCCCGATCGCGGCCCACTGCGGGGAGCCCGAGCTCGTGCCGCCGTAGAAGTAGAAGCCGTTGTCGGCCGGGTTGGCGTTGAAGCCCTCGTAGACGAACACCGACGTGTAGACCGACGCGTTGTAGGACACGTCCGACGTCGTGCGCATCGGGTTGCCGTTGACGCCCGCCTGGTACGACGGCGCCGGGAAGATCGTGCTCGGGGCACCGCCCGTGGCACCGATGGGGCCGAGGGTGCAGCCGAACGGCTGGTGGACGGCGCACGACGCCTGGTCGCCCCACACCGTCTCGCCTTCGTAGGCGCCGGTGTCGCTCGCGAAGAGGTTCGTGCCACCGACCGCCGTGACGAGCGGGTCGGATGCCGGGTAGCCGGCCGCGAGTGCCGGTCCGCCGTTCGAGGCGCCGTTGTCGCCGGAGGAGGCGAAGAGCGAGATGCCCTTGGCGGCCGCGGCGACGAAGTTCTCGTGCGACTGCTTGAGCTGCAGGTTGTTGCCCTTGCCCTTGATCGCGGCCTCGTCGGAGCCGTAGCTCATCGACAGGACGTCACCGAGGTCGTGGTCGACGGCGTAGCGCACCGCCCCGTTGAGGGCGTTGCCGTAGTTGTTCGGGGCGACGACGAGGTTGATCGTCGCGTCCGGCGCGATGGCGTGCGCCCACTGGACGTCGAGGCTCGTCTCACCGGCCCAGCCGAGCGGCTGGCCCTTGTGGGCCGTGCTCGTCTGCGGCGCGCCGCCCGGGTAGTAGACGTTGAGGTCGGCCTTGGGCAGGCCGAAGGTCTGGCTGAAGACGTCGAGGTCCTGGCGCACCGTCGGGCTGCCGTAGGCGTCGACGACGACGATGCGCTGACCCTTGCCGGTCCAGCCGTCCGGGATGTCGTAGGCCTTGCGGATGAGCGCGGGTGTGTAGCAGGCGAGCCCGATGCGGGCCACGCACTGCGACGGCGTCGGCAGCGCGCCCGGCCTGGTGCCCGTGGAGAACTGCTTCGTCAGCGGGTGCACGGTGTAGACGATGTCGCCCCCGTCCGAGCCGGCCGCCGTCGCTGCGGAACCCGCCGCGAACGTCGTCCCGAGTGCGAGAGTCGTCGCTGCGAGACCCACCCCCATGTATGTCCGCCTGCGCGTGGAGTGCGTGCGCATGGTGCCCCTTTCCCTGTTCGCCCCGAGATGGCCTGCTCGGGCCGTTTCGGAACGTAGGTACGATTTCTGGGAACCCGCTGGGTAAAGTCTGCCGAAGTCATGGGAACGTGTCGGCGCGGTCCGCGGGCGCGGTCCGTGGGCGTCGCGACGGGATCCGCGGGGTCGGCTGCGACACTGGCGCGCATGGACGGCTTCACGATCCGCCCGGTGCGGCCGGAGGACCACGAGCGGCTCGGCGACCTCACCGCTGCGGCCTATCTCGACGACGGCCTGCTCGACTTCGGCTCTGGCGACCCCTACCTCGAGGTGCTGCGCGACGTCGCCGGCCGGGCCGAGCACGCCGAGGTCCTCGTGGCGGTCGACCCCGACGGACGGGTGCTCGGTGGCGTCGCCTTCGTCGGGGGCCCGGGTCCGTTCGCCGACATCGCCCGTGACGGCGAGGCGGAGTTCCGCACCCTGGCCGTGGCTCCGGCGGCCCGTGGGCGCGGGGTCGGCGCCGCTCTCGTGCAGGGGTGCATCGACCGCGCCCGTGCCCTCGGGCGCCAGCGCGTTGTGCTGTCGACGCAGCCGACGATGCACGCGGCGCACCGTGTCTACGAGCGGTTCGGTTTCACCCGCGCCCGCGAGCGCGACTGGTCGCCGGTCGCCGACCTCCTGCTCCTCGTCTACGCGCTCGAGCTGGGCGCCGACCCTGCCGCCGACCCCGTGGTGGATCCGGCGCGCGACTGAGCGGCCGTCGCGGCGCGGCCGATGAGGTCCCGCACCGCGGCCACGATCGTCGGGTCGAGGTCGACGTGCGCCTCGAGCAGGCGCAGGAGCGTCGCCGCCGCGTGGGCGTTGCGCTCGTAGCCCGGCACGAGGTCGGCGAGCGGCAGCAGGTCGGGGCCGAACCGCCGCTCGACGCCACGGTCGACGACGAAGACGTCCTGCTGCTCGCCCCGACCGAGGCCGAGGTGGCCCAGCACGGTGACCCAGCGGTCCACGGCATACCCCTGGATGAAGCGGGTGGCGGTGAGGCGCTCGCCGCGCAGGTCGCGGTGCAGGCCGACGTAGAGGTTCGTGATCGCCTCACCGACCTCGTGCTCGAGCGAGGGCGCCTGCGGCAGAGGCGTCTTGGCCACCTCGAGACCCGTCGGCGCATCACCACGGCTCCAGTGGAGGCGCCCCGGCGGGTAGCCCGCGGTGTCCATCTCGGCGAGGGAGAAGACGGCGTACTCCGCGAAGAGGTCGCCCTCGAGCAGCGCCTTGCGGCCGGCGTCGCTGTTCTCGAATGACCACACGACCGGGTGCGCCGCCTCGAGCCAGTCGATGTCGGCGAGGTAGCGGTCACGGGCCTCCGCGTCGTCGACGACGACGAAGAAGTCCGCGTCGGAGTGCTCGTCGAGGCGGTGCAGGTCCCGGCCGACCGAGCCGAGGCCGAGCAGCGCGACGGCGTCGCCGCGACGGTCGAGCTCGGCGCCGAGGCGGTCGAGGAGGGCCAGCAGGCGCTGAGGGACGGAGGGCGGGGTGGGTGCTGACGGCATACGTCGTCTCCTTGTCGTAATGGAGTCGACGTTTCAGCCCGCCCGGCGCGTTGCCGTCGGGGTCGCGACAGACGCAGGGTATGCCGTCCCGTCCCTCGGCGGAAGGGTGTCGCGGGTGCGGGGCTGCGTCGCCGGGGCGACACCTCGGACGCAGAGGTTCCGGACGGTGTGTCTGGCGCGCGGTCGTGGCAGGCTGGGCTGGTGCCCGTGACCATCGAGGACGTGCGGCGCGTGGCCGAGCAGCTGCCCCGCTCCTACGAGGTGCTCGTCCGTGACCACGTCAAGTTCCGCGTCGGGCGGATCGTGTGGCTCGCCTTCTCCGCGGACGAGGCGCAGATGGGCTTCGCGTTCCCCAAGGAGGAGCGCGACGTGCTCGTCGCCAGCGAGCCCGACGTCTTCCTCATGCCGCGCCGATCGGACCTGCGCTTCAACTGGGTCGAGGTTCGGCTCGACGCGATCGACGAGGACCGGATGCGCGAGATCGTCGTCGACGCCTGGCGTCTCGTCGTGCCGAAGACGGTGGCGCTAGCCCACAGCGCGGACGGCTGACCCGGAGGGAGCGGCTCGGGGCGCCGTGTGTGCAGCCTTCGGTGCGGTGGCCCCGGATCCTGCACACGGCAGCGGGTCAGGTGGTGATGCGGAAGGCGCGCGACGGACGGGGGCCGGTCTCGGCGGCGCCGCGCTCGATGCAGAACTCGTTGCCCTCGGGGTCGGCGAGCGTCACCCAGCCGGTGCCCTCGGGCGTCCGGTGGTCGCCGACCGTCGTGGCGCCGAGGCCGAGAGCCCGCTCGACCCACTCGTCCCGGGTCCCCTCGTCCGGGGAAAGGTCGAGGTGCTGGCGGTTCTTGGCCGCCTTGCCCTCGGGAACGGGGATGAAGAGCAGACCGAGGCCGGAGCTGGGGAACGACGCGGCGACGACCACCTCGGGGTCGTCGTCGTAGTAGACGTTCCAGCCGAGCAGCTCGCCCCAGAAGGTGCCGAGGGCGCGGGCGTCGGCGCAGTCGAAGGTCACGTTGTGGATGTGCAGGCTCATGGCGCCCAGCGTCCTGCCGCTCACGCTGCGGGGCAAGCGGATTGCCCGGTCGCCAGGTGCTCCAGGTGTCGGCGGCGAGGCGGTCGTCGTGCGTCGTTAGGTTGCCGGGATGACGACGATGCGGTGGGCCGTGGCGCAGAGCCGGATGTCCGAGGACCCCGGCGACGCGGCGGCGGTCCGCGCGGCGGGCGCCGAGATCCGCGCCCTGATGCACGAGGCTGCAGCCGGAGGTGCCCGCCTCGTGCAGTTCCCGGAGGGCGCGATCGTCTACCCGAGCAAGCACGTCATGTCCTCGTCCGGCCCCGGGGACGTGTCCGACGCCGACTGGACCCGGGCCGACTGGGACCTGCTGCGCGAGGAGGCCGAGTCGATCGCCCGGCTCGCTGCCGAGCTGCGGATCTGGGTGGCGTTCGGCTCGATCCACCCGTTGACTCCGCCGCACCGTCCGCACAACAGCTACTACGTCGTGTCCGACCGCGGCGAGCTCACCGGTCGCTACGACAAGCGCTTCCTGTCCAACACCGAGCTGACGTGGATGTACTCGCCGGGCACGGAGCCCCTGGTCTTCGAGGTCGACGGTGTCCGTTTCGGGGTGGCCCTCTGCATCGAGGCGAACTTCCCGCACCTGTTCGAGGAGTACGAGCGCCTCGACGTGGACGCAGTGCTGCTCTCGGTCATGGTCGACGACGCCATGCGTGCGGAGATCGGCCGGTCCTACGCAGCCCTCTTCGGGTACTGGGTGGGCTACTCGGTGCCGGCCCGGTTCGGCTCGACGGTGCCCTCCGGCATCGCCGCTCCCGGCGGTCGGTGGGTGGCCCGGTGCCCTGCCGAGGACCGGTCGGTCGGCCTTGGGCGCGGGATGTGTGCACGGCGTGTGGTCAGGGGCCCGGAACCTGCACACGCCGCTGATCCCGACGCCGCGCGGAGGCGGTTAGGTTCGGGGCCTGCAGCATCAGGACGGGGACGGGGACCGGGGGGACGGTATGGGCACGGCGCAAGCCATCGCACAACGAGGCGGCACCGCGCTCCTGGCGATGACGACGGTGCTCGTCGTGGGCACTGCCGCGTGGCCGGCCGTGCTCGTCCTCGGCGATGACGTGACCAGCGCGGGCGACGCCGCAGTGGCCCTGCTGGGATGCGGCCTGAGCCTGCTCCTGCTCGCTCGTGTGATCGGCGGCCGCGACCGGCGACGGTATGCCGCCCGTCCCGAGGAGCCCCTCGAGCACGTCCCGCGCCGGTGGGCCTCGGGCCGACGGCTGGCTGTGGGTCTGCTCGTCGTCGGGGCAGGCGGGGCGACCGCCTTCGCCTTGGCCTTCGACGCCGGATCGGACGCGGTCGTGCTGTCACCGTCGAGCACCAACGGGTGTCGGGTCGTGGTGCAGGAGCGCTCGTTCCTCCTTGCCGGCAGTGGCACCGTGTTCGTCCTGGCCGCCGACGGGCTGGTGGCCCGACAGGTCAGCCGCTACACCACGGACGACGGCTATCGACCGGTCCGTGCCGGTTCGTTCTCCCTCACCTGGACGGGCGAGCGCGGGCATCTCGAGGTGTTCGGCTCGGGCTTCGACCCCGTGTGGCCGAGGGGTCACGAGATCGACTGCCCCGGCGCCTGAACCCGTCCCGGGCGATGCATGCCCCCGTCATCGGGATGGCACAGCAGCCCCACAGCGGCGCTCGCGACGGTGGAGTCATCCCACCGAAGGAGTTCCCATGAGCACCGTTCCCCGCGCCCTGCGCCGAGCCCGACTGTGGACCGCCGGTCTCATGACCGCCGCCACCGTCCTCGTCGGCGCCGTCGGCATCCACCTGGCCGACGCCCAGACCCAGACCGTCGCGACGCAGACCACGGCCCAGACCTCCTCGAGCTCGTCGGGCTCGTCGGTCTCCTCCAGCTCGTCCGGCTCGTCCGAGAGCTCCTCGTCGAGCTCCGGCTTCGGCGCCGTGGCCCCGGTGAGCGGGAGCAACGCCCAGGCGCAGACGAACTCGGGCGGGTCGTGATGGACACCATCGCCGGCCCCCAGGTCGCCTCGAGCACCTTCGAGGCCATCGGCACGAGGAATACCGTCCTCGTCACGCAACCCGAGGTCCTGCCCGAGGCCGTCGAGATCGCCCGGCGCCACCTGCGTGAGGTCGACCGGGCCGTGAGCCGCTTCCGGCCCGACTCCGAGGTGAGTCTCCTTGCGGCGCGGGCTCGCCGGGCACCCGCGGAGGCCTTCGTGTCACCGACCTTCGCGGCATACCTCCAGGCGGCGCTGCGCGTCGCTCGACTCACGGGAGGTCTCGTCGACCCGACCGTGGGCTCGGCGCTCGTCGCCGAGGGCTATGACGCCGACCTCGACGTCGTGCGCGGCCGGCAGGGCTTCCACCAGGTGCGCGTCGCGGGCGTGCCGCGCTGGCACACCGTGCATCTCAACGTCTCGGGTCGCCGCGTCTCCGTCGCTCCCGGCACCCTGCTCGACCTCGGCGCCTCGGCGAAGGCGTATGCCGCCGACTCCATCGCCGCCCTCCTCGCCGAGTCCCTGCCGGGCGGGTTCGTCGTCAACCTCGGCGGTGACGTCGCGGTGTCGGGCGAGCTGCCGCCGCAGGGCTGGTCGGTCGGCATCGAGGACGCGTCGGGCTCGGTCCGGCGGGTCGTCACGAGCACCGGGCAGGCCATCGCGACGTCCTCGACGCAGCTGCGTGTCTGGGACACCGACGCCGGCCCGCGCCACCACATCGTCGACCCCCGCACCGGCCACACCGCGCCCACCGTCTGGTCGCAGGTGTCGTGCGCAGCCGCGTCGTGTCTCGAGGCCAACGCCGCGTCGACGGCCGCCATCGTGCTCGGCGACGAGGCGCCGGAATGGCTGACGAGCCAAGGCATCCCGGCCCGGCTCGAGACGCCGACCGGTGTCGTGCTGACGACGCCCGGCTGGCCGGACGAGACCCGCAGGGCCGCCTGATGAACGAGCTGCTCTGGTACGTCTCGCGCGCCACCGGCGTCGTCAGCATGGTGATGCTCACCGTCGTCGTCGTGCTCGGCCTCGTCACGTCCGGGCGACGCCGGCCCACCGGCGACTCCGCGACCATCGTCATGGCGGTGCACCGCTGGCTCTCGCTCGGCACGAGCGTCTTCCTCCTGGCCCACATCGCGACGGCGGTCGCCGAGACGTACGTGTCGATCGACCTCGTCTCGGCGGTGCTCCCCTTCACGTCCGGCTACGAGACGCTGTGGGTCGGCCTCGGCACGCTGTCCTTCGACGTGCTGCTCGCCGTCGTCGTCACCTCGGTGCTCCGCCACCGCCTCGCCGAGCGCACCTGGCGCCGCGTGCACCTGCTCTCCCACGCGCTCTGGCCGATGGCGATCGTCCACGGCCTCGCGCTCGGCACGAGCGGCGAGTGGCTCCTGCGCGGCACGACGTTCGCGTGCGCCGTCGTCGGCGTCGGTGCCATCGCCTGGCGCTACACCTCCACCCACCTCGACCGAGAGCGGCGCGTCGCCGTCGCAGCCCAGGAGTGGTCATGACCATCGTGTCCCTGCTCGCCGAGGCCGGCCTCACCGGCCGGGGCGGTGCCGCCTTCAGCACCGCGACGAAGGTCGCGGCCGCCCACGCCCACGACGCCGAGCTCGTCGTCAACGCCTGCGACGGCGAGCTCGGCGCCGCCAAGGACGGCTGGGTCGTCGCCAACCGCCTGGGCGAGCTCGTCGACGGCGCCACCGAGATCGCCGACGGCGCCAGGGTGACGTATGCCGCCCACCGCGGCTCCGAGACGGCCCACCTGCTGCGCGCGGCCGGGCTGCGGCTGCTCGCCGTGCCGCCGCGCTACGTCTCGTCGGAGGAGTCGGCGATCATCTCGCTCGCCCAGGGCGGCCTCGCCCGGCCCATGACGAAGCGGCAGCCGTTCGTTCGGGGTGGCCGCGACTCCGAGGGTCGGCGGATCAGCCCGATGGTCGTCCTCAACGCCGAGACGGTCTGGCGCGCCTCGCAGATCTCGCGCCACGGCGCCGCCTGGTTCCGGTCGTACGGCACCCCCGACCAGCCCGGTCCGCGGCTCGTCTCGGTGAGCACCCCGAGCGCGCGAGGAGTCGTCGCAGAGACCGCGGCCGGGGCCCCGGTCGACGCCCTGCTCGACCTGGCCGGAGGCCGACCCGACACCTCGCCCGCGCTCCTGGTCGGCGGGCTCGGCGGCACGTTCGTCCGGACCGCCGACGTCGACGGGCTGCACTGGTCCGACGCCGACCTGGCGCGGGTCGGTGCCCGCACCGGGCCCGGAGTGCTCGAGGTGCTCGATCCGACCGACTGCCCGCTCGGCTTCGTCGACCGGTGCCTCACGTGGGCCGCGGGCGAGTCCGCCGGCCAGTGCGGACCGTGCATGTTCGGGCTTCCCGCCCTGTCCGCGGACTGGCGCGCGCTCGCGTCGGGGCGCGACGACACGGCATACGCCCGCGTGCGCTCACGGGTCGGGCTGCTGCCGGGGCGCGGCGCGTGCCGCTTCCCCGACGGGGTGGCCGGCTTCGCGTGGTCGGCGCTGCACGTCTTCGCCGAGCACCTCGAGCAGCATCGCGCCGGTCGGTGCGACGCCGCCGATCTGCGCACGACCGAGAGGAGGACGATGTCCACGCCCACTGACAGGACGAGTGGCGCCGGCGGTGTCGGGGGTGCCGGACGGACACGACGACCGGCCGACGACACGGGTCGGCGGCTCGGGCTGGTCCACGAGCCGCGCGTCGCGGTCGACCGCGTCGCCTGCACCGGGCACGGCGTGTGCGCCCAGCTGCTCGCCGGCGTCACGCTCGACGAGTGGGGCTACCCCGTCGTCGGCGACGACCGCGTCGTCGGTGAGGACGGGCGCGAGCTCGCCGACACGGCCGTGCGGCTGTGCCCGGCCCGGGCGCTGTACCTGCGCTGACGGGGGCCGGACGCACCGGCCCTGGTGGCCGGTTTCGTCCGGTTTGACCGGCATTCCGCGGGCGGTGCGGGGCGGGTGGTGGCAGGCTGGCCCCAGCGGCAGCGAGGGTGTGTCTGAATGTGATTGATCCGGTGTTCAAACGTGCACGATTGCTCATAGACTGCGCCCCGTGATGCGTGAAGCAGTGGTCGGGATCGACATCGGGGGGACCCGGGTCAAGTCGGTCCTCATGACCCCCGACGGCGGGGTGCTGGCCGAGACGGTGCACCCCACTCCCGACCGCGTCGGCGACCAGCTGGGCGAGCTCGCCGCCAAGGCGTTCGTCGAGCTGACGGCGCAGGCCGACGAGGCCGTCGAGGTGCTCGCCGTCGGCGTCGCGGTGCCCGGCCTCGTCGACGACGAGGCCGGCATCGGCATCTGGTCGGCCAACCTCGGTTGGCGCGACCTCGACCTGCGGGGCGCCGTCGCCGCCCACGTCGACGTGCCGGTCGCCGTCGGCCACGACGTGCGATCGGGCCTCCTGGCCGAGCACCGACTCGGCGCGGCGCGTGACGCCGACAACGTGCTCTTCGTGCCGCTCGGCACGGGCCTGGCGAGCGCCATCCTCTGCCGGGGCCGGCTCGTCACCGGGTCGAGGTGGACCGGCGAGATCGGCCACGTCGTCGTCGCGCCCGACGGTCCGCTCTGCGGGTGCGGCCAGAAGGGCTGCCTCGAGGCGGTGTCGAGCGCCGGCGCCATCGGCCGTCGCTGGTCCGAGGCGACCGGGCTCGTCGGCGACGCCGAGGAGGTGGCCCGCCGTGCCGAGGCCGGTGAGGCCGAGGCCGTCCGCGTCTGGCAGGAGGCCGTCGACGCCCTCGCCGTCATGGTCGCCCCGATCGTGGCTGCCGTCGGCACCGAGATGGTGCTCATCGGTGGCGGACTCGTGCACGCCGGCGACACGCTCCTCGAGCCGCTGCGCGCGGCGCTCCGGACCCGTCTCGGAGGGCGTGACGACGTCGTCGTCGAGGCCGCCGCCCTCGGCTCGCGCGCCGGCTCGCTCGGCGCCGCGACGATCGCCCTGGACCTCGTCGGTCGATGATCGTCACCGTCACCCCCAACCCCGCGCTCGACATCACGTATGCCGTGCCCTTCGTCGCTCTCGGCGACTCCCACCGCGTCGCCTCGGTGAGCGAGCGGGCCGGCGGCAAGGGCCTCAACGTCGCAGCGGTGCTCTCCTCGATGGGTCATCCGACCGTCGCGGTGGCACCGGCCGGCGGGACCGACATCG
Source organism: Terrabacter aerolatus (assembly GCF_007991735.1). GTDB lineage: Bacteria > Actinomycetota > Actinomycetes > Actinomycetales > Dermatophilaceae > Terrabacter > Terrabacter aerolatus. Next base: position 59,299 of record NZ_BJYX01000012.1, on the reverse strand, counting down.
ACCTCTTCCGCTCCGACCTCGCCGCGCGCCGGGTGCCGCACCGCCTCGTGCCCTCACCGTGCCCGACGCGGCGTTCGGTGGCGGTCGTCGAGGCGAGCGGCCGCGCGACCCTCTTCAACGAGCCCGGCGTCGGTCAGTCGCAACGGGTCTGGGACCGCGTCATCGACGAGGTGGCTGCCCTCGCGCCCCAGGCGTCGGTGCTGACGGTGTCGGGCAGCTTCCCTCCCGGCACGGATGCCGAGCTGGTGCGCCGTCTCGTGCGACTCGCCCACGAGGCCGGCCTGCGCGTCGTCCTCGACGTCAGCGGCGTCCACCTGTCGCGCGTCCTGGCCCTCGGCCCCGACCTCGTCAAGCCCAACCGGGTCGAGGCGGCGCAGACCCTGACCGGCCTCGGTCGCGGTGAGGTGCCGTCGGTGCCCGGTGCGGCTCGCGCTCTCGTGGCCGCCGGGGCGCGGGCCGCGGTCATCAGCGACGGCACCAACGGGCTCGTCCTCGCACACGACGACGTCCTGCTCCGCGCCTACCTGCCGCGTCCGCTCTCGGGCAACCCGACCGGTGCCGGCGACGCCCTCACGGCGGCGCTCGCCGCCGACCTCGACGAGATCGGCGACCTGCCGCGCGGGGTGCAGGAGTGGACGGCCGTGCTGCGCCGCGGGGTGGCGTGGTCGGCGGCCGCGGTGCTGCAGCCCGTCGCCGGGTCGGTCGACCCGGCGGACGTCGACCGCCTGCTCGCCGCTGTCGAGATCGAGGAGCTCCGTCCGTGACCCGTTCCGCACTGACGCCCGTGCTCGCCGAGGCGTCCGCCGCCGGCCGGGCCGTGGCGGCCTTCAACGTCATCCAGCTCGAGCACGCCGAGGCGTATGCCGCCGCAGCGGAGCGGGTCGGCCTGCCGGTCGTCATGCAGATCTCCGAGAACTGCGTGCGCTACCACGGCGCCTTGGCGCCGCTCGCGGCAGCGACGTTGGCCATCGCCGACGCCTGCTCCCAACCCGTGGTCGTGCACCTCGACCACGCCGAGGACGTGACCCTCGTCGAGGAGGCGGTCCGGCTCGGGCTGACATCGGTGATGTTCGACGGGTCGACGCTGCCCGACGACGAGAACCGTTCGGAGACAAGGCGCGTCGTCGACCTGTGCCGCGCGGCCGGCGTGTCGGTCGAGGCCGAGCTCGGTGAGGTCGGTGGCAAGGACGGCGTGCACGCCCCCGGGGTGCGCACCGACCCGGCCGACGCCGCTCGCTTCGTCGCCGACACCCGGGTCGACGCGCTCGCCGTCGCCGTCGGGAGCAGCCACGCGATGACCGACCGCACGGCAGAGGTCGACACGGATCTCATTGCGGCACTGAGGGACTCGGTCCCGGTGCCCCTGGTGCTACACGGCTCGTCCGGGGTGCCCGACGCGGGCCTCGTCGCGGCGGTGCAGGCGGGGATGACGAAGGTCAACATCGCGACCCACCTCAACCAGGTGTTCACCCGTGCCATGGTCGAGCGGCTCGAGCAGTCGCCGACGGTCGACACGCGCAAGTACCTCGGAGCAGCCCGCGAAGCCGTGACCGACGAGGCCGCCCGCCTGATGGCTCTCCTCGCCCACCCCTGACCGGGTCAGGTGAGGACGATGCTTCTCGTGAGGTTGCGGGGGGCGTCGGGGTCGAGGCCGGCGGCGTCGGCCTTGCCGAGGCAGAGGCGGTGCAGCCGGACGAGGTCGGCGAGAGGGTCGATGTCGCGGTGCTCGAACCGCGCTCCCGTCGCCGCCACCTGCTCGCGCAACCCCTCCGGCACCTCGCCGAACGCCCACACGACCCGCCCCGGCGCCGCGATGCTGATGGGGCCGTGGCGGTACTCCATCGCCGGGTAGGACTCGGACCAGAACTGCGCCGACTCGCGCAGCTTGAGCGCCGCCTCGTTGGCGATCCCGTTGGTCCACCCGCGCCCGAGGAAGGTCACCTGCTCCGCCCCGACGAGGGGGCCGTATGCCGTGTCGGCGTCCTCCGCGAGCACCGCGCGGGCCTGCTCCGCCGCCGCCCCGAGGTCCTCGCCGAGGGAGGCACGCAGCAGCGCGAGGGTCGTCGTGGCGAAGCGCGTCTGCACGACGCTCTGCTCGTCGACGTCGTCGAGCAGCACTGTGGCGTCGGAGCGCTCGGCCACGGGGGTGCCCGACGTCGCGACGAACGAGACGTGCGGGGTGCCGGCCGCGCGCAGCTCCTCGACGACGGCCATGACCTCGGTCGTCGTGCCGGAGCGGGAGATGAGCACCACGCGGTCGTAGCCACGGGCGAGACGGTGCTCGGAGGCGGCATACGCGTCGGTGAGCCCCTGTCCGAGCTCCTCGCGGCGGGCGGCATACGCCTGGCCCATGAACCACGACGTGCCGCACCCGATCGTGGCGACCCGCTCGCCGGGTCGCGGCAGGTGGCCGGCGATGTCGTCGAGGCGGCCGGCGACGCGCTCCCAGTCGTCGGGCTGGGTGGCGATCTCCTGGGCGAGGTGGGTGGTCTGCGACATGGGCTCTCCCGACGGTGACGGCGGGCGACGGTCGCCCGGTGACACACTGCTTGTGTCTGCGCGAAACCAACCCTAAACGCGCAGAGATGCACATGTCCATTGCTCGAAGTGCGCGGTATCGTCGGCGCGTGACCGATGAGACCGATCCCGCCCGCAACCGCGCCAGCCGCTGGTCGGTCATGCTCGACCGGCTCGCGACCACGGGCCGCCTCGGCGTCGGTGAGGCGGCCGAGCTGCTCGGCGTCAGCGAGGCGACGATCCGACGCGACTTCTCCGAGCTCGCCAAGCGCCAGCTCGTCGCGCGCAACCATGGCGGCGTCGTCGCGACGAGCGTCGCCTACGAGCTGCCCTACCGCTACCGCAGCAGCATGGCGGACGACGACCGCACCCGCGTCGCCGAGGCCGCGGCCGCCCTCGTCGAGCCCGGCCAGGTCATCGGCCTCAACGGCGGCACGACGACGACCGCCACGGCGCGGGCCATCACCGCGCGCGAGGACCTCGCCGCCGATGGCGAGATCACCATCGTCACCAACGCCCTCAACATCGCGACCGAGGCGGTGCTGCGCCCGCACGTCCAGTGCGTCTCGCTCGGCGGCGTCGCCCGTCCCGAGTCCTACGAGGTCACCGGTCCGCTCGCGACCCTCGTGCTCCAGCAGCTCTGGATCGACGTCGCCATCGTCGGCGTCAACGCGCTCTCGGCCCGCGAGGGCGCGACGTGTCGGCACGAGGAGGAGGCCGCGATCATCCGCACGATGATCGAGCGCGCGCAGCAGGTGATCTGCGTCGCGACGTCGGAGAAGCTCGGGATGCGCACCTTCGCCTCGATCTGTCCCGCCGAGCGCATCGACCACCTCGTCACTAGCGTGGGTGCAGACCGCACCGAGGTCGAGGCGCTCCGGGCGGCGGGCGTCCAGGTCCACGAGGTCTGACATCGAGCACGCCTTTGCGTGATTGTGATCGGATCACCCGAGATTCAGTCAAGATTGCTCTTGCGGACACCCGAATGCCGCTCTAGGTTGGGCGTCACCGTGGCCGGGTCGGCGCGTCACCGCGCCGCCAGCACCCCGGCACCGAACCAAGGAGAGACATGACGTCGACGAAGAAGTCCGTGGTCGTCGCGGGCGTGGCCATCGCAGGCCTGGCCCTCGGCGCGTGCGGCGGGGGCACCGGCGCCGGCACGAGCGCAGGCGCGAGCGGGGGCAGCGGCCAGGAGGTCAAGACGATCAAGCTCGTCGCGGCCGAGTACTCCAAGGACCACACCAAGGCGTTCTGGGATGCGTTCGCCAAGACGTACAACCAGAAGACGGGCTACACCCTGGACGTCCAGGTCGTCAGCTGGGACAACATCGACCAGCAGTCCTCGACGATGATCCAGAACAACCAGGCGCCGGACATCCTCAACCTCAACGCCTACGCGAGCTATGCCAAGGACGGCCTGCTCTACGACTCCGACACCGTGCTGCCTGCCGCCGTCAAGAGCGACATCCTCGACACGTTCGTCAAGTACGGCACCTACCAGGGCAAGTTCTACGGCTTCCCCGACCTGTCCTCGGCGCGCGCCTTCTTCTACAACAAGACGCTCTTCAAGCAGGCCGGCATCAACGAGCCGCCGAAGACGTGGGCCGAGCTCGAGGACGACGCGAAGAAGATCACCGCGCTCGGCAACGGCAACGTCGGCTACGCCCTCCCGCTCGGCCCCGAGGAGTCGCAGGGCGAGTTCTCCATGTGGCTGTTCAACAACGGCGGCACGTGGAAGGACGGCACGAAGTGGACGATCAACTCCGACAAGAACGTCGAGACGCTGACCTTCCTCAAGAAGCTCGCTGACGAGAAGGTCACGCAGAACAACCCGGCCCGCACCAACCGCGCCGATGCCTTCGACCTCTTCAAGTCCGGCAAGGCCGGTATGGTCATCGGCTTCAGCCCGCTGGCCGGTGCCCTCGACGCCGACAAGAAGGTCGACTACGGCGTCGCGCCCTTCCCGTCCAACGACGGCTCGCCGAGCAAGACCTTCGGCGTCACCGACTACCTCATGGCCTTCAAGAAGCCGGGCAACGAGAAGGCGGTCAAGGCCTTCTACGACCTCTACTACCAGCCCGACCAGGTCAACACGTTCATCAAGGCCGAGGGCTTCCTCCCCGTCACGAAGTCGGGCGTCCAGCAGTTCCAGAGCGACCCGAAGCTCAAGGTCTACCTCGACACCCTGCCGAACGCGCAGCTGACCCCGACCGACGACCCGACGTGGGACAAGGTCAAGCTCGCCGTCCAGCAGAACCTCGGCGGCGGCATCAACGGCTCCCCCAAGGCCACCCTCGACGGTCTGCAGAAGACCGCCGAGAACGGCGGCTGAGGCACACGCCCCCGATGACCGAGAGCACCACGGTGACCCCCGACCCCGCCACCACGGCGGGGTCGGGGCGGGGCCGTTCCCGTATGCCGTCACGCGCGGGCCGTCGTCGCCGGGCCGGCCGCATCGGCCAGGTCCACCCCCTCGTGGCGCTGCTGTGGCTCGCGCCGGCCCTCGCGCTCATCCTCGGCGTCGTGCTCTACCCCGCGATCAAGCTCTTCGACGCCTCGCGCGGTGAGTACTCGATCACGGGGCTGCGCAAGGGCGACGCCGGCTGGACCAACTACACGAAGGTCCTCGAGCACCCGGACCTCGGCACGGTCCTGCGCAACACCGTCGTGTGGGTCGTCGCGGTCGTGGCGATCACGATCGTGCTGAGCCTGGCGCTGGCGCAGTTCCTCAGCAAGAGCTTCCCGGGCCGCCGCTTCGTGCGGTGGGCCGTCATCATCCCGTGGGCGGCCTCGCTCGTGATCACGAGCCAGCTGTTCGTCCTGCTCTACGACTACAACTACGGGATCATCAACCACGTCCTGCTCTCGCTGCACCTCATCGGGCAGCCGATCGACTTCCTCGGCGACGACAGCTGGACGATGTTCTCGATGGTCGTCGTCGGCGTCTTCGTGTCGCTGCCGTTCACGATCTTCGTCTTCATCGCCGGGCTCGGTGCCATCCCCGAGGACGTCATGGAGGCGGCGACGGTCGACGGCGCGAGCCCGTGGCAGCGCTACCGGAACATCACGCTGCCGCTCATGCGTCCGGCGCTGATGATCGCGACGGTGCTCAACGTCATCTACGTCTTCAACAGCTTCCCGATCGTCTACACCCTCAACGACCGCAACCCGGGCTACCTGCACGACACGACGATCACGTTCATGTACAAGCTGGCCTTCAAGAGCCAGGAGAAGGACGTGGGCATGTCGGCGGCGGCGGGCATCTTCAACGTCGTGCTGATCCTCGTCGTCGTGGGGATCTACCTCAAGATCATCAACTGGCGCGAGGAGACGAGCCGATGAGCACGACGACGGCTGCCGCGCCGGTGCGGCCGGACGCCCCTCCGCCGCAGGGCAACCGGGTGCACACGACCGACCCGCGTCGCCGCAGGCGCACCCTGATGGCGATCGGGGGTGTCCTCGTCGCGCTCGTCTTCCTCGCGCCCTACCTCGTCATGGTGCTCGACTCGCTGCGCACGAGCACCGACGTCAAGAGCACGCCGCCGACCTTCCTGCCGAAGGTGTGGCAGTGGGACACCTACGCCCAGATCCTCGGCGACGAGCGCTTCCTCAACTGGCTCAAGACCTCGCTCATCATCGCGGCCGGCTCGACGGCGATCGTCATCGTCGTCGCGATCCCGGCGGCGTTCATGACGGCCCGCCACCGCTTCCCGGGCCGCGGCGCGTTCCTGCTGCTCGTGCTCGTGACGCAGATGTTCGCGCCGACCTCGCTCGTCGTGGGCCTCTACCGGCAGTTCTTCGAGCTCAACATGATCAACACCTACGGGGCGCTGATCCTCACGAACGCGGCGTTCAACCTCGCCTTCGCGATCTGGATCCTGCACGGCTTCTTCTCCTCGATCCCGCTCGAGGTCGAGGAGGCCGCGGCGCTCGACGGCGCGAGCCGACTGCAGATCCTGCGCCGGGTCATGCTGCCGCTGACCCTGCCGGGCCTCGTCACGGCGACGATCTTCACCTTCATCGCGGCGTGGAACGAGTACGTCGTGGCGCTGACGCTGATGATCGACGACGACAAGAAGCCGCTGACGGTGGGCATGCGGGCCTACATCACCGGCTACGAGCAGCACTGGGACCAGCTCTTCGCGGCCTCGGTCATCGCCGTCGTGCCGGTCGTCATCCTCTTCGCCGTCATCGAGAAGCACCTCGTCGGCGGCCTCACCGCCGGCTCGGTCAAGTAGCAGCGGCGCCCGGGGCGACCCGGGCGCCGAGGCTCAGTAGTCGCCCTTGATGACGAAGTAGGAGCCGCGGATCGTCCCGGCCAGCTTGGACTTCTGCCGGGCGAACTTGAAGGCCGCCAGCTCGTCGGGGACCTCCATGCCGTCCGAGAGCTTGAAGCCGACGGCGCGCTTGCCGCCCTCGGCGAGCGTCCACAGGACGTTGATCGACAGGCCGGACTCGTAGAAGACGTAGGACCAGCGCACGCCCTCGACCTCGAACTGCGTCGCCTCGAGCGCCGGCGACGCGATGACGATGCCACGCTCCTCGTCGAGGATCCGGCCGACGTGGTTGACGACGTCGGCGGCCTCGTCGGCGGGTTCGGTGCTGAAGGTGTGGTCGTACTTGTTCTTGAAGTAGCGGGCCTCGTTGGCACGCAGGCCGGCCAGCGCCTCCGCCGCGGGCGAGGACTCCAGCCCGACGGTCGAGACCTCCGTGAAGTCGACGTCGTATGCCATGACCACCCTCCCGCTCCGCCGTTGACCGTGCGCGTGCCGCGCGTTCTCCGGCAAGGCTAGTCGTGGACCTACCCGACCGGGGGCGCCGAGACCCAGAGCGGCGGGGTGGGCACGACGATGCCCATGACGTGGCTGAACCCGGCGGGGCTGTCGAGCCTGATGACCGGGCCGGTGGGGGCTCGGGCGGCGAGCTCGGCGCACTCGTCGCCACGGCACCACCGGGGCAGGATGCCGCCGGTCTGCTGGCGCACGGCCATGACGAGGGTGCTCGCGATGAGGCGTCCGTCGCGCGTGTGCTTCAGCGCAGGGTCCTGGTACATCACGACGGTCGCCATGTCGGTGCCGGGCGCGTGCGCCGTGGCCTGCTCGGCGATCGCGGCGAACTGCAGGCGGGTCGCCTGGTGCGCCCCGATGTCGGAGCGCCACGAGAGCACGCCGGCGACGGCGAGAACCGCGAGCAGCGCCGTCGCGACGTGCTCGGTCGTCAGGCGGCGGACGCCGGGGGCGTCCTCCCGGGGGTGACGCTCGCCCCGCCGGTCGAGCAGGAGCAGGGCGGCGGGCACGACGGCGAGCAGCCACGTCCACAGCTGTCCGCGGGCCTCGGTGACGATGCCGGTCGCGAGGGTCTGCGCGGCGTCGAGCCCACAGGCGACGGCGAAGGCGAGGAGGACGCGCTGCAGCCGGGGGCGCACGACGGCGTCGCGCCAGCCGAGGACGACGGCCACGAGCGCGACGGCGGCCACCCACCACTGCGCCGACCACATCTGACCGACCGCCGAGAGCCACCGCCCGGTGTTGGTGACGAGGGCGCCCACGGACGTCAGCGGGTTGGACTGGCGCCAGGCCGGGAACTCGAGGCCGAAGTGGCCGTTGAGCACGAGGTTGAGGGTGTAGCTGATGCCGACCCCGACCGCGAAGGCGGCGACCCAGGCGACGACGACGGCGAGCACGCGCCGCCAGGGCGCGTCACGCAGGCAGACGACCGTGACGACGAGCAGCACGACGCCGACCGGCGGATAGGTCATGACGGCAGCCGACTCCGCGACGAGAAGCCAGAGGCCGAGGCGCGCGCGTGAGCGCACCGCCCACGGCAGCAGCCACACCGCGGCGGCGCCGACGAGGACGGACGGCGTCAGGGCGCCGGGCCAGTAGACGAGCTGCACCCAGACGCTCGACGCGTAGAGCGCGACGCCGAGGAGCACGTCCGCGACGGGACGGGGGCGGACGCCGGAGAGGTGCAGCACCCGCCAGACGCCGGCGACGAGCGCGAGGTAGCCCACGGCATACGTCATCGCGGCGGTCGTGGGGGTGCCGTGCTGACCGATCAGCTGCCACCACAGGGTGTTGAGCCAGCGGCCCTCGCTGCTGTTGTAGTAGGCGGGCGGGAGCACGCCCTGGGTGCCGTCGGGGAGCAGGAAGGGCCAGTCGTCCTGCCGGATGAAGGGCGTCACGGCCTGGGCGACGGCGCTCGTGACGAGGAACGCGACGGCGAGGGTGGCCGGGACGAGGTAGCGCCGGGGCGGCGCGGCAGGCAGGATGCGCGCGCGCGGCGCGGCGCGGGTGGCGGTCTGCGTCGTCATGCGGTGGCCCCGGTCATGCACTGGAGGATCCCACGACAGGCTGGCTCCCAGCGCCAGCGCGGCTGGGAGCCTCCTCAGGAAGCGTCCAGATTTCGTTACTAGCCTTGAACTAATGACTTCTCCAGCCGCTCCCGCCGCCCTCGGCCCGCGCTACAAGTGGGTCGCCCTGTCCACGACGACGCTCGGGGTGCTGATCGCCACGATCAACTCCTCGATCCTGCTCATCGCGCTGCCCGACATCTTCCGGGGCCTCGACATCAACCCGCTCGCCTCGGGCAACTCGAGCTACCTGCTGTGGCTCATCATGGGCTACCTCGTGGTGACCGCCGTGCTCGTCGTCACCTTCGGGCGCCTCGGTGACATGTACGGCCGCGTCAAGATGTTCAACGCCGGCTTCGCGATCTTCACGCTCTTCTCGATCGCCCTGTCGGTCACGTGGATGACCGGGACGTCCGGGGTGCTCTGGCTCATCGTCTTGCGCGTGCTCCAGGGCGTGGGCGGCGCCCTGCTCATGGCGAACTCGTCGGCGATCATCACCGACGCCTTCCCCTCCCACCAGCGCGGTCTGGCGCTCGGCCTCAACATGGTGTCGGGAATCGCCGGCTCGTTCCTCGGCCTCGTCATCGGCGGCGTGCTCGCGCCGGTGCAGTGGCGGTACGTCTTCCTCGTGTCGGTGCCGTTCAGCGTCTTCGGCACCCTGTGGGGCTACCTCAAGCTGCGCGACCTCAGCCCGCGGCGCCACCACGTCATGGACTGGTGGGGCAACGTCACCTTCGCGCTCGGCCTCGTCGGTGTGCTCGTCGCCATCACGTACGGCATCCAGCCCTACGGCGACCACGTCATGGGCTGGACCAACCCGTGGGTGCTCGCCTCGATGATCGGCGGCCTCGTGCTGCTCGCGATCTTCAGCGTCATCGAGACCCGGGTGGCGCACCCGATGTTCCACCTCGACCTCTTCCGCATCCGCGCCTTCACGTTCGGCAACGTCGCGAGCCTGCTGTCCGGGCTGGGCCGGGGCGGCCTGATGTTCATCCTCATCATCTGGCTGCAGGGCATCTGGCTGCCGCGGCACGGCTACTCGTTCGAGTCGACGCCGCTGTGGGCCGGCATCTTCATGCTGCCGATGACGGTCGGCTTCCTCGTGGCGGGGCCGCTGTCGGGGTGGCTGTCGGACCGGTACGGCGCGCGACCCTTCGCCACCGGCGGCATGGTCATCGCGGCGCTCAGCTTCGTGTGGCTGGCCCTACTGCCGGTCGACTTCGGCTACTGGACCTTCGCGGCCGCCCTCTTCCTCAACGGTTTCGGCATGGGCCTGTTCGCCTCGCCGAACCGCGCGGCCGTCATGAACGCCGTGCCCGCGAACCGTCGCGGCGTCGGCAGCGGCATGAGCACGACGTTCCAGAACGCGTCGATGGTGCTGTCGATCGGGATCTTCTTCTCGCTCATGATCATCGGCCTGGCCGGCTCGCTGCCGGCGACGATGCAGACGGGCCTCACGGCCCACGGGGTGCCGGTCCCCCAGGCGCACGCCCTCGCCTCGCTGCCCCCGGTCGCCGTGCTCTTCGCGTCGCTGCTCGGCTACAACCCGGTGCAGCAGCTGCTCGGTCCGCACGCGCTGAGCCAGCTCAGGCCGACCGACGCGCAGTACCTCACCGGCCACTCGTTCTTCCCGTCGCTCATCTCCGGTCCGTTCCACGAGGGGCTCGTCGTGGCCTTCGGGTTCGCGATCGTCGCGTGCCTCGTCGCGGCCGTGGCGTCGTGGTTCATGGGCGAGAAGTTCGTGCACGCCGACGACTCGCACGAGACCCCGGTGGCCTCGACGACGCCCGATGCCGCTCCGGCCGAGGCCGACGTGTTGCAGCCGGAGGGGGCGCGGTCGTGAGCGCGACCTCGTCGGGTCCGGCCGTCGCGGCGTCCTCGGGCGTCGCGGCGACGCCCGACGTCGACCGGTTGGCGGGCGAGCTGCGCACCGAGGTCGGCCGCCTCGCCTACCACCTGCGTATGCCGGCCACCCGCTCCGGCGTCACCCCGACGCGCCTGGCGGCGCTCGCCGCCCTGACCCGCTACCCCGACGGGCTGCGGCAGGGCGACCTCGCCGAGCTGATGAACGTCTCGGCGCCGAGCATGACCCGGCTCGTCGAGATCCTCATGGAGGCCGGCTGGGTCGAGCGGCGCCGCGACCCGAGCGACCAGCGGTGCCTGCTGCTGGCCCTCTCGGCGGCGGGCCACGCCACGCTCGACACGCTGCGGGACGAGGCCGCCACCCAGCTGAGCACCGAGATGGCCGACCTCACCGACGACGAGCGGTCGGCCCTGGCCGCCGCGGTCCCCGTGCTGCGCAAGCTCGCCGACCGGCACCTCGACGCGTAGTCTGCGCGGCCCGACGCCCGGTCCTACAGGACGTGGTGGGCGATGAGCTTGTTGAGGTAGGCGACATCGGTGTTGCCCTTGAACTCGAACTTCACCTTGCCGAGGCCCGAGAACCAGAGCTCGAGCTCTGCGTCGAGATCGAACGTCCCAGCGGTCTCGAGCGAGAACGCCTGCACCTTGGTGAACGGCAGGGACGTGAAGTCCTTCTTCTTGCCGGTGATGCCCTGGATGTTGACGGCGATGATGCGCTTGCTCGTGAACACGATGTAGTCGCGCATGCCCTTGAAGGCCATGTAGCCCTGTTCGCCCTCGATGAGGAGCGGGTCGATCTGGGCCGCCACCTCCGCGTAGTCGATGCGGCCGAGCTTGACGTAGCTGGCGTTCTGGAAGTCGATCATGTGACGGCTCCTGCCTGGTGGTGTGGTGGTGGACGACAGCGCCCTGCCCGCGGCGGAGAACCCGCCGCGGGCAGGGCGGGTGGGGTCACTCGCAGGCGATGCCGTCACCGTCCCGATCGAGCTTGCGGGAGTAGCCGGGCTGCCCCGCGTAGATCGGGTCCGCGCCGGCGGCCCGCACCGCAGTGCAGTTGGCGTAGTAGACGTTCGCGAGCGCAGCTGCGGCTGCTGCCTTCTGGGCGGCCGCGTCGGCCTTCGCCTTCGCCGCAGCCTTGGCCTTCGCGGCGGCCTTCGCCTTGGCATCAGCCTTCGCCTTGGCTGCGGCGGTCGCGCGGGCGGCGTCTGCCTTGGCCTTCACCGCCGCGGCCTTGGCCTTCGCCTCGGCGGCCGCCTTGGCCTTGGCCGCAGCGGATTTCGCCGCGGCGTCGGCCTTCGCCTTGGCGTCAGCCTCGGCCTTCGCTGCCGCGGCGGCTGCCGCAGCCTGTTCGGCGGCGGCAGTGTCGACCGTCGACGTCGGTGACGTGGTCGGTGTGGTGATCGGTGTCGTCGTGGTCTCCTGGGCATCGACGAGACGGATCGGCACGTTCTCGGTCGAGGGTGATGCCTGGCTGCAGGCGGTGAGAGCGAGGAGGCTGGCGGCGACGGTGAGCGTGATGCGAATGCGTGAGTTCATAACCCTTTTCCCTGGTTCCCCTGTGTGAACCCTCGAGGCTACGGACGGCCCGGCCGTCGGGGACGCGAATCAGAGATTTCGGTCAGCGCACGCATCGGCGTCTCCGGTGCCGCGGGCCTTCGCCCCAGTTTTCCTCCGGCACCTGCAACACTCGCAGTGAGTGCAGGCGTATCCACGCGTCGATAGGGGTGTCAGATGTTCTGGTCCATTGCTGGCGGAGTCTTCGCCCTGGTGTTGCTCGCGGCCTGGCTGTCCGACCGCCGGAACAAGCAGCGGCACGAGATGAGGTCCCTGTCGGAGGCCCTCAGCCCGCGACACGGTGCGGCCGACGGCGTTGCCGAGAAGGCGACCGACTACGGCGTCGGAGGCGAGCGGAACTTCGGCGGGGTCAACGGCCCGATGGGCGGTCTTCCCTACGGTGGCTGAGTCGGTCACCGGATGACTGCCTTCTGGACCGTCGTCGGCGTGCTCCTCGCCGCGGGCCTCGGCCTCATCGTGTGGGGCTCGCAGTCGGGGTCGGGACCGTCCGGGCAGGACCTCTCGGCGCGGCGGGGCACAGAGACGCGGGTCGGCGCGGTGCTGGTGGTCGTCTCCCTGGGCGCCCTGGTCATCGCCTACTTCACCGCCCACTGGCCGTAGCCGAGCCCGTCGGGTGCCGGCCATCGCGTGCGAGCGACGGCCGGCCGGCATACCTCGAGCGCGCGCGGACCCGCGCGGCTCAGGGCAGCGGGGAGCTCACCTGCGTGGCGAGGAACTGCCGGGCGGCCGCGGAGTCCATCCGGAGGGCGACGTTGGTCGAGCGGCAGACCATGTCTCCCGTGATCGTCGTGGCGGCGATGACGTGTGTCCCGTGGAGGAAGTTGGGCCCGCCGGAGTCCCCACCACATGCCCCGCCCCAGCCGGCCGTCCAGTTCTGGTCCTCGTGGACCCAGCCGGGGGTGACGCTGTTGAGCCCGAGCAGGGCGGACTGCCTCTCGCCGGTGGACGGGTAGGTGTGCGCGCCTCCGCCGAAGGTGACCGTGGAGCCGTAGCCGATCACGTCGAAGCGCTGGTCGCTCGGCGCGCTGTCGAGCTCGTTCGCCGGCGGCAACGTCGCCGGCTCGATGCCGGGGTCGGATGACAGGTGCACGACCGCGATGTCGTTGGTGTCGTTGGCGTAGACGTTCTGTTTCGACGTCAGCTTCGGCACGAAGGCCGGGTCGATCGCGATGGTCCCGCGGTAGTACGTGCTCGTGGCCGTCGGCTTCTGGTCGAAGGTCACCCACGCGATGGGCAGGTGGCCGTTGGAGCGGACGTAGTCGGCGAAGCAGTGGCCGGCCGTGAGGTATGCCGTGTGGTCGATGAGGGCGCCGCTGCAGGCGAACTGCTTGGGGCCGTCCACGGCGTCACTGAAGTAGAGCGCGCCCGCCTCGGGGTGCGCGAGATCGGGCGTCCCGTTGACCATCGCCGTGGCGACCGACGGGACCAGTGCGAGAGCGGCGCCAAGCGCGGCAGCGGGGATCAGTCGCCTCATGCGTGAGCACCTTCCTCGTGGGCGGTCAGCCTGTCAAGGAAGGTGCTCGCTCTCGCCCGTCGCTCTCGCCCGTCGCTCCCGTGACGGAGGGCCGGGCATGCGCCTGTCAGCGCAGCCCGGTCGTGGCGCGCTAGCCCTTCACGTACGCGAACGTCTCGAGGACCTTGCCGTCCCGCACGCGCATCACGTCGACGCCCCGGACGTGCCCGTCGCCCCAGTCGTACAACCACCGGACGAAGGCACGGTCGTCGACGGTCACGACCTCCTCCATCGTGAACCGGGCGTCGGGTGACTGGGCCAGGAACTCGCGGCACGCGGCCAGCACCGCGTCGCGGCCGACGTGTCGGGTCCCGTCCGGTGGGCTCGTCGTCTCGAAGACGCACTCCTCATCCACCACGAGACCCAGCGCGTCGAGATCGTGACTGTTGAGCGCGTCGTGGAATCGCTGGATCGCGGCACGCGTGTCGTCGCTCATCTGCGCCTCCCGCCACTCATGATCCTCCGGGACCGGGCCGAACGGTAGGTGCTCGCGAGCCCTGACCTCGGTGCGACGCGCGGGCCGAGCCGATGGGCCGGAGGCTCGTCACCCGCTGCACGTCACTGGCCGGGGTCCGCCTCGTGGGCGTCCGCGACCAGGCGCCGGTGCAGTCCGTGGTGAGCACGTGGATCTGGCGGGTCAGCTCGGTGTTCGTCTTGAGCTCGAGCTCAGACTCGCTGAAGTCGTGCGCCGCCTTGGCGGACGCGAAGGCCGCCTGGCGGTTCTGCCCGATCATGACGAACGTCGACAGGAAGATCGCCTCGAGCGAGACGACGAGCGTCAGGGTGGGCCACGGGCTCTTCTCGAAGACGATCATCCACACCGCGAAGAGCGCGGCGTGCAGGTAGACGAAGGCCATCGAGCCGGCGAAGGCCGTGATCTTGTCGGCGGTCCGCAGCTGGAAGTCCTGGGCCCGCTGCTGGAGGATCGCGTTGAAGGCGGGATGCGCATGCTTCTGCGCAGGAGCGGTCACATCGGTCATGGAGGTCACGGTAGGACCGAAGGGCCGGCCCGCACCGGAGGTTCGCAGCAGTTGTTTCCCGGCGCTGTCAGCGGTCGCCTAGTCCCGTCCGAGGCTGGCCGCCACGGCGAGCTGGTCGACGAGGTCGTTCATCTCGTGGCCGGAGTGACCCTTGACCCACTGGAAGGCGACGTCGCCGCGCTCCTGGACCGCCAGGACGAGCGGCTCCCACAGGTCGCGGTTCGCGACGGGCTTCTTCGCGGAGGTGGTCCAGCCGCGCTGGAGCCAGCCGTCCCACCACCGGTCGCGGAAGCAGTTGACGACATACGTCGAGTCGCTGACGACGACGAGAGGCCCGGAGATGGCGGTGACGGCCTCCAGGGCGGCGCGGACCTCCATCCGCTGGTTCGTGCTCGGTCGTTCGGCGCCCGACGCGAAGCGGTCGCGGTCGATCGCCCAGGCCCAGCCGCCCGGGCCGGGGTTCCCCGAGCACGCGCCGTCGGTGTAGACGAACGTCGCTCCGTCCGGCGCGACCATGGCCGCCTTCGGTGCCCGAGCCGTCTTCGCGGTCTTGGCCCGCGACGCACGGGCCGTGGCCGGAGCCGGCGTGCCGAGGCCCGGGAGCGCGAGCTCGTTCCGGCAGTCGGCGTGGACCCATCCGGTGTCGTCGCCGCCGGCGCCGAGGATCTCGTCCCCTGCTCGGATGGGCCCCTGGCACCGCACGCAGCGTCCGGGAAACTTGGCCAGCACAGTGCTCCTCCGATGTCGTTCGATCCGCGGCTCAGAGCCTAGTGACACCCACGGACGACGGGAACGCACACCCACCCGCGCCCGACGCGGCCTCCCGTGGTTTGCGTGAGGGCGTATGCCGTCACGCCGAGAACGGTGTCCGCCGACCCGTCGCTCGGGGCTGATCCCCGCCTGCCTTCCCCGTATTCGGCGGCAGTGCGCAGCTAGTCTCGCGATGTGCCCGAGTTCAGCTGGCGACCGGCCAACGACGCGACGAGTGAGGACCTCGAGGCCGTCTTCGACACCGGCGGCGCCCGCAAGTGTCGCTGCCAGGCGCTGAAGGTCCCGGGCTGGATCTGGCGCGACACCACCCAGGAGGAGCGCGACGCCGCGCTCGTGGAGCAGGCCGGTTGCGGCACACCGGGTCCCACGTCCGGACTCCTCGGCTACGTCGACGGCGAACCCGCCGGCTGGGTCGCCGTCGAGCCACGGGAGAACTACCCGAGGATCTGGGCCCGGCAGAAGTCGTGGATGCGGATGGACCCCGAGCTCGACGGCGTCTGGTCGGTCACGTGTTTCGTCGTGCGCAAGGGCTTCCGTCGTCAGGGGCTGATGTACGAGCTCGCCGCTGCCACGGTCGAGTACGGCAGGCAGGTCGGCGCTCGCGTCATGGAGGGCTACCCCACCGAGCCGCCGCCGGGGAAGACGGTGATCTGGGACGAGGCGTCGGTCGGGCTCCTCCAGGTCTTCCTCGACGCGGGCTACGACGTCGAGGCGGCGCCGACCCTGCGCCGGAGGGTCGTGCGACACCGACTCGGCGCGTCCTCCTGACGGTCGGCTCCGTCCGGGCCGCGGTCGAGGCCCATCCGGCGAGGGGCCGGACCCGGGCTCCCTTGTCTCCCCTGCCCGGATGTGGTTCCGTGGCGAGACCGTCCCCGCCGCTTCGGCGAGGCACCACGACGAGGTGGTTTCGATGGGCTCGACGTACGACTACGTGATCGTGGGGGCGGGATCGGCGGGCGCTGTCGTCGCCGCCCGGCTGACCGAGGACCCGCAGGTCCGGGTGTGCCTGCTCGAGGCCGGAGGCACCCCGCCGCCGGCGGAGCTGGTGCCCGCCGCGGTCGCGAGCCTGCAGAACGACCCCGCGACCGACTGGATGTACGACGGCGACCCCGGAGGCGTCGGCAAGGGCATCGTCGGCGGCCGGATGATGGTGCCCCGGGGCAAGATGCTCGGCGGCTCCTCGGGGCTCAACTACATGGCATACGTGCGCGGACACCCCGGCGACTTCGACGCGTGGGCGGCCGGTGGCGCGGAGGGCTGGTCGTACGCCGAGGTCCTGCCCTACTTCCTCAAGGCCGAGGGCTTCGTCGACAGCCCCGAGCTGCACCCGGACCGCGAACAGCACGGCCACGACGGCCCGGTGGGCGTGTCGGTGCGCCAGCCGATCCTGCGCGCCTCGAACCAGTTCGTCGAGGCCGCGGGCGCCACGGGCCTCAAGCAGGGTGACTACAACGGTCGTGACCGGCTCGAGCCCGAGGGGGTGGCCTCGCTCTTCCAGACGACGACGAAGGACGGCCGGCGCACCTCGACCTTCCACGCCTACCTCGAGCCGGCGATGGACCGCGAGAACCTCACCGTCGTCACCGGCGCCCTCGTCGAGCGGATCCTCCTCGACGCGGACGGTGACGCGGTGCGCGCCACCGGCGTCGCCTACTGCACCGAGGACGGCGCCCACGAGGAGGTGGCCGCGGGCACCGAGGTGGTGCTGTGTGCGGGCGCCATCGGGTCGCCGCACATCCTGCTGCTCTCGGGCGTCGGTGCCCGCGACGAGCTGGCTGCCGTCGGGGTCGACTGCGTCGTCGACCTCCCGGACGTCGGGCGCCACCTCAAGGACCACCTGCACACACCGCTCATGTATGCCGCCGACGGCATCGGCGAGACCATGACCGAGGTCGCGATGTCGCTGGGGCCCGACGCCCTCCGCGCCCCGGCCGGTCCGCTCCCGGCCGACCCCGCCGACGACGTCGACCTCCCCGAGCCTCTCGCCGCGGCCAAGGCCGAGGCCGAGCGACGCATCGGCGAGTGGTTCACCACCGGCCGCGGGCTCGCGTCGTCCTCGCTCTACGACGCCGTCGCGTTCTTCTCGACCGGGCTCGGCGACGCGCACACCCACGATGCGCAGATCGGCTTCCTCGCGACCGGCTACACGCCGTCGATCTGGGAGGGCGTCTTCCGGCTCCCGCCGTCCGCCTTCTTCGAGGACCCGGAGTCCTTCCTCGACCCGTCGCGCGGGCAGGTCGTCGTGCTGCCGAACCCGGTGCAGCCGCACTCCGAGGGCTCGGTGACGCTGGTCAGTGCGGACCCCGCCGTCCACCCGCGGATCGACCTCAACTACTTCGACGACCCGCACGACGTGTTGGTCATGGTCGCGGTGATGCGCCGGGCGCTCGAGATCGCCAAGGCGTGGCCCGGCGGCGGCCTGGGTGAGCCGGTCATCCCGCCGCACCTGGCGAAGGCCCACGGCCACGAGGCCGGCGCAGAGCCGAGTGACGCGCTGCTGGCGGACATCGCCCGCCACTACGCGCTGACCGTCTACCACGTGACGTCGACGTGCCGGATCGGTGAGGTCGTCGACCCGCGGCTGCGGGTGCACGGCATCGAGGCCCTGCGCGTCGCCGACGCGAGCGTGATGCCGAACGTCGTCAGCGGCAACACCAACGCCGCGACCATCATGATCGGTGAGAAGGCCGCCGAGCTGATCGCCACCGACCACGGCGTCCACCTCCACGAGATGGTCGGCTGAGGGCGCCGGTCACGTCGCGCGCCGGGTCTGGCGACGGCATACGCGTTTGGCCGCGCGCGACAGTGGGCACGGTGGGGGTATGCGGCTGCGTGACCACCACAAGGGAGACCTCGCCCTGACGGCACTGACGCTCGTGGCCGCTGCGGCGGCCGCTGCCAACGGTGTGGTCCGCTGGGCGACGCGCCGTCACACGCGTCGGGGCGCGGCTCGGTCGTGACGGCGGTCGTGACGACGCCGTCGAGCCGCTGGCCGCGGTCGTGACGGTGATGCCTGTGGACAGTGGGATCAGGGCAGCGGGAAGTCGCGCGGCGGGCCCTCGCCTGTGGCTCCGTCGACGTCCTCGCGGAGCAGGTCAGCGTGCCCGGTGTGGCGCGCGTACTCCTCGATGAGGTCGGCGAGGATGCGGCGCAGGCTCATCCCGTCCTCGGTGGTCTGCTCCAACCCGCCGCGGGACAACGCTGCCGTCAGCGACTCGCGGGAGCGGTGCACCGTCTGCACCCAGAGTGCTCGGAGCTCGTCCGGGGTGCTGTCGGCGGCCGTGGTCCACGCCAGCTCGTCCCAGTCCTGCTCGAAGTCCAGGTCATCGAACGGTGCCACGGGCGCGAGGCCGGCGAGCCGGCGCTGGAAGTAGAGCTCCTCGACCCAGGCCAGGTGCTTGAGCAGGCCGCCGAGCGTCACCGTCGACGCGCCCAGCCGCCTCGTGAAGGCCTCGGCGTCCACGTCGGCGCACTTCCACGCGAAGGTGCGCCGGTTGCGTTCCAGCGTGATCACGGCCGTCTCGACCTCGTCGCCGCGCAGGAAGCGCTCGAGGTCCCACGCCGGTGGCTGGCCGGGCTTGAAGCCGAAGTCGGTCGTCATGGGCCCACCGTACGAACCCACCCGGACGAGTCGCGTCCGCAATGCAGACGGCTGCCCTGACAGTCGGATCGTCGTGGGATGAGCTCGCCGAGGTACGACGGTGCGACCGCGCAGATGACGGCCGACGCCAGGGCGCCCTGCGGCACCCGCGTGCCGTGGTCGGCTGAAAGAGGAGGCCGAACCTGCACGAGATGCGCGACGCTGACTGGGTGCGCGGAACGCCGGGGAAGGAAGCGCCAGCCGTGAGCTGGCAGGAGACGCCTGTCCGTCTGGCGCTCACCACCGCCGCGGCAGCGATCGCAGGGGCGGTGGTGGAGACCGTGGGCGTCAACCACACCGCCAACAGCGCCCTCTACGTGAGCTCGCCTGCGGCCAAGGTCCAAATGACGGTGTTCGTGTGTCTCTGGGCGGTGACACCAACCGTGTGGGTCATCGGTCGTCAGTCATTGCACACCGTGACCTCCCTGGTCGGTGGGCACCGGCTCTCCGATGGGCGGCACCGTTTCATCACCGTGGGTGTCGCGGTGCTCGTGGCGACTGCCGCCGGGGTGGCTGGTGCCTTTGCGCGAGGCGCGGACACCGGGCTGTACCTGGGGTTGTGGCGGACCATGGCGACCTACGGTGTGGCGACGTCCGCCGCCTACCCTGCGCTTCTGACCATGTGGCGCGCGTGGCGCGCACTTGCGCAGCGCAGGGTTCCAGCCGCTGACCAGGTTGCCAGCGACGCAGTGCCCGAGCTGCTGACGGTGCGTTGGGCGCTGGTCACTGCACTGGGCGCTGCCGGCACCCTGGTGTCCATCGGTGTGTTTGCCACCGGAGCCCAGCGACAGGCGTGGATCGCCTACTCCCGCCAGCCCGACTCGTATCCGCCGGAGCTCGTGGTCGTGACCGGTCTCCTCCTCACCCTCTTCCTTGCCGTCAACTTCATCCCCGGGTGGACGAGTTGGCACTCCGCGACCATCCGCGAACTCGAGACACGGCTGCCCTCGGCGTACCCACCGCAGCCGGCGTGGAGGGAGCGAGCCGCCGAGCGGCAGGCATACGCCGAGCTGCTTCAACTGCCGCAGAACCTGCGCGACGTCGCTTCCTCTGCTGTGGTCGTTCTCGGCCCGTTGCTCTCCGCCGCGGTGTCCCTGTTTCTCCCATCGCGCGGCTGAGTCGGCACGGCTGTCAGCTGCTTGTTCCGGCGCTCGCGGCGGTCAGCGGCAGTTCGGCTGCGATGGGTCGGCGACCGCCGCCCTAGACTCGGGCGCGTGAGCAACCATCCGGCGTATCCCACGATGGAGGACGTCATCGGCGACACGCCGCTGGTGCGTCTGCAGCGCCTTCCGGGGCCGGAGAACGAACGCCGCGGCAACGTGCTGCTCGCCAAGCTCGAGGGCAACAACCCGGCCGGCTCGGTCAAGGACCGGCCGGCGATCAGCATGATCCGCGGCGCCGAGGCGCGAGGGGAGATCTCTCCCGGCGACACCCTGCTGGAAGCCACGTCGGGCAACACCGGGATCGGCCTGGCGATGGCGGCGGCGATCAGCGGCTACCCCTTGGTCATCGTGATGCCCGAGGACGCCTCCACCGAGCGGATCCAGACGATGAGGGCGTACGGAGCGGAGCTGGTCCTCACCCCGGCGGGCGGCGGGATGGAAGAGGCCCGCGACGTCGTGACGCGGATGGAGCGGGAAGGCCGCGGACGGGTCTTGGACCAGTTCGGCAACCCGGACAACCCTCGTGCCCACGAGGAGGGGACAGGCCCGGAGCTGTGGCGACAGACCGATGGACGGATCACGCACTTCGTGTCCGCGATGGGCACCACCGGCACGATCACCGGGGTCTCGCGGTTCTTGAAGTCACGCAACTCCGATGTCCAGATCATCGGGGCACAGCCGGCAGAGAACTCGAAGATCCCCGGGATCCGCGCCTGGCCACCGGAGTACGTGCCGAAGATCTTCGACCCGTCGGCGGTGGACCGGACCGTGGAGGTCACCCAGGCCGAAGCCGAGCAGACGGCCCGTCAGCTGGCCCGCGAAGAGGGCATCTTCGGAGGTATCTCCGCGGCCGGCGCCTGCTGGACTGCCCTGCAGGTGGCCAAGGAGGTGGAGGGGGCGACGATCGTCTTCGTCGTCTGTGACCGCGGCGACCGGTACCTCTCCAGCGGCGTCTTCCCCGCCTGAGACTTTCCGCGGACGTCCGGAGACCTACGCGAGGGTGCGGCCGGCCCGCTCCGCCACCCTGCTGCACGATTGCCATACAGGCAGCGGTGTGACGCACCTAGCGCTTGAGGCCGCGGGCGCCTCCGCCCCACTACCGGGATCTGAAGTCGGCTCTTGGGGGTGGTCTAGCCGTGAGGCACGGCCATCCCCTTCCTTCGCTCATCTCGGGCGATCCAGCGTGTCGAAGCCGATCAGCCTCGGCAGTCCGGCACTGTTTCTTTGTGACTCAACCGACTACGGGGCCAGCCCCGAGAGTCGAAGCCAAGGCGGCCGCCAGTGGAGAAGATGTCTCCAAGGGCGTTTCGGCCTTCCTGTCTGGCGTGTTGGACCAGCTCAGTGTGACGTCATGGCTCCCTTCGGTGTTCCTCGCCGGCAACGCAGCGGTTCTCCTCGTTCTGCAGGGTCAAGAGGGGTCGCTTAGCTTCAACGGCGCGATCAGAACTCTCATCCAGATGGAGTGGGGCGCCATCATCGTCCTCGTGATGTCCGTCATCATCGCCGCGATCGCGATCCAAGCTTTCGAGTTCGAGGGCCTGCGGTTCTGGGAAGGCTACCTGCGTTCTCGCGTCCTCAACGGCTGGGCGAGGATACGGATAGCCAGTTTCTCGAAGAAGCGGACGCGCCTCGAGGCTAAATGCGACGAGCTTGCAACGGCCGCCTTCGACGACGCGCGACGGAGGGCCCTAGATTCGTCAGGTATCTCTCCTGCGCAGGTCGCCACGTTCAATGCACTGGAGAAGACGTTTCATGGTCGGCCGCTCGACGATAGCGACCGGGTAGCGCTTGGCGGAGCGGCCGATCTGCGATGGCCCCGCTTCGCCTCACCTAGCCTCATGCACGACTGGGACGTCGCAAAACTCAAGCTGGCCGAATTTCCAGAGCACCACCGCGTTCTGCCGACCCGCCTCGGGAATGTGATGCGTGCTTCGGAGGATCAGGTAAAGCTCGCGCCCGGCGAGGACCTGGAAGGTTTCATGATCCGACACGTCGATGAGTTGCCCCCGGCGATGGTGGCTGAGCACGGTGCCTACCGCAGACGCCTCGAGATGTATTGCGGTTTAATCTTTGTGCTCGCAGCCTTGGCCGCTCTCAGCGTGGCCTGTCTGTGGGGAAAGACGGCCGAGCCCGGCTGGCGGGCGGCGGTGCCGCTCGCTTACGTCGCCGCCATGTGGGTCGCTTATAAGGCTGCGATAGCGAGTGCCATAGGGTTCGGTCAGGCTGTTAAAGAAGCCTCACTCTGGCTGCAAAAACACACGATCCCACTACCCTGACGACCCTGTGATGGGGACCATCGCTACCCCGTGATTCGGGCACGATGGCGGAGTAGGTCCCTTCTGCACTGCGACCTCTTTACAGTCCGCCTGTGGACAGCGCAGGACGTCGCCCGAGTTGGACGCGGTACCTCCCAAACGCAGCGGGGTCACTTACTCAGTGTCCCACCCGGAAAGTCAACGTCAAGCGCCATGGCAACGCAGTTCTGGCGTGACCGCATAGGCGTTCGATCCCACGGTTAGTCGGCGTGGCCACTTGCCGAGTACATCTGGACGCGCACAGATTGCTGAACCTGATCAGGGAAGTTCGCGCCGGGACGCGATGCTCACCCCTCAGGCCGATCTGGACCTGAGACTGCTCGCCGCGTGGCCGCAGCCCGCGCGCCTGCGTCAGCAAGGCGTGCCCGCGCGATCCGGAAATCAATGCGGCGGAGCGACGCTGATGTTGGCCCATCAGGCCGTGCGTCAGCCGCGGACGTGTCAACAGCCAGGATTCGGTGAAAGCGCCACGCCGCAGGGCGCGACCAGTCATCCTCGCCCTGTGCCAATCCATGATGCTGAAGCGCTGATTATGCAACTCGAAGACCCTGAGATCCGACGAGCACGGATGCATGTCGTTGGGAGTGCTCTCCCGATTCTTGAAGCGAGCCGCTTGGATCCGACAACTTGGAAGATCCTTATCTTCGGTTCGGGCGACTTCAGAGCGCGTTCGGCGCTAAAGGTCGTCGGAGCATGTCGCGATTCCGGTCGCTGCGGCAGGTGCGAGCACGGAGGGCCCAGCTGGAATGGCAAGAACTTCGTCACGCAAGTCGTCTCAAGTTGCCCGGGCGGTCGCCGAAGCCTTATCGAAGATGCGTGGGCGCAAACGAGGGCGACCAACATCGCCGCGGTCGTAGAGGCCGTGACGGACGAAGGAGCTGAGGCGGCCCGACGACTGGCCAGGCCATCGTCGTCTTGGAGCGCCACCACAGGAGAGGACGGAATCTGGCGACCCGGACAGGACTTCTTCGCTCAACGCAGTTACGAGCAGTGAGCGTGTGGCGTCCCAGCCCTCGGTCGTTGGAACTGAACACGGCAGCCGTCCGGGTGCACACAACTCCGTTGTTGGTGACGTGGCGACGTTTGGCTGGGTGGTCGGTTGCCGGCCACCTCGCGTGATGTCGCTCGACGTCAGGCGGCTACTAGACGATTCCCTTAGGGCCGGCGTCTGGCCAGACTCGGTCCAGGTGATCGGCGGGCAGCTCTCCATGCGGCTGCCCACCGGCTGATCTGGTGTGGCTCACTTTCGGTCTGCAGCCCGCCGGTCACCGTGACGAGGCGTGGCTCAAGAAGGGACTGCCCAGCTCGTAGTAGCAATGCCCACCTCGCCGTCCACACCGGAACGAGCAGAGGCGGGAGCAAGCACATGCACGAGCTAGAGCAGAAGGAGCACGTCGTCATCGGGGTTGATCCCCACAAGCTGTCGGCCACTATCGAGGTCGTCGACCAACACGAGAGGTTCCTCGGATCGGGCCGGTTCACCACCGACCGGGCCGGCTACGCAGCGATGCGCACCTACGCGAAGGCCTGGCCCGAACGGGTGTGGGCGGTCGAAGGCAGCAACGGTGCCGGCCGGCCCCTCGCGCAGCGCCTCCTCGAAGACGGCGAGCAGGTGGTCGACGTGCCGGCCAAGCTCGCCGCCCGGGTCCGGCTGTTCGACACCGGCCACAACCGCAAGACCGATGCCCGCGACGCGCACTCGATCGCAATCGTCGCGGTCCGCACCAGGACCCTGCGCACGCTGCAGCTCGACGGGGAACTGGAGGCGCTGCGGATGCTCACCGACCGTAGGGAAGCGCTCACCCGGCGCCGGGTCCAGACCGTCGACCGGCTCCAGGCGCTGCTCGCGGAACTGCGTCCAGGACAGGCGAAACGCGACATCACCACCGGGCAGGCCAAGACTATTCTCGCCTCGGTCCGACCAAGGGACATCGCCGGCAAGACCCGCCGCCGGATCGCCGTCGAGGAGCTGGCCGAGCTGGTCGCGGTCGAGGCCAAGATCAAGAAGGCGACCGCGGAACTGAAGGCGATCGTGCTCGAGCGCGGCTCACACCTGATGGACCTGCACGGCGTCGGGCCCGTCGTGGCCGCCCGGGTCCTGGCCGATGTCGGGGACGTCACCCGGTTCGCCGACCGGAACCGGTTCGCGTCCTGGACCGGCACCGCGCCACTGGACGCCTCCTCCGGGGAGCAGAACCGGCACCGGCTGTCCCGAGCCGGGAACCGCCGGATGAACCACATGATCCACATCGCCGCGATCAGCCAGATCCGCCTCGATACCGACGGCCGGGCCTACTACCTGCGCAAACGCGCCGAGGGCAAGAAGCCCCTCGAGGCGATCCGGTGCCTCAAGCGCAGGATCTCGGACGCCATCTATCGCCAGCTCCTCGAAGACGCCCTTGGCGCAGTCGACACGGGTCCGGGAGGGCACTGCGGGGCGACTCAAGAATCCAGCGCGGTCGACCTGCCCCCGCACATCGACACTTCGGATCAGCCACTTCCCGGACCCGCACAACCGACGCTACGCCCAGCCCCGATGCTGCGGAAGACCGACACAGAACGAGACCTCGAACCGATCCCTTGACAACAGAAGGGAGCCGAAATGACGCGCCTACGCCGGGTCGTAGTAACCTCCTGCCCGGTTGAGAGACAAGTTTCACCAGCTCTAGTCGCCGGCCGCTGGCTGGGTGCGCCGGTAGCTCCAGATAGCGTGGTCAAGTTGTGTCGCACTGACGTTCATTCGGGAGGCAACGTCGGCGACCAAGCGCGAGGCGTCGTCCGTTGTCCTGACGTGCGGCAGCCGGTCGCGAACAAAGCGCATGGGCCAGGTGTCGGCCTTCACGTCGTCGATGCCGAGCAACATCCGGAAGTAGGCCCAGGTAACGGGACCGCAGCCCTTCACGGACAGGTACGCGGAGCGCGCTTCGGGTAGCCGGCGGGAGACATCGTCAGCGTGGACGATCCCGGCGGCCACGAGAGCTTGCGCGGCTTGGATAACAACGGTGGCCTTGTGTCGCCCGCTGATCTTCCCTGAGTTCGTCAAGTTACGCAGGTCGTTCTCGTCGGCGCTCGCCAACACGCGAACGTTGTCTGCCCGACCGCCGCGTGAGTCCCTCCAACGCATGACTGCTCCGAAGACTCCGGTGAGTCGCTCTCGGCTGCCGTAGCGCGCACGCACTGAGAACACAGCGTCGATGAGCGCTGCCTCCACTTCGTTGGGCCACCCTCCAGGCCACGCTTCCGGTGACGAGCCGATGGTCTCGACTACATAGTCGTGAAGGACTTGGACGTCGGTGCTCACTCAAGCTCCAATCGGACAATGGACGACAGGTCCATCTTGGTATGCGACGACTTCATCTTCGCCACTCAAGGTCCGGGTGAAGGGTAGCCATGTCGCTGATCCGTTTCGAGACGGGAGCTGGTGGATGAGGAGGGACTCTCATTCACTGCAGCTGCGCGGGCGGATCCGAACGTAGAGCGAGGCGCACGAGCGCCAGAGGTTCATCCCCCATCCGCAGCCTCAAGGCAGAATTCGAGCAGGCCATCAGGGCTCAGCTCTGCGAGAACCGTTATCGAGAAGCCACGAAACGCCTTGAGTGGCCGAGCGCCTCCTTCAGACGGGGTCGTGCACATCTCGGCGTGCTTCAGCGCCCCGCAACTTGCAGGTCCACATGACCTCAGGGTCATCTGTGCGCTACGCGCGAGCCGGCGCGCCCCGCACTCGCAGTATGTTCAAGCCCGTGGCTAAATCACGGAGTCTCGACTGGACGAAAATTCTGGACATCCCCCGAGCCGTTGGCAATCTCGAGCGAGAAGCCTCAGGGGACTGGCATCGTGATCCGTGGGGTTGGCCCGAGAATCGCTACCTCCTCAAGAAGCCCGAACTGATGGTCGATCGCCTAAACGAGGACGGTGTCGGCGCCGTTGCCATAGTTGACGTGCCAAAAGAAAACTTCGCCGCCCGACCCGCAGTAGTTTTAGACCCTTTAGATAGGCTCTCCTACATGGCCTTGGTCGATCACTTCAGCAAAGCTCTCATCGGTGATATGGCTACGCACGCTTACGGTTGGCGGCTCTCTGTCGAGGATCCGGCCTCGGGGCAATATGCGCGTAATGGTGATGAGTGGGAGCGCTTCCGTCGTCACCTTGCGAATGCAGCCGATGAGTATGAAGGCCTTCTCCTTTCGGATATCGTGTCCTGCTTTGCGAGCATTCCTGTTCATCATATGAATGACATGCTCGAGCAAACGTTGCCGCAAGGTAGGCCGCTTGATCGCCTGCTCAATCTTCTTGATGGTTGGGACAAGACGCCTGGGAGGCGGGGGCTGCCGCAACGTTCGAGCGCATCTGCGGTCCTAGCCAACGCATACATGCGCGATCTCGACTTGGTGCTGCAAGCCAATTCCAAGGCGTTCAGCAAAAGCTCCCGCAGCGGCGGTAGGCCGCGTTCGTGGGCTCGGTGGATGGACGACATGTGGCTATTCGGGGATGACGTGGCGAAGTTGCGTCATGCGCAGGTGGAGCTTCAGAACGAAGCGGCAAGCCTCGGCCTCAATCTCAATTCGAGCAAGACGGAGCTCCTCGAAGGAGAGGATGTGCTTGAGCGCGCTCTCGAGATCGAGCATAGTGCGATCGATCAAGAACTCGATATTGAGATGCTTATTGGCCAACTTAAGGCGCCGCGCAAGAAGAGAACTCTTGAGATGCATGGCTTGAGTGATTTGATTAGCCGAATCATCCATGACCGGGAAAGCGCAAGCCGAACAAACGTGAGGTTCGCAACGACGCGCATGCGCACCTATAAGAAATTCGAAAGGGCGTCCGAACTCTTGGACGTTGCAAACAGAATGCCGCACTGCGCTGATCATCTCGCTCGTCTATTTCGAGTATCGGTGGGAGTGTCGGATTATCAAGACTGGTTCCTTCACTATACGAAGTCGCCGTGGGCCAGTTATGAATGGGCGATCGCAAACTTCGGAACAGCCTTGGCGTCATCGCGTCGTCCTCGCAAGGCGACCCGTGAGTACTTCGCAGAAGTGCTTGCCGATGGCAGAAGGTCGCTGCCACTCTTCGCATTGGCGGCGCAACGTCTCTCCGGATGGGACTCCGATGAGTGCAGATTAGCGCTGCGAGAAGCTGTTAAAAGCGCGACCACTCCGCACCATCTGCGAATCGCTGCCTTCGCCGGTCTTGCGTCGGGCGAGCGACGATCGACTGTTAGAGGTTGGTTGGCAGGGCCGGAGAATCGACTGACAACAGAGCTGCTCGAGTCCTTGTCGTTCCGGGCTCCAAGAACGTCGCACGATTTCGCGGGAGATGAGTAGATGCGAGTGCTGCGTCGAGCTGTACGACTGTGCGGGAGAGGTGTCATGGCCTGTTCGTCCGGTTGCGTAACGCGCTCAGAGGCGAGAAGAAGGCAGGTGCGGTTGTCGACACGCCTGGCGCTGATCGCGCGCAGAGGCCCTATGCGGCGGCCCTGCCAGGAGCTACTCGATTCCGTCAAGTGGTAAGTGCCCGACGGGCCTGAGCACCACCGAGCCAAGGCAGCATCGACGCAACCAACTGTGGGCCGCCTAGCCCCAGCCGACCAAGTCCTTTACGACGCGAGCGCCACGGGCGGTGTTGCCGTGCGGACGTTCTGGGCTCCCAGCTCACCGAGGGACTGGCATACTCAGCCGCATGTCTTCAGGGGAGTCGCAGACCTGCTTCATCGCCATGCCCATCTCCATGACTGATTCTCATCGGGAGAGATACGGCGACCCTGATCACTGGCAACACGTGATGGATGTCATCTTCAAGCCGGCCATCACCGCAGCCGGGTTTACCCCTGTCAGCCCGGTCGCATCGGGGGCAGATATGATTCACGCACGCATCGTTGAGTACCTCGAACGCGCTCCAATGATGCTCTGCGACCTAAGCACGCTCAACGCCAACGTCATGTTTGAGCTTGGGGTTCGTACGGCCCTGGACATGCCTATCGCTGTTGTCGCCGAAAAGGGAACCCGCCTGCCGTTCGATACGGCTGTAATCAACACCCATTTTTACGATCCCAGCTTGCAGAGCTGGGATGTGGCGACTGAGATTGAGGCTCTGTGCGCCTACCTTCAGAGCAGCGTCCGCACCAGTGGGAGCGGCAACCCTTTGTGGAAACACTTCGGGTTGACAAAGCGGGCTAAAGAGGCGCACGTTTCGGAGACGCCTGAGCAGGCGTTCTTGGAGACTCGCTTATCGAGCATGTCCGAGGAGATACACACCGTTACTAGGTTCCTAGCCGAACTGGCTTACGAGCGGCAAGCCCAGCGTCAGGTCGGGTCAGCTCCGGAAGATCGACGGTTTTACGTACCTGTCGAGCTGCCCGTGAAGTCCACCGCCGCCTTCGTTGAGTTAGAAGAGATGGTCGATGGATACGGAGGTGAGATAGTCCAGGACCCGGCCTCCGTCAACGACGGCTACTTGGTGATGCGCTTCACGCGCGGTCTGCCCGCAACCGCTGTCTCGAAGTTGCGTCACGCAGCCAACCGAACCGAATACCGTTTCTACGTCGACGTAGAACGACATGACGGGACGATGGACCGGCGGGTTCTCAGTAAGATGTGAGTCAGCCCATGTGGATGTGGTTCACGCCCTGGCGAAGATGCTGATGCGGCTTTTGCCGTGGCTATGCTCGGGCTCGAGAAACTGCGTCGCAGGTGCTTCAGATGCGCTGAATTTGCTCTGCTTGGCGTCCTGTCCCGTGTTCCAAATCGGCATGAGGCTTCGACTCGCGCAGGTCCAATGGCCCGTGGGGCCAACCGTCGGGGTCATTTGGCAAGATCTCTTCCCCTTGCCGGCATGCAGGCTTGCCGCGCGTACAAGTAGGCGGGTTGCCGCGCCCACAGTGGGCGGGATGGGCTACCCCTCCTGGTCCTCCGGACATGCGAAACGGCCGAGGCGCGAGTTCTGCTCGCGCCCCGGCCGTTCCCTGCAGCCTGGTGATGTCAGGGGCGCAGCGTGTGCTCCCCCGGGGCCAGCTCGACGGGGAGACCGTCGACGATGACCGTCGTGCCGCCGTCCTCGTCGAGCCCGGGCCGGAAGCGGATCGTGCCGTCGTCATCGACGCCGGCGATCTCCGCCGTGGCCCAGTCGAGGCGCCGCCCGGCCACCTCGAGCCCCAGGGGCAGGATGTGGCCCGACCGCGGCGGCACGCTCAGCGTCGCGCCCGCAGCGATCGGGGTGCCGTCGAGCGCCACCGTGACGGTCGCCGGGGCGCCCGAGGTGTTGATGACGTGCAGCGCCCGCTCGCCCTCGACGGTGCTCGTCGTCGTGGCGAAGACGCCCGGCCACTGCGTCTCGAGCCGCAGGCCCGGGTGCACGCCGAGGCTCGACAGCGCCCGGTCGAAGAGCACCGGGTCCGACGGCACCTGGGCCGCCAGCACGATCGCGCGCCCCTCGCCGAGCGGCACGTCGACGCCGCACACCGCGCCGTAGACGTCCGTCAGCACGACGTCGCCGCGCTCGTGCGTCAGCTGCTGCACCCACCCGGCGCGCATCTCGGGCCACGGCTGCGCCCAGCCGTGCGCGACGAGCGACGGGAAGTAGTGCCCGGTGTCGCGCACCACCTCACCGGCCGTGATGCCGAGCGCGTCCGCCAGCACCGTGCACGGCGACCCGTCGAGGTCGCGCTCCGGCACCCGGCCGAGCAGCACGAGGTTGCCGCCGGTCGAGATGTGCCCGACGAGCCGCTCCTGCACGACCTGCGACAGGAACTGCCCCGTCCCCACGAGCACCGTCGACCCCGGCGCCGGGTCGCGCCGCTCGAGATGCGTTGCGCCATAACGGAACCCGCCCAGCAACAGCGAGCGTGCCAGCGCCTTGCGCTCACCTGCACCGCGGTGCGAGGTCAGGTCGTTGACCACCTCCGTCATGACGTCAGACCCGGGGTGGTGGTACTCCGTCATGTACGCGTCGAGCACGAGCCCCAGCGTCACGTCGTCGTGGTCCTCGTCCATCCGGGCCAGCCACGACTCGTTGGCCTTGACCGCCCGCACACCGGCCGCGGTCGCCTCGTAGGCGTACCCGCGCTGACCCTCCGGCCCGACGGGCGCCGCCGTGCCGTGCCGCTCGCCGGTGAAGCTCACTCGGTCGTTGCCGTCGGACACCGTCTCGTCGAGCGGCGGGTTGATGCCGCCGGCGAAGAGGTAGTAGTTGATGAGCCGGTTGCCCTGGGCGAGGCACAGCCGCGTCTTGAGGTCGGCCGTCGACGGGTCGTACTGCATCTCCGCGCCCGCACCGTAGTCGCCCGAACCCGCCTCGAACTCCAGGGAGGTGAGCGGCTGGTCCGAATCATGCACCGCCGCCATGTAGGCGTTCATGACGTAGAGGTCGGTCATCGTGTTGAGCGTGGCCTCGCCGAGGTAGTGGTCCGACCCCGAGACCATCCCCGGGATGCCGGCATACGTGTCGACGAGCTGGCTGATGCCGATGGGGAAGGGCGCGCCGTTGCCGCCCTCGGTGCCGTGGATGTTGATGAAGAACGGCACGTCCGCGACGCCGCGCTCCTCGCACATCTCCCGCAGCGCCGCCACGTAGCGCGCGAACCGCTGCCGCATGAACAGCCCGAGGTCCAGGCGCAGCACGCCCGCCCACTCCTCCTTGGGCGACCGCACGACCTCGGCCCAGCCGTCCGCGCCCGGCGACACGGCATACGGCCCCGACTCGCCGTGGCGCGAGCGCACGAAGTCGCCAAACGAGGCGACGAGGTCGTCGGTGAGGTCGGGCGAGTTCGTGACCCAGGCGAGCATGCCGATCTCGTTGTCGAGCTGCACGCCGATGATCGGCCCGCCGGCGTGCTGCAGCCGCGGCGCCAGCACCGGCATGATCGCGTCGAACCAGCGACCGCTCTCGGCGAGGAACGCCGGCGCGAGGTAGTCGACGGTCTTCGAGCTGACCTGCACGCCGTCCCACCCAAGCGGCACGATCTCCGGGTGGTCGCGGTAGACGCGGTACGGGATGCCCTCGTTCTTCAGCTCGGCCATGATGAACGGCCCGGGGCGCGCGATGAACCGCAGCCCCTTCGACGCGGCGAGGTCGATGAACGCGCCGATGTCGCGCTCGGGCCGCGTCTCACCCGTGACGTCGAGGGTCCCGTCGGGCAGCTCGTGGAAGATCCACGGGATGTACGACGCGACCGTGTCGCAGCCCGCCTCAACGAGCAGGTCGAGGCGCTGGGCCCACTCCGCGCGCGCGACGCGGAAGTAGTGCACCTCCCCCGACATGACGATGGACGGCTCGCCGTCGATGCGGATCTGGCGGCGCGTGGTCTCGATCATGAGTCGTTCCTCACCGTGATGCTGACGGACTGGAGTCGGGCCGCGTCGGGCCCCGTGAGCAGGACGATCTCGCCCTCGTCGACGCGGGTCGTGAGGTCACGGCCTGCGTATGCCGTCTGCCCGGCCTGCACGTCGAAGGTGACCTCGCGCGCCTGGCCGGGCTCGAGGTCGACGAGCGCCCAGTCGGTCAGCTCGACCAGGGGGCGGGTCACCTCGGCGACGGGATCGCGGAAGTAGAGTTGGACCACCTCGCGGCACGGGCGCTCGCCGGTGTTGGTCACCGTCACCGTGAGGGTCACCGAGCCGTCGGTCGGCATCGTCGGGGCCGACACACTCGGCGCGCCGTAGTCGACCGTCGTGTACGACAGGCCCAACCCGAACGGCAGGCGCGGGTAGGTGAGGGCGTCGATGTAGCGGCCCTCCTTGTGGTCGACGTCGGCGCGGATGAGCCGGCCCGTCGGGCGCTGGTGCGTGCTCGTCGGGATGTGCCCCGTCGAGAGCGGGAAGGTCATCGGCAGCCGTCCGCTCGGCTCGACCTCGCCGAGCAGGACCGAGGCGAGGGCGTTGCCGGCCTCGGTGCCGGGGTGCCACACGACGAGCACGGCATCGGCGAGGTCGAGCACCTCGCTGAGGTCGAGCGGGCGCCCGGTGAAGACGACGGCCACGAGCGGCTTGCCGAGGGCGGCGACGGCTCGCAGCACCTCGATTTGGCCGGGCGGCAGGCCGATGTCGACTACCGACTGCGCCTCGCCGGAGCGGGAGCGGTGCTCGCCGAGCAGCAGCACCGACGTGTCGGCGGCCCGGGCCTGCATGAGCGTCACGTCGGAGAAGCGGCCGTCGGCGACGGTGACGCGGTCGCCGAGGCGCTCGCGCAGGGCGGCCTCGGGTGTGACCACCTCCTCGCCCCGGCCGTCGAGCACCCACGTGCCGAGCAGGGCGTCGCCGTCGTCGACGAAGGCGCCGCTGACGAGGAGCGAGCCCGCGGCGGGCGAGGCGTCGAGCGGCAGCACGCCGTCGTTCTTGACGAGCACGTGCGCGGCCTGGGCGGCCCGGAGCGCGGTGGCCCGCGACTCGGGGGTCGGCGCGTTCGACGCACCGGGGCGGGCGGCATACGGCCGCTCGAAGAGACCGAGGCGGAACTTCAGGCGCAGCACCCGGCGCACCGCGTCGTCGACGAGCGCGAGGTCGACCTCGCCCGACTCGACGAGCTCCTCGAGGTGCGCGAGGTAGGCGCCGCCGCACATGTCGAGGTCGACGCCGGCCCGGATCGCGAGGGCCGCAGCCCCGCGCAGGTCGGCCGCGACCCCGGCGTTGACGAGCTGCCCGATGCCGTTCCAGTCGGCGACGACCATGCCGTCGAAGCCCCACTCGCCCTTGAGGACCTCGCGCAGGAGGTGCTCATGCGCGTGCATCGGCGTGCCGTCGACGTCGTTGAAGGCCGCCATGACGGTCATGACGCCCGCGTCGACGGCCCACTTGAACGGGCGCAGGTGCAGGTTGCGCAGCGTGTTCTCGCCGACGCTGACCGTGTCGTAGTCACGCCCGCCGGCGGACAGGCCATAGCCGGCGAAGTGCTTGGCGCACGCGGCGAGCCGGTCCGGGTCGCCGACGTCGTCGCCCTGGAAGCCGCGCACGAGCCCGGCGGCGAGACGGCCCGCGAGCACCGGCGTCTCGCCGAGCGACTCGGCGACCCGGCCCCAGCGCGGCTCCTCGGAGAGGTCGACCATCGGCGCGAACGTCCAGGCCACCCCGTCGACAACCGCCTCGCGGGCCGCGATCTCGCCGATCTCCTCGGCGATGTCGGGGTCGAAGGAGGCGGCGATGCCGAGCGGGATGGGCGCCACGGTGCGGTGCCCGTGGATGACGTCGCGGCCGAAGAGGAGAGGGATCCCGAGGCGGCTGCCCGCGACGGCGTGGCGCTGGGCGGCGTCGATGTTGCCGACGAGCACGCCCTCGTCGCGCTCGTTGCCGCCGGTCGGGCCGGAGGCGTAGAGGCTCGAGCTGATCCGGCCGGAGGCGATCTCGGCGGCGTCGGCCTCGGGGTCGATGTTGGCGACCTGGTGGGTCTGGCCGACCTTCTCGGCCAGGCTCATCTGCGCCATGAGCAGGTCGATGCGCTCCTCGACGGGCAGGGTGGCATCGAGCCACGGCCGCTCGTGGGTGGGCGGCGTGGCGGTGGCGTCAGTCATGTCAGTGGGTCTCCACGATGATCTCGGCGACGGACGTGGTGGGGGTGCCGAGCAGGTCGGCGGCGCGGACGGCCACGCCCGCCCGGCGGTAGGGGTTGGTCAGGGGCCGCAGGTCGAGCTCGCGCCCGTCCACGGTGACGCGCCGCACGCCGTGGCCCTCGGGGCCGACGACGTAGCGGACCGTGAGGTCGGTGCCGGCGAGCGGGAGGCGGGCCGTGAGCTCGCTCGCGCTGTCGGCGCCCTCGGCGGGCGGCAGGACGGGGTCGACCTCGACCTCCTCGCCGCGCTGGCGGATGCCGAGCAGCACCTCCGTGACGAGCCGCAGCACGAGGCCGGGCCCGGAGGAGTAGACGCGCCACCCGCCCTCGAGCGGCACGTCGCCCGCCATGAGCGCGGCGTAGCGCTCCGAGGCGTCGTAGCGGTCGGTGAAGACCCCGTCGGACGAGGAGTAGTAGCACGTCGTCTGGCGCGGGCGGGCCTGCGGCACGAGCGCGTCGAGCCCGACGGGGCTCGCCTTGGCCAGGGCCGTGAGCAGCGCCGCCCCGTCGCCGACCCGGGCCAGCGCCTCGGCGTAGCGCAGGTGGGCGTGCATGTACATCAGCCCGATCTCGCGGCCCCAGAAGGTGCTCGCCTCGGCCCGCTGGAAGACCGTCATCGGTCCGCCGACGTAGCTGACCGGGCGGTCGAAGAGGCGCGCGCCGTCGGGGCCGAGCAGGTGCTCCTCGATGAGGTCGAGGTGGTGGCGCGCCTGCTCGGGCGTCATGAGGTCGGCACCGATGGCGTGGATCCACGGCAGCACGCCGTAGTGCAGCCCGGTGCGCTCGTCGCTCGGGTGCACGAGCGGCTCGAAGCGCCCGTCGTCGTGCTGGAGCAGGTAGCCGGGCAGCACCGGGTCGGCCGTCAGCTGGTCGAGCAGCGCGTCGTGCGTGCGCTCGGCGAGCTCGTCGGCGTCCGCGCCGAGGGTGGCCGCCTCCCCGAGCGCCCCGACGGCGTGCAGCCCCTCGGCGAGGGTGCGCAGCGACTGCGTCTGGAGCACGGCCGTCCACGTCGAGACGAGGTGCGCGGCCAGGTGCGGGTCGGCGGGCTGGAGCGAGTCGTTCCAGTCGCCGTGGCCGTATGCCGGGAGCGGGCTCCCGGGGACCGTGCTCGCCGCGATGCGGTCCACTGCACGACGGAGGTGCTCGGCCACCGTGGCCGGGGCGCCGAGCGCGTCGTCGCCGACGAAGGCGACGGTCTCGTCGAGCAGGCTCGCGTCGCCCGTGGTCCGCAGGTAGTCGCCCGCGGCGAGGACGGGCCAGAAGACGACGTCGCCGTGGGAGTCCTGCTGACCCGTCGCGGGCAGCGGGTGGAGGAACTCGAACGCCTGCGGCCAGTCGCCGCGGGCGTTCTGCGCGCGGAAGACGCGCAGCAGCACGTCGCGCACGGCGTCCTGCCGGCCGAGCGCGGTGAGCAGCCCGACCGGGCCCTGGCACACGTCGCGCGTGCCCCAGGCGCCACCGGAGAACTGCTCGAGGCCGCGCGGCGACAGGTAGTGGACGAAGGCGTTGTGGGTGAACCACGGCAGGGCCGCCGAGAGGTTGGCCGCCGACTCGCCGGCGGTCGCGAGCGAGGACCCGTCGAGGGTCACCGCGTGACCGGCCTCGTCCCAGAACGAGCTCCCGAGGCGCTCGCCGGCGGGAAGGGTCTCGCCCTCCGCTGCCTCGCCCGCGTCGGGCGCCGACGCGACGACGACCTCGACCTGGTCGGCCGGCTCGAAGAGGACGGTGAGCCAGCCCGGACCCCGGCTCACGCCGTCGGCCTGCAAACGGGCGTCGCCGACCTCGGGGCTGCCCTGGCCGGTCCACGACAGCCGCCACGGGCGCGGGTCGTGCGCCGTGGTCACCTCGAGGTGGTCACCGGCGGTCGTCACGGACGGCGCGTCGGTGAGGTCGTCGGCGACCTGCATCGCGAGCAGCACCCGTCGGGGCGCCCCGCCGTGCTGGCCGACCGAGAGCGTCAGCGCGTGCGTCTCGGCGGGGGCGCTCGAGGTCACGGTGAGCACGGGACCCGACGTGCCGGCATACCACCACGTGCAGTGGTCGAGACCGGTGAACCACGCGCTCGGGCACTCGAGCAGGCTCCACGCGCCGTCGGCCTCCTCGACGAAGAGGCGCACGCCGTGGGCGCGCTGGAGGCCGAGGTAGGTGCGGCGGCCGGTCGCGACGGGGTTGCGGCCGACGTGCCCGCGGGTGATCTGCGAGTGGAAGGTCCCGGCCATCCACACCGTCGAGGCGAGCGAGCGCGAGTCGGGCGTGAAGGCGTCACCCGTGCGGAGCAGGTGGCCGTGCGGGCGCAGGACCGCGAGCTCCTTGGCCGGCGTCACGAGCTGGCCGCCGCGCACCGTCCAGGCGAGCTCGGTGCCGTCGTCGCCGGTCTCGACGTGGGTGCGCCCGTCGACGAGGTGGGCGTCCTCGAGCTCGGCGCGGTCGAGCGGCCGCGAGGCGAAGGCCGGGGCCGACGACCACAGCGTGGCGGGGGTGGGCTCCGCGTGCTGCGCCACGCTGTGGCCGGTCCGGGGGGCGTCGGCCTCGGCCGGCGTGGTGGCGGCGCTGCTCGCCAGGGCGATCTCGGCCCAGCGCGCGTCGGCGTCGGAGGTCGCCTCGGGGTGGTCCTGCAGCGCGATGCCCCAGAAGCCGGTGCGGTGCGTGTCGGCCGGCGCGATCTCGACGGGAGCGTCCTGCAGCGCGATGAGCGAGTGCTCGTGCTGGAGACGGCTGCTCGGCAGGTCGGTCGCGTCGAGGCCCGGCCACGCCACCCCGTGGGCGGTGCGCTCGACGAGCTGGAGCGCGTCGGTGGCCCAGCCGGTGCCGGTGCCGGTCGTGCCGACCATGAGCCAGGGCACGCGCTCGCCCGGCATGTTCTGCCGCACGGCGATGGCCGTGCCGTGGCCGTCGGTCGCGACCGGCGTGAGGTCGAGGTACTGGCTGACGTAGTACTCGTTGGTGCGCACCGCGCCGAGCGGCGCGAGGGCGGGGTCGTGGGTGAGCACGACGTCGACGGTCACCGGCTCGCCCGACGTGTTGGTCAGCTCGAGGTCCCAGTGCCACGTCGCCTGCTCGTCACCGAGGCGCAGCACGAGGCGGTAGTCGAGCGAGTCGTGGCGTCCCGTGACGACGACGCAGCCGTCGACGGCCGTGACGACGGAGCCGCTGCCCGGCCCCAGCAGGGCCAGACGACGGATGCCGTCCGGCCCGTGCACGCGCAGGTGCACGTTGGTCAGACCCGCCTCCGCGACGGTCGCAGGATGCAGCAGCAGGCTCGTGCCGAAGGCCTCGAGACGGCGCAGCGCACCGTTGTCGAGCACCTCGGCGAAGAGCGTGGCGCGGCTCTCGAGGGGATGGACCGACGGAGCGGTCAGGACGGCGTTGTCGTCGAGCACCCTTCTTTCCTACCAGCGGGCCTGTTTTCACTCCATAGCGAATCCCCTTGAAAACAAATGAAAGTCAGGTTGCGCACGAGCGACCCCATGAAAGTAGTTACATGCTTCCAGAGCGTTGACAGTCGTCCGTCCGGCGCACCTAACCTGACAAAAAATCCCCCTGACGGAGGTCCGCAATGACGCGTACTCGCACCAAGCCCACGTTGATCGTGACCGGCCTCACGGCCGCCGCTCTCGCGCTGACCGGTTGTGCCGGCAGTGCCTCGCAGAAGGACAGCAAGGCGTCCGCGGACGGCATGATCGACCAGCTGACGTTCCCCTCCGAGGCCGACGCGGCCGTCGGTGGCCTCGTCAACTACAACCCGAACTCGCCCAAGCCGCTCACCGCCACGTGGCTCTACGAGCCGCTCATCGTGCGCAACAGCCTCACCTGCGAGGAGACGCCGTGGCTCGCGACGAAGTCGACGTGGGAGGGCGGCAACAAGCTCACCTTCGACATCCGTGACGGCGTCAAGTGGAGTGACGGACAGGCCTTCACGGCCAAGGACGTCGCCTTCACCTTCAACCTCATGAAGCAGTACCCGGCCTTCGACAAGGCGGGTGTCTGGAACAACACGTTCGGCGCCCCGGCCAAGTCCGTGACCGCGCAGGGCAACCAGGTCGTCTTCGAGTTCACCGGCAACGCCGCCCCGAAGTACGACGGCATCATCGCGACGAAGATCCTGCCCGAGCACGTCTACTCCAAGGTCGGCGACCCGACGAAGTACGTCGACAAGACCCCCGTCTCGACCGGCCCCTACAAGGTCGGCAGCTACAACGGCCGCCGCCTCGTGCTCGAGCGCCGCGCCGACTACTGGCAGGCCGACAAGGTCAAGGTCCAGAAGATCGTCCTCGAGGGCCAGTACGACGCCGCCCAGGCGGCGCTCAAGCTGCGCGCCGGCCAGCTCGACGCGTACTACGGCGAGGTGCCCAACCCGAAGAAGACGTTCGTCGACGCCGACCCGAAGAACAACCACTTCTACTACGCCCCCAACGGCATGACCGTCCTGACGGGCAACGACCAGCAGAAGCCGTTCAGCGACGTGAAGTTCCGCGAGGCCATCTCCTACGCGATGAACAAGCAGGACATGTCGCTCAAGGCGACGTACGGCGTCATGAAGCCGGCCAGCCAGACGGGCCTCAAGCTGCCGTCGATGGCCTCGCTCGTGCCGGCCAAGTACTCCGGCGAGGACACCGTGCTGCCCTACGACCTCGCCAAGGCCAACCAGCTGCTCGACGCGGCCGGCTACAAGAAGGGCGCGGACGGCAAGCGCACCAACCCCGACGGCTCGCCCCTGTCGGTCAACTTCTCGGTGCAGGCCGGCTTCATCGACTACCAGGCCATCGCCGACGTCGTCGTCAAGGGCCTCAACGACATCGGGGTCAACTCGAAGGTCACCGCCTCGGCCCCCGACTCGGTCGACGGGCAGAAGAAGACCGGCGACTTCCAGCTGATGCTCGAGTACCTCCACGGCGGCTGCGAGCTGGCCAAGAACATCGGCGCCAAGCTCTCGAGCACGCAGATCCCGACGAAGACCGACATCTTCCCCAACGTCCAGCGCTTCAGCGACCCGGCCGTCGACGCCGCGGTCACCAAGCTCGCGTCGGACACGGACAAGGAGTCGCAGAAGGCCGACCTCGCGCCGCTCGTCGACACGATGATGACGAAGTTCCCCGTCACCGCGCTCATCTACGCGCCCGCCCGCATCCTCTACCGCACGGACAAGGCGGTGGGCTGGCCGAGCGAGGACAACGCGTACGCGAACCCGCAGGACGACAAGCTGCTGGTCCTGACGCACCTCACTGCCCCGAAGTGACCCACCGGAGTCGGACCGGGACGGCTCAGCGAGCCGTCCCGGCCCGGGTCGGGAGGCCCAGATGACTTATTTCGCAAGGAAGTTCGGCTTCTTCCTCGCCACGTTGTGGGCGGTCGTGACGCTGAACTTCCTCATCCCTCGGCTCCAGCCTGGCGACCCCGCCGAGATCATGGTCAAGCGCCTGGCCGGCAAGGACGCCGCCCTCGACCCCGCACAGGTCAAGGCGATGCGCGCCATGCTCGGTGCTCCCGACGGCTCGCTCTGGAACCAGTACGTCAGCTACCTCGGCGAGCTCGTGCACGGCAACTTCGGGCTGTCCTACACCTACTACCCCTACAAGGTCACCGACGTGATCGCGCAGGCGTTCTGGTGGACGGTCGTGCTCGTCGTCGTCACGCAGGTCGTGTCGTTCGTCGTGGGCATCGTCCTCGGGGCGTATGCCGCGTGGCGCCGCAACTCTCGCCTCGACTCGATCGTGACCCTGGGCTCGACGTTCCTCGGCACCCTGCAGCCCTTCTGGATCGGGCTGCTGCTGCTCTACGTCTTCGGCTACAGCCTCGGCTGGTTCCCGACGTCGGGTGGCTACGAGGAGTCGACGCCCGGCTTCAACTGGCCGTTCATCCAGGAGGCGGTCTCGCACTCGTTCCTGCCGGCGCTCGCGCTGCTCATCGTCACGCCGATCGGCTGGATCCTCGGCATGCGCAACACGATGATCATGAACCTCGGCGAGGACTACATCCGCCTGGCCAAGGCCAAGGGTCTGCGCGACCGTGACGTCGCGCTGCGGTATGCCGCGCGCAACGCCCTGCTGCCCAGCGTGACGGGCTTCGCCCTCGCCCTCGGTGGCGTGCTCGGTGGCGCGATCCTCGTCGAGACGGTCTTCGACTACCCCGGCCTCGGACGCCTCATGGGCGAGGCCGTGCAGAACAAGGACTACCCGCTGCTGCAGACGCTGATGCTGCTGACGACGGCCGGCGTGCTCGTCGCGAACCTCGCGGCCGACCTCCTCTACGGAGTGCTCGACCCGCGGGCCAGGAGGGCTCAGGCATGACGACCGACACCACGCCCACGCCGACCCCCGGCGAGGACTTCATGGCCGAGGGCTCGCCGCGCCAGGAGCTCGCCGTCGAGCAGGTCAGCGACACCGCCCGGCCCGACCAGTGGTGGCAGGTGATCTGGAGCAGCAAGAAGGCCCGGGTCGGCGTCGTCATCCTCGCGGTCTACGTCCTCGTCGCGGTCTTCGCCCCGCTCATCGCCCCGCAGGACCCGCTCGACAGCTCGTTCGAGCCGCTCGCGGGCCCGAGCGCGGCGAACTGGCTCGGCACGACGACGAGCGGGCAGGACATCGCCTCGCAGCTCATCTACGGCTCGCGGATCTCGCTGCTCGTCGGGCTCTTCGCCGGCCTCATCTCCACCGTCATCGCGACGGTGATCGGCCTCATCTCCGGCTACGCGGAGGGGACGATCCTCGACGACCTGCTCTCCTTCGTCACCAACGTCGCGCTCGTCATCCCGGCCCTGCCGCTCATCATCACCCTCGTCGCCTACTCCGAGGTGCGCGGCATCTGGCTCATCGTCGGCGTCATCTCGATCACGTCGTGGGCGGGCGCGGCCCGGGCCAAGCGGGCCCAGATCATCAGTCTGCGCAACCGCGACTTCGTCACGGCGGCCAAGTTCTCCGGCGAGGGGACGTGGCGCATCGTCTTCCGCGAGATCATGCCCAACATGACCTCGCTCGTGGCGGCGAGCTTCGTCGGCGCGGCCACCGGCGCGATCGGCGCCGAGGCGGGCCTCGCGGCCCTCGGTCTCGGCGACAGCCAGAGCGTCTCGTGGGGCACCATGCTCTACCAGTCCAACGCCCAGGGCGCGATCGCGCAGGGCCTGTGGCTGTGGGTCTTCGTGCCCGGCCTCGTGCTCGCGATCCTCATGACGGCCATGACGTTCATCAACTTCGGCGTCGACCTGCTGAGCAACCCCCACCTGAGGGAGGACGCATGACCTTGCTCGACGTCCGCGACCTGAGCGTCCGCTACGAGCCCAAGGCGAGCCGGCCGCTCGACGCCGTCCAGGAGGTCAGCTTCGGCATCGGCCCCGGCGAGTTCGTCGGCCTCATCGGCGAGTCCGGGTCGGGCAAGACGACGCTCGGCACCGCGCTGCTGCGCCTGCTCCAGCGCCCCGGCCGCATCAGTGGCGGCTCCATCACCTTCGACGGCACCGACATCACCGACCTGCCCGAGGACGACCTGCGCGCCCTGCGCTGGCGCGACATCTCGACGGTCTTCCAGAGCAGCATGAACTCGCTCAACCCGGTCGTCCGGGTCGAGGGGCAGTTCCGCGACGCCATCGAGCAGCACAGCTCGCTGCGCGGCGAGGCGGTGACGCGCCGCATCCGCGAGCTCTTCGAGATGGTCATCATCGACCCGAAGTTCATGACCGCCTTCCCGCACGAGCTGTCGGGCGGCATGCGCCAGCGCGTCAACCTCGCCCTGGCGCTCGCGCTCGAGCCGAAGTTCATCCTCCTCGACGAGCCGACCACGGGTCTCGACGTCGTCGTGCAGCACTCGATCCTCGAGAACGTGCGGCGCCTGCAGGCCGAGCAGGGCTTCGCGGTGCTCTTCATCAGCCACGACATCGGCACCGTGCTCGACCTCAGCGACCGCATCCTCGTGATGTATGCCGGCCGCATCGTCGAGGACCAGAGCGCGGGCGCGCTGCTGCGCGAGCCCCTGCACCCGTACACGAAGGGCCTGCTCGGCTCCTACGGCGACCCCCGCCAGGAGACGGTGAAGATCACCTACGTGCCGGGGCGGCCGCCGGACCTCAGCCTGCCCATGGTCGGGTGCAGCTTCGCCGCCCGGTGCCCC
Source organism: Terrabacter aerolatus (assembly GCF_007991735.1). GTDB lineage: Bacteria > Actinomycetota > Actinomycetes > Actinomycetales > Dermatophilaceae > Terrabacter > Terrabacter aerolatus. The sequence continues at coordinate 16,975 of NZ_BJYX01000012.1, read as the reverse complement.
GAGCGCATCGACCTCTGCCTCGAGCAGGACCCGCCGCTCGTGCCCCTCCAGGGCGGGCGCGCCGCCTGCCACGTCGCGGTGCTCCAGCGCGAGGAGGGCGGCGCCGGCCCGCACGGCGAGCCGAAGCGGGGCTTCGAGGGCCCCCAGTTCGTCAAGACGGCCGACGAGTCGCGCAGCGCGCTGACCAACGACGTCGTGCTCTCCGTCGAGGGGGTCGGCAAGGTCTTCGAGCGGCGCCGTGGTTTCACCGTGACCCGCACCGAGGCCGTCTCCGACGTCAGCTTCGACCTGCGACGGGGCGAGGTGACCGCCCTCGTCGGCCAGAGCGGCAGCGGCAAGTCGACCCTGGCCCGGATGATCACCGGGGTCGAGAGCCCGACGTCGGGGCGCATCGTCTTCCACGGGCCTGACGGCGACCAGCAGGTCTCGGGCTTCCGCGGCCGGGCACTGCGCGACTACCGCAGCGACGTGCAGATGGTCTTCCAGGACCCCTACAGCTCGATCAACCCGGCCAAGCGGCTCGGCTACGTGCTCTCCCGGCCGCTGGCCAACTACCAGGGGCTCAAGGGTGCGGCCCTGCGTGAGCGGGTCATGGAGCTGCTCGAGCGCGTCGCCCTGACTCCGGCCGACCGGTTCGTCAACCGCTACGGCTACGAGCTGTCGGGCGGTCAGCGCCAGCGCGTCATCATCGCCAAGGCGCTCGCGGTCGAGCCGCGGATCATCGTCGCCGACGAGCCGATCTCGAGCCTCGACGTCTCGATCCGGGCCGAGGTGCTCGAGCTGCTCAACGACCTCGTCAAGGAGAACGACGTCGGCATCCTCTACATCACCCACGACCTGCTGAGCGCACGGATGCTCTCGGACGAGGTCATCGTGCTCAACAACGGCCGGGTGGTCGAGCAGGGGCCGACCCTCGACGTCATCCGGGCGCCGAAGGACGACTACACGCGCACCCTCCTCGACGCGATCCCCAACCCGTTCTGACGTGCCTGTCGGAGTTGTGCAGCCCGACGCCGCCGGGCACTCTGTTCCCAGAAGAGGGAGCCTGGGTGTCCACCGAGCACGACGACGCGCGACCGGTCACGATCTACACCGTGGCCGAGCGCGCCGGCGTGTCCATCGCCACGGTGTCGCGGGTGCTGAGCGGGTCGACGCCCGCGTCGGCGCTGACCCGCAAGCGCGTGCTGCGGGCCGTCGAGGACCTCGAGTACGTCCCGCTCCGGGCCGGGCGCACCGTCGACGTGCCCTCGCACCAGACGCACGGCCTCGTGCTGCCGGGCCTGCGTGGCCCCTACTACTCCGAGCTGCTCTCGGGGTTCGAGTCGACGGCGGCCCGCGACGGGCAGTCGGTGGTCGTGGTCGTGTGCGACGCCTCCAAGGACGCCGAGGCGTCGGTGCGCAAGATGCTGGGGCGCATCGACGGCATCGTCATCGCCAACGACACGATCAGCGACACGATGGTGCGCCAGATCGTCCGCACCACCCCCACGGTGCTCGTGGCCCGCGACGCCATCGAGGGCTGCGACGCCGTGCAGGTGGAGAACTTCATCAGTTCGGCGGAGCTGACCCGGCACCTGCTCGAGCACGGCCGCAAGCGGCTCGTCTTCGTCGGCGACCCGGACACCTCGCACGACGTGTCGGAGCGCTACCGCGGCTTCCAGCACGCCCTGACCCGCGGCCGGGGCGCCGAGGTCGCCGGACCGATCCGGGTGCAGTACGAGGAGACCTCCGGCCAGCAGGTCATGGAGGGGCTGCGCGAGGCGGACGCAGCCGGTGCCGCGGTCGACGGCCTCGTCTGCGCCAACGACGAGCTCGCGCTCGCCACGATGGTGCTGCTCAGCCGCGAGGGCCGTCGCGTGCCCGACGACATCACGGTCGTCGGCTTCGACGACATCATGACCTCGCGCTACCTCGCGCCGGGGCTGACGACGGTCCAGCAGCCGATGCGCGAGCTCGGGCGGTGGGCCGCGATCCGGCTCCACGAGCGCATCGGCGGTCGCCGGTTCGACGTGCACCCGCAGGTGCTGCCGACCCGCATGGTCGTGCGGGGCTCGTGCGGCTGCGACTGGGACCAGGCCTCCGTCGCCGGCGCCTGACCCCCTGCACCCCCGCCCTCCTGCCCCAGCGCCCCCACCCCACGTCGAGTGGGCACTTCGACACGTCGAGTGGGCACTTTCGCGCACCCTCCAGACCCGTGATCCCGAGCCACAAGGACCTCCCGCATGCCTGACCGCACCCTCCTGCTCCGCTGGGCCGCCGACACGTGGCGCTCCTTCGAGGCCATGACCGACCCCGACACCGGCCTGCCCACCGACAGCATCGCCGTCTCGCTCGACCCGGACACCCGCAGCGGCTACACGTCGCCGACCGACATCGGCGGCCTGCTCTGGTGCACCGTCGCCGCCCGCGACCTGGGGCTCGTCGACGCCGAGCAGGCGCACGACCGGCTCGCGAGGCTGCTGACCACGCTCGCCGGCATGGAGGTGCACGAGCAGTCCGGCATGTTCTTCAACTGGTACGACGACCGGACCGGTGCCCTGCTGCACCGGATGCCCGACAGCGGTCACCGCATCGAGCAGTTCCTCTCGAGCGTCGACAACGGCTGGCTCGCGGCCGGCCTCATGGTCGTCGCGGCCGCCGAGCCACGCCTCGGGGAGGCGGCCCGTGCCGTGCTCGACCCCATGCACTTCGGCGTCTTCCACGACCCAACGGCCGGACCGGACGGTCCCGGCGGCCGGCTGACCGGTGGCTTCTGGGCCGAGGACCCCGGTCAGGAGACCCGCCGCGCCTCCTTCGTCGACGGTCTCGCCGAGGTGCTCCACACGAGGCACCACTACGACCTGCTCGACTCCGAGCCCCGGATCGCGAGCTACGTCGGCATCGCACACGGCCAGATCCCGCCGGAGCACTACGCCGCCCTCGACGCCCCGATCCGGCACTACCGTGGCCGCGACGTCGTCGCGACGTTCGGCGGGTCGATGTTCGAGGCGCTCATGCCGACGATCTTCGTGCCCGAGGCGGCGTGGGCCCCCGACACGTGGGGCGTCAACGAGGCGCGCACCGTGGCCCTGCAGCGGGAGTACGCCCTGGACGAGAAGGGTTACGGCTACTGGGGATTCAGCCCGTCAGCCTGCCCCGGCGAGGGCTACTCCGTCTTCGGGGTCCCGCCCATCGCCACGGAGACCCACGCCTACCCCAGCGAGCTCGACGGCGAGGTCGTCGTGACGCCCCACGCCTCGGCGATGGCGCTCATGGTCGAGCCCGAGGCGGCCGCCGACAACCTCGCCCGCCTCGAGCGAGACCTCGGTGCCTACGGGCCCGGCGGCTTCATCGACGCCGTCGACACCCGCACCGGGCGGCACGCGGGCCGCCACCTCTCGCTCGACCAGTCGATGGTCCTCGGTGCGCTCGCCAACGTCCTCGCCGACGACTGTCTCCGCCGCTGGTTCGCCACCCCCGACGTCGAGGCCGTGCTGCGTCCGGTCGTCGCGTCCCGCCGTATGCCGCTCACCTGACCGGCGGCCCTGCCGGTCGTACGCTGGTGGGGTCCCGCAGCGGACGAGAGGCGGTGGCACGAGCGTGTCGCAGTGGCGAGAGCAGTGGGCCGAGCAGGAGTGGGCGACGCTCCGGCTCGCCCCCGTCTGGGTGCTGAGCGCCCTCGCCGGACGCATCCGCTTCGACGACGACGAGCGCGGCGCCTTCTGGGATGCCGTCACCGACGCGGCCCTGCGCAGCAGCGGCCCGGGCCGTGAGCTGCTCGGCGCCGTCGCGGCGGGGCGCGTCTGGCTGTTCGACGAGTTCGAGCTCGACGGCCGACCCGTCGTGTCGGGACTGCTCGGCGTGACCCGGCTGCTCGAACGCATGAGCGCCGACACGCGGTCCGACGTCCGGTCGAGCATCCTGCGCGTCGGGGCGGGCGTGGCCCTGGCCCGCGGCCACTTCGGCCGGCGCATGACGCTCGAGGACGAGCAGACCCTGCTCCTCGTCGAGCAGCTGCTCCAGACGGCGGCCGAGACCCTGAGCGACAACCCGCTCAACTCCGCAGCCACCATCTGAGCCGCGCCCGTGTCGGGGAGCGGGCCACACGGCATACACGGAGGTCGCGGGCATACGATCGCACGGTGGGCGAGGTCGAGCAGACTGGCCGGACGCCCGCCGTCGTCAACGGTGCCCGCACACCCGGGCAGGAAGGACGCAGGGGAACCTATGTCTGACAAGCACATCGGCCAGGAGATCGGCCAGGCCCTCGGGGCCCACCTCACCCGGCGCTCGCTCTTCGCGCTCGGTGGTGCCGCCGCGGTCACGGGTGCGCTCGCCGCGTGCGGCAGCAACACCGGACGAGAGCCGGCCGCCACGGGCGGCGCGAGCGGCGGCGGCAGCGGCGCCACGCTCAACCAGTGGTACCACCAGTACGGCGAGGCCGGCACGCAGCAGGCCGTCGAGAAGTACGCCGCCGCCTACAAGGACGCCACCGTCAAGGTCAGCTGGAAGCCCGGCGACTACGACCAGTCCACGGCCGCCTCGCTGCTCACCGACGCCGGCCCCGACGTCTTCGAGTACGGCAACGGCCCGACCATCGACATGATCAAGGGCGGCCAGGTCGTCGACCTCACCGACCTCATCGGCGACACGAAGTCCGACTTCAACCCGAGCATCCTCGAGCGGATGACCTACGACGGCAAGACGTACGCCATCCCCCAGGTCGTCGACATGCAGCTGCTCGTCTACCGCAAGTCGATGCTCGACAAGGCCGGCATCACGCCGCCCCAGACCATCGACGAGCTCATCGCCGCCGCCAAGAAGCTGACCCAGGGCAACGTCAAGGGCCTCTTCCTCGGCAACGACGGCGGCGCCGGCCTCATGGGCGGCCCGATGCTGTGGTCGGCCGGCCTCGACTACCTCACCAAGGACAACCAGTTCGGCTTCGACGACCCGCGCGCGGCGACCGCGCTCGGCAAGCTGCGCGAGATGTGGGACGCCAAGGTGCTGCTCCTCGGCGCGCCCAAGGACTGGTTCGACGCCTCGGCCCTGACGTCCGGCCTCACGGCGATGCAGTTCACCGGCCTGTGGACCTTCCCCGACATCAAGAAGGGCCTCGGCGACGACTTCGGCGTGCTGCCGTGGCCCGCCCTCGACGGCAGCGGCAAGGCCTCCGTGCCGGTCGGCGCCTACGGGTCCTGCGTCAGCGCCAAGAGCAAGGACGTCGCGGCCGCCAAGAAGTTCGCCAAGTGGCTGTGGATCGACCAGACCCAGGACCAGCTCGACTTCGCGACGAGCTACGGCTTCCACATCCCGTCCCGCACGAGCCTCATCAGCCAGGCCGCCACCCTCAAGAGCGGGCAGGCGGCCGAGGCGGCCAAGCTCGCCACCGACGTCGGCCACGCGCAGAGCCCGATCCTCTGGACGCCGAAGTGCGCGACCGCCTTCGGCGACGCCATGAACCGCATCGTCAAGGAGGGCGCCGACCCGGCCGGCGAGATCGCCAAGGTCAAGGCCGTGGCCGACCCCGAGCTGAAGCGGGTCCTCGCCTGACAGCGCAGGCCGACCCGGCGGCACACGACCACGCCGCGCAGCGGAAGGCGACCGACCGGGCGACGCCGCCTCCCACCGACGGGAGGCCGTCGCTCGGTCGCCGCCTGCGCGGACGCCAGGACCGCAACCTGTGGTTCTGGGTCTTCGTCGGGCCGTTCGTCATCGGGCTGGTCGTCTTCGTCTACGTCCCGATCGCCTGGTCGATCTACCTGTCGTTCTTCGAGTCCTACAACACCGTCACCCCGACGAAGTTCGTCGGCGTCGGCAACTACCTCGACATGCTGGCCGACCCGGCGTTCCGCAGCAGCCTCGTCACGTTCCTCGCCTTCGCCGTCTTCATCGTGCCGACGACGTTCGTCATCTCGCTCGGCGCGGCGCTGCTCGTCGCGCGCACCCGGGTCATGCAGAGCTTCTTCCGGTCGGTCTTCTTCCTGCCGACGGCGTGCAGCTACGTCGTGGCGGCGCTCATCTGGAAGATGTCGATCTTCAGCGGCATCCGCTCGGGGCTGGCCAACGGCGTGCTCGGCTGGTTCGGCATCGACTCGATCCCGTGGCTCAGCCTCGCCGACCCGCCGTGGTACTGGCTCGTCATCGTCACCGCGCGCCTGTGGCTGCAGGTCGGCTTCTACATGATCCTCTTCCTCGCCGGCATCCAGCGGATCAGCCCGACGCTCTACGAGGCGGCCGCGATCGACGGCGCCGAGGGGTGGAAGGTCTTCCGCCACATCACCCTGCCGCAGCTGCGGGCGACGTCGACGGCGGTGCTGCTGCTCCTGCTCATCAACGCGTTCCAGGCGTTCGACGAGTTCTACAACATCCTGTCGACGTTCGGCACCTACCCGCCCTACGCCCGGCCGCCGCTCGTCTACCTCTACTACACGGCGCTCGGCTCGGGTCAGGACTTCGGCCACGGGTCGGCCGGCGCGGTCATCCTCACCCTCATCATCGCGGTCATCGCGGTGGCTCAGGGGCGCATCCTCCGACTCGGCGACAGGGGCGAGTAGATGGCCATCGTCCGGAGCAAGCGGCAGTCGCGGATCACCGGCTGGGCGCGCTACAGCGCCCTCGTCGTCGCGGCGCTGCTCTTCCTCGTCCCGTTCTACCTGCTCGTCCGCAGCGCGTTCATGCGCGAGCAGGACCTCGGTTCGCCCGACTTCCACTGGCTGCCGCCCGTCTGGGAGACCTCGAACCTCACGGGCCTCTTCGACAACCCGGCGATCCCGATGGCGCGCAGCCTGCTCAACTCGGGACTCATCGCCGTGACCCAGACCGTCGGCGTGCTCATCGTCTCGGGCCTCGCCGGCTACGGTCTGGCGCGCATCCCGTACCGCTGGTCCAACGTCGTCTTCTACGGGATCACCGCGACGCTGCTCATCCCCGCGGCCGTGACGTTCGTGCCGAGCTTCGTGCTCGTCTCGACCCTGGGGTGGATCTCGACGCTGCGGGGCCTCATCATCCCGGGCCTCTTCCAGGCGCTCGCGACGTTCCTCTTCCGGCAGTTCTTCCTCGGCTTCCCCAAGGAGATCGAGGAGGCGGCCTTCATCGACGGGCTCGGCTACTGGGGCACGTTCTGGCGCATCGTCGTGCCCAACTCGGGCGGCTTCGTCGCGGCCATCGGCACCATCACCTTCATCGGCTCGTGGAACGCCTTCCTGTGGCCCCTCGTCATCGGCCGCGACCAGGAGAGCTGGACCGTGCAGATCGCGCTGTCGACCTTCCTCACGGCGCAGTCGGTGCAGGTGAGCCAGCTCTTCATGGCCGCGCTCGTCGCGATCGTGCCGCTGCTGCTGATGTTCCTCTTCCTCCAGCGCTGGATCGTCGAGGGCGTCGAGCGCGCCGGCATCGGCGGCGACTGAGCGCGATCCACCGCGCTCGCCGCCGCCGACGTCAACGACCCACCGACGGCGTATGCCGTGTGGGCCGGCTGGACGCTCAGCGCACCCGACGCAGGTGGTCGGGCGCCGGCATACGGCGCACCTCGACGCTCCAGAAGCGCACGACGATCGGGTAGTCGGGCACGAGCGTGACGCGGTGCTCGAAGCCGCCGTCGTCGCTGCGCACGACCTCGGAACGGTCCACCTCGGCGGCGGCCGCGACCGCCCGGTCGAGGTCGCGCCGGTTCGTGTGGAGCACGACCGCCCCGACGTAGGTGAGGCTCGCCAGCTCGTGGCCCCGGTCGGCGTCGCCCGCGAGCAGGGTCCAGCTGAACGAGTCCCCGGCGATCGACCAGTCCTGCACCTGAGCGGCGCTCAGGTCGACGGCGACGAGGTCACGGACGTCCTCCGGCAGGTCTGGTGGCCCGGACCGCCGTCCGGGGCGCTCACTCGTGTGGCGAGGGTCGTGCATCGCACCATCATCGCCGAGTTGGTGACGTTCGTTGATCAACGGACATCGAGAGGCGGATCTCCTATGCTGCGGACAAAGGGGACGAATGAGACGTTCCCGGATCGGGGAACCGCAGTGCACCGCCGCAGCAACCGCGCCGGGAGATCCGCCGCCGTCGCAGTGATCTCCACCGTCCTCCTGCTGCTCGCCGGGCCGGCCTTCGCGATCGCGCCGGCCGGGGCCGACAAGAGCAACGCTCGAGCACTGACGACGACGACCGCCTCGCTCTCACCGGGGCAGTCCGGGTGGGTCTCGGTGGTCTGGACAGCCGACCAGACGGTGACCGACTGGTCGACGACCGTGAGCGCCCCGAAGGGCGTGACCGTGACCTACCCCACGACACGCGGGGGCGCCGACACCTCGCTGTACGGCTCCGACACCTTGGTCGGCACGACGCGGGACTTCACCTCGTTCAAGCTCAAGGTGCCGTACACGCAGACGACGAGCTTCCAGGTGGTCCTGACCTCCAGGTACTCCGTCGGCGTGGGCAACAGCGCGAACGGGAACGGGAACGGCAACGCCGGCAACAACGGGAACGGCAACGGCAACAGCGGGTCCTTCACGACGACGGCCACCGTCACGGTGCCCGTCCAGGCCGCGTCGGGGCCGACCTTCACCCAGCAGACGACCTCGTTGGCGATCAAGGCGGGCAGCAGCGGCTTCGAGCGGATCGCCTTCACCGGGGGGCAGGCCGACCTCACCGACTTCAGCGTGCGGCTCGGAGATCTCCCGGCCGGGCTCGAGGTGGCCTACCCGGGGGATCGTGCCTCCGCCGGTCTCAACGGCGACCAGACCCTCGTCGGCGGCAGTGCAGACTACGTCGGGGTGCGCTTCATCGCGACCGACCTCAGGCCCGGCACCTACTCGATACCCGTGCTCATCTCCTACACCGCGGCTGCGCCCCAGACGCGCACGGCGTCCCTGACGCTCAACGTCTCGTGAGCCTACGAATGCCGAGCACCTTCGCGCACGCTGGAACCGCAGGTCGCCTCGTCGTGGTAGCCGCCGGGGTCGTCCTGCTCGGGACGGGTCTCGGCGCGTGCGGGTCCTCCGGCGGATCGCCCGGCGCGGCGAGCACGGTGCGCGCCGACGTGCCCGCCGACGCCCGGACGCAGCAGATCGCCGAGGTCGAGTTCGCCCGTCAGTGCTCGGTGGGCACGCAGAGCTTCCCGAAAGAGGCGGACATCGACGCCGACCTGGCGAAGCGGTTGGCGACAGCTGGTGTCAGCCACCTCGAGTGGAAGCAGTGGCACGACTCCCTCGCGGTCTCGCCCCAGCTCGTCACCCAGTTCGCAGAGGTCGGGAAGCACGGCTGCCAGAAGACCTGACCCGGCACCGCCGAGGGATCCTCGGCCGTGGCAGATCGAACAGAAGCCGTCAGTCGAGGTCCTGCACGTCGGCGCGCCTCGCGATGGTCGCGGTCGCACGCCGACAGGCGAGGACCGGCACGCGCGGCACGATGTCGTCGAGGAAGCCGAAGCGCCGCCGGAGCGAACGGTGGTAGGCGTCCCCGCTCGAGTCGGACACGAGCGCCGTCCACCAGTCGGCGAGGTCGCCCCAGCCGGGGGCGGCGAGCGAGCCGCCGTACTGCTGGAGCGCGAGCCCGGCGCAGAGGCTCGCGAAGGTCATCCGCTGCTCGAGCGGCCACTCGGCGAGCGTGCCGACGAGCAGGGCCGCACCGAAGACGTCGCCGGCCCCGGTGGGGTCGACCTCGTGCACCCGCAGCGAGGGGACGCGGGCCTCCTCGCCGGTGCGGGCGTCGATGCCGAGCGCGCCGTTGGCGCCGTCGGTGACGATGGCGACGGGCACCCGGTCGGCGAGGGCCCAGACGGCCTCGGCGGGGGTCGAGGTGCCGGTGTAGGCCATGGCCTCGACGGCGTTGGGCATGAAGACGTCGCACCGGTCCAGCCGCTCGAGCACGTGCGGCGACCACTGCTCCTTGGGGTCCCAGCCGACGTCTGCGAAGACGAGGGCCCCGTTGTCGCGCGCCCGGTCGACCCACGTGGGCCCGGTCGCGCCGAAGGCCTCGTCCTCACCGAGGTCGACCATGACGGCGCGCGACCGCGGCGGGGTGCCGATGAGCTCGCTCGCCGGCACGGGCGAGGGGTGCCCGTGCGAGACCATGCTGCGGTCGCGGTCGACCGACATCGAGACCGTCACGGGGCTGTGCCAGTCGGCGAAGCGGCGGCTGCGCGCGAGGTCGATGCCCTCCTGCTCCTCGAGCGTGCGCCAGCAGAAGTCGCCGTAGTCGTCGTCGCTGAACGCGGCGGCGAGGCCGGTGCGCAGCCCGAGCCGCCGCGTGGCGACGGCGAGGTTGGCGATGCCGCCCGGGCACGACGCGAGGCCCTCGGCCCACACCTCGGTGCCCGGCCTGGGGGCGCTCGGCATGCCGGCGAAGATCATGTCGAGGAAGACGGTGCCCCACACGAAGACGTCGAGCGGCGGCTCGTCGGCGCCGCGGAGCGACGCGAGCGGGTCGAACGTCTGGTGGAGAGACACACCCCCATGGTGTCGCATCGACGCCCGCGACTCGCCGTCATCCCCCGAGGACGTATGCCGTCCGCTTCCCTCACGGACCCTCCCTGCCTCCCGGGGACGGACGCCGCCACCTCGCACCACGGCCTCCTCCGTGGCCGGCTCGAGTGGCTCGGCCGTCACACCTTGGTACGGTCCGAGGGTGGTGCTGCCATGAAGCTGGTCATCCTCGGCGGGGGCGGGTTCCGCGTGCCGCTCGTCCACGGTGCGCTGCTGCGCGACACCGCCGACCGCCGTGTCACCGAGGTCGTGCTCCACGACACGGACGCCTCGCGCCTCGACGTCATGCGGCTCGTGCTGTCGGCGCAGGCGGAGCGGGCCGCGCGCCTTGCGCCCAGCGGGGTCGCGCCGCCGACGGTCACCGCGACGACCGACCTCGACGCCGCGATCGCGGGCGCCGACTTCGTCTTCTCGGCGATGCGCGTCGGCGGACTCGAGGGTCGCACCGCCGACGAGCGCATCTCGCTCGACCTCGGGCTGCTCGGCCAGGAGACGACCGGTCCCGGCGGTGTCGGCTACGGCCTCCGCACGGTCCCGGTCGCGCTCGACGTCGCGGACCGCATACGCCGTCTGGCCCCCGACGCGTGGGTCATCAACTTCACCAACCCGGCCGGTCTCGTGACGCAGGCGATGCAGTCGGTGCTCGGCGGCCGGGTCGTCGGCATCTGCGACTCCCCCCTCGGGCTCGCCAAGCGCGCCGCGGGTGCCCTCGGGCACGACCTCGACGACCTGGAGATCGACTACGCCGGCCTCAACCACCTCGGGTGGCTCACGGCGCTGCGGCTGGACGGGCGCGACCTGCTGCCCGACCTGCTCGCCGACGAGCGGGCGCTCGCCGGGATCGAGGAGGGACAGCTCTTCGGCACGGACTGGCTGCGCATGCTCGGGTGCCTGCCCAACGAGTACCTCTACTACTACTACTTCACGCGTGACTCGATCGCGCAGATCGCGGGCGCCCCCCAGACCCGCGGGGAGTACCTCCTGGCCCAGCAGGCCGCCTTCTACGACGGGGTCGCCGGCTGCCCCGAGCAGGCGTGGCAGCGCTGGGACGCCGTGCGCCGCGAACGCAACGCCACCTACATGCAGGAGACCCGCGACTCCGGCGACGGCGAGGCGCACGAGCGCGCCGAGGCCGACGTCGAGGGCGGCGGCTACGAGGGGGTCGCGCTCGCGCTCATGGCCGCGATCGCGCGCGACGAGCCGGCGCGCCTCATCCTCAACGTCCGCGGCGGCGGTGCCGTCGCGGGCCTGCCGGACGACGCCGTCGTCGAGGTGCCGTGCCGGGTCGACGCCGCCGGTCCCGTGCCGGCCGCCGTGAGCCCGCTGCCCGGGCACGCGCTCGGGCTCGTGCAGCAGGTCAAGGCCGTCGACGAGCTCGTCATCCGGGCCGCGACGGAGAGGTCGAGATCCTTGGCGGTCGAGGCCTTCGCCCTGCACCCCCTCGTCGACTCGGTCACCGTGGCCCGCGACCTCGTGGCGGCCTACGAGCGCCGCCTGCCCGGCTTCTACGGCGGCCTCCGGTGAGCGCGTCGCCGTCGGCGTCGGCGTCGTCGGCGTCGTCATCGTCGTCATCGTCGTCATCGGGAGGGCGCGAGACGCCGGTCCCGCGGCTGGACCTCAACGCCGACGTCGGGGAGTCGTACGGCGCCTGGACCCTCGGCAACGACGCGGCGGTGCTCGACGTCGTGACGAGCGCCAACGTCGCCTGCGGCTTCCACGCCGGGGACCCGCTGACCCTCCGCACGACGTGCCGGTATGCCGCGGAGCGCGGTGTCGTCGTCGGCGCGCAGGTCGCCTACCGGGACCTCGTCGGCTTCGGTCGGCGCTTCATGGACGTGCCGCCGGACGAGCTGGCCGCCGACGTCATCTACCAGCTCGGGGCCCTCGCGGCGATCGCGGAGGTCGAGGGCACCGGCGTCGCCTACGTCAAACCGCACGGCGCCCTCTACAACGCCGTCGTGCACCACGAGGGGCAGGCGCGGGCGCTCGTCGACGCCGTGCTCGCGGTCGACTCGACCCTGCCGGTGCTCGGCCTGCCCGGCAGCCTGGTGCTCGAGCTCGCCACCGAAGCGGGACTGCGCGCCGTGCCCGAGGCCTTCGCCGACCGCGGCTACCTCCCCGACGGTCGCCTCGTCCCGCGCACCGAGCCGGGCGCGGTGCTCCGGGACCCCCAGCAGGTGGCCGCCCGGGTCGTGCGCCTCGCCCGTGAGGGCGTCGTGACCGCGGTGGACGGCACCGACGTCGACGTCCGTGCCGAGTCGGTGTGCATCCACGGTGACACCCCGGGGGCGGTGGCGATGGCGCACGCCGTCCGCACTGCGCTCGAGGCCGCGGGCGTCGAGATCCGTCCCTTCGCGGGCTGAGCATGGAGGCGCGGCTGCTGCCGATGGGTCGCGCGGCGCTGCTCGTCGAGGTCGCCGACACCGACGAGGCCCTCGCGCTGCGTGGCCGGCTGTCACCGCTGGTCGGAGGGGCGGAGGGGGTCTGGGGCGACGTCGACCACCTCGTCGTGGGCGCTCGCACCCTGCTCGTCCGGCTGCGCACCGGCGGGCGTCTGGCGGAGGTCGGTCGCGCCTGCGCGGCAGAGGCCGCCGCCGTCGACCCCGCGGCCCTGGAGCGGAGCGACGTCGTCGTCGAGATCCCGGTGCGCTACGACGGACCCGACCTCGGCGAGGTGGCGTCGCTGACCGGTCTGACGCGCGAGCAGGTCGTGCAGGCCCACACCGGCACGACGTGGCGGGTCGGCTTCGGGGGTTTCGCGCCGGGCTTCGCCTACCTCGTCGACGGCGACCCACGCCTCGAGGTGCCTCGTCGCAGTGAGCCGCGCACCCGCGTGCCGGCCGGATCCGTCGCTCTCGCAGGGCGGTTCAGCGGCGTCTACCCGCAGGACTCCCCCGGAGGCTGGCAGCTCGTCGGCTCCACCGACGTCGTGCTGTGGGACGCCGACCGCGACCCTCCGGCGCTCCTCGCGCCGGGGCAGTCGGTGCGTTTCACCGACGCCGGTCCGGTGACCGCAGCGGCGATCGAGCACGCGCACCCGGCGCCGGAGCCACCCGACCGTCCAGGGAGCCGGCCAGGTCGGGGGCTCGAGGTGCTGGCGACCGGGCCCCTGACGCTCGTCGAGGACCTCGGTCGGCCACACCTCGCCGACGCGGGAGTGGGACGCTCCGGCGCGGCCGACCCCACGGCATACCTCCTCGGTCTGCGACTCGTGGGGCACGTCGTCGACGATCGCGAGATCGCTTCAACGGCAGTGCTGCCCGCCTCGCTCGAGGTGACGCTCGGCGGGCTCGTGGTCCGTGCCCGGGGCGAGCTGCTCGTGGCGCTGACGGGGGCGGCGTGCCCCGCTGACGTCGACGGCCGTCCCGTCGGCCACGCAGCGCCCATCGTCCTCAGGGACGGTCAGGTGCTCACCCTCGGTACGCCGACGGCCGGCCTGCGGACGTGGCTCGCGGTCCGGGGCGGCATCGTCGTGCCGCCGGTGCTCGGGTCGCGCTCGACGGACACGCTCTCCCGCCTGGGGCCGCCGGCGCCGGTGGTCGGTGACGTACTCGCCGTGGGTCCGACGCCGGCGACGTTCCCCGTCGTCGAGGCCGCGCCCCAGCCCGACGCGGCCGCCGGGGAGGTCGTGCTCGAGCTGGATGCCGGACCGCGAGGCGAGTGGTGCGACCTCTCCGACCTCCAAGGCAGGTGGACGGTCTCGCCCAGGAGCAACCGGGTGGGAATCCGCTTGGAGGGCAGCAGGATCCACTGGTCGAGCACCTATGCCGACCGTGAGCTCCCGAGCGAGGGACTCGTCCCGGGGGCGGTTCAGGTGCCACCGGGTGGCGAGCCCGTCGTGTTCCTCGCCGACCACCCGGTGACCGGCGGCTACCCCGTCGTGGCAGTGCTCACGCCCGTCTCCGTGTCGCGTGCCGCGCAGCTGCGACCGGGTCAGGCCGTGCGGCTCAGGTGGGCGCCCCGGCGCTGAGCGCGGTGCAGCGGCACCGGCTCAGGCGGTGGTCGAGGCCTGCACCGGTCGCAGGGTCGGGACGACGGGCACCTGAGGCACGAGCGGCAGGATCATCGAGACGTCCGCACCGCCCCAGGGCGACACCCCGAGCTGCACCCAGCCGCCACGACGGGTCGCGACGTCGCGCACGAGGGAGAGCCCGAGCCCCGTCTGCGAGAGGTCGTCCCGCACGCCGTCGAGGACGTCGCCGGGCGAGCTCGCGTGCCCGGCCGCGGACCGCAAAGTGTCGGTCGTGAAACCACGACCCGAGTCCGCCACCCCGAGGGCGATGGCGTCGCGCATCGGGCGGGCGTAGAGCAGCACGACGTCGTCGTCGCGCTCGGTGTAGCGCAAGGCGTTCTCGATGAGGGTGTCGAGGCAGGCACGCAGCCGCTCGCCCGAGCACTGCAGGGTCAGCTCCGACGACTCGACCTGCCAGCTGCGCGTGGCCACCATCGACCACCGCCGGGCCGTCTCCTGCAGCACCGCGTCGATGTCGATGTCGGTGACCTCGAGGTCGGACCCGACCCGCATGCTGCGCACGAGCCGTTCGCACACCCGTGTCAGCCGCGCGAGCTCCTCGTCGACGACCTGGAGGTCGGCCAGGTCCTCACCCTGCGGCGTGCGGTCCATGAGCATCTCGAGGTAGCCGCGCGAGATCATGAGCGGCGAGCGCATCTCGTGGGACGTGCGCAGGGTGAGCAGCTCACGCATCGTCGAGTCCGCCCGCTCGCGTGCCGCGCTGTCCGTGAGGTCCGACAGCGCCTGCTGGCGCCGGCGCACGTGCCAGATCATGAGCGCCATGAGCAGCAGCATGAGCGGGATCTCGGTCGTCTCCTGCCAGCCGAGCACGCCACTCGTGGCGCGCTCGACGAGGATCGCCCCCGTCACGAAGGTGTAGACCCCGAGGCTGATCCACGTCGACCGTGGGGTCCACTGCTCGAGGCCGAAGCACAGCGCGAAGGAGGCCCAGCCCACGTGGTACGGCACGGTCTCGCTCCCCGGCATGGCCAGCATCGCGACCGCGCAGGCCGTCGCGAACACGCTCCACCTCAGGACCATCCGCCGCCGGGCCATCAGGCGTCCTCGTAGAGGCCGTAGCCCACGCCGCGCAGCGTCTCGATCGGGATGTCCTGTCCGAGCTTGGACCGCAATCGCCCGACGCACACCTCGACGACGTTGCTGCCCGGGTCGAAGTCGAGGTGCCAGACGTCGTGGAGCAGCTCCTCCCGGGGGCACACCTGCCCGGAGCGCCGCATCAGGTGCGCGAGCAGGGTGAACTCCCGCTCGGTGAGCGAGGCGTTGACGGACCGGAACGTCGCGCGGCGGCGACCGAGGTCGAGGCGAATGCCGCCCACCTCGAGAAAGCCGTCGTCAGGCAGGGTGCGTGGCTGCCCGACGTTGCGTCGGACACGAGCGAGCAGCTCGGTGAGGCTGAACGGCTTGGACACGACATCGACGGCGCCTCGGTCGAGCGCCTCGACCCTGGACGCCACGTCGGTGACTCCCGACAGGACGATCACAGGAGTCGTCTTCCTGCCGGCATTCATCGCCTTGAGCACGGCCAGGCCCCCCAGGCCCGGCATGACGAGGTCGAGCACCACCAGGTCGACGGCCTTGGCGTTCAGCCTGTCGATGGCAGCACTCGCCGACGCCGCGGTCACCACTGAGTGACCCTGCGACGACAGTGACTTCGTCAGCAGCGTGCGGACTCTTTCCTCGTCGTCCACGACCATCACCGTAGCCATGAGAGACCCCCCTCCCGATCTGCGGATCAGTATGTCCGGGGCAGACCGTCGGGGAATGGGAAAAGAACGCAAGTGGTGCGAGTTGGCTTACCAGACCGGGATGCTTCACCGCATAACGGGCATCAAAGGTGACGAGAAGATGACGGAGAGCCACCGAACGGCGACGCGTCGGTGGCCGACGTACGCCGGATCGACGGATCTCTTTCTTGAGCCGCGGAGTGGCGCTGTCGAGACAGGGGCCCTCCGCTCCTGCGCATCAACGCCGTGCGGCTGCCGCTCCGGCGTCCTTGCGCGTGACCGGTGAACCCGCCGCAGCGGTGTCGCGCCCGCCCGTCAGCAGCCGGACTGCGGCGCCCACGACGACCGCCTCGGAGACCACGGCCACCACACCCAGCGGCTCGAGCCAGTTGCCGACGTCGTCGGCGAGCTGCGGGAAGGCGACGAGCCGGGTCGCGGCGTAGCCGATGATCGCGGCGCCGCAGACCACCCCGGCCAGCGTCGGCCCGGCCAGGTGCGAGCTGGTGAGCGAGACGCCGGCCAGCACCAGGCAGGCCGTGGTGAGCAGGATGAACAGGACGCCCATGTAGGGCGCCTCTTCGAGGTGGGGACCGATGACCGGGACGTGAGCGGCTGCCGCGACGAGCGCGGCGGCGACCAGGAGCAGGCGAACCGGCTGCCGGGTGAGTGTGTTCATGGATCTGCCTCTCGTGACGGGTGTGCACATGGTGTCGGTGATGCGAGCTGGGGTCGGGCCGCGCGGGGGGGGGCATCCCTCGCGCGGCCC
>NZ_BJYX01000011.1 GCF_007991735.1 Terrabacter aerolatus | reverse complement strand
CCATGACCGGGTACAGCTAGCGGCCGGTCTGGTCGTCGTCGCGGCCGCGGAGGTAGCGCTCGAACTCACGCGCGATGGCGTCGCCGCTGGCCTCGGGGAGCTCGGCGGTGTCCTGGGCCTCCTCGAGGGACTGGACGTACTCGGCGACCTCCTCGTCGGACTGCGCCAGCTCGTCGACGCCCCGCTCCCAGGCGCGGGCGTTCTCCTCCAGGTCGCCGTGGGGCACGGTGACGCCGAGCAGCGACTCGATGCGCCGCAGCAGGCTCAGGGTGGCCTTGGGCGAGGGCGCGCCGCCGGCGTAGTGCGGCACGGCGGCCCAGGCCGAGACCGTCGGGACGCCCGCGTCGGACGCGGCGTGGCTGAGCACCCCGACGATGCCCGTCGGACCCTCGTAGCGCGAGGCCTCGACGTCGAAGCGGTGGATCGCCGCCTCGTCCTCGGCGGTGGCCGTGACCGGGATCGGACGGGTGTGCGGCACGTCCGCGAGCAGGGCACCGACGGTGACGATCGTCGTGACGCCGAACCGCTCGGCGAGGTCGAGCAGCTCCACGGAGAAGGCGCGCCAGCGCATGGACGGCTCGATGCCCTGCACGAGCACGACGTCACGCTCGAGCCCCGTCTCGGTGGCGACGAGGATGCGGGTCGTCGGCCAGGTGAGGGAGCGGCGGCCGTCCTCGAGCGAGACGCGGGGCCGGTTGACCTGGAAGTCGTAGTACTCCTCCGGGTCGAGCGCCGCGACGACCTCGGCGTCCCAGACCTCGGCGAGGTGGCGTACGGCGCTCGTGGCGGCCTCACCCGCGTCGTTCCAGCCCTCGAAGGCCGCGATGAGCACCGGGTCGTTCAGCTCCGGCACGTCCTCGAACTCCAGCACCATGTCTCCTTCGCCGTGGCCGCGGTCGCGTCCACCCCTTCAGCCTAGGACCTGCCGCAGCCGATGCGCCGAAGTCCCGCCGGGCGCGTCCGCGCCCCTCCATGCCCTGCGCGCCGGCGGGCGTCCGTGCTCCAGACGGCCGACGGGGTATGCCGTGTGGTGACGACGGGTGCCCGCAGTGCGGGCGCGCACGCACGCGTCCGGGCGGGTCCGTAGAATCGGGCCGGTCCCGTCACTCGGCACGAGAACCCGTGCCGCCGAGAGGAGCCACGTTGTCCCAGTCGCAGCAGCGACCCGACGCCACCGAGAGCCTGACCGCCACGCTCGGCCAGCGCATCATGATCCTCGACGGCGCCATGGGCACGGCCATCCAGCGTGACCGGCCCGACGAGGCCGGCTACCGCGGCGAGCGCTTCGCCGACTGGCCGAGCGACGTCCAGGGCAACAACGACCTGTTGACGCTGACGGCCCCCGAGATCATCGCCGGCATCCACCGCGAGTACCTCGAGGCCGGCGCGGACATCATCGAGACCAACACCTTCAACGCCAACGCGATCTCGCTGTCGGACTACGGCATGGAGGAGCTCGCCTACGAGCTGAACTTCGAGGCGGCGGCGCTGGCGCGTCGCGAGGCCGACGCCATGACCGACCGCGATCCTGACCGTCCGCGCTACGTCGCCGGCGCGCTCGGGCCGACGACGCGTACGGCCTCGATCTCCCCGGACGTCAACGACCCCGGGGCGCGCAACGTGTCCTACGACCAGCTCGTCGCCGCCTATCTCGAGGCCGCGCGCGGCCTGGTCGACGGCGGAAGCGACCTCATCTTCATCGAGACGATCTTCGACACCCTCAACGCCAAGGCCGCGATCTTCGCCGTGGAGACGCTCTTCGAGGAGCAGGGCCGGCGCTGGCCCGTCGTGGTGTCAGGCACCATCACCGACGCCTCCGGGCGCACCCTGTCGGGTCAGGTGACCGAGGCCTTCTGGGACTCGATCCGTCACGTCTCGCCCCTGGCCGTGGGGCTCAACTGCGCCCTGGGCGCCAAGGAGATGCGGCCCTACATCGCCGAGATGTCGCGTCTCGCGGACTCCTTCGTGTCCTGCTACCCCAACGCAGGTCTGCCCAACGCCTTCGGCGAGTACGACGAGGCGCCGGACGAGACCGCCGGCATCGTCGGCGAGTTTGCCGAGGCCGGCCTCGTCAACCTCGTCGGCGGCTGCTGCGGCACGACGCCCGAGCACATCGCGGCCATCGCCCAGGCCGTCGAGGGCAAGCCGGTCCGTGAGCTCGCGACCATCGCGCCCGCGATGCGGCTCTCGGGGCTCGAGCCGTTCACCATCACCGACGACAGCCTCTTCGTCAACGTCGGCGAGCGCACCAACATCACGGGCTCGGCGCGGTTCCGCACGCTCATCAAGGACGGCGACTACGACACCGCGCTGTCGGTCGCCGCGCAGCAGGTCGAGAGCGGCGCGCAGGTCATCGACGTCAACATGGACGAGGGGATGATCGACGGGGTCGCGGCCATGGACCGCTTCCTCAAGCTCGTCGCGAGCGAGCCCGACATCAGCCGGGTGCCGGTCATGGTCGACTCCTCCAAGTGGGAGGTCATCGAGGCCGGGCTCAAGTGCGTCCAGGGCAAGGCGATCGTCAACTCGATCTCCCTCAAGGAGGGGGAGGAGCCGTTCCTGCGCCAGGCGCGCCTCGTGCGCAAGTACGGCGCGGCCGCAGTCGTCATGGCCTTCGACGAGGACGGGCAGGCCGACTCGCTCGAGCGCCGCCAGAAGATCTGCTCGCGCGCGTACCGGCTGCTCGTCGACGAGGTCGGCTTCCCCGCCGAGGACATCATCTTCGACCCGAACGTCTTCGCCGTCGCCACCGGCATCGAGGAGCACGCCTCGTACGGCCTGGACTTCATCGAGGCGACGCGCTGGATCAAGGAGAACCTCCCGGGCGCCAAGGTCTCCGGCGGCATCTCCAACGTCTCGTTCAGCTTCCGCGGCAACAACCCCGTGCGCGAGGCCATCCACGCCGTCTTCCTCTACCACGCGATCGCGGCCGGTCTCGACATGGGCATCGTCAACGCCGGCGCCCTGGTCGTCTACGACGAGGTCGACCCCGAGCTGCGCGAGCGCATCGAGGACGTCGTGCTCAACCGTCGGCCCGACGCCGCCGAACGCCTGCTCGAGATCGCCGAGGAGTACAACAAGGTCGGTCAGGCCGCCGAGGTGAGCGAGGAGGAGTGGCGGGCCCTGCCCCTCGGGGAGCGCATCACCCACTCGCTCGTCAAGGGCATCGACGCGCACGTCGAGGCCGACACGGAGCTGCTCCGTGCCGAGATCGCCGAGCGTGGGGGGCGTCCGATCGAGGTGATCGAGGGCCCGCTCATGGACGGCATGAACGTCGTCGGCGACCTCTTCGGCGCCGGCAAGATGTTCCTGCCGCAGGTCGTCAAGAGCGCCCGCGTCATGAAGAAGGCCGTCGCCTACCTCATCCCCTTCATCGAGGAGGAGAAGGCCAAGGACCCGTCGCTGGCCACCGCCAAGGACACCAACGGCACGATCGTCATGGCGACGGTCAAGGGCGACGTCCACGACATCGGCAAGAACATCGTCGGCGTCGTCCTGCAGTGCAACAACTACGAGGTCATCGACCTCGGCGTCATGGTGCCGGCGCAGAAGATCATCGACGCCGCCAAGGAGCACGATGCCGACATCATCGGGCTCTCCGGGCTCATCACCCCCTCGCTCGACGAGATGGTGGGCTTCGCGGCGGAGATGCAGCGGCAGGGCCTGACCATCCCGCTGCTCATCGGCGGCGCGACCACCTCGCGCGCCCACACGGCCGTCAAGGTCGACCAGCGCTACGACGGGCCGGTCGTCTGGGTCAAGGACGCGTCGCGCTCGGTGCCGACCGCCGCCGCGCTCCTCAACGACGACCTGCGTCCGAAGCTGCTGGCCCAGGTCAAGGAGGACTACGACTCGCTCCGTGCGCGTCATGCAGGCAAGCACGACCGGCCTCTGCTCTCGCTCGAGCAGGCCCGCGAGCGGAGCACCCCAATCGACTGGTCGAGCTACCGGCCGCCGCACCCCCACCTGCTGCTGCAGCAGGACCACGACGTCTCCTCACTGACCCGGTCCCGCCGGATCTCCCAGCACGTCAAGGTGTTCCACCGGTACCCGCTCGGCGAGCTGCGCCGTTACATCGACTGGCAGCCGTTCTTCAACGCGTGGGAGATGAAGGGCAGCTTCCCCGACATCCTCAACAACCCGGCGAGCGGACCGGCCGCGCGCAAGCTCCACGACGACGCGCAGGTCATGCTCGACCGCATCATCGAGGAGCGCTGGCTCACCGCGAACGGCGTCATCGGGTTCTTCCCCGCCAACTCGGTCGGTGACGACGTCGAGGTCTACCTCGACGACGCCCGCACCGAGCGCCTGACCGTCCTGCACCACCTGCGCCAGCAGGGTGAGCACCGTGCGGGCGTGCCCAACCGGTCGCTCGCCGACTACGTCGCGCCGCGTGGCACGCCCGACTGGGTCGGCGGGTTCGCCGTGACCGCGGGTCTCGGCGCGGGGGAGCGCGTCGCCGCCTTCCGGGCCGACCTCGACGACTACAACGCCATCCTGCTCGAGTCGCTCGCCGACCGACTCGCCGAGGCCTTCGCGGAGCGCATGCACGAGCGGGTGCGCAAGGAGTTCTGGGGCTACGCGCCCGACGAGCACCTCGACAACGTGTCGCTCATCAAGGAGCAGTACGCCGGCATCCGTCCGGCCCCGGGCTACCCGGCCTGCCCCGAGCACACCGAGAAGGACACGCTCTGGCGCCTGCTCGACGTCGAGGCCAACACGGGCATTACCCTCACCGAGAGCATGGCCATGTCGCCGGGCGCCTCGGTCAGCGGCTGGTACTTCTCGCACCCGCAGTCCCAGTACTTCGTCGTCGGCCGACTCGGCCGGGACCAGGTCCAGGACTACGCCGAGCGCAAGGGCTGGACGCTCGCCGAGGCCGAGCGCTGGCTGTCCTCGAACCTCGCCTACGACCCGGAGGACTGACCCGGTGACCCTGTCTCGCACCACCGAGCCCGACGACGTCGTGGTCCCGGCCCTGCCCGCTGCCGTCCTGTGGGACATGGACGGCACGCTCGTCGACACCGAGCCCTACTGGATCCAGGCCGAGCACGAGCTCGTGGCGGCCCACGGCGGCGAGTGGAACGACGAGTTCGCCCACCAGCTCGTCGGCAACGCCCTCGAGGTCTCGGCCCAGCTGATCATCGACCAGTCCGGGATCGCCCTGACCGTGCCTGAGATCATCGATGCCCTGCTCGGTCGCGTCATCGCCCAGGTGGAGCGCCGGGTGCCGTGGCGTCCCGGGGCTCGTGAGCTGCTGCTGGAACTCGGGACGCTCGGCGTGCCGTCCCTGCTCGTGACGATGTCGTGGCGTTCCCTCGCCCACATGGTCGTCGCCCGACTGCCCGAGGGGGCCTTCGTGCACCTCGTCACCGGCGACGAGGTGAGCCACGGCAAGCCCCACCCGGAGCCCTACCTCGCCGCCGCCCGACTCATCGGCGTCGACCCTGCCGACTGCATCGCGATCGAGGACTCGCCCGCCGGAGTGCGCTCGGCCACGGCCGCGGGCGTGCCGACGATCGCCATCCCACACGTCGTGCCGGTGCCACCCATCGAGGGAGCGGTGCACATCGACACGCTCGCCGGTGTCGGCGCCGCCGACCTCACGAGGATCGTGTCGCCCCTGCGGTCCTCTCGCTGAGGCGGAGCGCCGGCGGCGGGGCCCGACGTCCAGCCGTCACCCCCCGGGGCTGCGGCCGTTCGTGACGTGGCGGCTCAGCGGCGGCCCTTGCGTCGCGGGCCACCTCCACGGGGGGCGCCCTTGCGACCGCTCGACTGGCCTCGACGCGCAGTGGCCGCCCGGGGACGCCCGCGACCGTCCGGCACCTCGGACCGAGCCGTCTTGCCCGGCGTCTGCGGAGATTCGCCGCTCGTCGTGCCGCGGGTGCTGCGCTCGGTGCGCCCCCGCACGATGCCGATGAACTCCTCGATGCGGGGGTCCTCGTCGTCGACGCGCCAGGCCAGCCCGACCCGCGAGGGCGCAACCCCGGTGACCGGACGGTGGATGACGTCCTTGCGGTGGTGCAGTCGGGCGACGGACATCGGCACGATGACGACCCCAGAGCCCGTCGCCACGACGCCGACGGCCTGTCTCGTCGTCATCGGCGGCATGCCCCTCGACCTCTCCAGCGTCTCCGGGTCGGCCACCGCCGACCACTCGGGAACGAGTGACGGATCCTGCATCAGCACGTCGTCCGAGAGGTCCGCCACGTCGACCTCGTCGACGGCCGCGACGACGTGCTCCTTGGCCACGACGACGACCGGCACCTCCTCGTAGAGCGGGATGACGTGCAGGCCGTCACGGTCGACCGGGAGGCGGAGCAGCACCATCGACGACGACCCGTCCCTGAGGTGACCCAGGGCGTCGGCGTCGTCGACGGGGAGTGCCTCCAGGGGCGAGTCGGGCAGGCGCTGGGCCCACACCCGAAGCCACTTGTCGGGCGTCACGCCGGGGACGAACTCGACGCGGAACGGTTCCGTCATGGTGGGCCTCCGCGGTCGGGACAGGTCGTCCCGAGGCTAGTCCACCGCAGAGGAGTCACCGACAGGACGTCGCCCCGGGGTGCGGGGGAGCCGGGGTCGCCCGGACGTGCGGAGAGCCTGGTCCGACGCCCTAGGCTTGACCCATGCCCACGCCGAAGCCGCAGACCATGAAGCCCCAGACGGCCGCGAAGAAGCTCGGCGTCCTGCTGTCCGAGACCCCGGCCGACTTCCAGGAAGGCGTCGTCAGTCGCACCGAGCTCAACGCGCTTCAGGCGGACCCGCCGGAGTGGCTCGCGACGCTGCGGCGCAACGGTCCCCACACCCGCCAGGAGACGGCGCGACGTCTCGGCATCTCCAACTCGGGGCTGGCCCGCGGGGGTGTCGGTGAGCACCTGACCACCGACGAGATCAAGGCGCTCATCGAGCAGATGCCGTCGTGGCTCGTCGCCGAGCGGGACATCCACGCGCAGGTGCGCGCCGAGGAGGCGCGACTCAAGGCGCGCGACGCCGGGCGCGCCTGACCCGAACCGGCCCCACGCCCGGGCCCCACGCCCGGGCCCGGACATCGACGAAAGGGTGCAGTCGTGAGTGAGAGCGTCCAGAGCTTTCGCGCTGTCCTCGAGGCCACCGGTGGCAACAACGTCGCCATCGTCGTGCCGGACGCCGTCGTCGCGGCCTTCGGGCGGGGCCGACGGGTCCCGGTCCAGGTGACGGTCGACGGCAACCACCGCTACCGCACCTCCATCGCGTCCATGGGTGGACGGTTCCTCGTGTCGTTCAACGCGGCCACCCGAGCCGCGACGGGACGGGGAGCCGGCGACGAGATCGACGTGTCGCTGGATCTCGACGAGGCGCCGCGCACGGTCGACGTGCCCGAGGCGTTGCAGGCAGTGCTGGACGCCGACCCGGGAGCCCTCGCCGCGTGGAACGCCCTGTCACCGAGCATGCAGAGGGCCCACGCGCTCTCGGTCTCCTCGGCCCGGACCGAGCAGACCCGCGACCGGCGCCTCGCTCAGGTGCTCGAGGCCCTGGGACACCGACGGCCCGCGACCGAGCCCTGAGCCCGACTGTTCCCTGAGCCCGACTGCTCCCTGAGCCCGACCGAGCCCCGAGTCTGCGCGTGCGGCGCGACGCCCCGCACCGGCGGCGTCAGCGGTGCTGAGCCGTCCAGGCCCCGGCACTTGCCGCCTCGGCGATGAGGTCGGCCACCTCGTCATGGCGCGCGCGGACGAGGCCTGTCGTGACGCGGACGTGGCCGGACGGACCCGGCGGGTGCTCGACCGAGAACGGGGATCCGGGGGTCACCGCGATGCCCTGGCTCGCCAGGCGGAGCACGGCGGCCGCCTCGTCGCGCACCGGAACCCAGATGTTCAGCCCGTCCGTGCCCGGCACCTCGATCCCGTGGGTCGAGAGCCGCTCGACGACCAGGGCACGGCGACGGGCGTACTCGGCTCGCGCCGCGGCCGTGCTGCGGAGGCAGTCGTCGTCGCGCAGCAGGGCGGCGAGCACGCGCTGCAGCAGCCGGCTGGTCCACCCCTGGCCGATGGCCCGGGCGTGTCGCACGGGGGCGAGCAGCGCGGCAGGACCGCTGAGCGCCGCGATGCGCAGGTCCGGTCCGTGGGACTTGCTGAAGCTGCGGATGTGGAGCACCTGGTCGGGGATCCAGGCGCCGAGACTGATCGGCTCCGACGTCGCGATCGGTCCGCTCGAGTCGTCCTCGACGATGATGCAGTCGTGACCGCGCAGCAGCCGCGCGAGACGGCGTGCCCGCGTCGGCGACATCGACACGCCGGTCGGGTTCTGCCCGCGTGGCTGGATGACGACGGCGGCCGGCCGCCGCGGCAGCAGCGCCTCCACGCGGTCGAGGTCGATCCCGGTCTCGTCGAGCGGGACGCCGACGACGTCGACGCCCCGGTCCTCGAGGAGGTCGAGCAGGGGCGGGAAGCCCGGGTTCTCGACGATGACGAGGTCGCCGGGGCGCAGCAGGGTCCTGGAGATGAGGTCGAGCGCGTCCATCGCGCCGTCGACGACGAGGAGCTCCTCCGCGGCATACGGCCAGTCCCCGGCGAGCTCGGCCCGCAGCTCCTCGAGCACGGGGTCGTCGAGGTAGCTGCTCGGAGTCGCGGGCTCCGCGAGGAGCGAGAGCACCGGCACGAGTGGGGGCAGCAGCGCGCTGTCGGGGATGCCGGTCGACAGGTCGAGACGCACGGGCGACTCGTGTCGCAGGGCTCGCGTGTAGCGCTCACCACCGCGCGCCGTCGGTGCGACGGTCGTGCCGCGTCGACCGTCCGACCGGATCGTCCCCGATCGCGCGAGCAGCTGCCAGGCCGCGCTGACGGTCGTGGGCGACATCATCAGCTCCTCGGCAACGCGCCGGATAGGCGGCAGCCGGTCCCCGGGCGACAGCGCGGCGTCGCGAATGGCCCGGGACACGGCCTGGGCGAGGCCCTTCGCCGTCGGGGCGTCGAGGCGCTCCTCGAGGGCGGAGATGACGGCGCGCATCTTCGTAACATAGCAATACATACTTTGTATGGGGTAGGGGTGGCACGTAGCGTTGGCGTCATGACGAGCGAGCCCCTGACCACCATCGACCACTGGATCTCGGGCGCCCGCGTGCCCGGTGTCTCCGGCCGCACGGCCCCCGTGCACGACCCGGCGACCGGACGCCGGACCGGCGAGGTCGCGCTCGCCTCGGTCGCCGAGGTGGACGCCGCGGTCAAGACCGCGGTCGACGCCGGGCGCGAGTGGCGCACGAGCTCGCTGTCGCGCCGGGCAGCGGTCCTCTTCGCCTTCCGCGAGCTGCTGCACACGCGCACCGACGAGCTAGCCGCGATCGTCACCGCCGAGCACGGCAAGGTGCTGTCCGACGCCGTCGGCGAGATCGCCCGCGGCCTGGAGAACGTCGAGTTCGCCACCGGGGTCCCGCAGCTGCTCAAGGGCGGCTTCTCCGAGCAGGCCGCCAGCGGCGTCGACGTCTACAGCATCCGTCAGCCGCTCGGGGTCGTCGCCGGCATCACCCCCTTCAACTTCCCGGTGATGGTGCCGCTGTGGATGTGCGCCAACGCCATCGCGTGCGGCAACGCCTTCGTGCTCAAGCCGAGCGAGAAGGACCCGTCGGCCTCGCTCTTCCTCGCCGAGCTGTGGAAGGAGGCCGGCCTGCCCGACGGCGTCTTCACCGTCGTCCACGGCGACAAGGAGGCCGTCGACGCGCTGCTCGACCACGACGACGTCGCCGCTCTGAGCTTCGTCGGCTCGACGCCCATCGCGAGGTACATCTACGAGCGCGGCACGGCCAACGGCAAGCGGGTCCAGGCCCTCGGTGGCGCGAAGAACCACGCCCTCGTCCTGCCCGACGCCGACATCGACATGGCCGCCGACGCCATCGTCTCGGCCGCGTACGGTGCGGCGGGCGAGCGCTGCATGGCCCTGTCCGTCGCGGTCGCCGTCGGCGACGTCGGCGACGACCTCGTCTCGGCGATCTCCTCCCGGCTGCCGAAGCTGACGGTCGGCCCGGGCGCCGCCGAGGGCACCGACATGGGCCCGCTCATCACCCGCGAGCACCGCGACAAGGTCGCCGGCTACGTCGCGGCCGGTGCCGAGGCCGGTGCCACCGTCGTCGTCGACGGGCGCGAGCAGGACGTCCCCGAGGACGGCTTCTTCCTCGGCATGACGCTGCTCGACGACGTGACGCCCGACATGACGGTCTACCGCGACGAGATCTTCGGCCCGGTGCTCTCGGTCGTGCGCGTCGCCACCTACGACGAGGGGCTCGCCCTCATCAACGCCAACCAGTACGCCAACGGCACCGCCATCTTCACCCGGGACGGCGGCGCGGCCCGCCGGTTCCAGAACGAGGTCGAGGTCGGCATGGTCGGCATCAACGTGCCGATCCCCGTGCCCGTCGCCTACTACTCCTTCGGTGGCTGGAAGGACTCGCTCTTCGGCGACACCCACATGTACGGCCCCGAGGGCATCAACTTCTTCACGCGCGGCAAGGTCGTGACCCAGCGGTGGCCCGACCCGGCCACCTCGAGCGTCGACCTCGGCTTCCCGCGCACCCGCTGAGACAGGACCCACCCGTGACCGACCTGAGCGACCTGACCCACACCGACCTGACCCGCACCGACCTGACCGACAGCGACCACCGCACCGTCGTGGCCGCACAGCTCGACGCCATGGGTGAGGACGAGGTGCGTGCACTCGACCGCGCCCACGTCTTCCACTCGTGGTCCGCGCAGGGGCTCATCGACCCGCTGCCGATCGCGCGGGCGCAGGGCTCCTACTTCTGGGACTACCAGGACAAGCGCTACCTCGACTTCAGCAGCCAGCTCGTCAACGTCAACATCGGCTACAACCACCCCAAGGTCGTCGCCGCGATCCAGGAGCAGGCCGCGCGGCTCGCCACGATCCAGCCCGCCTTCGCCAACGACGCGCGCAGCGAGGCGGCCCGGCTCATCACCGAGGTCGCCCCCGAGGGGCTGTCTGCCGTCTTCTTCACCAACGGCGGGGCCGAGGCCAACGAGAACGCGATCCGGATGGCTCGCCTGCACACGGGCCGGCACAAGGTGCTCGCGACCTACCGGAGCTACCACGGCGCCACGGCCGGGGCGATCACGCTGACGGGCGACCCCCGCCGCTGGCCGGCCGAGCCGGCCGTCGCCGGCGTCGTCCACTTCTGGGGTCCGTACACGTACCGCTCGGCGTTCCACTCCGAGTCCGAGGAGCAGGAGCGCGACCGAGCCCTGTCGCACCTGCGCGACACCATCATGGTCGAGGGCGCCCACACCATCGCTGCCGTCGTCCTCGAGACCGTCGTCGGCACGAACGGCATCCTCGTCCCGCCGGACGGCTACCTCCAGGGCGTCCGCGACCTCTGCGACGAGCACGGGATCATGCTCATCGCCGACGAGGTCATGGCGGGGTTCGGACGGTGCGGCGAGTGGTTCGCCGTCGACCACTGGGGCGTCACCCCGGACCTCATCACCTTCGCCAAGGGCGTCAACTCCGGCTACGTGCCCCTGGGCGGCGTCGTCATCTCGGACGAGATCCGGGCGACGTTCGACCAGCGCGCCTTCCCCGGTGGGCTGACCTACTCGGGCCACCCGCTGGCCTGCGCCTCCGCCGTCGCGTCCATCAACGCCTTCCGCGAGGAGGGGATCATCGACAACGCCCGGATGCTCGGCACCGACGTCATCGGTCCACGCCTGCGCGAGATCGCCTCTCGGCACCCGAGTGTCGGTGACGTGCGCGGCCTCGGCGTCTTCTGGGCCGTGGAGCTCGTCCGCGACCGCGACACGCGCGAGCCCCTGGTGCCGTTCAACGCAGCCGGTGAGGCGGCTCGGCCGATGGCGGCGTTCGCCGCGGCCTGCAAGGAGCGCGGCCTGTGGCCGTTCACGCACTTCAACCGGACCCACGTCGTGCCGCCCTGCACGACGACCCCGGCTGAGGTCGAGGAGGGACTCGCGATCCTCGACGAGGCCCTCGACGTCGCGGACGAGCACACCGTCTGAGGACGGTCCGACCACCCGACGACGTATGCCGTTTGCCCCTGGCACACGGCATACGTCATCGTCGGCCTGTCAGTCGTCGACCTCGACGACCCCGGTGACCGTGGGGTCGACGGCGCGCTCGGCCGCGTCGACCGGCAGGGGTGGTGGCGTACCTCCCCAGGCGGGGCAGAGGGCGCGGTGGTCGCACCAGTCGCACAGCCGGCTCGGGCTGGGCCGCCAGTCACCCGTCGTCGCAGCCCGCTCGATGGCCTGCCACAGCGCCTTGACCTTGCGTTCGGTGCCGAGCAGGTCCTGCTCGTCAGGCTCGTAGGCGACGATCTCGCTGTTGCCGAGGTAAACCAGCTGGAGCCGCTTGGGCATGACCCCGCGCTGGCGCCACAGCACGAGCGCGTAGAACTTCATCTGGAAGAGGGCCTTGCCCTCGAAGTGCTCGGAGGGGGAGCGGCCGGTCTTGTAGTCGACGACGCGCATCGCGCCGCCGGGGGCGACGTCGAGGCGGTCGACGTAGCCCCGCAGGACGAGGCCGTCGATCTCGGTCTCGACGTAGAGCTCGCGCTCCGCGGGCTCGAGCCGGGTGGGGTCCTCGAGCCCGAACCACGTCTGCAGCAGCGTGGCGGCGCCCGCGAACCACTCGTCGGTGCGCCCGTCGTGCTCGGCGAGCAGGTCGAGCATCGCCGGCTCCTCGTCGGCGAGGCGCTGCCACTCCTGCGGCACGAGGTCGACGGCGGCCTCGATGGTGCGCTCGGTGGCGGGGAGGTCGAAGAGCCGCTCGAGCACGGCGTGCACGAGCGTGCCGCGGGCCGTGGCCTGGGTCGGGGGCGACGGGAGCTTGTCGATGACCCGGAAGCGGTAGAGGAGCGGGCACGACATGAAGTCCGAGGCCCGGCTCGGGGACAGCGCTGCAACCATGGGGCGACTGTATGCCGCGAGGCCGACACCGCCGGGCCGCCACCCACAGGCCCCCGCCGGGACCGACACAGGATGTGGCCTCTCGCAGGGCATAGGCTCGGGCGCATGAGCACTCCCGCGCGCCCCTCCGCGGCCCACGGGTGGCGCATCGGCAGCCTGGCCGGCACCCCGGTCTACCTCGGCCGCTCCTGGCCGATCATCGCCGTCATCATCGTCGTCGTCTTCGGTCCCAACCTCGCCCGCCCCGACCGCGGAGCCTCCTACGGGTACCTGCTGGCGGCCGGCTACGCCGTGCTCCTGCTCGTGTCGGTGCTCGTGCACGAGGCCTCCCACGCCCTGGCCGCGCGCTGGCGTGGTCACCCGGTGAGCCGGATCGTCGCCGACGTGTGGGGTGGCCACACCGTCTACGACGCGACCCGCACCTCGCCGACGACGACCGCGCTCGTCGCCGTCGTGGGGCCGCTGTCCAACCTCGTGCTCGCCGGAGTCGTCTGGGGCATCCGTGCCCTGACGACGAACGAGACGGCCGTGACGCTGCTCGGCATCGTCGCCTTCGCCAACCTCCTCGTCGGGCTCTTCAACCTGCTGCCGGGCCTCCCGCTCGACGGGGGCCAGATCGTCAGCGCCCTCGTGTGGCGTGCCACCGGCAGCAAGGGTCGCGGGCTCGTCGCCGCGGGGTGGCTCGGCCGGGTCGTCGCGGTGCTGACGGTCGGCTGGTTCGCCCTGCGCCCCCTCGCCGAGGAGCGCTCGCCGCAGCTCTTCGACCTCGTCTGGCCGGTGGCGATCGCGTTCTTCCTGTGGCAGGGAGCCTCGGGGGCGGTGCAGGCCGGCCGCATCCACGAGGCGACGTCGGGACGTGCGGCGGACGTGCTCGAGCCTCTCGCGCTCGTCGCGGGCACGGCCACGGTGGCGGAGGTGGAGCCCGCTGTCGCCTCGGGTGCCTGGGTCGCGGCGGCGGACCCCACGGGGTGGCCCCTGGGGGTCGTCGACCCCGACTCCGCCGCAGCCGTGCCGCTGGGGAGCCGCGACCGCACGGCCATCGCGTCCGTGACCGTCGCGCAGCCGGTAGCCTGGGTGGTCGCCCTCCCCGACGACGCGGTCCTCACCGACCTGATCCGGGTCATGACGGAGCGGGAGCTCTCCCTGGCGGTCGTCGTCGACGAGGCGACGCGTGACATCCGTGGGCTGGCGACGGCCGAGCGGATCAACGCGGTCGTCGGAGCCGAGCTGTCGCGCCGAGGGCGACGCTGACCGGCAGCCCGTTCGCGCTCGGCGGTACGCGTCACGGCCTGCCCACGACGGGCGTGTGCAGCGTGGCGCGGTCGCCCTCCCGGCAGACCACGGCCCTCCACACCCCCGGGGCGGCGGCAGGTCCTGTCCACAGGCCGTTGCGCTGACTGTCGCCGCACTCGTGTCGTCCGGCACGGTGGGTCGCGGGGTCCGAGACGCGGGCCGGAGGGAGTGACCATGGCGACGAGTCGCAGCAGCACGAGGACGAGCCCGACCGCGAGCGGCCGGCCGGGGCGCTCGAGCCCGGACGACCCCGTGAGCGGGCGCAACGAGGTGGCCCTGAGGGGACGGCTGGCCACGGAGGCCGAGGAGCGCGAGCTGCCGAGCGGCGACCTCATCGCCGTGCTGCGTCTCGTCGTCCCGCGTGAGCCCGTGGCCGGACGACGTCGCGCGCCGGTCGAGGCAACCAGGCGGGCGACCGTCGACACCATCGACGTCGTGTGCTGGACGGCCGCGGCTCGGCGCACCGCGATGCGGCTGCGTGGTGGTGACCTCGTCGAGGTCGAGGGTGCTCTGCGGCGCCGCTTCTTCGGCGGGCCGGCGGGGCGCCAGAGCCGCTACGAGGTCGAGGCGGCGGCCCTGAGGCGGGTGTCCGGAAAAGCCTCCGGCGGCACCTAGACTGTGCTCCCATGACCGACGCCGAGCAGCCCGCCGCCGAGCCGTCCCTCGTCGCGGGAGCGCACGATCGCCGCGGCGTCTTCGAGGTGGGCGAGCGCATCCAGCTGACCGACCCCAAGGGACGCCTGCACACCATCACGCTCGAGCCGGGCCGTGAGTTCCACACGCACCGTGGGTTCCTCAGGCACGACGACCTCATCGGCTCGCACGACGGCTCCGTCGTGACGAACACCGCCGGGGTCGAGTACCTCGCCCTGCGGCCGCTCCTCAGCGACTACGTCATGTCGATGCCGCGCGGCGCGGCGGTCGTCTACCCCAAGGACTCCGGCCAGATCGTCCAGATGGCCGACATCTTCCCCGGCGCGACCGTCGTCGAGGCGGGTGTCGGCAGCGGCGCGTTGTCCATGTCGCTCCTGCGCGCCATCGGTGAGCACGGCCGACTCCTGTCGTTCGAGCGGCGCGAGGACTTCGCCGACATCGCTCGTGGCAACGGCCGCGCGTTCTTCGGTGGTGACCACCCGGCGTGGACGGTGACCGTGGGCGACCTCGTCGAGTCACTGCCCGCCGTGGCCCCGCCCGGCACGGTCGACCGCGTCGTCCTCGACATGCTCGCGCCGTGGGAGTGCCTCGAGGCCGTGTCCGAGGCGCTCATCCCCGGGGGCGTGCTCATCTGCTACGTCGCCACGACCACCCAGCTGAGCCGGGTGGCCGAGGGGATCCGCGCCCACGGCGGCTTCACCGAGCCGTCCGCGTGGGAGTCGCTCGTGCGGGGATGGCACCTCGAGGGTCTCGCCGTGCGCCCGCAGCACCGCATGCACGGTCACACCGGCTTCCTCATCACGACGCGGCGCCTCGCTCCCGGGGTGGTCCCGCCGGAGCGCAAGCGTCGACCGGCCAAGGGTGCCTATGGCGACACGGCCGACGTCGGCTCGACCGAGCAGGACGGGTCGGGTCCGGCGAGCACGGGCATCGACGGCGGGCCCGTGGTGGTGCCCGGGTCCACGGCCTCGACCGACATCCCGGCGGATGCCTGGACGCCCGAGGCGCTCGGCGAACGGGTCAAGAGCGACAAGACGATCCGACGCGTCCGCCGATCACTGGCTGAAACGTCCGACGACATCGGCTGACCCGGGGTTAGGGTCGAATCGTCACTATGTGCGAGTGACGGATCGAGGAGGCCGAGATGTCTGATGACGTCCGCAACCCAGACCCTGACGGTGCCACCGACGGTGGAGTCCCGGGGGGAGTGCCCGGCGCGGGTGACCGCGAGCTCGCAGCCCTGCGTGCCGAGGTCGAGTCCCTGCGCGAGGTGGCTCGGCACTCGCCGCAGCGCGCGCGCGAGCTCGAGGCCAGGCTGGCCCACGTCCAGACGAGCCTGTCGACGCTCTCGTCGCAGAACGAGCGCCTCGTGCGCACGCTCAAGGACGCCCGCGAACAGATCGTCACGCTGAAGAAGGAGGTCGACCGGCTGGCGCAGCCGCCGAGCACGTACGGCCTCGTCATCGACCCGCCCGACGACGGCGCGATCGACATCATCACGGGCGGCCGCAAGATGCGCGTCGCGATCAGCCCGTCCGTCGACCAGCAGGAGCTGGGGCTCGGCCGCGAGGTCATGCTCAACGAGGCCCTCAACGTGGTGTCGGTGCACGGCTACGAGCGGGTCGGCGAGGTCGTCACCGTCAAGGAGCGCATCGACGAGGAGCGCGTCGTCGTCGTCACGCACGGCGACGAGGAACGGGTCTGCCGCATCGCCACGCCGTTGCTCGCCGAGCGCATCCGCGTCGGTGACTCCCTGACGCTCGACCCGCGGTCGAACTTCGTCCACGAGGTCATCCCCAAGCTCGAGGTCGAGGAGCTCGTGCTCGAGGAGGTCCCCGACGTCGACTACTCCGACATCGGCGGTCTCGCCGGCCAGATCGAGCAGATCCGCGACGCCGTCGAGCTGCCCTTCCTGCACCCCGAGCTCTACAAGGAGCACGCCCTCAAGCCGCCGAAGGGAGTCCTGCTCTACGGTCCTCCCGGCTGCGGCAAGACGCTCATCGCCAAGGCGGTCGCGGCCTCGCTGGCGCGCCAGGTGTCGGCCCGCACCGGCCAGCCCCTCGAGAAGAGCTACTTCCTCAACATCAAGGGCCCGGAGCTGCTCAACAAGTACGTCGGCGAGACCGAGCGGCACATCCGGCTCATCTTCCAGCGCGCGAGGGAGAAGGCGTCCGACGGAACGCCGGTCGTCGTCTTCTTCGACGAGATGGACTCGCTGTTCCGCACCCGCGGGTCGGGCGTCTCTAGCGACGTCGAGACGACGATCGTGCCGCAGCTGCTGGCCGAGATCGACGGCGTGGAGCGCCTCGACAACGTCATCGTCATCGGGGCCTCCAACCGCGAGGACATGATCGACCCCGCGATCCTGCGCCCGGGGCGCCTCGACGCCAAGATCAAGATCGAGCGGCCCGACGCCGAGAGCGCGCGCGACATCTTCAGCAAGTACCTCACCGACACCCTGCCGCTCCACGAGCACGACCTCGCGGTCAACGGGGGAGACCGGGACGCCACGGTGGCTGCCATGATCACGGCCGCGGTCGAGCGGATGTACTCCGAGATGGAGGAGAACCGCTTCCTCGAGGTGACCTACCAGGGTGGCGACAAGGAGATCCTCTACTTCAAGGACTTCAACTCCGGGGCGATGATCCAGAACATCGTCGACCGCGCGAAGAAGCTGGCGATCAAGGACTTCCTCACGACCGGCCAGAAGGGCATCCGCGTCGAGCACCTGCTCAACAGCTGCGTCGACGAGTTCAAGGAGAACGAGGACCTGCCCAACACGACGAACCCGGACGACTGGGCCCGGATCAGCGGCAAGAAGGGCGAGCGGATCGTCTACATCCGCACGCTCCTGAAGGGCAAGGACGGCACGGAGCCCGGTCGGTCCATCGCGACGGCCAACACGGGTCAGTACCTCTGAGCGAGTGCGTATGCCGTGTGGCCCGGGTTGCCGGGCCACACGGCACACGTCTGCCCTCCGCCTGAGGTCACCGCGGGGGCCAGACGTGGCCACTCGGTGATGTCGGGTGATGTCGGGTGGTGGCGGGTGCTGTCTGGAGGGGTTCAGCTCGGGTGCGGGGTGCGGGCTCGGCGGACGGCATACGCTCCCAG
The DNA here is from genome assembly GCF_007991735.1 of Terrabacter aerolatus. Lineage (GTDB taxonomy): Bacteria > Actinomycetota > Actinomycetes > Actinomycetales > Dermatophilaceae > Terrabacter > Terrabacter aerolatus. The sequence goes on along the minus strand of NZ_BJYX01000011.1, from coordinate 125,528 downwards.
GGCCCGCCAGCCGAGCAAAAACAGCGCCAGCACGACCGACGCGACCACGATGAAGCTCGCGGCCGTGCCCGAGCCCACGGCGTGGCGCAGGAGCATACCGACCAGGACGGTGGCGAACCAGACCGTGACACCCGGCCCGACGTCGACCGGCCAGGTGCGCCGGACGACGCGCACGACGAGCCAGCCGGCAGCCGTCCCGACGAGGAACGGCCACGCGGTGAGCACGGCGCCGAGCACGGGTCCGGCTTCGTCGTGGCTCGCTCGCCCGACCCCGGCGAACACGAGCACGAGCAGGACGTCGAGCCCGAGGGCGACGGGTGGGCGGCGCCACCAGGGGGTGCGCGTCATGTCTGCGGGTCGAAGGGGAGCCTGGCCTGCGGGGGCGCGTGCGTGGGGTCCACGCCCTCGAAGAGCGAGCTCACCGAGCGGCCGTGGTGGATCCGGCTGATCGCCTCGGCGAAGAGCGCCGACACGGAGCGCACCTTGAGCTCCGGCCACCCGGGCGGCGCCGGCACGGTGTCGGTGGTGACGACCTCGGTGACGAACGGGTGGTCGCGCAGACGCTCGACCGCCTTGCCCGCGAAGAGGCCGTGGGTGCACACGATGGCCGCCTCCGTGGCTCCGGCGTCCTTGAGCCGGTCCATGAGCTCGAGCATCGAGCCGCCCGTCGCGATCTCGTCGTCGAGGATGATGGCCCGACGCCCCGAGACGTCGCCGACGATGGAGTCGATGACGACGCGGTCGTCAGCCACGCGCTGCTTGGACCCGGCGGCCACGGGCAGCCCCAGCAGGCGGGCGAACTGGGTCGCGACCTTGGCGTTGCCGAGGTCGGGACTGACGACGATCGAGTTGGTCAGGTCGTTGTCGCGGTAGTGGTCGGCGAGCACACCGATGGCGGTGAGGTGGTCGACCGGGGTGGAGAAGAAGCCGTGCACCTGCGGAGCGTGCAGCGCCATCGTCAGCACTCGGTGGCAGCCTGCGGTGGAGATCATGTCGGCCACGAGCCGCCCGCCGAGGGAGATGCGAGAGGCGTCCTTCTTGTCCGACCGCGCATAGGCGTAGTGCGGCATGACGGCGGTGATCTGCGCCGCCGAGGCCCCGCGCGCTGCGTCGATCATGAGGAGCAGCTCCATGAGGTGCTCCTGCGTCGGCGGCACGAGCGGCTGCACGATGTAGACGTCGCGCTGGCGGCAGTTGGCGAGCAGCTGTGCCTGGAGGCAGTCGTTGCTGAACCGTTTGATGTCGACGGGGGACCGGGTCACCCCGAGGTGGGAGCAGATCCGGTCGGCCAGGGCGGGGTGCGCCGAGCCGCTGAACACGACGACGTCGTTCACTTCGAGACCATCCCTCACGAGACTCGCGTGCGTTCGCAGACTATCCGACCCTTCCGGGTCTCGCGTGGCGTGAGACCCAGTCGACCAGCTCGGTGCGTGCCGCAGCCCCGACCCGGGTGGCGCCGGGGAAGCTCATGAAGCCGTGTGGGACGCGCGGGTAGTTCGTGTGCCTGGCCTCGACGCCCGCCGCCTGAAGCCGTGCGGCGTAGGCTGCGCCCTCGTCGCGGAGCGGGTCGAGGTCCGCCGTCTGGACGAGGGTGGGCGGCAGTCCGGAGAGATCCGTGGCGTGCAGCGGGGAGACGAGCGGGTGCACCGGGTCGAGCGCGTCGTCGCCGTCCCCGAGGTAGTGCGCCAGGAACATGTCCATGTCGCCGCGGGTGAGGATCGGGGCCTGCGCGTGCTCGGTGACGGACGGCGAGCTCATCGTGGCGTCGACGGCCGGGTAGAGGAGTGCCTCGTAGGCGATGTCGGCGCCGCCGTCGGCGAGGAGCACCTGGGCGGCGACAGCGGCGAGGTTGCCGCCGGCCGAGTCGCCGGCGAGACCGAGACCGGTGTGCCGCAGGTCCGGTCCCGAGGCCTCGGACGCGGCCCAGCGGGCTGCGTCGACGCAGTCGTGGGCGGCTTGGGGCGCCCGGTGCTCGGGGGCCAGGCGGTAGTCGACGTTGAGCACGGCGACCCGGGCACGGTCGGCGATCCAGGCGCAGATGGGGTCGTAGCCCCGCGTGTTGCCGAGCACCCAACCACCCCCGTGGAACCAGAGCACGGCGGGCAGGACCTCACCGGCGGCGTCACGTGGCCGGTACGTGCGCACGGCCACCTCGTGCCCGTCACGCGCCCGGAAGCCCGTGCCCGCGATCGCGACGCTGCGCGGCACCGGACCCGTCACCCACGTGAAGGGGATCCTCGCCGGAGCGAACCACGCTCTGCTGCGGGCGATCTCGTCGTACGTCTGCATCCGGTCGGCACCGCGTGAGCGGCTCAGGGCCCGGGCGAGGAGCTTGGTGCGCAGGGGCATGTCCCAGGAGTCACTGACCGTCACGGCGTCAGTCTCGCACCGCATCCGGAGGCTTCGCGCGGCGGGCGTCGGGCGCGCTCGTCCCCGGAGCCGGGCGACCAGCCCGGGGACCTGCGTGGAGGACCGGCGTGGCGTGGTCACGGCGGCCTCCAGCGTTTCTGCGGGTGCCTCGTGCAGGATTGACCCATGCCCGGCAACTCGGAGAGGACACAGCCCCCCAGGGACGGGGCTGGCGCCGCCCGTGCTGAGCTGTCGGACGAGACCACGGGGGAGACCATGCACCAGACGGCGGGCAACGCCGACACCCGCGCCGAGAGGGACGGGCGACCTGACACCGCCGACCCCTCCGACGCGCCCGAACGGCGCGACGAGCGTCCCGACGACCGGCCCGACGAGCGGGACGTGGATGGCCGGCAGTCCCCGGACCCCGAGGCGCCGATCGACGTGGAGGTCGTCGAGCCCCCGATCCCGGAGCGGGTCCGCCGGCCCGCCGACGGCGTGCGCCTCGCGGCCGCCCTCGTGCTGCTCGTCCTCGGACTGCTCATCGCCGATCTCGCCGCCGGAACGCGGGGCGCGGTCGAGCAGGACCTCACCGATGCCACGAGCGGGCTGCCCCGGCTGCTCCTGACCCTCCTCGGCTGGATGAGCGGTATCGGCGTGCTGCTGCTGCCCATCGGGGTCGGGGCGGACCTGCTCGTTCGCCGCCGGCCCATGCAGCTGATCCAGGCGCTCGGCACGGCCGTCGTCGGAGGCGTCCTCGTCATCGTCCTCGCGGTCCTCGTCCAGTCCGGCAACGGTGGTTTCGTCACCGACGTGCTGACGCGCCCGACGACGACGGGTCACACGGGGCCGCTCGACATCGTCATCGTTGCGATGCTCGCCCTGCTCACGGTCGCCGACATCTCGGGACGCAAGTGGATCTCACCCATCGCGACCACGGTGGTCATCGCGACCCTCGTCACCACGCTGCTCTCCGGGGCGATGACGTTGGCCGCCCTCGCGTGCTCCCTCCTCATCGGCTGGATGGTCGGTCTCGGCTCCCGCCTCGTGTTCGGAGTGACCTCGACGCGCCCGCCGGGCACCGAGGTGGCCGCGGTGCTCGTCTCGGGCGGACTGCCGCTGACCCGTCTGGAGCTCATCGACGCCAACGACGCCGGCGACCGCCGCTACCTCGGCCAGACCACCCAGGGCCCGCTCGACGTCCACGTCATCGACCGTGACACCTTCGGGCTCGCCTCCGGGCGACGCCTGCTCCGCGTGCTGCGCCTGCGCAGCGGCTTCACCCGCCCACCCGCGCTCACCCTGCGCTCGGAGGTCGAGCACCGCACCCTCATGGGTCTGGCGCTGCACGACGCCGGCGTTCGGGCCCCGAAGCCGGTGGCCGTCTCGGAGGTCGGGCCCTTCTCGGCCGTCATCGCCTATGACGAGCCGCAGGGCACGCCGCTCAGCGAGCTCGACGGCGACCTGGACGATGCCCGACTCGCCGCGATCTGGCGCCTCGCGGGCACCCTGCACCGCAGACGCCTCGTGCACCGTCAGCTCGGACCGTCGACGATCCTCGTCGACGACCACGGCGGGGTGGCGCTGTCGAGGCTCGGCAGCGGCGACGTCGCAGCCGACGACATCAGCCTGCGCATCGACCTGGCGCAGCTGCTCACCACGGTGGCGCTGAGCGTGGGCCCGGAGCGCACCGTGGACTCGGCCGTCGCCGTGCTCGGCGAGGATGCCGTGCTGCGTGCCGTGCCCGTGCTCCAGCCGGTCGCGCTGAGCCCTGACGCGCGAGCCGCGCTCAAGGCCTCCAAGTCGGTCATGGGTGAGCTGCGCGAACGCCTCGTCGCCCTCCGGCCGCGGGCCGAGGCCGTCGAGCCGGTCCAGTTGCGACGCATCTCGCCCCGAGGCGTCGTGACCCTGCTCGGTGGCGGCATCGCCGGCTACGTCCTGCTGACCCAGCTGGCCCAGGTCGACATCGGCAAGGTCGTCACCACCGCCGACTGGCGGTGGGCCGCCCTCCTCGGACTCTTCGCAGCGGCGACGTTCGCCGGTGCCTCGGTCGCGCTCTCCGGGGCGGTCCAGATCCACCTGCGCTTCGTCCGCACGTACATGACCCAGCTCGCCGTCGCGTTCAGCGGGCTCGTCGCCCCGGCCGCCGTCGGCAACATCGCGCTCAACACGCGCTACCTCCAGACCTCCGGCCTGTCTCCGACCATGGCGGGCGCGAGCGTGGGGGTCGCCCAGGTCGCCCAGTTCTGCTCCTACTTCGTCCTGCTCGTCATCTCCGGCGTGCTCGCGGGCACCGGCCCAGCCGTGTCCTTCAGCCCGTCGCCGGTCCTCGTCGCAGCGATCCTCGTGGTCGTCATCCTCCTGCTCGGCCTCCTGGCGCTGCCCAAGGTGCGCGGCCTGCTCACCGACCGGGTTCTCCCGCAGGTCAAGTCCGCCCTGCCCCAGGTGCTCGCCGTCCTGCAGCACCCCGCCAAGCTCACCCAGCTGCTCGGCGGTGCGCTGCTCCTCGACATGTCGTTCGTGGCCGCTCTCGTCTGCGCGACGAGGGCCTTCGGGGCGCAGGCGCCGGTCGCTGCCATCGCGGTCGTCTACTTCGCCGGTGCCATCGTCGGCTCGGCGGTCCCCACGCCCGGCGGCCTCGGCGGCATCGAGGCCGCCATGTCGTTCGGCCTCATCTCCATCGGCGTCGACAGCGGCACCGCGGTCTCCTCGGTCCTGCTCTACCGCCTCGCCACCTACTGGCTCCCGATCCCGTTCGGCTGGTTCTCGCTCAACCGGCTGCAGAAGGTCGGGGCGATCTAGAGCCGGGCACACGGCATACGCCGTCGCACGACCCCGGACCGCGCGCGGAAGCGGCGGTCCGGACGGTTATCGTCGGGCCATGACGGTGCGGCGGATCATGGGACTCGAGACCGAGTACGGCATCTCGGTGCCCGGCGACCCGATGGCCAACCCGATGTTCCTCTCCGGGCAGGTCGTCAGCGTGTACGCCGCCGCGCAGGGGATCCGCTCGAACCAGTCGAGCTGGGACTACGCCTTCGAGGACCCGCTGCGCGACGCCCGTGGATGGCAGCTCGACCGCCAGAGCGCCGACCCGAGCCAGCTGACCGACGTCGAGGACCCGACGCTGGCCAACGTCGTGCTGACCAACGGCGCGCGGTACTACGTCGACCACGCGCACCCGGAGTACAGCTCGCCCGAGGTCACCCTGCCGCGCGACGCCGTGACGTGGGACCGCGCCGGAGACGCCATCGCGCTCGAGTCGGTGCGCCTGCTCGCCGCCCGGCCCGGACAGGCGCCGGTCAACCTCTACAAGAACAACGCCGACGGCAAGGGCCAGTCCTACGGCACGCACGAGAACTACCTCATGCCGCGGCGCACCGCCTTCCCCGACATCGTGCGCCACCTCATCCCGTTCTTCGTGACGCGCCAGGTCGTCTGCGGCGCTGGCCGGGTCGGCATCGGCGTCGACAGCAGGGGAGCGGGCTACCAGATCTCGCAGCGGGCGGACTTCTTCGAGACCGAGGTCGGCCTCGAGACGACGCTCAAGCGACCGATCATCAACACCCGCGACGAGCCCCACGCCGTCGCCGACCGCTACCGGCGGCTGCACGTCATCATCGGCGACGCCAACCACCTGGACGTGGCGACGCTGCTCAAGACGGGGACCACCTCCCTCGTGCTCGGCATGATCGAGGACGGCCACCTCACCGAGGACTGGTCCGTGCGACGTCCGGTCGCGGCGCTGCAGACGGTCTCGCACGACCCGTCGCTCACGGCCACGGTCGAGCTCGTCGACGGGCGCACGATGACCGCTCTCGACGTGCAGTGGATGTACCTCGAGGCGGCGCGCGCGTGGCTCGACGCGCGCGGCGACGACCCCGAGCCCGCGGCCACCGCCGAGGTGATGAGCCTGTGGGAGGAGGTGCTGACCGGCCTCGGCAGCGACGTCATGTCGTGCGCCCCGTTGCTCGACTGGGTCGCCAAGCTGAAGCTGCTCGAGGGCTACCGCGCCCGCGACGGCCTGTCGTGGGACGACCACCGTCTCGCCGCCATCGACATCCAGTGGGCCGACGTGCGCCCCGAGAAGGGCCTCGTGCACCGGCTCCGTGACCGCGGCATGCTCCGCGACCTCGTGACGCCGGAGGAGGTCAAGGGCGCCCAGACGACGCCGCCCGAGGACACCCGGGCCTGGTTCCGCGGAGAGTGCGTGCGCCGCTTCACCTCCCACGTCTTCTCGGCGAGCTGGGACTCGGTCGTCTTCGACGTCCCGGGCCGGGCGAGCCTCCAGCGGGTGCCGCTCCTCGAGCCCGAGCGCGGCACGCGCGCCCAGGTGGGCACCCTCCTCGAGCAGAGCGCGGACGTGGGCGACCTGCTGCGCGGACTCGCCACTCCCGAGTAGTCGGCGCCGGCCCGCTGCAGCCACCGCGCACCCTGCTCACCCGCCGCCGGAGGGTCCTCGGACTCGGAGGCCCGCACGGGTTAGGGTCGGGGCAAGGGTCCAACACGTCTGGGAGGTAGCCATGCCGGGTCAGGAGCACGCCAAGCCGCAGCGTCGTGACGAGGAGCCGCCGGAGACACCCGACGCACCCCCGACCGCGCCCGCCGGCGCCGCCGTCAAGGAGGGGCTGTCGGACGACATCGACAGCGTGCTCGACGAGATCGACGGTGTCCTCGAGTCCAACGCCGAGGAGTTCGTCCGCGGCTTCGTCCAGAAGGGCGGCCAGTGACCCAGTCCTTCCCGGGACGGTCGCGGCGCCTCGACGACGCCTTCCTCAGTGCGGGGTCGTCGTCGTTCACCGAGTTCGTCACCGCCTACCGCCCCGAGCTGCTGCCCGCCGGCCGGCGCCTGCCCTCCGGGGCGAGCATCGAGGCGCCGCACGGCACCACCATCGTCGCGCTGCTCTTCGACGGCGGCGTCATCATGGCCGGTGACCGACGGGCCACCATGGGCAACGTCATCGCCAACCGCGACATGGAGAAGGTCTTCGCGGCCGACGACTACAGCGTCGTCGGCATCGCCGGGACCGCGGGGATCGCGATCGAGCTGGTCCGGCTCTACCAGGTGGAGCTCGAGCACTACGAGAAGATCGAGGGCGCCATCATGTCGCTCGAGGGCAAGGCCAACCGTCTCGCCTCGATGATCCGTGGCAACCTCGCGCTCGCGATGCAGGGCCTGACGGTCGTGCCGACGTATGCCGGCTTCGACCTCGAGTCCGCCACGGGCCGCATCTACTCCTACGACGTCACGGGCGGCTGCTACGTCGAGGGTGGTCACCACTCGACCGGCTCGGGGTCCGTGTTCGCCCGGGGCTCCCTCAAGAAGCTGTGGCGGCCCGGTCTCGACGAGCAGCAGGCCGTCTCCGTCGCCATCGAGGCCCTCTACGACGCGGCCGACGACGACTCCGCGACCGGTGGCCCGGACCTCGGGCGCCAGATCTGGCCCACCGTGGCGGTCGTCGACCACTCCGGCGCGCGGTTCGTCGCGCAGGACCTCCTCGAGCAGCACGTCGAGCGCGTCGTCGCGGCACGGCGCGACAATCCGGGAGGTGCCCGATGAGCATGCCCTTCTACGTCCCGCCCGAGCAGGTGATGAAGGACCGGGCCGACTTCGCGCGCAAGGGGATCGCGCGTGGGCGCTCGGTCGTCGTCGTGGGCTACGACCGCGGCATCGCCTTCGTCGCCGAGAACCCGTCGCGGGCCCTGCACAAGGTGTCGGAGATATACGACCGCATCGCGTTCGCCGCCGTCGGACGCTACAACGAGTTCGAGAGCCTGCGGGTCGCGGGGATCCGGTATGCCGACCTGCGCGGCTACTCCTACGACCGCACCGACGTGACGGCGCGCGCCCTGGCGAACACCTACGCCCAGACCCTCGGCGCGGTGTTCACCCAGGAGTCGAAGCCCTTCGAGATCGAGATCGTCGTGGCGGAGGTCGGAGCCGACAGCGGGGCCGACCAGATCTTCCGGCTGACCTACGACGGGTCGGTCGCCGACGAGCAGGGCTTCGTCGCGATGGGTGGGGCGAGTGACGTGGCCGAGGAACGGCTCGGCACGGGCTGGCGCCCGGGCATGAGCCTGAGCGAGGTCCTCCGTCTCGCCGTCGACGTGCTCGCCACCGGGGAGAACGGCGAGCGCCGGCCCCTCGACGAGGCCCAGCTCGAGGTGGCCGTCCTCGACCGCGACCGTCCTCGCCGCTCCTTCCGGCGCATCGTCGGCCCCTTGCTGACGCGGCTGCTCGGCGAGCCCGGTGAGTCGGCTGAGTCGGCTGAGCGCCGCGAGATTACGGATGCGCCCGCGGGCGTCCTCGGCGCGGACTCGACCGCGGCAGAGCCAGATCCGGGTGCCCCCGGTGGAGCAGGGTCAGCTTCCGATGGTGCCGGACCTGCAGGGCCTCCCGGCTCTCCCGGGCCTGCTGCGCCGCCGGCCTGACGACAGACCGTCGCCCTGGCACGGGCACGACGAAGGCCGCCCACCATCGTGGTGAGCGGCCTTCGTCGTGGACGGTGTCCTCAGCGGCGGTTGGCGCCGACCGCGTTGCCCGACGCGCTGCGCTGGTAGTACGACGACTGGTCGGAGCCGTAGGACGAGGAGGCCGCGTCCTCGTCGCCCTGCTGGTCACCCTGCTCGTCGTCGGCGGCCGCGTCGGGCGAGTCGGTCGAGTCGGGCGAGTCGGTCGAGTCGGCCGTGGCGTCCTCGGGCTGATCCGCCTCGGACGTCGCCTCGGCGGACTGCCGTGCCTCGTCGGCGTCCCCGTCCTCGTCGGCCGGGTCGGCGGACGACTGGGAGGGCACCGGCACGGGCTGCTGGGCGTCGGCGACCTGGGCCGGCTGGGCCGGCTTGTCCGGGGCGCCCAGGGAGTCCATCAGCGCGCCGCCACCGAGGGTGGCGAGCATCTGGCGGACGTTGCCGAGCTGCGCGGTGATGCTGTCGCGCTGGGCCGTCGCGGCCGCGAGCTCGCGGTCGGACTCCTCCCGCAGCCGCGACGCGTGGTCACGGGCCTCGGAGACGATCTGGTCGGCCTGGGACTGGGCGCTCTCGAGCAGGCGCTCGGCCCGGGCACGCATCTCGTGCGCGTCGTGCTCGGCACGCTCGGTGAGCTGGCGCAGCCGGGACTCGCTCTCGCTGAGTGCCGCCTCCTGCTGCTGGCGACGCGCCTCGAACTCGGCGTCGGCCGACTCCCGACGAGCGGCGAGCTTCACCTCGAGCTCGGCCGAAGCCGTGGACGCCTTGAGCCGGTGCGCCTCGAACTCCGCAGCGGCCTCCTGCCGCTGCGCCGCCGTGACGCTCTGCGCCTCGGCCACGATGGCCTGGGCCTCGCGGTTGGCCTGGGCGATGATGCGCACGGCCTCCTCGTCGGCGCGGGCGCGCGCCTGCTCGCCGTAGGTCGCGGTGGTCGCCTTGAGCTCGGCCGCGGAGCGGTTGGCACGCTCCCGGATCTCGTCGGCCTCCGACGTCGCGCGCGAGCGCATCTCGCCGGCCTCCTGGTCGGCGAGCGTCAGGATCTGCGCGATCCGCTCGCCGAGGTCGGAGAAGGTCTGCGACGGGGACGGCGAGCTGTTCTTCTTCAGGTCGGCCATGACGCGCGACTGCTGACCGAGCTGTCCCCGCAGGTCGGTCAGGGCGGCGTTGAGCTTCGTCAGCTCGACGCTGCGCTCGGCGGCGTCCTTCTTGGCGGCCTGGAGAGTGCGGTTCTGCGACTCGATGAACGAGTCGACCTCTTCGGGCTCGTAGCCACGGCGGGAGAACTTGAAGTGTGGTCTGTCGATCATTTCCGTCCAATGCAGGGGATGGTGGAGGGGTACGGCATGAGGGGGACGACGGCCATTGTGTCAGCCCTGTCCGCCGCTGGCACGACTGTCGGCATGTCGATCGGGCCACTGCTCGCCCTCAGGCGTCGCGGCGCGGTGGTGGTGGTTCGCCCGTTCCGGGCGGCCCGCTGTCGGGCCGCCTAGAGTTGCTCCATGGAGCGGCGGATCTTCGGGATCGAGAACGAGTACGGCGTCACCTGCACGACGCAGGGCCAGCGGCGCCTGACTCCGGACGAGGTCGCCCGCTACCTGTTCCGCCGGGTCGTCGCCTGGGGCCGTTCGAGCAACGTGTTCCTCGGCAACGGTGCTCGCCTCTACCTCGACGTGGGCTCGCACCCGGAGTACGCCACGGCCGAGTGCGACTCGGTGCGCGAGCTCGTCATCCAGGACAAGGCGGGGGAGCGGATCCTCGAGGGCCTCGTCGAGGACGCCCAGGGCCGCCTGCGTGACGACGGTGTCGAGGGCGAGATCTTCGTCTTCAAGAACAACACCGACTCCGCCGGCAACTCCTACGGCTGCCACGAGAACTACCTGTACGGCCGCGGCGGGGACTTCCAGCGCGTCTCGGACATGTTCATCCCGTTCCTCATCAGCCGGCAGATCGTCTGCGGCGCCGGCAAGGTCGTCGCGACGGCTCACGGCGCGAGCTTCGCCGTGAGCCAGCGGGCCGACCACATCTGGGAGGGCGTGTCGTCGGCGACGACCCGCAGCCGGCCGATCATCAACACCCGCGACGAGCCCCATGCGGACGCGGAGAAGTACCGCCGCCTGCACGTCATCGTCGGTGACTCCAACATGTCCGAGACGACCAACCTGCTCAAGGTCGGCAGTGCCGACCTCGTGCTGCGGATGATCGAGGCGGGCGTCGTCATGCGCGACCTGTCGATGGAGAACCCCATCCGGGCCATCCGCACGATGAGCCACGACCCGAGCGGTCGGGCCACCGTCCGGCTCGCCAACGGCCGGGAGCTGTCAGCGCTGGACATGCAGCGCGAGTACCTCGACAAGGCCGTCGAGTTCGTCGACCGCGAGGGCATGGACAGCCCCGACACCAAGCAGGTCATCGACCTCTGGGGTCGTGCCCTCGACGCGATCGGCTCGGGCAACCTCGGCGCCATCGACACCGAGATCGACTGGGTCATCAAGTACCGCCTCATCGAGCGCTACCGGGCCAAGCACGGTCTGGCCCTCACCGATGCGCGCATCCAGCAGATCGACCTCGCCTACCACGACATCAACCGCCGTCGCGGGCTCTTCTACCTGCTCCAGCGCCACGGTCGCACGGCTCGGGTCGCCTCCGACGTCGAGGTCTTTCAGGCCAAGGTGCGACCGCCCCAGACGACGCGGGCCAAGCTGCGCGGCGACTTCATCCGGGCGGCCCAGGCCCACGGCCGCGACTTCACGGTGGACTGGGTACACCTCAAGCTCAACGACCAGGCCCAGCGCACCGTGCTGTGCAAGGACCCCTTCCGGTCCGTGGACGAGCGGGTCGAGCGGGTCATGGAGACCATCGACCGGTCCCCGACGGTTCAGCGCCCGCTCTGAGGAGGCGGTCTCCCGTGCCATCCCGACCTGTCAGTGGGCTGTGCAACCTGCACAAGGGTGGGCGTTACAGTGGCTGGGATTTGCCCAGCGGGACCTCCACGCCCGCCCGCCCCGACCGAAAGTCTTCCCTGTGCGCCCCAACCGTACGGCCGCTCGCACGGCCGCTGCCCTGATCGCCGCCCTCGGGCTCACGACCGTCGCCGCGTGCGGGTCGAGCACGTCCGGATCCAACGGCACCGCGACCACCTCGGCCGCCGCCGCCCTCAAGAGCGTCACCGCCACCGGCGCCGTCGACCTGAAGACGGCTCCGAAGGTGACCCTGGGCGCCACGCCCATCAGCTCGAAGGTCGTCGAGCACAAGGTGCTGACGCCGGGCACCGGCAAGGCCGCGACCAAGGCCGACACCGTGCGCCTGCGCGCGCAGATCTACAACGGCACCACCGGCAAGCTCATCGACGACGGCTACGCCGCCGGTCGGTCCGAGGAGGGCTACCGCCTCGGCCGCACCGACATCGTCGCCGGCTTCACCGATGGCCTCGTCGGCGCGACGAAGGGCGGACGCATCGCCTTCACCATCCCGCCGGACAAGGGCTTCGGCTCGGCCGGCAACGAGCAGCTCGGCGTCAAGGGCACCGACACCATCGTCGTCGTGGCCGACATCGCCGACGTGCACACGCCGCTGACCCAGGTCGACGGCACGCAGGCGGCCGCACCGGCCGGGCTGCCGAAGGTGGAGTTCAAGAACGGCCCCACCAAGGAGCCCACCGTCACGGTCCCGAAGTCGGCCGCTCCGACGACCACCCAGCAGGCGACCCTGATCCAGGGCACCGGTGCCACGGTCCAGAAGGGCCAGACCATCAGCGCCCAGTACCACGGCGTCCTCTGGAAGGACGGCAGCGTCTTCGACTCCTCGTGGCAGCGCGGCGCGGCCGCCGACTTCCCGATCGGCGTCGGTGGGGTCATCCCCGGTTGGGACAAGACGCTCGTGGGCAAGAAGGTGGGTAGCCGCGTGCTGCTCGTCATCCCGCCGACCGACGGCTACGGCAAGGCCGGCAGCCCGCCGAAGATCTCCGGCACCGACACCCTGGTCTTCGTCGTCGACATCCTCGACGCGTACTGAGCATCACCCCGGCGGGCGACCCGCTCGCCGTCCGAGGCACCTGAGCCACCTGAGCCACCAACGAAAGGGACACGCAGCATGGCACTCGACCCGAACCGCACCAAGCCCGAGATCGACTTCCCCGAGGGTGACGCCCCGGCAGACCTCGTCGTCGAGGACCTCATCGAGGGCGACGGCCGCGAGGCGAAGGCCGGCGACACGGTCAGCGCCCACTACGTCGGTGTCGCGCACTCGACGGGTGAGGAGTTCGACTCGTCCTGGAACCGCGGCAGCGCGCTCGACTTCCGTCTCGGCGTCGGCATGGTCATCCCGGGCTGGGACAAGGGCATCGAGGGCATGAAGGTCGGCGGTCGGCGCAAGCTGACCATCCCGGCCCACCTCGCCTACGGGGACCGCGGCGCAGGCGCTGCGATCAAGCCCGGCGAGACGCTCATCTTCGTCGTCGACCTCGACGACGTGAAGTAGACGGTCCTAGACCTTCTGCATCCGGGCGGCATACCGCCCTGCGACGGCCGCGCCGAGGAATCCGGCGCGGTCGTCGTCGTATCCGCGGCCCATGGTGCGCAGCGCCACCGGCGAGGTCCGCAGCGCGTCCTCGAGCCCGTCCGTCTCGACCTCGTGGAGGTCGAGGCGTCCGCCGCTCGCCGCTGCGAGCTCCCGCGCCTGGGCCAGCACCCGTGCCCCGAGGGGGCCGGGAAGCACCGGCACCGGCACGTCCGCCGGTACGAGCGACACGCGGCCGTATGCCGTCAGGCTGTGGTGCGAGACGCCGCGGTGCCGCTCGCGGGGGTCGGCCTCCGAGATCCGCAGCGAGCACACCGGGCGGCCGCCGAGCGTCCCGGCGGCATTGACCGCCTCACCGGCAGACGTGCCCGAGAAGCCCCAGCGCGTGCCCGTGCCGAGGTTGCCGGGGCCCTGGGACACGACGACGACGTCGGCGCCCACGACGTGCCGTGCGGCGAGCAGCCCGGTGTGGACGTTGACGGCCTCGAGGTCACCGCCGAAGGCCTGTCCGACGGTGACGGACGCCTCGAGCCAACCTGCTTCGCGCAGTCCCGCGACGGTGCGCGAGAAGTCGATCGGCAGCGCGCCACCGTCGGTCATGACGTAGGCGACGCGCAGCGACGGGCCGGCCTGACGCAGTCCCGCCAGCACGGCCGGCAGGGCCGAGTGCAGGTCGGCCACGACGACGGGCATCCCGTCGAGGTCGTCGGCGTCGGCGAGAACCGCGTGGTGCTCGCTGTGCTGCTCGTCGACGCCGAGCACCATCGTCTGGGAGGGCGTGTAGCGCGCCTTGACGACGTGGCCGCGCACGGCGGTGACGTCGTCGACCGGGCGGGGGAGCGCGTCGGGGGCCGCGACGACGATGGCGAGGCCGCCGGTGCCGAGCCCGCGCTCGAGGGCCGTCGTGTTGAGCAGCACCGTGGTCCCGGGGCCCAGGTCGCCGACGACCTCGACGTAGCCGAGCGCCCGGACGACGTCCCCGGAGGCGAGGCGGACGGCATACTCGACCGCTCCCGCCCAGCGCGCACGGATCTCGACCACGACACCCCGGCGCCACTGGATCATGGGCTGACCCTATTCGATCGCATGTTCGGGTAGCGTCGGACTGCCCACCCGCCGCCGCCCCCTTCAGGAAGGTCTCGATGAGCCCTGCGTCTGCCTCGGCCGACAAGACCGAACGGCTGCTCAACCTCATCCTCGCGCTGAAGTCCGCGCGGCGGCCCGTCTCGAAGCAGAAGATCCGCGAGTCCCTGCCGGCCTACGCGCAGGCGAGCTCGGACGAGGCGTTCGACCGGATGTTCGAGCGCGACAAGGACGAGCTGCGCGAGATGGGCATCCCCATCTCGACGACGGTGCTCGACGTCCTCTTCGACGACGAGGTCGGCTACCGCATCGACGCGAGCGAGACGACGCTGCCGGCCATCACCTTCGAGCCGGACGAGGTGGCGGCCCTGGCGCTGGCGGCGCGGGCGTGGTCGACGGCCAGCATCTCGGGCGCGGCGTCGGCGGGCCTGCGCAAGCTGCGCCTCTCCGGCGTCGAGATCGACGAGTCGGTGGCGGCAGGCGCCGAGCCGCGCATCCGCACCAGGGAGCCGGCCTTCGAGGCGGTGCACGCGGCCGTCTCGGCCCTGCAACCGATCACCTTCGGCTACCGCAAGAACGACGGCGAGCTGACGACCCGTCACGTGCAGCCGTGGGCGCTGAAGAACTGGCACGGCCGCTGGTACCTCACCGGCTTCGACGTCGACCGGGCCGACGAGCGCGCCTTCCGCCTCAGCCGCTTCGAGGGCGCCGTCCGTCGCAAGGGCCGTGCGGGGTCGTATGCCGTCCCGACCGACCACGTGCCCGAGGTGGCCCTGGAGGCCCAGCTGCCCGAGCCCGAGGGGACCGCCGTCGTGCGCGTGCGCCACGGGCGCGGTCACACGCTGCGCCGGCACGCGCAGCGCACGACCGAGCTGGACGAGCGGTGGGCCGAGATCGAGGTGCCCTACCGCCGGGGGACGACCGAGCGCGACGTCGTGGCCCTGGGCACGCACGCGGTCGCGGTGTCGCCGCCCGAGCTCGTCGCCGGAGTGCGAGCGGCGCTGCTCGCGGTGGCCGAGGCCCACCCGATGACGCCGGGCTCGCCGGCACCCCAGGAGTCGACGCGATCGGAGGCGCGGGCATGACCGGTTCGAGCGGCACGGGGCGCACGGCTGCACGACGTCCGCCCGAGACGGCGACGCAACGCCTCGGACGCCTGCTCGACATGGTGCCGTGGCTGCTCCAGCACCGCGGCGTGCCGATCGCCGACGCCGCCCGCGAGTTCGGGGTCGAGGAGGAGCAGGTCGTCGAGGACCTCGAGCTGCTCTTCGTGTGCGGCACCCCCGGCTACGGCCACGCCGAGCTCATCGACGCCCAGTGGGACAGCGGCTTCATCTACCTCGACAACGCCGACGACATCGCCGCCCCGATGCGTCTGACGCGTGACGAGGCGGTCACCCTGACGGCTGGTCTGCAGGCGCTCGGCTCGACCCTCGTGGGGTCCGACGTCGCCGAGCGCACGCTCGAGAAGATCCGGGTGGCGGCCGCGACCGGTGCGGGTGAGCCCACGGGGCGCATCGACCTCGACCTCGACGACGGCAGCCAGCACCCGGCCATGGCGACGCTCAAGGACGCCTTCGCCCGCGGTCGGCGGGTGCACCTGCGCTACTACGTCGCGACGCGCGACGAGTCCACCGAGCGCGACGTCGACATCATGCGCATCCTCAACCTCGACGCGCAGTGGTACGTCGAGGGCTACTGCCACCGCGCGGAGGACGTCCGTCTCTTCCGCCTCGACCGCATCGAGGACGCCTCGGTGCTCGAGGTCGACGGCACACCGCCCGCCGGCGCCCGCCCGCGCGACCTCGACGACGTCTTCGTCCCGGGGGAGAACGACCTCACCGTCGTCATCGAGGCGAGCCGTGGCGCGGCGTGGATCGCGGACTACTACCCCAACGAGGGCGTCGAGCGTGGCCCGGACGGCTCGTTGCGGGTGACGCTCAAGGTCGCCGACCCGGCCCTCGTGCGGCGACTCGTGCTCCGCCTCGGTGGTGAGGCCCGGGTCGTCGAGCCGCCCGAGCTCGCCGCGGCCGTCGCCGAGGAGGCCCGTTCGGCCCTGGCCGCCTACGCGCCGGTGCCGCAACCCTGATTCCGCGGCACGGCCGAGGCCCGGCCCATATCGTGGTCAGGTCAGAGCCGAAGGCCGGAGAAGACGACCGGGCACGTACACTGGCAGTGACCCGGGAACAGCCGGCCGTTCCCATCGACGTTGCAAGGAGATGCCGCCATGCTGCGGAACCTCAGCCCAGCACACATCATGATCGTCGTCGTCGTGCTCGTGGTGCTCTTCGGATGGAAGCGCCTGCCGGACATGGCTCGCAGCCTCGGGCGCTCCGCCCGGGTCTTCAAGTCCGAGGTCGACGAGCTGAAGAAGGACGGCAAGCCCGACCCCAGCGAGGCCTCGAGGTCAACGGTCCCCGGTGACGTCGTCGACACCGAGGAGCGCCGCCGCGTCGCCGACGAGCAGCTGGCCGAGGCAGAGCGTCGAGCTGCCGAGGCCCGTGCCGAGGCCGACCGTCTCCGTGCGGCCGCGGCCGCCACGCGCCCCACCGCCTCCTCCGGCGTCCCCAGCAGCACCTCGATGAACGGAGCGGACGAGGTCCGCCGTGATCCGGCTCTGTGAGCCGGTCCACCCTCGATCGCCCGACGGACTCATCTGAATGCCCTCACTCCGACGTCAACGCGACCCCGAAGGCCGGATGTCGCTCGGCGACCACCTGCGTGAGCTCCGCAAGCGAATCGTCATCGCCGGCGTGGCGATCATCGTCGGCGCCGTGGTGGGATGGATCAACTACGAACGTGTCCTCGCCAAGCTGACCGAGCCTCTCTACGAGCTCGCGAAGCGGCGCCAGGGCGTCGTCAACATCAACTTCACGACGATGACGGATGCCTTCAGCATCCAGCTCAACGTGTCGATCTTCGTGGGGCTGATCCTCGCCTCGCCGGTGTGGCTCTTCCAGATCTGGGGCTTCGTCGTCCCGGGTCTGACGAAGAAGGAGAAGCGCGTCGCGCGCCTGTTCATCGTGGCGTCGGTGCCGCTCTTCCTCGCCGGGTGCGCGCTGGCCTACCTGTTCCTGCCCCACGCCGTCGACGTGCTCCTCGGCTTCACGCCGCCGGGTGCCTACAACCTGCAGCAGGCGACCGACTACCTCAACTTCGTCCTCAAGCTCGTGCTGGCGTTCGGGCTGGCGTTCCTGCTGCCCGTCTTCATGGTCGCGCTCAACCTCGCCCACGTCCTCTCGGCCGCGGCGATGCTGCGCGGCTGGCGTCCGATGGTCATGGTCATCTTCGTCTTCGCCGCGGTCATGACGCCGACGCCGGACCCGTGGTCGATGTTGTTCCTGGCGTTGCCCATCGTGGCGCTCTACTTCGCCGCCATCGGGGTGTGTGCGGTGCTGGACCGTCGCCGGGTGCAGACCGAGCCGTCGTGGATGTCGGTTCCCGACGACGAGGCGTCCCAGCTCTGAGCCGTCCGCCCTGTAGCGTTCGGGTGTGTCCCAGCGTGTCGCACTGATCGTCAACCCCACCTCCGGGAAGGGCGTCGGGCGGGAGCTGGGGGAGCAGGCGCGTCACCTGCTCCACGAGGCCGGCCACCACGTCGTCGACGTGTCCGGCAGTGACTACCGGCAGGCTCGCGAGCGGGCCCGCGGCGCGGTGGCCGACGGCCTCGACACGGTGGTCGTCGTCGGCGGCGACGGCATGGTCCACCTCGGCGTCAACCTGTGCGCGGGCACGACCGCACGCCTCGCCGTCGTGGCGGCCGGGACCGGCAACGACTTCGCGCGCAACCTCGGCCTCCCGGTCCGCGACGCACGCGCCGCGGTGGCGCTCCTCACCGAGGGCCGCACCCGCAGCGTCGACCTCGGGCGCGTCACCGACGGCGTGGCGGGGGAGCGGTGGTTCGGCGGGGTCCTCGGTGCCGGGTTCGACGCCGTGGTCAACGCCCGCGCCCAGCGCATGACGTGGCCGCGCGGTCAGATGCGCTACAACCTCGCGGTGCTGCGCGAGCTCCCCGTCTTCCGACCCATCCCGTACGCCGTCGAGCTCGACGGGCGCCGCATCGAGACCCGTGCGATGTTGGTGGCCGTCGCCAACACGACGTCGTTCGGGGGTGGCATGCGGGTCTGTCCCGACGCCGACGTCACCGACGGGCTCTTCGACGTCATGATCGTGCACGCCCTGTCGATCCCCGCGTTCCTCCGGGTCTTTCCCAAGGTCTACTCCGGTACGCACACCACCCACCCGGCCGTCGAGATCCATCGAGCCCGGCGAGTTCGCTTGGAGGCGAGCGGTATCCACTCCCAGGCCGACGGCGAGTCCTTCGCCGACCTTCCCATCGACGCCGAGGTCGTCCCCGGTGCCCTGCACGTCGTGACCCCCGAGGAGGTGCTCGCGTGATCGCCACCTGGCCGCGGCTCGCGGAGTTCGCCGCGCAGCTCGAGTTCCCCCTCGACGACTTCCAGACCGAGGCGTGTCGTGCCGTCGAGGAGGGTCGCGGGGTCCTCGTGGCGGCGCCCACGGGCGCCGGCAAGACGATCGTCGGCGAGTTCGCCGTCCACATGGCCCTCGCCACGGGCCGCAAGGCGTTCTACACGACCCCCATCAAGGCGCTGTCGAACCAGAAGTACACCGATCTCGTCCGCGTGCACGGCGCCGACAACGTGGGCCTGCTGACGGGTGACGCCTCGATCAACGGCGAGGCCCCGATCGTCGTCATGACGACCGAGGTGCTGCGCAACATGATGTATGCCGGGTCGACGACGCTGCGCGGGCTCGGCTGGGTCGTCATGGACGAGGTCCACTACCTCGCCGACCGTTTCCGTGGGGCGGTGTGGGAGGAGGTCATCATCCACCTGCCGCCCGACGTCAGCGTCGTGTCGCTCTCGGCGACGGTGAGCAACGCCGAGGAGTTCGGCGCGTGGCTCGGCGAGGTGCGCGGCGACACCGAGGTCATCGTGTCCGAGCACCGTCCCGTGCCGCTGTGGCAGCACATGATGGTGGGACAGACGCTCTTCGACCTCTTCGTCGAGGAGCGCGACGCCCGCGACGACGACGAGCACTTCACCGCGCCGGGCCGGTCGTCGGTCAGCGTCAACCCCGACCTGGTGCACGCGATCCGTGGCACCGAGGGGCGCGGCGCCTGGGACTCGCACTGGGTCAGCTCGCGTGGCGGCCGCGACAAGGGTCGTCCGCGTGGCAAGGGCGGCGCCCGTGGAGGGTCGTCGGGCGGCGACCGTGGTGGGCGTGGCGGTCGTGACGACTGGGGCGGACGCGGGCGTCGTGGCGCCGACTCCGGCGGTGGCCGCGGGCCCGGTGGGGGCGACGGCGGTCGGGGCTTCTCTCGTGGTGGTCGTCCCGGCGGCGGTGCGACGCGCGCCGAGGTCATCGAGCGCCTGGAGCGCGAGGGCCTGCTGCCGGCGATCACCTTCATCTTCAGCCGCGCCGGCTGCGACGGCGCCGTCGGCCAGCTGCTCTCGAGCGGCATGCGGCTCATCCCCGAGTCCGAGGGCGAGGCCAACCGTCGGCTCGTCGAGACGCGCATCCAGGGTCTGGCCGAGGAGGACCTGTCGGTGCTCGGCTACTGGGACTTCGTCGACGGCATCTCGCGCGGGTTCGCGGCACACCACGCCGGCATGCTGCCGACGTTCCGCGAGATCGTGGAGGAGCTCTTCACGGCCGGGCGGGTCCGCGCCGTCTTCGCGACCGAGACGCTGGCGCTCGGCATCAACATGCCGGCGCGCACCGTGGTGCTCGAGAAGCTCGTCAAGTTCAACGGCGAGAGCCATGTCGACATCTCCCCGGCCGAGTACACCCAGCTCACCGGCCGGGCGGGCCGACGGGGCATCGACATCGAGGGTCACGCCGTGGTGCTGTGGAACCGCGGGCTCGACCCGGCCGGTGTCGCCGGCCTCGCCTCGACGCGCACCTACCCGCTCCGGTCGAGCTTCCGGCCCACCTACAACATGGCCGTCAACCTCGTGCGCCAGTTCGGGCGGGAGAGCGCCCGGGAGATCCTCGAGACCTCCTTCGCGCAGTTCCAGGCGGACCGTGCGGTCGTCGGGTTCGTCCGCACGGTGCGACGCAACGAGGAGGCCCTGGCCGGCTACGCCGAGCAGATGACGTGTCATCTCGGCGACTTCACCGAGTACGCCGCGATCCGCAACGAGATCCGCGACGTCGAGAAGGAGGGGGCCCGGGCGCGGTCGGCGTCGATGCGTGCCGCAGCGGCGATCTCGCTGGAGGCGCTCAAGATCGGCGACATCGTGCGCATCCCCGCCGGACGGCACAGCGGTCTGGCCGTCGTCGTCATGCCCAACCGGGGCGGCAAGGGCGAGTCCGCGTCACCCGCCGTCGTCACCGAGGACCACCAGCTGCGCCGCCTGACCCTGCACGACGTCCCGACCCCGCTCGAGCCGCTCGGCTCGATGCGCGTGCCCAAGCAGTTCAACGCCCGCAACCCCAAGGCGCGCCGCGACCTCGCGGCGACCCTGCGCGCGACGATGCCGCACGACCCCCCGCAACGCCACCGCCAGAGCGAGGCGGACCCGACCGAGGACCGCGTCGATCAGCTGCGGCGCCGGATGAAGGCCCACCCCTGCCACCGGTGTCCCGACCGCGAGAACCACGCCCGCTGGGCCGAGCGCTGGTGGCGCCTGCGACGTGAGACGGACGGGATCCAGCGCAAGATCGACGGCCGCACGAACTCCGTGGCCAAGACCTTCGACCGGATCTGCGAGCTGCTCGTCGAGATGGGCTACCTCGGCGAGGGTGGCCAGACGATCACCGGCGAGGGTGACCGGCTGCGCCAGCTCTACACCGAGAAGGACCTGCTGGCGGCGGAGTGCCTCCGTGAGGGGATCTGGCGTCGGCTCGACCCGCCGTCGCTCGCTGCCGTGGTCTCCACGCTCGTCCACGAGCCGCGGCGCGAGGAGGGCGGCCTGACCCCGAGGTGGCCCACCGACGACGTGCGCGAGGCCTACGACCGGATGATCCGCATCTGGTCCGACCTCGAGGACGCCGAGGGCGCCCTGGCCCTGCCCCGCACGGGGATGCCGGACGGTGGCCTCGCCTGGGCCATGCACCGGTGGGCGAGCGGGCAGCGGCTCGAGGACGTGCTGCGCGGCACCGACCTTGCTGCCGGAGACTTCGTGCGGCGGTGCAAGCAGGTCATCGACCTGCTGGGCCAGCTCACCGACGCCGCCGACCCCGACCTGGCCACGACGGCGCGACGGGCGAGCGAGGGCGTGCTGCGGGGGGTCGTGGCGGCGGACCGGCTCGACTGAGCAGGGCCTCCGCACGCCCGTCGCGATTGTCGTCCGAGGTGCCCGGTCGGCTATGGTTGAGGCACCGGTCGACGTTTTTGGTGCTCGTGTTTTCACACGCTCGCAAGGAACGCCATTGCGAGCGCAACTGTTTCTTCAGGGTTTCTGGAAAGTGGTCGCGTCTCTGCCGACCGGGGGTCGCTGACAAGCAACGGCTCACTTCCACCCAAAGGAGAAAAACATGGCACAGGGAACCGTCAAGTGGTTCAACTCGGAGAAGGGCTTCGGCTTCATCGCCCCGACCGAGGGTCCCGACGTCTTCGTCCACTACTCGGAGATCACGGGCAACGGCTACCGCAGCCTCGAGGAGAACCAGGCCGTCGAGTTCGACGTCGAGCAGGGTCCCAAGGGCCCGCAGGCGATGCGCGTCCGCGCTCTCTGATCACTCGCTGATCTCGGCGGACCGCACAGTCCGCACGACGAAGGCCGGTCCCCTCGGGGACCGGCCTTCGTCATGTCCGGAGTGCGCCGGGCCGGGTGTCGCCCCGAGGCTCCGTGGCCAGGACTGTCGTCGGCCCCCGTCCGACCCCAGATCAGGGCAGGCCGGGCGCCAGTCTCCGAGGGCGGGCGCAGCTGGCCGGGTGGCAGCGGATCTGGACCATCGGAGAAGCTCCGAGGCAGGCCCCGGCGCCGGTCAGAGGCGCGTCAGCCGGTCGAACGGGCTGTTGACGCGGACCACCCCGGACTCGAAGCGCAACGTGACGGTGGCCTCGCTGCAGGCGACGACGACTCCGAGGCCGTGCCGCAGGTGCGACACGCGGTCGCCCACGGAGAACTCCTCGATGTCCCTGGCCGGCGCGGGCCGGAACGGGCTGCTGGACAGGTGTCGACGGCGGTCGGGCGTTCCGTGGTTGGGCACCCTTCAGTATGCGCCTTTTCGCGGTCGCGTGGTGACCGCGACCGCCCCGGCGGAGCGCCGGCCCGCACGAGCTGCAGCGAGACGTGACCGTACCGTGACCGGTCCCGGGGGTCCGGTGGAGGCCGGCCGTCAGTCGATGCCGAGGGCCGAGATGACGCGGTCGAACGACGACGTCAGGCCGTGCTCGACGGCCAGTCGCGACATGAGTGCGGGGTCGGCGACGGACGTCGGGGCGGCGAGCTCGATGTCGGGGACGGCGGCGTCCTTGGCGACGGCGACGACCCGCGGAGCGGCGTCGAGGTAGTCGGTCGCGGCCTCGAGCCGGGCTCGCTGGGCGCCCTTGAGGGCGGGGTCACCGGAGTCGATGGCGGCCCGGACCGCCTCGAGGGTCCCGTAGGTCGTGATGAGCTTGGCCGCCGTCTTCTCCCCGATGCCCGCGACGCCGGGCAGCCCGTCGCTCGTGTCCCCGCGCAGCACCGCCATGTCGGCGTAGGCGCTGCCGCTGGCGACGCCGTACTTCTCGGCGAGGAAGGCCTCGTCTACGAGGTCGGGGGAGCGCACGCCCCCACGCGCGGTGTAGACGACGCGCACCCGGTTGGCGTCGTCGACGAGCTGGAAGAGATCCCGGTCCCCGGTGACGATGTCGACCGGCATCCGACCGCTGAACTGTGTCGCCAGGGTCCCGATGACGTCGTCGGCCTCGTAGCCGTCGACGCCGACGCGCGCGATCCCCAGCGCCGCGAGCGCGTCGACGATGATGGGCACCTGGACACCCAGCGCCTCGGGGACCTGCTCGCCGGCGAGCTCGTCGGGGCCGGGCTCGGCGACCCGGTGCGCCTTGTACGAGGGGATGGCCTCGACCCGGAAGGCGGGACGCCAGTCGTTGTCCCAGCAGGCCACGAGGTGGGTCGGACGGCCCCGGTCGACGAGCGAGGCGATCATGTCGAGCAGCCCGCGCACGGCGTTGGTCGGGACCCCGCTGGGGCCGATGACCTCGGGCACCCCGAAGAAGGCGCGGAAGTAGAGCGACGCGGAGTCGAGAAGGAGCATCCTGGGGGCGGCGGCCGGCATACGCGAGAGGCTACCGGGCCGTCAGCGCCCGCCGGAGCCGACGCGGGCCGGCTCGCACGAGAACCGGCCGCTCGGCCGCCGGGCGCTGCACTACCCTTCGGCCATGGAAGATCTCGACCGTCGCCTCGTCGGACTGCTGCTCGCGGACGGCCGGATGAGCTACACGGACCTCGGCCGGGCCACGGGCCTGTCGACGTCCGCGGTGCACCAGCGCGTCCGCCGGCTGGAGGAGCGTGGGGTCGTCACCGGCTACACGGCGCAGGTCTCACCGGACGCCCTCGGCCTGCCGCTGACCGCCCTCATCTCCGTGGCACCGTTCGACCCGAGCGCGCCGGACGACGTGCCCGACCGCCTCCGGCACATCACCGAGATCGAGGACTGCCACTCGGTGGCCGGGGTCGAGAGCTACATCCTCAAGGTGCGCGTGGCCACGCCGGGAGATCTCGAGGACCTGCTCGCGCGCATCCGCTCCGCGGCGAACGTCTCGACCCACACGACCGTGGTGCTCTCGACGCCTTGGGAGGGCCGGAGCGCCTCTGCCGCGCCCCGCGACGTCAGCTGACCGGGCGCCCGATCGCCGACCGGACCGCTCGGGTGACGGTCGCGAGGTCGGCGGGGGCCAACCCGATGTCGAAGCCTCGCCGCCCGCCGGAGACGTAGACGACCTCGAGGGCGTATGCCGTCTCGTCGAGCACCGTGGGGAGGGACCTCTTCTGCCCCAGCGGGGAGATCCCGCCGACGACGTAGCCCGTGCTGCGTTCGGCGGCCGCCGGGTCGGCCATCGTCACCGACTTGACGCCGAGGGTCGAGGCCATCGCCTTGAGGTCGAGCTGCCCGTCGACCGGCACGATGCCGACGGCGAGTCCCGCGCCGGTGTCGACGAGGAGGGTCTTGAAGACCTCCGCCGGGTCGACGCCGAGCGCCTCGGCGGCCTCGAGCCCGTAGCTCTGCGCCGAGGGGTCGTGGTCGTACGGGTGCCGGGAGTAGGTGACCCCGGCCCGGTCGAGGGCGACCGTGGCGGGCGTCGACGGCCCGTCACCGGAGGGCCGGCGTGCCATCAGGCCTCGGCGACGGTGGCGAGCCCGTCCCAGATCGTCGTCACGACCAGGTCGGTCGCCTCCTCGGCCGTGGTGCCGGGATGGGTGCTGCGCCAGACGGCGAGACGTTCGCAGCCGCCGATGAGGATCTCGGCCATGACGGTGACCCGGCGGGGCTCGAGCGAGCCGAACGCCGGCAAGGTGCGCAGTCCCTCGGCGAAGGCCTTGGCGGTCTGCTGACGGATGCGCTCGACCGAGGCCGACGCCTCGCCGATGAGGGCGCCCTCGGTGCGCAGCAGGGCGAAGGCCTCGTCGTGCTCGTCGATGAAGGCGAAGAACGCGTGGACGACGCCGCGCACGCGGTCGCGCGGGGCTGCCGCGGGCTGGGCGACCCACGAGTCGATGAGGGCCGCGAGCAGCTGCCCGCGCGCGCGCTCGATCGTCGCGGCGAGCAGGCCCTCCTTGGAGCCGAAGTAGTCGTAGATGAGCGGCTTCGTCACGCCGACGAGCTCGGCGATCTCGTCCATCGTCGTGGCCTGGATGCCGCGGGCCGAGAAGACCTGCTCGGCCACGGCCAGCATCTGCGCCTCACGCTCGGCGCGGGGCATGCGGGTGCGGGTGCCGGGGGAGCGGGAGGTCACCGCGGCAGTCTACGGCGGCACCGTTCGCGCCCGTCGCCCCAGCGACGGACCGGACCGGCTCTCAGGGGACGAGCTGTGACTGCGCCGCGGCTCGGCTCGTGGCGGCCTGGCGTGTGGCGTCGGCGAGCACGGACTCGTGGTCGACCGACGCGTGCCACCACCGGCGGCCCTCCTCGGGCAGCGTGTAGATGGGGTCGTAGTAGACGTACTCGCGCGAGAGGGCCTCGGTGTCCTCGCCCTCGATCGACGTGCGGTAGTTCTTGCGCCAGTAGGAGATTCCCCGCTCGGTGTCGTACTCCTCGACCTGGTGCACCCAGCGCTTGCCGACGAAGGGCACGTCGCAGACGATGCGCGGGGTCGAGAAGCCCGGGAGGTAGCCCATCATCGAGTGCTGGAGGTGCTGCGCCTCGGCGAGCGAGAGCCGCCAGTGCTCGGCGAACGGGATCATGTCGCACATGTAGAAGTAGTACGGCGTGATCGAGGCGCCGTCGGCGAGCGCGAAGCACAGGTCGAGCAGCGCCTCCGTCGTGTCGTTGACGCCCCGCATCAGCACGCCCTGGTTGCGGACGTCGCGCACGCCCGCGTCGAGCATCGCGCGGCTGGCTCGCTCCACGGACGGCGTCACGGACTGGGCGCTGTTGACGTGCGTGTGGATCGCGAGGGAGACGCCCCGGGCGCGGGCCTTGGCCGAGACGCGGGCGACCCCCTCGACGACGTCCTCGGCGAACCAGTGCTGGGGCAGCGCCATGAGCGCCTTGGTGGCGAGCCGGATGTCGCGGATGTTGTCGATGTCGAGGAGCTCGTCGACGAAGGCCTCGAGGTTCTTCCACGGCATGTTGGCCACGTCGCCACCCGACACGACGACGTCACGCACGCCGGGGGACGAGCGCAGGTAGTCGAGCATCGCGGCGTAGCGCTCGACGGGCTTGAGGTCGAACTTCAGCTTGGCGACCTGGGGCGTCGAGTTGCCGACGAGGTCCATGCGGGTGCAGTGCCCGCAGTACTGCGGGCAGGTGGGGAGCAGCTCGGCGAGCACCTTCGTGGGGTAGCGGTGGGTCAGCCCCTCGGCCACCCACATGTCGTGCTCGTGCAGCGAGTCGCGCGAGGCGTGCGGGTGCGACGGCCAGTCGGTGCGTCGGTCGGAGAAGACGGGGAGCATGTAGTGGCGCACCGGGTCGGCGTAGAAGGCCTCGGTGAAGTCGTGGCCCGCCGACGGCACGGCACCGTCGGTGGCGGGCACCATCGTGTTGAGCATCTGCGGCGGGACGAGCATCGACATCGTGGCGCGCTCGGCCTGGTCCCGGGCGAGGTCGTCGTAGAAGCGGTCGTCGAGCAGGTCGCCCATGAGGGCGCGCAGCTGCTTGATGTTGCGGACGCAGTTGACGCGCTGCCACTGGGCGCTGTCCCAGTCGGCCTGGCTCACCGCGGCCCAGCCGGGCAGGCGGGTCCAGTCGGGCTCGACGAGCGGTCGACGGGCATAGACGTACGGCTGTGACACCAGAGTCATGAATCGACGATAGCCGAAGGGCCGCCCCCGGACCTCCTATGATGCAGAAGGATTTGTCGTGTGTTCCCGTTACGACAGAAGGATCTGCTCCGTGACCCCACTGCCCGTCCCCGGTGACGACCGCGCCCCCTCGCCCGTCGGACTGCACCGCGTCCTCGAACCCACCGGTGAGGCGATCACGCTCCCGCAGGCGGCGCAGCGCCTCGACGCGCGACCGGAGCTGTGGCCCGACGAGGTCCGGATCGCCGTCGAGACGCTCAACCTCGACGCCGCCTCGTACCGCCAGCTGGCGCTGAAGCACACGAGCGGCGGGCGAGTCGACGGGGGAGCGGTGCGTGCCGAGGTCCTCGACATCGTCCGGGAGCGCGGCAAGATGCAGAACCCCGTCACCGGCTCGGGTGGCATGCTCATCGGCACCGTCGACGAGGTCGGTCCGGAGAGCCCGCTCGGGCTCTCGGTCGGGGACAGGGTCGCGACGCTCGTGTCCCTGTCCTTGACGCCCCTCGCCGTCACCGACGGCCTCGAAGGCTGGGACGGCCTGTCCGAGCAGGTTCCCGCCACCGGTCACGCCATCCTCTTCGGCCGCAGCATCGCGGCCACCCTGCCCGAGGACCTCGACCCGCACCTCGCCCTCATGGTCATGGACGTCTGCGGCGCCCCGGCTCTCGTCGAGCGGGTCGTGGGGGAGTATGCCGCGCGGGGGATCGCGCCGACCGTGGCCGTCCTCGGCGGGGCCGGCAAGTCCGGCTCGCTCTCGCTGGCCGCCGCCCGTGCCGCCGGTGCAGGTCGCACCATCGGGGTCGTCCCGGTCGAGCGCGAGCGCGCCGTGCTGGTGGCCAGCGGGCTCGCAGACGCCGTGGTGCTCGCCGACGCGCGCTCCCCGCTCGGACTGGCCGCTGCCGTCGAGTCGGCCGGTGGCCCGGCGGACGTGACCGTCGTCTGCGTCGACGTGCCGGGCTGCGAGCAGCCCGCGATCCTCGCCACCGCCCAGGGCGGCACCATCATCTTCTTCAGCATGGCCACGAACTTCGCGGCGGCGGCGCTCGGTGCGGAGGGACTCGCGGCCGACGTGCGGATGCTCGTCGGCAACGGCTACGTCCCGGGTCACGCCGAGGAGGCCCTGCGGCTCGTCCGCGAGGTGCCGGCGCTCCGCGCGCTCTTCGAGGGCCGGCTCGCCGCCGAGACGGCAGGATCGGACGCATGAGCCGCCCACACGCCCTGCTCGACCTGGACCCCGCCGTCGTCCGGCGGGCGCGCGCACTGGCCGCGAGGGCGGCCGAGCCCGTCGTCGAGATCGCCCGCAGCCACACGACCGTGTCCGTCGAACGAGCCACGCTCCGCCTGGCCGGGCTCTCCGGTGCCGACCACGAACGCGTCCCGTGGGTCAACCACCTCGTGACGGCGGTCCGCGACGAGGTCGGTCTCGAGCACGGCGTCACGACGCCGGTCTACGACGCGCTGCTGCGCGGCGAGGCACCGGACCTCATGACGCTCGCCCAGAAGGCGGCGAGCGGCAACGTCTCCTTCCGGCTGCCCACCGGCCGCGAGGCCACCGCGGCGCGCCGCGCGGCCACCAAGGGCGTGGGCGGAGGGCTGCGCACCATCGACCGCTCGCGCGCCACCCGGGAGCGCCTCATCAGGCGTCACGGCGACCCGAGGACCAAGCCGTGGATCTACCTCATCGTCGCGACGGGCGACATCCACGAGGACATCCCGCAGGCCCAGGCCGCCGCCCGCGAGGGCGCCGACATCATCGCGGTCATCCGCTCCACGGGGCAGTCCCTCCTCGACTACGTCCCGGAGGGGGCCACGCGTGAGGGCTTCGCCGGGACGTACGCGACGCAGGAGAACTTCCGCCTCATGCGGGCCGCCCTCGACGAGGTGAGCACGGAGCTCGGCCGCTACGTCCGCCTGACGAACTACGCCTCCGGCCTGTGCATGCCCGAGATCGCGGCGCTCGCCGGCATGGAGCGTCTCGACATGATGCTCAACGACTCGATGTACGGCATCCTCTTCCGCGACATCAACCCGATCCGCACCTTCGTCGACCAGCGGTTCTCGCGCCAGGTCCACGCCCGCGCCGGCATCATCATCAACACCGGCGAGGACAACTACCTCACCACCGCCGACGCGATCGAGGCCGCCCACACCGTCACCGTCAGCCAGCTCCTCAACGAGCGCTTCGCCAAGGAGGCCGGCCTCGAGGACTGGCAGCTCGGCCTCGGGCACGCCTTCGAGATCAACCCCGAGATCCCCGACAGCTTCCGGATGGAGCTGGCCCACGCGCTCCTCGCGCGCCAGCTGTTCCCGGAGGCCCCGCTCAAGTGGATGCCGCCGACCAAGCACATGACGGGCGACATCTTCCGCGGCTACCTCCTCGACGGCTTCTTCAACCTCGTCGGAGCCATGACCGGACAGGGTATCCTGCTCGTCGGCATGATGACCGAGGCGGTCGTCACCCCGTTCCTGTCCGACCGCGACCTCGCCCTGCAGAACGTCCGCTACGTCATGAACGCCGCGAGCGGCCTCGCCGAGGACTTCCACCCGCCGCGCGACGGCTTCATCCAGACCCGGGCCCGGCAGGTGCTCTCCGAGGCGGTCGACCTGCTCGACCGGATCGTCCACGACGGTGACCCGGCGGGCGACGCGCCGCTGCTCGCCGCGATCGCCGACGGCACCTTCGGGCTCATGAAGCGCCCACCCACCGGCGGCAAGGGGCTCGACGGCGTCTGCGAGCGCGCCGACGACTACGACAACCCGGCCACCACCGCCCTCGACGCGTGGACGCCGCCAGCCGCCACCCGGCATACGTCCACGGAGGGGGTGGTCCGATGAGCGCCCACATCGTCCGCCCGTACGGAGACACCACGGGCGACGGAATGGTCCAGCTCTCGTTCACCCTGCCGTTGCCGCACGACAAGCGCGCCGAGGGGGCCGCGCTCCAGCTGGCGCGCAGGATGGGCCTCGACCCCGCCCTGCTCGTCCACGCCAAGGCGATGGGACCGGACTTCACCTTCTTCGTCGTCTACGGCAGCACGACGCACCTCGTCGACGTCGACGACGTCCACGTGGTCGAGCGCGAGTACCCCCTCCTCTCGGCCAAGGACGCCAACCTCAGCATCAAGCGGCAGCTGCGCCGCAAGCTCGTCGTCGTCGGGGCCTGCATCGGCACCGACGCGCACACGGTCGGCATCGACGCGATCCTCAACATCAAGGGCTTCGCCGGCGAGAAGGGTCTCGAGTACTACCGCGAGGTCCGGGTGGTCAACCTCGGGGCCCAGGTCCTCGTGCCCGACCTCGTCGCGCGGGCCCGCGCCGAGAAGGCCGACGCCGTGCTCGTCAGCCAGGTCGTCACGCAGAAGGACGCCCACATCCACAACACGACGCAGATGTCCGCAGCCTTCCGCGAGGCCTATCCCGCTGGGCAGGTGCCGATCCTCGTCGCCGGCGGCCCGCGCTTCGAGGAGGGGTCCGAGGCGGCCCTCGGCGTCGACCGCATCTTCGGCCGCGGCACGACCCCCGGCGAGGTGGCCAGCTACCTCGTGCACGAGATGACCCGACGAAAGGCGAAGACGTCATGACGCAGCGCACCACCACGGCGAGGGTCGGACAGCGGGTCACCCACCGCCGATACGTGCCCTACAGCCACGCGCACTATGCCGGCAACCTCGTCGACGGGGCCTACTCGCTGGCCGCGTTCGGCGACGTCGCGACCGAGATGTGCATCATCACCGACGGTGACGAGGGACTCTTCGCCTCGTACAGCGACGTGCAGTTCACGGCGCCGGTCCGCGCCGGAGACGTCATCGAGGTCTCGGCCGAGATCGTCAGGGTGGGGACCCGCTCGCGTGAGATGGACTTCGAGGTGCGCGTCGTGGCGCGCGGCAACCCCTCGAGGGGCGCGTCCGCGGCCGACCCCCTCGACCCGGCCGTCGTCGCGACGACGGCGCGGGGGGTCGTCGTCGTGCCCTGACAGCCGACGTCCAGACAGCACGGCATACGGTGATCCCGTGCGGCGCCTCCTCCTGTCCCTGATCGCCGGCGGGCTGTTGTGCCTCGCGTTCCCGACGTTCGACGTCTGGGTCGCGGCCCCGCTCGCCCTGGCCCTGTGGGCCTGGGCCTGGACGGGGGTGGGCGCCCGCCGTGGCTTCCTCACCGGTCTCGTCGGTGGCCTCGCCTTCTTCGTCCCGTCGCTCAGCTGGTCCGGCATCTACGTCGGCTCACTGCCCTGGCTCGCGCTCGCGACCCTCGAGGCGCTCTTCCTCGGCCTCGCCGGCGCCCTCTACGGGTGGCTGAGCCGTCGGGGGAGCGTGCGCCCGCTGGCGTTCGCCCTCGTGTGGGTCGTGGCCGAGGGCTTCCGGGCCCGGGCCCCCTACGGCGGCTTCCCCTGGCTCAAGCTCGCCTTCGGCCAGGCCGACTCACCCTTCGGACGCCTCGTCGCGCTCGGCGGGGCGCCCTTCGTCGGGTTCGTCATCGCCCTGTGCGCGGCGCTGCTCGCCCTCGGCGCCCAGCACGCGCTCCGCGTCCTCGCGGCCCGCAGGACCCCGGGTGGCCCGACCTCCTCGCGTATGCCGTCGCGCCGGTTCGTGCTGCCCCTGGCGGGCGCGCTCGTGCTCGGGCTGGCCGGGCTCGCCGTCCCGCTACCGACCGACGGCCCCTCGGCGCAGTTCCTCGGGGTGCAGGGCAACGTGCCCCACCCCGGTCTCGACTTCAACTCCGAGCGTCGCGCCGTTCTAGACAACCACATCGCGGCCACGCTCAAGGCGCAGGCCGACGTCGATGCCGGGCGGGCGCCGGCGCCCGATCTCGTGGTCTGGCCCGAGAACGCCTCGGACATCGACCCGTTGCGCAACGCCGACGCCAAGGACCTCATCCTCGAGACCGTCGCCGCCCTCCGCCGCCCCCTCATCGTCGGTGGGCTGCTCGCGGAGCCGGTGGGCTTCGTCTCCAACGTGTCGCTGCTCTTCGAGCCCGGCAAGGGCAACACCGACCGCTACGTGAAGCGCCACCCGGTGCCCTTCGCCGAGTACATCCCGAACCGGGCCTTCTGGCGCAACTTCAGCGCGGAGGTCGACCTCGTGCGGCGCGACTTCGTGCCGGGCCCGGGTCCCGGCCTGTTCACCGTGAAGAGCGCCTCCGGCCAGCCGATCAGGGCAGGTCTGGCGATCTGCTTCGAGGTGGCCTACGACGACATCATGCGCGACGCCGTGCAGACCGGCGCCAACGTGCTCGTCGTCCAGACGAACAACGCAACCTTCGGCTTCACCGTCGAGTCGCCGCAGCAGCTGGCCATCAGCCGGCTGCGGGCCATGGAGTTCGGCCGGTCCGTCGTCCACGTCTCGACGGTGGGACAGAGCGCCCTCATCACGCCTGACGGAACCGCGCACCAGGTGACGTCGTTGTTCACCCAGGCAGTGGTCCGAGGGGCACTACCCTTGCGTGACGCCACGACGCTGGCGACCCGCGTGGGTGAGGCCCCCGAGTGGGTCGCTGCCGCCGCACTGCTGACGATGCTCGCCCTGGGCCTCCTCGGCGGCCGCGGTGCTGGCGCTGGAGCCCCGGACGTGCCGGGCCCGACGAAGGACGAGGATGACGACGATGCAGCGTGAGCCGGTGACCCGAGTCGCCGTGCTCATCCCGACGTACAACGAGCGGGACAACCTGCCCGGGATCGTCGCGCGAGTGCGCGCGAGCGTGCCCACCGCCGACGTCTTCGTCCTCGACGACGGCTCACCCGACGGCACCGGGCAGATCGCCGACGAGATCGCGGCGGCCGACCCCCAGGTCAACGTCGTGCACCGAGCCGGCAAGGAGGGCCTCGGCAAGGCCTACCTCGCCGGCTTCGCCATCGTGCTCGAGCGGGGGTACGACGCCGCCGTCGAGATGGATGCCGACGGGTCGCACCTGCCCGAGCAGCTGCCGTCGCTGCTCGCGGCGCTCGGCGAGGCCGACCTCGTCATCGGGGCCCGGTGGGTCAAGGGCGGCGAGGTCCGCAACTGGCCGGCCCACCGCAAGGTCCTCTCGATCGGTGCCAACATCTACACCAAGATGATGCTCGGGATGTCGGTCAACGACGCGACGGCCGGCTACCGCGTCTACCGTTCGGGCGCCCTGCGCACCATGGGCCTGGAGGGCGTCGAGTCCCAGGGCTACTGCTTCCAGATCGACCTGACGCTGCGCGCCGTGCGCGCCGGACTGACGGTCGTCGAGGTGCCCATCACGTTCGTCGAGCGTGAGGTCGGCGTGTCGAAGATGGGCCACGACATCGTCCGGGAGGCCCTGACGAGCGTGACCCGCTGGGGCGTCGAGCACCGCGTGGACCAGCTGCGCTCGGTCTCGGGCCGGGTGCGCGGACGCGAGGCTGCGAGGGACCGCGCATGACCTCGGCCCAGCCGTCCCGCGCCCGTCGGCTGCGACTGACCCGGCTCGCCGTCGTGGGGCTGCTGCTCCTGCCGATCGTCGAGATCGTCGTCATCGTCGCGGTCGGACAGTGGATCGGCGGCTGGCCGACCTTCCTGCTCCTGCTCGCCACCTCGCTCCTCGGCGCGTGGCTGATCCGCCGGGAGGGCGCCCGAGCCTGGCGTGCGCTGCAGCAGGCGGTGCGCGACGGGCGGATGCCGGCCCGTGAGATCGCCGACGGCGTCGTCGTCCTCGTCGGCGGCAGCCTGCTGCTGCTACCCGGATTCGTCACGGACCTGCTCGGCCTCGTCCTCGTGCTCCCGTTCACCCGCCCCGTCGCGCGTAGCCTCCTCGCCGCGGTCATCTCGCGACGGCTGGTCGCGCAGACCGAGCGCTTCGGCGGACCCGCCGTCACCGGTCAGCCCAACGGTC
Organism: Terrabacter aerolatus; assembly: GCF_007991735.1. Classification (GTDB taxonomy): domain Bacteria; phylum Actinomycetota; class Actinomycetes; order Actinomycetales; family Dermatophilaceae; genus Terrabacter; species Terrabacter aerolatus. The sequence goes on along the minus strand of NZ_BJYX01000011.1, from coordinate 91,848 downwards.
CCGCATGGGAGCAGCCGACGACGCCACAGGGTGGCACCCGGTCGACCTCGAGCGACGAGGTCGTCGAGGGCGAGATCATCGACGAGGACTGAGGGCGAGCCCGGTCCTGATCAGCGCGGTCCTGATCGGCCCGGTCATGACCGGCCCGGTCATGATCGGCGCCTGCGTGCCCGCGTGGCCCGAGGTGACCCCGTCACCCGGGGCGGGGTCACGACCACCTCGCACCCCGGCACACGGCATACGGCATACGAAAAGCCCGCCTCCACGAACGAGGCGGGCTTCCCGGTGGTGCGGTCGGGTGGGGTCAGGCGGTCTTCTTGCGGCGCGGCTTCTCGCCCCGCGACTCGCGCAGCAACGTCAGGCGCTCCTCGAGGAGCTCCTCGAGCTCCGGGATGGAACGACGCTCGAGGAGCATGTCCCAGTGCGTGCGCTGGTGCTTGACCGGCTTGGCCTCGGGCTCGGCGCCGCCGCCCTGGAGCTTGGCGTCGAGGCCGCAACGGCACTCCCACGTCGGAGGCACGTCGGCCTCGATGGAGAAGGGAAGCTCGGTGCGGTGTCCCTCCGGGCAGACGTAAGCGGTGAGCTGACGCTCACTCGGGACGACGTTCTCGTCAGATTCCATGCTCCTCGCGCCGAGGTTGGAACCGCGTAGTGCTCGATCGGCCATGTGGACCCCTCCAAGACTTCTGCCCTTGTGACACCTCGCTGGTGTCTTACCCTCACAGACGCTTGAACGAGCGAAACAGTTGACTTGTTCCCCGAGCGGCCGCGAATTGTAAGCCGGTCTCAGATGACGGAGGGAACCGGGTTGCCCGCCTGCTCGATGCCCTCGCGCATGCGCACCCTCGACAGCAGTGCGCCGCCGACGGCGAAGAAGACGATGAGGGCGATGATCGCCCAGCGGTAGCTGAGGGTGAACTGGTAGACGAGCCCGAAGATGAGCGTCCCGAACCAGCTCGTGCCGCGCTCCATCGCCTGGTAGAGGCTGAAGTACTCCGCCTCCCGGCCGCGGGGGATGAGCTGGCTGTACAGCGAGCGCGACAGGGCCTGGGTGCCACCGAGGACGATGCCGATGAGCAGGGCCAGGGCGAGGAAGATGACGAGGGACTTCGAGGGGACGAGGAAGGCGAGGACGACGACCAGCGTCCAGAGGCCGATGCCGTAGAGGACGGTGCGCCACGCCCCGATGGTCGCCGCCACCCGGCCGAAGAGCCGGGCGCCGGCGTAGGCGACGAACTGCACGAAGAGGAAGACCCCGAGCACCGTCGTCTCGGAGAAGCCGAGCTCCTTCGAGCCGTAGACGCTCGAGCTGCCGATGACCGTCTGGATGCCGTCGTTGAAGAAGAGGTAGGCGAGCAGGAACATCTTCGTCTGGGGGTAGTTGGCGAGGTCACGGAAGGTGCTGCGCAGCTGGACGATGCTGCCGCGCACGACACCGGCCGACCTGTCGACAGGCGTCTCGACCGTGCCGGTCAGGTGGCGCAGCCCGAGGTAGGGGATGACCGTGAACCCCGCCCACCACAGGCCGGCCGACAGGATGCTGATGCGGGTGCTCATGGCCCGGTCGAGGCCGAGGTTCTCGTGGAAGAAGTCGAGGGCGAAGTTGAGGGTGAGCAGGATGCCGCCCCCGAGGTAGCCGAACGCCCACCCCTTGGAGGAGACCCGGTCTCGCTCGTTCTCGTTGGCGATGCGACACAGGATCGAGTCGTAGATGACGAGCGAGGCCCCGAGACAGATGCCCGCGACGACGACGAGGGCCGCCCCGAGCTGCCAGTTCGTGCCCGCGACGAAGAACATGAGGCTGGCCGCGAGCGCGCCGACCCAGGCGAAGGTCGCGAAGAGCCGCGTCGGCCTGGGGCTGCGGTCGGCGATGGCGCCGATGAAGATGAGCACGATCGCCGACAGGATGGTCGTGAACGTCACGGTGAAGAACCACAGCGAGCCGGGCGCGACGGGGATGCCGAGCACCGAGAGGCTCGTCGTGCAGTCCTGGCCGCTCGGTAGCCCGGGGCACGCGGCCTGCTCGGCGACGGTCGTGAGGTAGGGGCTCATGAGCACCGTCGCGGTGGTCGTGACGTAGGCCGAGTTGGCCCAGTCGTACCAGTACCAGGCGCGCTGCTCGCGGGTCTCCGGTCGGGCGGCGTTGACGGCGACGTGCGACATGCGAGGACTGTCCCACACGGTCGGGCGGCGGGGCAGGGGAGCGGGGCCAACACGCCGCCGCTCCTCGCCCACTCGCACGTGGTTTAGAACTAAAGTATCCAGGGTGAGCAGCCCAGCGGGGGACCATGTCGCCCCGATCATCGCCGCCTGGCAGCGGGAGAGACCTGACGTCGACGTGTCGTCCATCGGCATCATCACCCCGGTGTCGCGGCTCGGTGGCATCGTCATGGACAACCGGTCACGCGTCCTGGCCGCACACGGTCTCGAGCAGAGCCACCTCGACGTCCTGTCGACGCTCCGTCGCAGCGGAAAGCCCTACCGCCTGACCGCCGGCGAGCTGTCCCGGCGCTGTCGCGTGACGCCGGGCGCCACGACGCAGCGCGTCCAGGCCATGGAGGCGCTCGGGTTCGTCCAACGGGTCCGCGAGGAGCCCGACCGGCGCACGGTGCACGTCCAGCTGACGCCGCAGGGGCTCGCGCGCCTGGACGGGATCTTCGCCGAGGTCATGGCCGGTGACGAGTCGTTGCTGACGGGACTGTCCCAGCCGCAGCGGACCGCCCTGGAGGGGCTGCTCCGCGCGTGGCTGACCGCCCTCGAGGAGGGTGCGGGCGCGCCGCACACGGGCGGGGTCACCGGTCCGTGAGGACGACGAGCTGCTGGGTGGCGCGCGTCATCGCGACGTAGCGGTCGACGGCGCCCTCGATGCCGCCGCCGAACCGTTCGGGCTCGACGATCACGACGAGGTCGAACTCGAGCCCCTTGGCCAGGGTGGGCGTCAGGGAGCGGATGCGCGAGGTTCCCGCGAAGGTCGGATCGCCGATGACACAGGCGGTTCCGTCGGAGTGGGCCCCGAGCCAGCTGGTCAGCACCGAACGGAGCTCTGCCGTCGTGCCGTGACGGATCGGGATGCCGCTCTCGCGGATCGAGGTCGGGACGTTGGCGTCGGGCAGCGCTGCACGGATGACCGGTTCCGCCTCGGCCATCACCTCGGCCGGGGTGCGGTAGTTGACGTCGAGCGTGGCGACGGCGACGCGGTCGAGTCCGACGCGAGCCAGGCGGTCCCGCCACGACTCCGTGAAGCCGTGCCGGGCCTGCGCGCGGTCCCCGACGACCGTGAGGCTGCGAGAGGGGCAGCGGCTGAGGAGCATGCGCCACTCGGCGTCGGTCAGCTCCTGGGCCTCGTCCACGACGACGTGCGCGAAGGCCCCGCGAGCAGGTCCCGGCCTGCCTCGAGCTCGTCGGTGTCGTCGTCGAGGGCGCCTCGGAGGTCCTCGCCGCGCAGCATCGACATGACGTGCATGTCGGAGTCGTCGGACGCGATGAGGTGCTCGACGACCTTGGTGCGCTCCTCGCGTTCGACGGCGAGGGCCGCCTCGCGTCGGCGCCGGCGTCGGCCGGCCTCCCGGTCGCCGAGCCGGCGGCGCGCGGCATCGAGCAGGGGCAGGTCCGACAGGGTCCACGCGTCCGGCTCGGCGCGCTGGAGCCGACGGACCTCGGGGACGGTGAGCGACGGTGCGCACCGGCGCAGGTAGGCCGGCACCGTCCACAGGTCGCCGAGGAGCTCGCCCGCGTCGAGGAGCGGCCACGTGCGGTCGAAGGCCGTCCGGAGCTCGCGGTTCTGCTCGAGCGAGCGACGGACCAGGGCAGGAGTCGCATCGTTCTCGAGGTCCTGCCCGTCGTCGTCGAGGCGGATCTCGAGGTCGTGCCGCTCGACGATGATGGCCACGAGAGCGTCCCAGACGTCGTCGCGGGCCTCGTTGTGGGGGAGGTGGGCGCCGGCGGCGAGGGCCTCCTGCCAGTCGGCGGGGGAGAGGCGCACCTCCGCCCAGGGCGTCGTCACCTCGGTCTCCTGCGACGGTGGCTCCTCGTAGAGGGCGACGGCGGGCTCGATGGCGTCGACGAGCGCGGTCGACGCCTTGAGCCGGGCCACCTCGGGATCCTTCTCGGGAGCCGCCGTGGCGCCCTCCGGGACGAGGTCACGCAGCGTGCACGTCTGCACGCCCTCCTCACCGAGGCTCGGCAGGACGTCGGAGACGTAGCTGAGGTAGGGCTCATGGGGTCCGACGAAGAGCACTCCGCCGCGCCGGTGCCCGAGCCGCGGGTCGGAGTAGAGCAGGTATGCCGTCCGGTGGAGGGCGACGACCGTCTTGCCCGTGCCCGGGCCGCCGTCGACGACGAGGGCGCCCCGGGAGCTCGCGCGGATGATGGCGTCCTGGTCGGCCTGGATGGTGGCGAGGACGTCACGCATCCGCGGTGAGCGGCTGGCGCCGAGCGAGGCGATGAAGGCCGACTCGTCGTCGAGGGCGGCGCGCCCCTCGAGGTCGTCCGGCGTGAACACCTCGTCCCAGTAGTCGCTGACCCGACCCCGGGTCCAGCGGTAGCGGCGCCTGCTCGCCAGGCCCATGGGGTTGGCGTGGGTGGCGGCGAAGAACGGCTCGGCGGCAGGGGAACGCCAGTCGACGAGCAGTCGCTCGCCAGTGCGGTCCGTCAGCCCGACACGGCCGATATGAATGGGACGGGAATCATTCTCATCCACCATGCGGCCGAGGCAGAGGTCGAGGTCGAACCGTCTCAGGGTCCGCAGGCGCGCGCTCAGTCGGTGGACCTCCTGGTCGCGGTCCAGGGCAGCCTGGCCGCGGCCGCCGCGGGCGCGACGGGCGAGGTCGAGACGGTCGGCCAGCTCGGCCACGGTCTGTTCCATCGCGTCGGCGACGGCGGCGAAGTGGGCGTCGTCCGGCCCGATGAGAGCCGGATCGGCCTTGGTGGTCAGGTGGTCGCGAAGGTCGAAGGCGCTGGTCGTCGGCAGGTCCACAGGTCGGGCTCCGTCCCGGATGCTGGTGTCGAGCCAGCGATTCTCGGGCACGACGGGGGCCTTGCCGCAAGACCGGGGGTGCGCTATACGTTGGAAGTGGAAGGAGGCGTCGCGCCTCCTTCCTTTTTCGTGGCGCCTCGGACGAGTCGAGCGCGTGCGCAGGATCCGCGGTGGCGCGCCCTGTTCGCTCCTCTCCGCTCACCCCATAACGCCGATAATCGACATTATGTCACTTAGCGCTGGGCGGCCCCTCCCCACGGACCGCCCTCATGGTCATGACGGGCCGCGCTGAGCCGTAGCCTGTCCCGTGATGCAGTGTGACTACTTCGACGCCGGCCGCTGCCGCTCCTGTGCCCTGATGGGCGTGCCGTATGCCGTGCAGCTCGCCGACAGGGACGCGCACTGCCGGCGCGTGCTCGCCGACGTCGCCCCGGACGTCGCCTGGCTCGACCCGGCCCCCAGTGCCGAGTCGGCGTTCCGCAACAAGGCCAAGCTCGTCGTCGGCGGGTCCCCCGGCGCCGTCACCGTGGGCATCCTCGACCGGGACGGATTCGGGACCGACCTGCGCCACTGCGGGCTCTACGAGCCCGGGCTCGCGGAGCTCGTGCCCCGCGTCGCCGACCTGCTCGACGACCTCGGGCTCGAGCCCTACGAGGTGCCGTCACGTCGGGGCGAGGTCAAGCACGTCCTGCTGACCCACTCCCCCGGCGGCGAGACGATGCTCCGGTTCGTCCTGCGGTCCCAGAAGCACCTGGCCCTGCTCCGCTCCCGGTTGGCGGCGCTCCAGAGCGCCCTGCCCGGTGTCCGAGTCGTCTCGGTCAACCTCCAGCCGGAGCACAAGGCCGTCACCGAGGGCGAGGTCGAGCTCGTCCTCACCGAGGCGGACGTCCTGACGATGCCTCTCGCGGACGTCGAGCTCTTCCTGCGTCCCAACAGCTTCTTCCAGACCAACACCGGCGTCGCCACGGCCCTCTACCGACAGGCCCGTGACTGGGTGGCACTCATCGACCCCTCCGTCGTCCTCGACCTCTACTGCGGTGTCGGTGGGTTCGCGCTCCAGGCCGCGATCGCCAGCGGGCGCACCGACCGCGTCGTGCGTGGCCTCGAGATCGCGCCGGAGGCCGTCGCCTCGGCCCGCCGCAGCGCCGCGGCCCTCTCGGCAGCAGGTCTGACGCGAGCCGACCTCGAGTTCACCGTGGGCGACGCCACCGACGTGGCGTTGCTGCCCGGCGTCGGTGGCCACGGCACCGGTCGGCCGCGATCGTCCCTCGTCGTCGTCAACCCGCCCCGGCGCGGCATCGGGCCACGGCTGGCCGCGTGGCTCGAGACGTCGTCGGCTGAGCACGTGGTCTACTCCAGCTGCAACGTGGACAGCCTCGCTCGTGACCTCGCCGCGATGCCGTCGCTCAGGGCGGTCGAGGCACGGTTGTTCGACATGTTCCCGCAGACCTCGCACCACGAGGTCGCGGTCCTGCTCGAACGAATTCCTCTGGGCAGCAGGCGAACTGCAGGCCTGTCGTGACGAGGGCCGTCAGTGCCGCCCGCAGCTGACGGTCAGCAGGCCCGCGACGACGACGATGGCGATGTCGGCACCGGACGCCTCGAGCGGATCCGCCGTCGGTTCCACGAGTTCGGGACCGAGTATGCCGCCCTCCCCCTCTACGGAACCGTGAGCCGCCGCGTCGCCGAGGACCCCGAGGTGGCAGCACTCCTCGTCTCGGCCCAGCCCGGACAGGCGCGCCCGGTGCTGTGGTTCGCGGCACTCCACGACCTCGTTCTGCGCAGGTCTGACCTGCCGGCGGCGCGCTGGTACGCGAGCATCGTCGGGCGGGATGCGCTCCCGTCCGGCGACCCGTGGCCCGACGTGCGCACCACGGTGCTCGCGCACGCCGACGAGCTGCGCCGGCTCGTGGCGACGCGCACGACGCAGACCAACGAGGTCAACCGGAGCGTGTACGTCGCGGCCGGTCTGGCGGCGGCGGTGGAGGGCGCAGGTTCGGAGCAGGCGCGGGTCGCCCTCGTCGAGCTCGGGGCCAGCGCCGGACTGCTCCTCGGGCTGGACCGGTACCGCATCGAGACGACGCCGCCGTCTGGCGGACGCACGGTGGTCGGAAACCCTTCGTCCCGGGTGCGCTGTGAGGGCCTGGACCGCTCGGACGGGCGTCCGGCCCTGCGCCCGCTGCCGCAGGTCGTGGGCCGCGCAGGTGTGGACCGCGAGCCGGTGGGCCTCGCAGACGAGGACGCGGTGCGCTGGTTGCGTGCCTGCCTGTGGCCCGACGTCCCCGGCCGCGTCGAGCGCTTCGATGCCGCGCTGCGCGAGCTGGGTGCGAACCCTCCCCCGGTCCGCGCGGGAGACCTCGTCGACGACGTCGCTGCGGCCATGGGCGACGCGCTCGTCCAGTCCGATGCGTCTGGAGGCAGCGACCACGTGGTCGTGTACAGCTCGTGGGCCCTGACGTACGTGGAGCGGGAGCGACGACTGGTGCTCGCCGACGGGCTGTCCGCTCTCGCCGACTCGGTGCCGCGCTTGACATGGTTCACGGCGGAGCCGCCCAGGTGCGTTCCGGGCCTGCCCCACGACCCTCGAGCCCAGGCCGGGCCGACGGTGCTCGGCCTACGGTCCTGGGTGTCGGGGCGCGAGGTGCCGGCGCGCATCGTCGGGGTGGCGCACCCGCACGGAGCCTGGCTCGAGACCTGGTGAGCCGGTAGGACCCGCCGGCGGCCCGAGTTTCATAATGTCGATTAACGGCGAATTTGATTGCGGCACAGGGTGATTCCTCAGACTATACGACGACCGAGGCCTTCTGCGTAGTCGTCGAGCGCCCTGAGCACCGCGGGCGCCCGGTAGACCCGGTTGCGTCGGTGTCCGGTCGACTCGAGCAGGACACCGTCCTCGACCAGGCGACGCAGCGCGGTCTGCGCGGTGGGGGCCGAGACGCCCAGCTCGAGGGTGACGACTCGGGCGGTGACGACCGGCTGGCGCACCAGCAGGTCGAGGACCGCCCAGGACGCAGAACCGGCCCGCGCCGTGACGGCGTCGGACCAGTCGTCGCGCACGGCGCGGAGCGCTCCGACGAGCCGTTCGCCGATGCGTGTCCCGTTGCGGGCCGCCTCGGCGACGCACCTGAGGATGGGCTCGACCTCGCCGGTGCGGTACGCCGTCAGGGCCGCGAAGTAGTCGTCACGGATGGCAAGCAGACCTGCCGAGATCGGCACCGTGACGCGGCGGATGGCGCCCGTGTGGAGCAGCACCGAGTGCAGCAGTGCGCGACCCGTTCGGCCGTTGCCGTCGGTGAAGGGGTGGATCGTCTCGAACTGGGCGTGGGACAGGGCGGCGAGGGCGAGCGGCGGAAGGTCGTCCCGGTCCATGAAGGTGACGAGGTCTGCCATGAGGTTCGGGACGTCGGAGGCGATCGGCGGCACGTAGTCGGCGTCGCCGGGGTGCAGCGCCGAGCCGCCGAGCCACACCTGCTGGTCGCGCCAGCGGCCCGGCACGTGCTGGGCCTGCTGGGCCATGAGGGCTCGGTGCATGTCGAGGACGGCCGCCTCGTCGAGCCGGCCGGCGAGGTCGAGGGCGGCCTGCATGGTGCGCACGTTGGCGAGGATGAGGCCGGCGTTGGCCCGGTTGCCCTCGCCGATCTCGGCCTCGGCCAGGGCCCGGGAGGATGACGTGAGGTTCTCGATCTGCGAGCTCGCTGCACTCTCCGAGCGGAGCAGGACCGAGGCGAACGGTGCGATCTCGCCCGCTCCCCCGGCGTCGAAGGCCGCGAGCAGCCGGGTCGCCTCGTCGAGGTCCGCCGCGAGGTCACCGGACAGCTCAAGCCCCGCCTCGGCGATCATCGGTACGACAGCAGCCTCGAACGAGGCCGGCGTCGCGCGAAGGGAACGCCTCGAGACCTCGAGCAGGCCCGCGACGGGGTGCCACGGCACCGTGGTTCGACCGAGTGACGGCCAGGCTCCACCCATGCGTCGACCTCCTCCTTGATGAAGGTTAGGCCATAACCTTAACCAAGGAGCTCGGGTGGTGGGGCGTGCGGCACCTCCACGGGTGCGTCGATGACCCACCACGCGGCATACGGGCTCAGCGACGCCGGGCCGTCGGCTCCGCCGAACACCGGGTAGCCCCCGATGGCGTCGAACGGCCGGGTCAGGCCGGCGTCCGTGAAGTGGCGCAGGTCGACGGTCCGCCACGTGTCGGTCACGTTGTAGACGCACACCATCGGTCCGCTGGGGTGTGCACGGGCGACCGCGAGGACACCGTCGTCCGTCTCGAGCAGGACCCGCGTCGGTCCCGCGGCGTGCAGCTGCGGCAGTCCGGCTCGCACCGATGCGAGGTGGCGCAGGCCCTGGAACACCTTGGCCGGCACCGTGTCGAGGTCGTCGCGACGGGCCGCCAGTGCCCAGTCGAGACGCTCACGGTGCGCCCACCGGTTGTCGTCCTCGTGCCCGCGTTCGAGTGCCCAGAACGGGTCGTTCGGCATGCCCAGCTCGTCGCCGCTCCAGACGACCGGGATGCCGCCCCACCCGGCGATGACGGCATGGGCGAGGAAGAGCCGCGCCAGCGACCGCCCCGTCGCCTCGGCGTCGCCACGCGCCTCGGCGTCGGCGAGGCCGGTCAGCGAGGCCGCCGTGCCGCTGATGCGCTTGTCGCCGGTCGCCGGGTTGTGTTGGAAGACGAGGCCGTGCGACCACGACCCGGGGTGCTCGCCGGCGTACCAGTTCGACAGGAAGCGGCGGTGGGCGTGGCCGTCGAGCCCAGCAGCGGCAGCGTCGCCGTCGTCGATCGCCCAGCCGATGTCGTCGTGACAGCGCACGTAGCAGATCCACGTACCGCTGGGAGGTGTCGTCGGCAGGGCAGAGAGCGCCTGCTTCGTCAGGCCGGTGCTCCCCGTCGCGAGCATCGACCACACCTGGACCATGAGGCTGTTGTGGTAGGCGAGGTCGCTGACCCGGCCCGCGTGCTCGCCCTGCCCGAGGTACTGGACGAGGTCACGGGGCCCCACGATGGCCTCGGCCTTGAACGCAAGGGCCGGGCAGGCGATGCGGGCCACGGTCCGCAGGGCCTGGGTGACCGCGTGCACCTCGGGCTGGTTCTGGCAGTTGGTCCCGAGGCGCTTCCAGGTGAAGGCGATGGCGTCGAGGCGCAGCACCTCGACGCCGAGGTTCGCGAGGTGCAGCACGATGTCGGCGTACTCGACGAGCACGTCGGGGTTGGCCCAGTTGACGTCCCACTGCCACTCGTTGAACGTCGTCCAGACCCAGCCCCGGAGCGTGTCGTCCCACGTGAAGTTGCCCGGCGCGAAGTCGGGGAAAACCTCCGGGAGGGTGCGCTCGTAGGCGTCCGGCATGACCCGGTCGGGATAGACGAGGAAGTAGTCGCGGTAGCGCGACTCCCCCGCCCTGGCCCGCCGGGCCCACTCGTGCTCCCGCGCCACGTGGTTGAGCACCAGGTCGAGCACGAGTGAGATGCCCTGTGCCCGCAAGTCGCTCGCGAGACGGGTCAGGTCGTCCAGGTCGCCGAGGTCGGCCCTGATGCTGCGGTAGTCCTGCACCGCGTAGCCACCGTCGTTGTCGCCCTCACGCGGCTGGAGCAGTGGCATGAGGTGCAGGTAGCTGACACCGAGGTCGCGCAGGTAGTCGATGTGGCCACGCAGCCCCTCGAGGTCGCCGGCGAAACGGTCGGTGTAGCAGGCGTAGCCGAACATGCTCGGCTGCTGGAGCCAGTCCGGACGCAGCAGGCGTCGCTGGTCGAGACGTCTGAGGTCAGCCGACCGCTCGCGGTGCGCCGCGACGGCGCGCTCGATGAGACGCAGGGCCAGGGCCGACACGTCCCGGTCGGGGTAGAGCACCGTGAGCGCGGCGACGAGGTCGTCGGACCAGCGCTCCAGTCGCAGCTCGATGGTCTCGCGGTCGGCCTCGTCGAGGCCGGACAGGATCGAGGTCACCGACTCCGTCGTCGGTCGCACGTCATGGGCGCCTTGGCTCATGGCCCGATTGAACAGCACGACGGGCTCCGGCGACAGGTGCCGGCCGCGCTGACGGGCGTGGCGTCACTCGAACGGGCTCGGGTCGCCGGCCCCGACACGGGTCACGACGGGGTAGCCGTCCGAGTAGTCGACGACCGTCGTCGGCTCGAGGCCACACTCCCCCGAGTCGATGACGGCATCGATGACGTGGTCGAGCCGGTCCTTGATCTCCCAGCCCTCGGTCATCGGCGCGTCGTCGTCGGGCATGAGCAGGGTGCTCGAGAGGATCGGCTCTCCCATGGCCTTGAGCAGCTCGCGGACGACGGGGTGCTCGGGGATGCGGACGCCGACGGTCTTCTTCTTCGCGTGCAGCAGCCGCCGTGGCACCTCCTTCGTCGCGGGCAGGATGAAGGTGTACGGGCCGGGCGTCACCGCCTTGATGGCGCGGAACACCGAGTTGTCGAGGTGCACGAACTGTCCCAGCTGGGCGAAGTCGGCGCAGACGAGCGTGAAGTGGTGCTTGTCGTCGAGCTGCCGGACGCGCAGGATCCGCTCCTTGCCCTCGGGGTTGTCGAGGGAGCAGCCGAGTGCGAAGCAGGAGTCGGTCGGGTAGGCGATGAGGCCGCCCGACCGCAGGATCTCGACCGCCTGGCCGATGGCCCGGGGCTGAGGGTCCACCGGGTGGACGTCGAAGTACTTCGCCATGGGCCCAGCCTGCCATGCTGGCAGGCATGAGCGAGCGCACGGGTGAGGAGCAGAGCGGGGCGGCCCCCGGAACGGTCCCCGGGACGGCCGGAGGGACCGACGGCACCGACGGTGTCGAGGTCGTCGACCATCCCCTCGGCGTCGACCACGGCCGGTACGAGCTGCGCGAGCAGGGAGAGGTGGTCGGCGTGGCGAGCTATGCCGTCGTCCCCGCCGGTGGCGCGGACGGACGCGAGCGTGTCGTCTTCTTCCACACCGAGGTGCGCCCGGACCACGAGGGTCGGGGACTGGCCGCCCGTCTGGCGTCGACGGCACTCGACGCGACCGTGGCCTCCGGGCGCTCCGTCGTCGCCCTGTGCCCCTACGTCAAGGCGTACCTGCGACGACACCCCGAGCCGTATGCCGGCCACGTCGTCGAGCCCACGCCGACCGACCTCGAGGCGGCCGACCGGGCCGCTCACGCGGCGGGCTGAGCGCTCGGTGGCTGGTCAGCGCGTGCCGAAGTAGGCGCTCGCCTGCATGGCGTCGACGACCGAGCTGCCCGAGTGCGCGCCGACGGACCAGCCGAGCAGGTCGAGTCCGGCGTCGACCCCCCTGATGGCCGGGGCGAGGTTCGGGGCTGCTGTCGAGGCGACCACGGACCACCTCGACGGCGTGATCTCGGGGCCGTGGGCGGGGTCGAGCGCGATCTGGGTGCCGAGGGCGTTGGGGAGCGGCGTGTCACCGACCGGCGGCGCGTGGTCGACGAACGACCCGAGGGGGTTCTGCAGGGTCGTCAGCATCTCACCCCGCACGTGGTAGTTGCGGATCTGGTCCGGCGAGTAGGCCGCGGCGGCGCCCCCCTGCTCCCGGGCCTCGGCCACCGTGTGGGGGTGGACGCCGGCTGCGTTGAACGTGACGGCGGGGACGTCGGTCGCGATCGAGGCCGTGCTCGCGAGCCCACCACCGAGCGAGTGGCCGGTGATCACCATGTTCTCGGCCCCGACGGAGCGCGAGACGTCCTGTGCCAGGTGGATGGCACGCAGGTGCTGTTCGCTCGGCAGCCCGACGCCCTGCTCCGCGTTGGTGCGCCAGTCGCTCATCGTCGTCGTGCCGGCGTACGCGAGGACGTACCGGCCGTCCGCATTGCGGTACACGGCGGCGTCGAAGCCGTCTCGCGTGTGGAGCCCGGCAGGGTCGATCCCGAGGGTGCGGAGCTCGCCGGCGTCGAGCGGGCTCCAGCCGTCGACCCGGCTCGGGTGGTAGACGTTGTCGGCGATGTCGGCCAGCGTCAGGTCGATGGGACGCGGTGACGTGCCGCGCGCCTGGTCGGCGAACGACGTCGGCCTCACGACGGCGCCACCGAGCCACGGGAGGAGTGCCGACGGCCGGCCCGGAGCAGGAGGGACAGGCAGGCCCGGGGCTCCCGCTCCTGCCTGGCTGGCCCCGCGCTGCGACCTGGCGTTGTCGGTGAGCCGGCGGGACATCGACTCGAGCGTGGACCCCAGGGCCGTGAGTGACGCCGACGTGGCGCGCCAGCTGTCCTGGGCGGACTGGGCGTCGTCCCCGCCCCAGGAGCGTCCGATGGCGGCGAGCGCCCGGCTCCCCGTCGAACGGATGCCGTCCACCTCCGCCGCACACGCGGTGAGCTCGCGCGCGCTGCGCTCGAGGGCTTCGGGGTCTGCACCCTTGCGGTAGAGCACTTCGGCCTCCTGTCGACGATGGGGCCACGGTAGGTGGGGCTTCCCGGTCGGTCCATGGGGAGGACTCCCCCGCGTGTCGACGACGGCGCCCACGCTCGTCGGCCGAGCCTGTCGACCCGACCCGACCCGGCCCCGGTCAGGTCGTCGGCGGGCTGTCGTCAGGGCGTGGCGGCCCGCCGACGGACGACGACGAACCGGCCGAGCACGCCTGTCGCGAGGACGGCCGCACCCGAGACGAGCGATCCCACGAGGACGGCCAGGGCGAGCAGCACGCACCCTACGAGCCCCAGCGTCGCGAGCGCCCGGGGGTAGCGGCGGTGGGGGGCGTGCTGGGTCAGGGCCGCGGCATTCGCGACGGCGTAGTAGGTCAGGACGCCGAAGGACGAGAAGCCGATGACGCCCCGCAGGTCGGTGACGAGCACGAGCCCCACGACGACGGCGCCGAGCGCCAGCTCGGCACGGTGCGGCACGTGGAATCGCGGGTGCACCGCGGCCAGGACCCGCGGCAGGTCACCCTCCCGGGCCATCGCGAGCGTCGTGCGGCCCACTCCCGCCACGAGCGCCAGCAGGGCCCCGAGGGCTGCGACCGCGGCCGCCGCGGAGACGACCCAGGCCAGCCAGCCGCCGGGTCCCTGGACCATCACGGCGAGCTGGTGCAGCGGCGCCCCCGTCGAAGCCGTGGCCCCCGGCCCGAGCACGTGGAGCAGGAGTACGGCGGTGACGGCATAGAGGGGCACGACGACGGCGAAGCTCATCACGATGGCGCGCGGGATGGCGCGCGCCGGGTCGAGCACATCCTCCCCCAGGGTCGCCACGCGCGCGTAGCCCGCGAAGGCGAAGAAGAGCAGGGCGCCGCCCCGCAGGACTCCGTCCCACCCGCCGGCACCCGGAAGGGGGGTGCCGCCGTCGAGTGCCGGACGCCCCCAGAGCTGCGACGCCGAGACGGCCAGGACGAGGGCCAGCAGGAGCAGCACCACGGTGACGAGCACCCGGGTCAGGGCAGCCGTGCGGGTGATGCCGCGGTAGTTCACGGTCACGAGCGCGACGACGACCGCCGCTGCGAGCGGACGCTGCCAGGCCGGCGGCGCGACGTACACCGAGACGGCCAGTGCCATGGCCGCACAGCCCGCGGTCTTGCCGATGACGAAGCCCCAGCCTGCGACGAACCCCCACCACGGCCCCAGGCGTTCGCGGCCGTAGACGTAGGTGCCACCCGACGTCGGGTACTGCGCGGCCAGCTGGGCCGAGGACGTGGCGTTGCAGAAGGCGATGACGGCGGCGATCCCGAGGGACGCCAGCATCCACGACCCGGCGGCCGCGGCGGCGGGCGCGAAGGCGGTGAACAGGCCCGCGCCGACCATCGAGCCAACCCCGATGAAGGCGGCGTCGCGGGTGGTCAGGCGACGGGCCAGGGCCGGCTGCGCGCGTGGCGAGCTCATGTGCCGAGTCTGCCGTGGCGCACGCCCGGGCCCGACACCGGCGCGCGGCCGGGACCGGCAGCCGTGCCCGTTCCCGTACCTCTGGTCGTGCAGAAGGACGGCCCGGTCAGGACCGTGGTCCCGACCGGGCCGTCGCTGCCGGGCCGTCGACCCCGGTCGTCTCCCTCGTCGCGCGCTGCCGGCTCAGTGCCGCAGGTCGGTCAGCATCGACTCGAAGGGCGTCACCTGGGCGAAGGGGTCGACCCGGGCGGCGCGCGGCGAGCCCTGGACCAGGGCCGCGAAGGCCGTGCCGGCGCGCTCTATGCGCTCTCCGAGGCGACCGGCCTCGACACTTCCCCAGTCCTCACTGGCCGCGAACACGGCGACCGGGGCGACGAGCGCGCCGAGGTGGGCGAAGAGCGGCCGCAGCGCGTGGTCGATGGCCAGCGAGTGGCGGGCCGTGCCGCCGGTCGCGCCGAGGAGCACCGGGGTGTCGCGCAGCGCGTCCTGGGGCAGCACGTCGACGAGCATCTTGAACAGCCCGCTGTACGACGCGGCATACACGGGTGTCGCGACGACGACGGCGTCGGCCTCGGTGATCGCGTCGAGGCGCACCTGCAGGTCGGGCGACGCGAAGCCGGTGAGGACGTTGTTCGTCAGGTCGTGGGCGACGTCGCGCACGTCGACGACCTCGACGACGACGTCCAGCGGCGCGAGGGCCCGCACCGTCGCCTCGGTGAGGCGGTCGGCGAGCAGGCGTGTCGAGGACGGCTGGGTCACGCCGGCCGTGACGACGGCGAGGTGGAACGGGGTCTGCGTGGTCATGAGGTCACCTCCAGGGTGGTCGGCTCGGGCGAGGCGCCGGTGACGTCGTCGGCGGCGGCGTGGACGGTGGTGTCGCGCGCGCCGCCGGCGGCGGCGACCCGCGCGGCGTGGGTCGGGGCGTCCGGCACGTGCGCCGGCTTGAGCGCGGCGAACTCCTTGCGGAGCACCGGCACGACCTCTTCGCCGAGGAGGTCGAGCTGCTCGAGGACGGTCTTGAGCGGGAGCCCGGCGTGGTCGACCAGCCACAGCTGGCGCTGGTAGTCGCCGGCGTACTCCCGGAAGGCCAGCGTCCTCTCGATGACCTCCTGCGGGCTACCGACGGTGAGCGGCGTCTGGCTCGTGAACTCCTCGAGCGTGGGTCCGTGCCCGTAGACGGGCGCGTTGTCGAAGTAGGGCCGGAACTCGCGGACGGCGTCCTGGCTGTTCCTGCGCATGAAGACCTGACCGCCGAGGCCGACGATCGCCTGGTCGGCGCTGCCGTGGCCGTAGTGCTCGAAGCGTCGGCGGTAGAGCTCGACCATCTGCTTGGTGTGGCTGGCCGGCCAGAAGATGTGGTTGGAGAAGAAGCCGTCGCCGTAGTAGGCCGCCTGCTCGGCGATCTCGGGGCTGCGGATCGAGCCGTGCCACACGAACGGCGGCACGCCGTCGAGGGGACGCGGCGTCGAGGTGAAGCCCTGCAGCGGGGTCCGGTACTTGCCCTGCCAGTTGACGACGTCCTCGCGCCACAGCCGGTGCAGCAGCGCGTAGTTCTCGATGGCGAGCGGGATGCCGTCGCGGATGTCCTTGCCGAACCAGGGGTAGACCGGGCCGGTGTTGCCGCGGCCGAGCATGAGGTCCATGCGGCCGTCGCTCAGGTGCTGGAGGTAGGCGTAGTCCTGGGCGATCCGGACGGGGTCGTTCGTCGTGATGAGGGTCGTCGACGTGGACAGGACGAGACGCTCGGTCTGGGCCGCGACGGCAGCGAGCAGGACGGGTGGGTTGGCGGGCGCGGCGAACGGCGGGTTGTGGTGCTCCCCCGTCGCGAACACGTCCAGTCCGACCTCCTCCGCCTTGCGGGCGATGGCGACCGTGGCCTTGATGCGCTCGTTCTCGGTCGGCGTGCGTCCCGTCGTCGGGTCGGTGGTGACGTCCCCGACGGTGAAGATCCCGAACTGCATGTGTCCCAGCTCCTTTTGATTGACGATTCAATCATACCGAACGCCGAGCCCCGCTCCCCCATTCCCGAGCGGCTCGGCGACCCCGGCGCCCTGTGACATCCTGTCGCGGTGAGCGCAGAGATCTCCCCCAAGGACCGCTTCATCACGGTCTACGGACGCAACCCCGTGCACGAGGTCCTCCTCGACGAAGCGGTCCACGTCGACAAGGTCGTCATCGCCGACGGCGCCCGCGGCAGCGGTCTTCGCGAGATCCAGCAGGCTGCACGCCGACGCGGCGTCGAGGTGCAGCACGCGAGCGCCGAGCGGGTCAAGAAGCTCGCGGGCAACGGGCGCCAGGACCAGGGCGTCTTCGCCGACGTCGTGGCGCCGCGGATGCGTCCCCTCGACGTCGCGCTCGAGCAGGACCTGTCGTCGTTGCGGGCGGTCCTCGTGCTCGACGGCGTCACCACGCCCGCCAACGTCGGCATGATCCTGCGCTCGGCCACCGCCGCCGGTGTCGACGGCATCGTCGTGCCGCGCAAGGGCGTCGCCTCGCTCGACCCGCTCGTCGTCAAGGCGTCGGCCGGGGTCGCGTTCCGGGCCCCCATCCTCAAGGCCTTCACGGCCGCCGAGGCCGTGGCCTCCCTCAAGGAGCACGGCTTCCGGGTGGTCGGGCTCGACGCCGACGGTGACGACGACCTCTTCGCCGCCCACCTGCCCGAGCCGGTGGCCTTCGTCCTCGGGAGCGAGACCGCCGGGCTCACGCCCGAGGTCGCCGGGCTCGTCGACACGTGGGTGTCGATCCCCATGGCAGCCGGCGTCGAGTCGCTCAACGTCTCCGCAGCCGCCGCCGTCGTCTGCTTCGAGCTCGTCCGCCGCTCGCGCCTCTGACCGGCCCGTCACCTCGTCGGCCGTCGGGTCCGGCATCCACGTCGGCGCGGGGCGCTGGTCGGCCCTTGCGGCGGCTGCCGCCTCAGCCTCCCCACTTCTCGGCGAGCGCGCGCACGACCTTGATGTCGCGCGCGGTGCCCGTCGCGCCCGTCAGGCGCTCGAGTCGCGCGTTGGTCAGCTTCGCCTGGTGCGCGGGCTTGGTGAGGAAGAGCAGCACGTCGTCCCCGAGGACGACGACCCGTTCGCCGGGCACGTCCCACGCCTCGAGCGCCTGCGCGCCCTCGGTGCTGATCCCGCCCGTCGTGAAGGTCACGTAGCGGCGTGCGTCCGCGCCGAGGGGCGAGTCGACGGCATCGGCCTCGGCCGCCGTGCGTCGCAGCTCGGCGGGGGTGCGGACGACCACGGGCACGTCGAAACCGAACTCGTCGCTGATCAGGCTGCGCAACGACGCCTCGACCTTCGGCACGCTGCGCAGCGACGTCGTGACGCAGACGTTGCCGCTCTGGATGTGGGTGACGACGTCGCCGAACCCGTTGTCGGACAGATGTGCTCGCAGTCGCTCCATCTTGACCCAGCGCTGGCCGACGTTGACGGCCCGGAGGAAGGCGATGTAGGTGGGCACGGCTCAGGCTCCCCGCTTCGCGAGCGAGACACTGCCGTGTCCGACGGGGTCGACCCGGCCACCGACGTGGATGCCGCCCTCGACGTCGAGGTCGAGCAGCAGCCGGGACGGGCGACCCACCGCGGCGCCCTGGCTCACCTCGACCGACAGGTCGCGAGCGCCCTGCGCCACGAGCCAGCCGCCGAGGTTGGCGCACGCCGAGCCGGTGGCCGGGTCCTCGAGGACGGACTGCCCCTGGGTGTGGAAGAGGCGCGCCTCGATGCTCCGCGGCCCGCTCCAGGCCCACGCGTACACGTGTGGAGGTCGTCCCGGAGAGCTCAGGTGATCGACCATGAGGTCCGGGTCCGGGTGGCAGGCACGGACACTGTCGACGTGGTCCAGGCGCACGACGAGCTGCTCCACCCCCGCGTCGACCCAGCTCGCGTCCGAGCGGACGACGGCCGTGGCCTCGACCCCGAGTGCAGCGGCGAGATCCCCGCCGCTCGCGTCCACCGCGCGCAGGCTCGCCGGACGGGCCGTGAGCCGCCACTCGTCGTCGCTCCTCACGACGCCGATGGCCCCGGCCGGCATGGTCAGCTGGACGGTGTCCGCGCCGGCCGCGCGGCCCACGACCTCGGCCGTACCGAGCGTCGGGTGTCCGGCGAACGGCATCTCGTGGTCGGGGGTGAAGATGCGCACGTCCGCCTCCGCCACCTCTCCCGCTGCGCTGCCGCCGGACGAGGTCACGAACGTCGACTCGCTGAGGTTGAACTGGCGCGCCCACGCCTGCATCTCCTCGTCGGTCAGGTCCGCGGCGTCCGGGAAGACGCAGAGCGGGTTGCCCGAGAAGGGCCGGCCCGCGATGGAGAAGACGTTGAGCAGCTCGAAGGCGAGGTCCATGGGAGCGAGTCTGCCCGAACCTCGGTGACCGGCGGGGACCGACGGACGCGCTCGCCGATACTGTGGCGGTCATGGCCACCCCCGACGGCGTCGTTCCCGGCAACATCTACCTCTTCCGGCACGGCGAGACGGAGTGGTCGCTGAGCGGCCAGCACACCGGCACCACCGACCTGCCGCTGCTGCCCGAGGGCGAGGCAGCAGCACGTGAGCTCGCCGACGTGCTGCGCAAGCACCGCTTCGAGCGGGTCCTCGTCTCGCCGCTGCAGCGCGCCAAGCGCACGGCCGAGCTCGCGGGGCTCGGCGACTTCGAGGTCGAGCCGCTCCTGCGCGAGTGGGACTACGGCGCCTACGAGGGCATCACGACGAAGCAGATCACCGCGGAGATCGGCCACCCCTGGGAGGTCTTCGTCGACGGGGTCAAGCCCGGCGTCACCCCCGGCGAGACCATCGAGGAGGTCTCCGCCCGGGCCCAGCAGGTCATCGACAAGGTGTGGCCGGACCTCGAGCACGGCGACGTCGCGCTCTTCGGCCACGGCCATGCCCTGCGGGTGCTGACCGCCACCTTCCTGGGGGTCGACCCTCGCTTCGGCCAGCAGCTCGTCCTCGACGCCGGGTCGATGAGCGTGCTGACGCACCACCGCTCGACGCGCTGCCTGGGGATGTACAACCTCTCCCCGTGGCGGCTGCTCTCCGAGGACTGACCACGGACGAAACCGTCGCGTATGCCGTATGCCGTATGCCGTATGCCGTGTGCCGGGCCACCCGTCACACGCGAGGAGGCCGGTGGCGCAGTCAGGTCAGTCGCGGGGTAGCTCCCACGTGTGCACCGGCTCGTTGGCCATCATGCCCTCGATGTAGTGACGGAGCATCTCGCGGAGCGCCTTGTCGCGCGGCAGGCCCCGGGCCTCGAGCCGCGCCACGCACTCGGTCTGCCACGACGCCCCGTTGACGCCGAGCAGGCACCGCTGCTCGATGATCGTCAGGAAGCGGTCCCGCACGGCCGACGACACGCCCCACCGCTCGAGGCCCTCGTGGGCCATGGGGAGCAGGCGACGCAGCACGAGCTCGGCGGCCGGCACGTCGCCGAAGCCGGGCCAGTAGGTGCGGGCGTCGATGCCGAGACGCGCCCCCTCCTCGAAGTTGGCCTCCGCGGCCGAGAAGCTCATCCGGGTCCAGACCGGGCGGTCCTCCTCCGCGAGGACACGCATCGTGCCGTAGTAGAAGGCGGCGTTGGCCATGACGTCGGCGATGCTCGGGCCGGCGGGGAGCACCCGGTTCTCCACCCGCAGGTGCGGTCGGCCGCCGACGATGTCGTAGATCGGGCGGTTCCAGCGGTAGACGGTGCCGTTGTGCAGGCGCAGCTCCTTGAGCTCGGGCACCTCGCCCCGCTCGAAGACCTCCTCCGGTTCCTCGTCGTACAGCTCGGGCAGCAGCGCCGGGAAGTAGCGGACGTTCTCCTCGAAGAGGTCGAAGATCGAGGTGATCCACCGCTCGCCGAACCAGACCCGAGGGCGCACCCCCTGGTTCTTCAGCTCGACCGACCGCGTGTCGGTGGCCTGGGTGAAGAGGGGGATGCGCGTCTCGGCCCAGAGGCGCTGGCCGAGGAAGAAGGGCGAGTTGGCGCCGAGGGCGAGCTGGGGTCCGGCGAGGACCTGGGCGGCGTTCCAGTGGTCGGCGAACCGCTCGGGCTGGACCTGCAGGTGCAGCTGGATCGAGGTGCACGCCGACTCCGGGGCGAGGCTGTCGGAGTAGCGGGCGATGCGCTCGCCGGTCGGTCCCTCCAGCTCGAGCCAGACGTCCTCGCCGCGGGCGTCGAGGACCGCGTTGTTGAGCGCGGCGTAGCGGATGTTCTCGCTGATCCAGTCGCCCTCGAAGTGCTCGGGCATGACGGTCGGCAGGATCCCGATGGCCACGATCCCGGCGTGGGCCTCGGCGGCCTTGGCCGAGGCGCGGTTGAGGGACTCGCGCAGCAGCTGCTCGAGCTCGATGGCCGAGTCACCCGGGAGGGGGCGCGGGTGGACGTTGAGCTCGATGTTGTAGCGGGCCAGCTCGGTCTGGTAGTCCTCGTCGGCGATCTGCTCGAGCACCGTCTTGTTGTCGAGCTTGGGGCCGAGGTCCTCGTTGACGAGGTTGAGCTCGATCTCGAGACCCGTCATGGGTCGGTCGAACTCGAACTCGCTCTTGCCGAGCATGCGCTCGAACACGTCGAGGTCGCGCCGCACCTTCTCGCGGTACTGCTGCCGCTGCTCGCGGGTGTATCTGGCCTGCTCGACGTCGGCTCCCACGTGAGGAGACAACCACACTCGCGCGCCCGACGCGAGGGGCGGGCACGGAGCGGGCACGGAGCGGGCATCGGCAGGGTGGGTCGCGCCCCGGCCGATGACCGCCCCGTCGGCCCCGCCTCAGCCCTCGAAGGCCTCCGGCGGCGGGCACGAGCAGACGAGGTTGCGGTCGCCGTAGGCGCCGTCGATGCGGCTCACCGGCGGCCAGTACTTGTCGGCGGCGTGGACGCCGACCGGGAAGGCCGCCGCCGTGCGGTCGTAGGGGTGGTCCCACTCCCCCGCGATGTTGAGCGCCGTGTGCGGGGCGTGGCGCAGCATGCTGTCGCCGACGGCCACCTCGCCGGCCCGGATCGCCTCGATCTCGCCGCGGATCGCGATCATCGCGTCGCAGAAGCGGTCGAGCTCGTAGAGGTTCTCCGACTCGGTCGGCTCGACCATGAGGGTGCCCGCGACGGGGAAGCTCATCGTCGGGGCGTGGAAGCCGTAGTCGACGAGGCGCTTGGCGATGTCGTCGACCGTCACGCCCGTCTCGGCCGTGATCTGACGGACGTCGAGGATGCACTCGTGCGCGACGAGGCCGTCGTGGCCGGAGTAGAGCACCGGGTAGTGCTCGCGCAGCCGGGCCGCGATGTAGTTGGCGCCGAGGACGGCCATCTGGGTGGCGTGGCGCAGGCCCTCGCCGCCCATGAGCCGCACGTAGGCCCACGAGATCGGCAGGATGCTCGCCGAGCCGTAGGGCGCGGCCGACACCGGCCCGACACCGGACTCGGGCCCGGCCTCTGCGGCGAGCGGGTGGTTGGGCAGGTGCGGCGCGAGGTGGGCCCGGACCGCGACCGGCCCGACGCCAGGACCGCCACCACCGTGCGGGATGCAGAAGGTCTTGTGGAGGTTGAGGTGGCTGACGTCGGCGCCGAACCTGCCCGGCTGCGCCAGGCCGACGAGGGCGTTGAGGTTGGCCCCGTCGACGTAGACCTGGCCGCCGGCCTCGTGGACGAGCTCGCACAGCTCGGTGATGGTGTCCTCGTAGACGCCGTGCGTCGACGGGTAGGTCACCATGATCGCCGCGAGGTCGTCGCGGTGTGCCTCGACCTTGGCGCGCAGGTCGTCCATGTCGACCGTGCCGCCGGCGGCGGTCTTGACGACGACGACCTTGAGCCCGGCCATGACGGCCGAGGCCGCGTTGGTGCCGTGGGCGCTCGCCGGGATGAGGCAGACGCGACGGTGACCCTCGCCGCGCGCCTGGTGGTAGGCGTGGATGGCGAGGAGCCCCGCGAACTCGCCCTGGGAGCCGGCGTTGGGCTGGAGCGATACGGCGTCGTAGCCGGTGATCTCGCACAGCCAGGCAGACAGGTCGTCGATGAGGGCACGGATGCCGACGGTCTGCTCGGCCGGTGCGAACGGGTGGAGGTTCGCGAACTCGGGCCAGGTCACCGCCTCCATCTCGGTGGTGGCGTTGAGCTTCATGGTGCACGACCCGAGCGGGATCATGCCGCGGTCGAGCGCGAAGTCCCGGTCGGAGAGCCGCCGCAGGTAGCGCAGCATCGCCGTCTCGGAGTGGTGCGCGTGGAAGACGGGGTGGGTGAGGAAGTCGGTCGTGCGCACCAGGGCCTGAGGTATGCCGTGCGCTCCCGTGCCGCCGGCACCGGGGAGCGCGCCGTCGGAGCCCTTCACGCCGAGGACGTCGAGAACGGCCTGCGCCGTCGCCGGCGTGGACGTCTCGTCGAGGCTGACCGAGAAGCGGTCCGCGTCGACGCGCCAGACGTTGATCCCGTTCTCGGCGAAGCGCGCCGTGACCTCGTCGGCACGACCGGGGACGACGACGGTGACGGTGTCGAAGAACGACGTCGTCTCGACCTCGAGGCCCCCGTCGACGAGGGCGCGGCGAAGAGCGGTCGTGAGTCCTGCGACCCGCTGCGCGATGGCCACGAGACCCGCGGGACCGTGCCACACGGCATACATGCTCGCCATGACGGCGAGGAGGACCTGCGCGGTGCAGATGTTGGACGTCGCCTTCTCACGGCGGATGTGCTGCTCGCGCGTCTGGAGGGCCAGACGGTAGGCCTGGTGTCCCTCCGCGTCGACGGAGACGCCGACGAGGCGTCCGGGGATCTGTCGCTCGAGGCCGCGGTGGACGGCCATGTAGCCGGCGTGCGGACCACCGAAGCCCATCGGGACGCCGAAGCGCTGGGCGCTCCCGACGGCGATGTCGGCGCCCCACTCGCCGGGCGCCGCGGCCAGGGTGAGGGCGAGCAGGTCGGCGCAGGCCGTGACGAGACCCTTGGCGTCGTGGACGGCGGCGGTCAGCGGCGCCCAGTCGACGAGCTCGCCCGTGGCGTCGGGGTACTGCACCATCGCGCCCACGACCGCCTTGCCGCCGGCGGCGGCCGAGAGCGAGTCCGCGTCGCTGACGGCACGCAGGTCGGCGACGGCCAGGGGCAGTCCCAGCGCCTCGGCGCGGGTACGCATGACGGCGATCGTCTGGGGGAAGAGGCGCTCGTCGACGAGCACGACGGCATCGGCCGGCGCCTTGCTCGCCCGCCGCATGAGCGACATCGCCTCGGCCGCGGCCGTCGACTCGTCGAGCAGGGACGAGCCTGCGACGTCGAGGCCGGTCAGGTCGGTGATGACGGTCTGGAAGTTGAGCAGCGCCTCGAGGCGGCCCTGGGAGATCTCCGGCTGGTAGGGCGTGTAGGCGGTGTACCAGGCGGGGTTCTCGAGCACGTTGCGGCGCACGACCGGCGGGGTCACCGTGCCGTAGTAGCCGAGCCCGATGAGAGAGGTCAGCACGGTGTTGCGTGAGGCGAACCCGCGCAGCTCCTCGATGACGGCGCTCTCGCTCGCGGCCGCCTCGACCCGCAGGGGGGACTCGGAGCGGATCGCGCCGGGGATGGCGCGGTCACACATGGCATCGAGGCTGGGCTGGCCCACCACCTCGAGCATGTGGCGCACGTCGTCGCCGGCCGGCCCGACGTGGCGGCTGACGAAGTCGGCCATCACCGTCTCGGTGGACGTTCCGGTGGTGACGGGCACGAGGTGGTCGATCGACATGCGGGCTCCTGACGGGTTCGAGCGGACGACACACGCTCCCCGTCTGTCGAGCCCGCACCGGGGCTCTCCAGAGTTGCCTCACCCGCATGGTCCTGGCGCCTGAGAGGTTCCGGGGATGTTGCCCCTTCGGCGCCTCGCAGGTGCAGCGCACCCCGAGGACTCTCCCACGCAGGGTCGATCGGCACTGCCGAATCTACCAGCAGGAGCGGGCTCCCCCGACATGCGAACGGCCCGTCCGGGTCGTCCGGTCGGGCCGTGTCGGGAGCTGCTGGGTCAGGCGGTGGGAGGCGGTCAGGCCATCCGGCGGGCCTGCCGGCGCGCGGTCAGCTCGTCGTCGGGGTGCTCGAGCGAGAGGTCCTCGTCGGCCCGCTCGCTGGGCAGGTGGGCCAGCTCGCCCTCGACCTCGCGCCAGACGCGTCCGACGGCGATGCCGAAGACGCCCTGCCCGCCCTGGACGAGGTCGATGACCTCGTCGGCGGAGGTGCACTCGTAGACGGAGGCGCCGTCGCTCATCAGGGTGATCTGGGCGAGGTCCTCGACGCCGCGCTCCCGCAGGTGGCTGATGGCGACACGGATCTGCTGGAGGGAGACCCCGGTGTCGAGCAGGCGCTTGACGACCTTGAGCACGAGGATGTCGCGGAAGCCGTAGAGCCGCTGCGTGCCGGATCCGGTCGCGCTGCGCACCGAGGGCTCCACGAGGCCGGTGCGGGCCCAGTAGTCCAGCTGGCGGTAGGTGATGCCGGCGGCCTTGCAGGCCGTCGGCCCGCGGTAGCCGCTGTCGACGTCGAGCTCGGGCAGGTCGTCGGTGAACAGCAGGCCCTGGGACCCGACGGGCAGGGCCCGACCGGTGTCGCGCGCGTCCTCGATGGCGGCCATGCCGTCCTCCTCGTGCTCAAGCTGCGATCCGCGGTGGTGCGGACGTGCAGACGACATCCAGATAACTACAGTCACGTCGTTCTCCGAAGGTAGGCCGCGGTCCGGCTGCGGTCAATCACCCCGGGCCTGCAGCGGCGGCGTGTCGGAGGTCGGAAGCAACCTTCGAGGTCTACCTGAAGGTCATAGATGTGAGGGTGGGACCCTCAGTCCGGGCGGTCCGGCAGGTCCGGGCGGTCCCCGGGCTCCTGCGACTCGGGCGAGGGGCCCTCGAAGTCCTCGGCCGACACGTGGTCGAGGAACTCCTTGAACCGCTCGACCTCGTCGTCCTCCTCGGACGAGACGACGATGGCGGCCTCGTCGAGGATGGCCGGTTCGACGAGCACCTTGGCCCCGGTGCGCAGCGCGAGCGCGATGGCGTCACTGGCCCGCGAGCCCACCTCGACCTTGCCGTCGATGATGAGCGCGGCGTGGAAGACGGAGTCCTTGAGAGCGACGATGCGCACCTCGGTCAGCTCGTGGCCGAGCACGGCCAGCAGGTCGCGCATGAGGTCGTGGGTCAGCGGACGCGGGGGCACGACCCCCTGCTGTGCGTAGGTGATCGCCGCGGCCTCGGCCGCCCCGATCCAGATCGGCAGGTATCGCCCCCCGTCCCGCTCCCGGAGCAGCACGATCGGGTGGTTCGTGGGCATCTCGACGCGGACGCCCAGGACATCGACCTCTCTCACTCCTCCACCGTACCCCGGCCCGTGACCGCGGCGGACGGCCCTCAGCGGGCGAGCCCGGCCCGGACGAGCGCGGCGTGCAGCGCGATGCAGGCGGCGGCGATCTCGGCGGCCCGGTCCTCGCGGCTGCCGCTCCCCCGTCGGGTGGCCAGCACCTGGTCGACGAGCCCGACCTCCCGGTCGGCCGCGGTGCGGAAGGGGCGCAGGTGGCGGGGCTCGAGCCCGTGCTCGGCGAGCGTGCGCGCGGCGGCGGCGACCGAGAGCGCCTCGTGGCCGAAGTGTCCCCGCTCGTCCGGCTGGAGCAGCCCGTAGGTCTCCAGGGCGTGCATCGTGGCGCGGTCGATGCCGGTGGCCTCCCGCAGCTCGGGCCCGGTCAGGGCCACGGCGGGGCGTGGGAGGAGGTCGGCGGGTCGGGGCACCTCGGGGTCCACACCCGGCGCGGGTGGCTGGGGCCGGCCGCCGGGGTCGTCCCCCGGCTCGGACAGGCCGCGGTCGAGGGCGTCGAGGGCGTCCCGGATGACCTTGAGCGGCCAGTAGCGGTCCCGCTGGGCGGTGAGGACGTAGCGCAGTCGGCGCACGTCGTCGTCGGTGTAGGTGCGGTAGCCGGAGGCGGTGCGGTGCGGGAGGACGAGACCCTCGGCCTCGAGGAAGCGGATCTTCGAGGCCGTGACGTCCGGGAAGTCCTCGGACAGGGCCGCGAGGACCTTCCCGATCGTCAGGCGTCGGGGGGCGGTGCCGCCCGCTTCACCCGCCGCCGAGCCTGCGGTCATGCCGTGGTGGGCTGGGGCGCTCCGGACGAGTAGTACACGAGTCGGAACTTGCCGATCTGGACCTCGTCGCCGAGCTGGAGGGGTGCCTCGTCGATGCGCTGCCGGTTGACGTAGGTGCCGTTGAGGGAGCCCGCGTCACGGACGAGGTAGCCGCCGCCCTGGGCGACGAAGAGGGCGTGCTTGCGCGAGACGGTGACGTCGTCGAGGAAGATGTCCGAGTCGGGGTGGCGGCCCGCGGCGACCTGCTGGTCGTCGAGCAGGAAGCGGGCGCCGGTGTTGGGACCCCGGAGCACGACGAGCAGCGCCGTGCCCGGTCGCAGCGCGTCGATCGTGGCCTGGTCCTCGGCCGTGAGGCCTCGGGGTGCGACGCTGTCGACGTGGTCGCTGTCCTGCG
Source organism: Terrabacter aerolatus (assembly GCF_007991735.1). Taxonomy (GTDB): domain Bacteria; phylum Actinomycetota; class Actinomycetes; order Actinomycetales; family Dermatophilaceae; genus Terrabacter; species Terrabacter aerolatus. The sequence goes on along the minus strand of NZ_BJYX01000011.1, from coordinate 64,657 downwards.
ACGGCACGCCCTGGAACCGCATGGTGCGGGGTTCGACGTTCATGTCGTCGGGGTCGGGCAGGTTGCTCGACATGCGGTCCTCCTCTGTGGTGCGGGCGGATTCGGGTGCAGCCACTCTAGTAGACCGGGCAGGTGCTTCTCCTGCCCGGATCCACCGCGTACGGATGCCCTCGGGTGCTGCTGGTGGGTCAGGACAGCGAAGCCGTGTAGGCCGCGGCGTCCATGAGTCCGTCGACGGACGAGGCGTCGGCGAGGCGCAGCTCGAACATCCAGCCCTCGCCGTAGGGGTCGGAGTTGATCAGCTCGGGTGAGGCGTCGAGGGCGGCGTTGGTCGCGGTGACCTCGCCCTCGAGCGGGGCGTAGACGTCGCTCACCGACTTCGTCGACTCGACCTCGCCACAGGAGTCGCCCGGCGCGACCGTGTCGCCGACCGCCGGGAGCGAGACGTAGACGACGTCGCCGAGGGCGTCCTGCGCGAAGGCGGTGATGCCGATGCGGACGACTCCGTCGTCGCCGACGCGGACCCACTCGTGGTCGGTGGTGTAGCGCAGGTCGGAGGGGTAGTCCAGGTCGCTCATGTCGCTCCTTCGTCGGTGTGCGGCCACGGTCTGAGGGTCGTCGTGGCCGCGAGTCCTGCCGTGCGGGCTGCCGCGGACGATGTCGCGGCACCCCAGAGGATGCCATGCCGGCGCCGCACGCGCAGGAAGTGGGGTCGGTGAGTGCGCTGTGAACTCCCTGCTGGTCCGCCGGTGCGCCGGCTCGAGTGCGTCGCCGGCGCCCGGAGCGTCACTCGACCGGCTTGGCGTGGGTCATCTCGACGGGCCGGTGGACCGAGGTGATCTCGATGAGGCTCGACTCGGTCACCACCGCCTCGGCGCCCTTCTGGCGGACCGACTCGACGATGCCACCGGGGATGGTCATGGCTGACGAGAGGGTCTTGGAGTCGCCGATGACCTTGATGACGAGGGGGCGCGGCACCGTGACCCCGTCGACCACGAGCTGGCCACCGCGGTCCCCCACGTACGAGGACGCGACGACCCGGACGCCTCCGACGTCGATGGACTCCGCACCCGCGTCACGCAGCTCCTCGATGATGTCGAGGACGATCGGACCGGTCACGGTCTTGGTCGGGTCGGTGACGCGCAGCGTGATCCCGGGCCCCTTGGCAGCCAACGTGCCGGCCAGGATGCCGAGGGTGTCGACGCGCTTCTGCGCCTGGTCCAGGGCCTCGGCCGCCGTGCCCGTTCCGTTCTTGAGCCGGTCCCGGGTGGCTTCGAGCTCGCGGACCTGCTGGTCGAGGCGCGACGAGCGCACCGAGACGTCGTCGAGGAGGCGCACGAGGTCGCTCTGGCTCAGCTCGTCGAGGCCCCTCTGGTTGGTCAGCTGCACCTGGGCCGCGATGCCGGCGCCCAGCAGGACGGCGAGCAGGGCCCCGAGGAGGTTCGCGCGGGTCGCCCGTGGGCGGCTCATCCTCAGCAGGCGCCTCCACGCGGCACCGCCCTCGACGGGGACTCGGCTCGTCCCGGACTCGCGCGCCACCGAGGAGGTGAAGTCCACCTCGGCGCCGTCGTCGAGGCCCGTGCCGAAGACGGGTGCCCGTGGGGCGGTCGGTGCCCGGTCCGGGGCGTGCGCGGAGTCCGGCACGGAGGGCGTCTCGGGCTCCGGACCGGGCTCGTCCGCCACGTCGACGGGCGGGATTGCGGGCGTGGGGTCCGGTGTCGTGGGGTACGCGGCATCAGCGTCGGCGTCGGCGTCATGGCTCGTGGACGCGTCGGGGAGGCTCCCGCCGGGGACGACCGTGGCGTCCGGCTCGACGTCGGGCTGTGCGGGACGACCCTTCTTGCGCTTTGCCATGCTCAGGCCTTGAACAGGTGCCGGCGGATCGAGGCCACGTTGGAGAAGATCCGCACGCCGAGGACGACGACCACACCGGTGGACAGCTGGGCACCGACGCCGAGCTGGTCGCCGAGGAAGACGATGAACGCCGCGACGACGACGTTCGACAGGAACGACACGACGAAGACCTTGTCGTTGAAGATGCCGTCGAGGATGGCCCGGATCGCGCCGAAGACGGCGTCGAGGGCCGCGATGACGGCGATCGGCAGGTAGGGCTGGAGCCACACCGGTACCGACGGGTCGAGGAAGAGTCCCACCGCGAGTCCGGCCAAGAGGCCGAGAACGGGGATCACGATGGGTTCTCCTGACTGGTCGGGGACGCCGGGCTTCCGGTGCCCTGGGCGGCGCTGCTGGCGGGTGCCGAGGGCGTGAGCCGGCTCGAGCTGCTCGTGCCCGTCGGCGTGCTGCTGGCTCCCCCGCTCCCCTGAGGGGTGCTGGAGCCGGACCGCAGCGCGGGTGGTGCGGGCGCCGTCGAGCCTACGGTCGGACCGATGGGTTGCGCGACCTCGAGCCGTGCCGACGAGTCGCCCGGCACGGTCAGCGAGTCGGCGCCCGCCATGACCGACCGGATCTTGTACTGGTCGGTCAGCTGGGAGAGGTAGAGCCCGGCGAAGGACGGCTCGAAGAGCTGCTGGATGCCCTGCGGGTCGCCGAGCGCCGTGATGACGTAGGGCCGCGAGAGGGGCCGGAAGTCGACGATGATGGCCTGCCCCGCGAAGCGGATGGCGGCCGTCGAGCTGAGCCGGTGGCCGTTGATGGAGATCGCCTCGGCGCCCGAGCCCCAGAGCCCGTTGACGATGATCTGCAGGTCGGCCGAGGTGACCCTGCCGTCCTCGAAACCGCTGCTGGGCCGGCTGCCGGCGGTGCCGTCGGCCACCGTCGAGGCCGCGTCGTCGACGGTCAGGGTGACCCCTGGCCCCTTGAGCGGGACCGCGGCCGCCTGGACCTCGAGGTCCTTGATCTGGGCGGTCAGGTCCGGGCCGCCGGACTGCTGCAGCGCCAGGGCCTCCAGGTCGCGGACCTGCTTGCCGAGTGCCGCGACCCTGGCCTCCTGGTCGCTCCCGTGCTTCTGCAGGGTCTCGATGCGGGTGACGAGCACCTTCTTGACCGCGACGGCCGCCGTGGGCTTGGGGCGCAGCGACTGGGCCGCGACGGCGAAGAGGAATCCGGCGAGGATCGCGAGCACGACGACGAGCACCGTGCGTGTCGACGTCGCGGGGGGCAGGCCGGCCGCGGCCCGACGGTCGGCAGCCTCCTGGTAGCCGGCGTCGAGCGGACGCTCCATCATCGTCGTCAGCAGCGTCATCGACTCGTCCGGGCGACGGGGGGCGATCACGACGTCACCGTCCGCGGAGCCCGCCCGAGCACGATCCTGGCGTGCACGGCATACAGCACCGCGGCGAGCCAGTAGAGCACGACGCCCCACCACGCGAAGCCCCACCCGATCGGGCGGGCCAGGGCGCCCAGCCAGTCATCGCGGTGCGCGAGCAGCAGGAGCGGGAAGGCGTAGAGCAGGTTGAAGGTCGCGGCCTTGCCGACGAAGTGCACGGGCAGGCCGAGCTGTCCCCGGGTGCGCAGGAACGCCAGCATGAGGGCCATGACGACCTCGCGGGCGAGGATCACCGCGACCAGCCAGACCGGGATGAGGTCGCGCCACACGAGTCCGAAGAGCGTCGCGAGGATGTAGAGCCGGTCGGCGACGGGATCGAGCAACTGGCCGAGACGGCTCTCCATGTTGAACTGTCGGGCGATCTTGCCGTCGAGGTAGTCCGTGACGCCGGACAGGAGCAGCAGCAGGAAGGCGAGCCCGTCTCGCTCGGACAGGATGGCCCAGAGGAAGACGGGCACTCCCACGAGACGCAGCACGGACAGCACGTTGGGGATCGTCAGGAGTCGCTCCGTCACGACGTGCTCGCGCTCTCCCGTGCTCTCGACCTCCACGGCGGCTAGCCTAACGGCCGCCCCGGAGGGCCGATGCGCGCCTTCGGCATCGATCCGGACACGGCTGGGGCGCGATGGCGCGACCCGCCTCGCGACCGAGGCTCTGGCACACTCGGCACCATGCCCGGCGGACACTCGCACACGCATTCGCATGCCGACCGTGGCGCCTCGGGCCACGTCGCCGTCAGCACGCTCGCCCGGGTGGGGCTGACGCTCGTGCTCGTCCTGGCCGCGGCTGCCACGGTCTACGGCATCGTGCGCTACTGGCCCGGCGACGCGCAGGCCTCCTCCAGCAGCGTGGGCACGACCGACTTCGCGGCCCCCGGGGTCACCCTGCCCGTCGCCGAGGTGCAGAGGGTCCTCCCGGTCTGCCCCGGAGCCGGGTCGAGCGGCCAGGCTTCGTCGGGACCGTCGGGCGGCGTGGGTGATGCGCCAGCGGCGTGCGGCGCGATCACCGTGCAGCTGGCGCAGCCCAGTCCGACCTCGGGGGACGTGCGGCCGACGGTGTCGGTGCAGGTGCCTCCCGCGGTCTCGCTCTCGGGGCTGCGCGAGGGCGACAGCGTCCAGCTGCTGCGGACACCGGCTCAGAACGGTCAGTCCGAGACCTACTCCTTCCTCCAGGTCCAGCGCGGCGCTCCCCTGTCGTTGATGCTGGCCCTCTTCCTCGTCGTCGTGGCCGCCGTGGCGCGGTGGCGTGGCGTGCTCGCCCTGGCCGGCCTCGGCTTCGGCGGGCTCGTCGTCGCCAGGTTCATGCTGCCGGCCCTCCTCGAGGGGCAGTCCGGCCTGCTCGTGGCCCTCATCGGCTCGTCGGCCATCATGTTCGTCGTCCTCTACCTCGCCCACGGGTTGTCGGTGCGCACGAGCACGGCCCTCGCGGGCACGCTCTTCGGTGTGGGCATCACCGCCGGCCTGGGCCTGCTGGCCGTCGACATGGCGCGCTTGAGCGGCGTCGCCAACGACGAGGGCGCCACGCTGGCGTCGTTCGTCACGACGATGAACCCCCGCGAGCTGCTGACGTGCGCGATCATCGTGGCCGGGCTCGGCGTGCTCAACGACGTGACCATCACCCAGTCGTCGGCCGTGTGGGAGCTGCGTGCGGCCGCGCCGTCGATGGGACGCCGTGAGCTGTTCCGGTCGGGGATGCGCATCGGACGCGACCACATCGCCTCGACGATCTACACGATCGTCTTCGCGTATGCCGGCGCCGCCCTCCCGGTGCTGCTGCTCATCTTCCTCTACGACCGTCCCGTGCTCGAGATGCTCCAGACGGAGTCGCTGTCGGAGGAGATCGTGCGGACCCTCTCGAGCGCGATCGGACTCGTCCTCGCGGTGCCCGTCACGACGGCCATCGCCGCGCTCACGGTCGGCGGCGCCAGCGTCGCCACACCGGCAGCCGCCCCCGAGACCGGTGCGGCCCCGTCGGACCGCGGCGCCCCGGAGGCCGGCCGACCGACGGCGGCCGACCTCGTGCGGGCAGCGGACGGGCCGCCGCCTCCGACCACCCGCGCCGAGGCCCGGTCGCGCCTGACGTCGAGGTGACCTCGTCCTGACACCCACGGGACCGGGGCCGTCGAGCGCACGAGGTGGTCAGCTCAGGTTGAGGGTCGCGCTCCACGTGGCGCCGGCCGCGGTCTTGAAGGTCACCGTGATGGATGCCGGGTTGCTGCCCTTCTTCGTCGCCGAGACGCTGCTGGTCGAGGTCGTCGTGTTGGGTGCGACGGTGACGGTGCCGCTCCCGGCCGTCTTGCCCGTGGTCGTCCACGAGATGGTCTCCGTCGCCGAGTTGTAGGCGACGGGGTTGCCCGCCCTGTCCACGAAACCGACCGTCGCGGACAGGACGGCGTTGTTGCCGCCCGTGACGGAGCAGCTGTACCCCGAGCCGGGAGTGCCGGTGCAGGTCGGCGTCTGGGCACTGCCGTCCACGGTGACCCCCGAGAAGCCGAGCCCCGATGCCGAGGCGTTGACGACAGACTCGGACACCCCGGCGGACGTGGACGTCCCGTAGTTCGAGCTACCGGCATACGTGGCCGTGATCGTCCGCGAGCCCGTCGTGGCGAACGACGTCGTGCAGGTAGCCACCCCGGAGGCGTCGAGCGTCTGCGTTCCGGAGGCGCACGACAGGGTGGTGGCGCCGTCCTTGAAGGTGACCGAACCCGTGGGTACTCCCCCTCCGGGCGCGACCGCGACCACGGTGGCCGTCAAGATGAGGCTCTGGCCGGGCGTCACGCTGCCGGCCGAGCTCGTCAGGCTCGTCGTCGTCGAGGCGGGGTTGACGACCTGGCTCGTCGCCGACGAGGTGGAGGCGATGTGGTTGGTCGAGCCGGCGTAGACCGCCGTGATGCTGTGCGTTCCTGCCGACCCGGACGCCACGACGCACGTCGCCGTCCCCGAGCTCAAGGTCTGGGTGGCGCCCCCGGCGCACGTGATCGTGGACCCGCCGTCACGGAAGGTGACGGTGCCGGACGGTACGCCGCCCCCGGGGGCCGGTGCCGACACCGTCGCGGTGTAGGTCACGGACTGGCCGACGACCGACGGGCTCGTCGAGGAGGCCACCCTCGTGGTCGTCGAGGCGGCGTTGACGACCTGGCCCACGACGGACGAGGACGACGCAGCGTAGGGCGCCGACCCGGCATACGCGGCGGTGAGGCTGCGTGTACCGGCGCTCGACCAGGTCGTCGAGCAGGTGGCCGTGCCGGAGCCGAGCGTCTGGGTGCCGCCGCTGCACGAGATGGCGGACCCGCCGTCGCGGAAGACGACCGTGCCCGTCGGCGTGCCGTTTCCTGCGGTGACCGTCGCGGTGAGGGTCACCGTCTGTCCGACGACCGACGGGGTGGCCGACGAGGCGAGGGTCGTGGTCGTGGACACCGCGGCGCGGACCGTGACCGCGGCGCTCGTGGCGCTCGTGGCCGTCCATCCCGAGCGGATCGCCACGACCGTGTAGCGGTAGGTGCCGTCGGGCACCGACGCGTCGGTGCACGAGGTACCGGTGACGAGTGACGTGCTCGACGAGCCACAGGCCCCGGCGATGGTCCCGGACGTGGTGTCGGTGCGGTCCACGCGGTATCCCGCGGGCGCGACCCCGGTGGACGGGGCGCTCCAGGACACGGAGACGCTTGAGCCCCCGCCGGCGGCGGTCGCCGTGACGGCCGACGGCGCCGAGAGGGTGCCCGTGGACCCGCTGCCCGTCCCGCCACCCGCCGTAGACCAGGCGGCCCAGGCGGTCCCCGACACGGTCATGAGGACGGTCAGCAGGAGGCCGACGTGAAGGGCGCGCACGCCGCGGCTCGGGGCGGCACGGCGTGCGCGCGTCTTCGGGGTCGTCCGGTGCGGCATCAGTGCTCCGCCGTCCCGGACCAGCTGAGCGCGAAGCTCTTGGCCTTACAGACGTCCTGGTTGACCGTGGGTAGGTCACGCAGACGGATCGCCGCCGGGGCGGTTCCCGCGACCGGCAGGGTGACGGTCGAGCGCGCCGGGACGAGCACCCGGTCGCCGCCGGTGACCTGCGGCTGCCGCACCTCGAGGTTCGTCGCGGCCGAGCACCCGGGCGGTGTGCTGTCGGCCGCGACGTGGAGCTCGAGCGAGGTGAGGTGCACCGGGACGGGTCCCGGGTTGCTGACGCGGACCGGCACCGGGACCCAGACACCGGGAGCGAGACCGTCGACGCTGCCCGTCACCGTGAGCCGCACACTGGAGGCACGCAGCGCGTCCCGGTAGGCGAACGTGTAGCGGGCCGGGAGGGACTCGCGGCCGGAGGCGTCGACGGCGCGCACCGAGAACGTGTGACGACCGTCCGTCGCCGGGTCCAGCTCCCACGTCAGCGGTGAGGTGCAGGGGAACCAGTCGCGGTCGTCGGTGGTGCAGCGGAAGCCCACCCCGGGCCGGGGGTGGATCCACGCGACCGTGTTGGTCACCGTCGAGGTCGGGTCGGCCGGCACCGAGCGCAGCACCGGGGCCGCGAGCAGCACGCCCGGGGCGACCGTCTTCGCGGCGTCCGCAGACGTGGCGAGAACGACGACGACGCCGAACAGCCCCAAGGCGGTGTGCCTGGTGGATGTCGGCGTCTTCACGGTTCGAGCTCCCTGTCTGGACGGCGTCACGGCCTGCTGGAGGCTCGGGTGGAGGCGGACGGGGTGGGCGCCGGGGTCGATGCGGCGGCCCACCCCGCCGGGGTCTCAGCTGGCGATGTACGTGATGGTCACGGCAGCGCCCTTGCAGGCGTCCTGGTTCGTCGACTTGTTGTTGAACTGCATGGTGAAGGTGCCGCTGGTCGTGGCTGCCGGGGCGAGGTCGGCCTGCGTGACCGCGATGGCGACGGCGTCCGTGGCGTTCGTCGGGGCCACGGCGCCGTTGAGCTTGTAGTCGCTCCCGTCGCAGCCCTGCTTGTCGGTCGAGACGTAGGCCTTGACGGCCTGGAGCTTGTAGTTCTCGCTGCCGTTGTTCGTGACCGTCGCGGTGACCGTCTGGGCGCTGTCGCCGGGGTACATCGCGTTGGCGACGTTGCCGGTGACCTGGAAGACGTTGGAGGCTCCGCCACGGGTCGACGCGGTGCCGCTGCCGCCACCGAGGCTGGTCCAGTAGGCGTAGGCCCCGCCGGCCGTCGCGAGACCGATGACGCCGGCGGCGAGGAAGGCAGCGGACTTCTTCTTCGTGGAGTTCTTCCTGGCGGAGCTCTTCTTCGCGGAGTTCTTCTCAGTGCGCATGGTCCCCCATGACCTTTCCCTCGAGTGGTTTTACCGTTTCTTGGTGATCTGCTGGTGCAACACTGACACGCGAATCAGCCGGAAACAGGGCACGTCGGGCAATGTTGCGCATACCTTGCGGAACGCTTGTGGCGCCAAGGGAGTCCTTGCAGCGAAGGCCGGGAAGGCTTGCGTTACGGGCGGATTCGCGAGGCGCCGCCAACCGTCGCAAGGGCGCGGACGGCATACGACAACGACGACGGGCCGCGCTCTCGGAGGAGAGCACGGCCCGTCGCTGTCAGGTGCCTCGTGGAGGTCCTGCTCCACGGGTCACGGGTCACGGCGCCCGTTGCGGGGTGGCGAGGCCACCCAGGCTCGCCAGGAGCGGCTCCGCGGCGGAGGGGACGGCGCCCTCGGACCATGTGAGGGTCCGGTGCCGGGTCCCGTCGGTGATGTGCACGGTGTAGGTGAACCGGTCGGCGCCCGCGGGGACCACGGCCGCTTCACGCTCCGTGCCGCCCCTGCCCGGCTCATCCGCCGGGGCGTCGAGGAGGTCCCGCGCCACCCGGGCGTGGTCCTGCGGGAGGTCGGAGCCGGCGCACTCGGCCACCAGGTCCAGGCCCGCGATCCCGCCGCTACGACGGTACGTGACGTGCAGTCCGGCGTCGCTCATGTCCCGGGGGTGGGCCGGGTCCGGTAACCCGCTTGGGTCACCGGTGGAACCGGGCAGGTTCACCGCACCCTGACCTTCACCTCGTCCCAGCCCGTCTTGACGGCGGCTGCCTCGTTGCTCGATGCCCCGTAACGGGTCCGAGCCGACCGCAGCGTGAGGGCGGCGAACTTCGAGAACGTCGCGTTCGGCCGCAGCCTCGGGTCGACGAGCGTGTCGTACCAGATCTGTCCCGCTGCCTCCCAGGCGTTGCCCCCGATGGTCGTGGCGATGACGTAGAAGGCGTGGTTGGGGATGCCCGAGTTCGTGTGGACGCCGCCGTTGTCGGAGGTCGTGTGGACGTAGCCGTCCATCGTCGCGGGCTGGTTGTCGTAGTGGTTCGCGGTGCCCGGTGCCTTCATCGACCGTAGGGCGGGTGCGAGCTGCGGGCCGACGATGTCGGCGCCGATGAGCCAGTCGGCGGTCGCCACGTCCTGGCCCAGGTGGTACTGCTTGACCAGCGAGCCGAAGACGTCGGACACCGACTCGTTGAGGGCCCCGGACTGCCCGGAGTACGTGAGGTTCGCCTCGTGCTGGGTCACCCCGTGGGTGAGCTCGTGCCCGACCACGTCGATGCCCTTGGTCGTGTCGGTGAGCATCTGACCGTCGCCGTCACCGAAGAACATGTGGCCGGCACCGTCCCAGAAGGCGTTGTCGTAGTTCGCCCCGAAGTGGACCAGACCCTCGATCGGCAGGCCCTGGTCGTCGATCGAGTCGCGGTGGAAGATGTCCCAGTAGAGCTTGTAGGTGTAGCCGAAGTTGTCGTAGGCCTGGTTCACCGAGACGTCGGCCACCGGCGCCTGGCCCTCCGAGCGGGCCAGCGTTCCGGGGGTGGTGGCCGTCGAGTGCTTCTGGTCGTAGATCGACCGGCTCGGCGTGCCGGCGCCCACGCGCGGCGTGAGCGCCCGGGTGGTCTCGACGGTCCGGGCCGCGTTCTCGGCACGGACGACGCGGAAGCTCTGGTCGAGCTGGAGGGTGTCGAGCAGGGCCTGCCGTTGCGTCGCGTCCGCCTCTCGGGCGACGGCGGCGAGCAGGTCCGGCGGGATGATGCAGGCGAGGGGCTGAAGGGACATCGGGGACTCCGTTCACTAGACACGTCCCCGACGAGCCCGGCTCCTCGAGGCTTACCAACAGTGTGTTGGCTGCCGTCCCCAGATACCTGTCCTTTGCCCCGAATCCCCGGCACCCCGTGGAGAACCGTCAGGGAACGTGGTCAGGGCAGGCGGTCAGGCCGCCGTCTGCCCCGCCTCCTGGGCGACAGGGCGACCGTGCCGAAGCAGGGTCACCACGAGCGCGGCGAGGGTCCCGACCCCCCAGAGCAGGCGCAGCCAGCGGGTGACGACGTACCAGTCGTTGCCGAGCTGGACCAGCTGCGGCGCCCAGAGCAGCACCACGACTGCCACGGTGAACCACGGCACGCGCCAGCTCCGAGTGCGGTCCATGAAGAACGCGACCATGACGGCCCCGGCCGTGTAGTAGGACGCGATGGCCGGGTCGAGCAGGATCCGGCCCGCGACCGTCGCGAGCAGGATCGCCTGGAGCACTCCCGCGCGGACGGCGAGCATCCCGATGGCGACCGCGACGACGAGCTGTGCCGGGCGCACCCAGGGCGGGATCGGTCCGCTGAGGTGGAAGATCGACAGCACCGACCCGTACGAGATGTGCAGCTGGAACTTGACCGCGGCGATCGTCGCCGGGTCGGCGATGAAGAAGGGCAGCCACGCCGCGGCGACGAGCCCGCCGAAGACGGCCGCGGCCTTGAGCCACTGTGTGCGGGGCAGCGCCAGCAGGGCCACCCCGAAGGGAAGGGCCCAGGGCTTGCTGTCGACGGCGAGGGCGAGCAGGGCTGCAGCCCAGACCGGGTTGCGCCGTTGGACCTGGAGGATCCCGAACAGGCCGAACCCGAGGGCGAGGACGTCGTCGAGATGGCCACTGGTCAGGGAGAGGAGGGGCCAGACCGGCATGACGAGCAGGCCGCCGACGAGCAGTGGCCGTCGTGCGGGGATGCCCACGTCGCGCGCCTTGGATCCGGCGATGACGGCGACCAGCCAGAGTCCGGCGACCGTCATGAGGACCCCGGCGACCCACTTCGAGCCGTGCAGGGACAGGTGCGCGAGAGGCGCAGCGACGAGGACCGACACCGGGCCGAACTGGAAGTCGGGCCGGACCGAGTAGAGGTGCAACCCTCCGCTGGGTCCGCCGGAGAGCAGGATCCGGGCAGCCATCGGGAAGATGCCCCAGGAGCGCATCAGCAGGTTCTGGACCGCATAGGCCCCCCAGAGCACGGTCCAGCCGCCGAGGACGAGCCACACCGGCAGCAGCTCCCTGCGGCACGTCCCCCGAAGCCAGTCGCGGGACAGCGGCCAGACGGCTGCGTCCTCCTCGGAACGTTGCACGGTCACCGCGCCCCCTGCCTTGTCGTGACGAGTTCAGTCACACAGTGGGGCACGGACATGGGCGTACGACGACACGCCGACGTGAATCTGCTGGAAGCGGCACCCACCCGCCCTCGGGCGATCCGGGCGATCCGGGCGATCCGGGCGATCCGGGCGATCCGGGCGAACCGGGCGACCCGGACGACCCGGACGGCACGCCCAGCTGGTCGCGGAGACGACGAAGGCCCGTGCCGGATGGTGCTCCGGCACGGGCCTTCGTCGTCTCCGCAGGTCTTCAGCGGATTCCTACAACCTGCGATTCGGTCGGGCTGACAGGATTTGAACCTGCGACCCCTTGACCCCCAGTCAAGTGCGCTACCAAGCTGCGCCACAGCCCGAATGCCCCTCGGGGCGAAAGGAACAGTAGCGCACCGGGCGCCACTGTTCCCAATCGGCCCCCGCGAGAGGCAGTCTCCCGCTCGGGTCAGCGGCGACGCTTCTCGCGGACCCGCACCGAGACCTCGATCGGCGTGCCCTCGAAACCGAACTGCTCACGCAGGCGACGCTCGATGAAGCGGCGGTAGCCCGCCTCGATGAAGCCCGACGCGAAGATGACGAAGCGCGGCGGACGCGTCGACGCCTGGGTGGCGAAGAGGATGCGCGGCTGCTTGCCACCCCGGAGCGGGTGCGGGTGCGAGGCCACAATCTCGCCGAGGAAGGCGTTGAGACGGCCGGTGGGGACCCGGGTGTCCCAGGACTCCAGGGCGGTCTCGATGGCCGGTACGAGGCGGTCCATGTGCCGACCCGTGCGGGCCGAGATGTTGGCGCGCGGGGCCCACGGGACCTGCACGAGCTCCTTCTCGATCTCGCGCTCGAGGTAGTGGCGACGCTCCTCGTCGAGCAGGTCCCACTTGTTGTAGGCGATGACGAGGGCGCGACCCGAGTCGATGACCTGCTGCACGACGCGGATGTCCTGCTCGGCGATCGGCTCCTCGGCGTCGATGAGCACGACGGCGACCTCGGCCTTCTCGAGGGCGGTCTGCGTGCGCAGTGAGGCATAGAAGTCGGCACCGCGGCTCTGGTGGACGCGACGGCGGATGCCGGCCGTGTCGACGAAGCGCCAGGTCGTGCCACCGAGCTCGATGAGCTCGTCGACGGGGTCACGGGTCGTGCCGGCGACGTTGTCGACGACGACGCGGTCCGATCCGGCGAGGCGGTTGAGCAGGCTCGACTTGCCGACGTTGGGCCGGCCGACGAGAGCGACCCGGCGCGGGCCACCCTGCGCGTAGGCGCCGTGGGCCGAGACGTCGGGCAGGACGGCGAGCACGGCGTCGAGCGCGTCTCCGCTGCCGCGGCCGTGCACGGCCGACACCGGGAACGGCTGGCCGAGGCCGAGGTTCCACAGCATGGCCGCGTCGGCCTCGCCCCGCTGGTCGTCGACCTTGTTGGCGACGAGGACGACGGGCTTGCCCGAGCGGCGCAGCAGCTTGACGACGGCCTCGTCGTCGTCGGTCGCTCCGACGGTGGCGTCGACGACGAACATGACGACGTCGGCGAGGTCGATGGCGATCTCGGCCTGCTCGGCGACCCGTAGGTGGATGCCGGTGGCGTCGGCCTCCCAGCCGCCGGTGTCGACGATGGTGAAGCGGCGACCGCCCCACTCGGCCTCGTAGGACACCCGGTCACGCGTCACGCCCGGGACGTCCTCGACGACGGCCTCGCGCCGGCGCAGGATGCGGTTGACGAGGCTCGACTTGCCGACGTTCGGGCGGCCGACCACGGCCACCACCGGCAGCGGGCCCTGGGGGCCGGCGTCGGCGGACAGGCCGCCCTGGGCGTCGAGCAGGGCCTGGTCCTCGGGGCTCAGCTCGAAGTCCTCGAGCCCGGCGCGCAGGGCTCGCTCCACGGCGGCGTCGTCGACGACGGGGGCGGGGGTCGAGATCGGAGCGCCCTCGTCGATGGGGCGGGCGGTCTCGTCAGTCACGGTGTCCTCGAATCAGTGAACGTCTGTTGAGGGACCATTCTCCACCCGCGAGCGGCGTACATGTGACGCGAGCGCCTCGCGCAGCTGGTCGCTGGCCAGTCTGAGGCGGTCCCGGCCGGGCACTCCGGCCTCCGTGACGAGCCGGAAGGGGTCTCCGAAGTCGACGACCAGACGTGAGCGGAAGGCCGGCCAGTCGTCCTTGCTCGCGCCGGGGACGCGGGTGCCGCTCACCGCCACCGGCACGATCTGGGCGTCGGTGCGCAGGGCGATCCACGCGGCGCCGTGGTTGATCTCGTGGACCTCGCCGTCGCCGCGGTTGCCCTCGGGGAAGATGCCCACCGCTCCCCCGGCCTCGAGGACGGCGCTCGACGACGCGAGGGCGGCGCGGTCGCCCACCGACCGGTCGATCGGGATCTGGCCGACGTTGCGGATGGTCCAGCCCCAGAAGCCCGAGAAGGCCTCCTGCTTGACGAGGAAGCTGACCGGGCGGGGCGCGAGGCCGAAGACGAGGGGCCCGTCGAGGAAGGCCGCGTGGTTGGCCACGAGGATGACCGGACCAGTGCGCGGGACGCGGTCCGCGTGCAGCGCCGTGCCGCGGTAGAGGGTGCTGAAGATGACCTTGCCGATCGGGCGGCCGATCCGGGCCCGGCTCGGGTGGGGAGCGACCGCCTGGCTCACGCCCGCGCCGCCTCGACCACCTTGAGCACCGCCTCGACCGAGCCGTCGAAGTCGAGGTGCGAGGTGTCGATCGTCGTGACCCCGTCTGCCGCCACGGTGAACTCGGACACGGCCGAGTCGGCCTTGTCGCGGTCGACGATCTGCGAGCGGGTCGCGGCGACCGCGGCGGCGTCGGCGGCCCCGTGGAGCTCGGTGGAGCGGCGGGCGAGCCGGGCCTCCTCGGACGCCGTCAGCAGGATGCGGACGGGCGCATCGGGGGCGACGACGGTCGTGATGTCGCGGCCCTCGGCGACGACCCCACCCTGCGCGGCCGCGGCCTCGGAGATGAGCCGGCGCTGCAGGACCCGGAGGATCTCGCGCACGGGGATGACCGTGGCCACCGCCGAGACGTTGGTCGAGATGCCGGTCTCGCGGATCGCAGCGGCGACGTCGGTGCCGTCGACCGCAACGGTCGGGGCGTCGGGGTCCGTGCCGATGTGCAGCGGGAACCGTTGTGCCGCAGCGGTGATCGCGTCCGGGTCGGTGAGGTCGACACCTTCGTGGAGGCACCACCACGTCAGCGCGCGGTACATGGCGCCGGTGTCGAGGTAGCCGTAGCCGAGGGCGCGCGCGACCTGCTTGCTGACGCTCGACTTGCCGGAGCCGGAGGGCCCGTCCACGGCGACGACGAATCCGGACAGGTGGTCATCGGGGCTCTGCGGCATGCGGACGAGGATAGTGCCTGGACGTCGTCCGCCCGGACGTGCCCGGGGGCCGGACCGTCAGTCGTGGACGCGCCAGCCGAGCCGTGCCAGCTCGGCGCGCAACGGTTCGACGGAGGCGGGCACGACGGAGATCTCGGCCACGCCGACCGCCTGTCCCAGACCGTGCTCGAGGTGGAGGTCCTCGAGGTTGATGCCGGCCTCGCCGACGTCGGTGAGCAGCCGGGCCAGCGCGCCGGCCTCGTCGGGGACCACGACCGAGACCACCTCGTATGCCGCAGGGGCGGCACCGTGCTTGCCGGGGATGCGCGCGTGGCCGAGGTTGCCGGCTTCGAGGACGCGACTCAGCGTGCCGAGCGACCCGTCCCCGTCGGCGTCCACGAGTGCGTCGAGCGCCCCGACGACGTCGTCGACCTGGTCACGGACGAGGCGCAGGACGTCGCGCACGGCCGGCGCGTTGCCGGCGAGGATCTGGGTCCAGAGGCGTGGGTCGCTCGCGGCGATCCGCGTGACGTCACGCAACCCCTGGCCGGCGAGCCCCACGGCCGACTCGGGCAGCTCGCGCAGGCACGCCGCGACGATGCTCGCGGCCAGCTGCGGGACGTGCGACACGGCGGCGACGGCCTCGTCGTGCTCGTGCGCGGGCATGACGCGGACGGCGGAGCCGACGGCGAGGGCCACCTCGCGCACGCGGCGGACGGCTGCGTCGGTGGAGCCCTCGTGGGGGACGATGACCCAGGCCCGGCCGTCGAAGAGGTCGGCGCGCGCTGCCGCTGCGCCGGAGCGCTCGCGCCCGGCCATCGGGTGCGAGCCGACGTAGCGGCTGGCGTCGGCGCCGGAGTCGAGCACGACGCGCAGCACCGACTCCTTGACCGAGGCGACGTCGGTCACGACGGCATCGGGCCACCGGTCCAGGACGTCCACGACGACGCGCGCCGTGACGTCGGGGGGCGCGGCGACGACGACGACATCGGGTGCAGAGGTCTCGTCGTCGGCGACCTCGCCCGCCTGGAGATCACGCGCCAGACGAACCGCGGTCGGGGAAGGGTCAGCCAGGGACACTCGAAACCCGTTGTGGGACAGAGCGATTCCAAGACTGGTGCCGATCAGCCCCGTACCGACGATGTGGACGTGCGTGCTCACCCCGTCAGCGTAGCGAGGGTGTCGTCACGCCGGCGGGGCGTCCGGATCACAGACCGGCGGCCTTGTAGAGCGCGCCGATCTCGGCCTTGTTGAGCCGGCGCAGGCGCCCCGACTTGAGGTCGGCGAGACGGATGGGCCCGACCTCGGTGCGCACGAGCTCGAGCACCGGGTGGCCGACGGCCTCGAGCATGCGGCGCACGACGTGCTTGCGCCCCTCGTGCAGCACCACCTCGACCATGGCCTTGCCGGGTTGGTGGTCGACGATGCGGAACGAGTCCACGCTCACCGGGCCGTCATCGAGCTCGACACCGTCACGCAGCCGCTTGCCGACGTCGCGCTGGACCGGTCCGCGGATCGTCGCGATGTACGTCTTGAGCACGCCGTATGCCGGGTGCTGCAGCCGGTGGGCCAGGTCTCCGTCGTTGGTGAGCAGCAGCAGGCCCTCGGTGTCGGCGTCGAGGCGCCCGACGTGGAAGAGCCGCTCCTCGCGGTTGCCGACGTAGTCCTCGAGCGAGATGCGCCCGAGCTCGTCGTGCATCGTCGTGACGACGCCCTTGGGCTTGTTGAAGGCGAGGTAGACGCGGTCCTCGTCGAGGTTGACCCGCACCCCGTCGACGTGGACGACCTGGGTCTGCGGGTTGATGCGCACGCCGAGCTCGGTGACGATCTGACCGTCGACCTCGACACGGCCCTGCTCGATGAGGTTCTCGCAGACGCGCCGCGAGCCCACCCCGCCGGCGGCCATGAGCTTCTGGAGGCGCACGCCGTCGGGGTCGTGCACGTCGATCTCGGGAGTGGCCCTGCGCTCGGGCAGCTTGGTGGGCTGGCTCGCCTTGGTCGAGCCGGCGAAACGCGGTCCCGCGCCCTTGGCGCCTCCCCCGCTGCGTCCGCCCGCGACGGGTCGACCGGTGCGCCCCTTGGAACCGGAGCCACCACGGGCGGCCGCGGGACCCCCTCGGCGGGCGCCGCCGGTGCCCCCTGACGAACCGGACGAGCCGGACCCCTTCTTGCGTGGCTGGCGGGGTGACCTGGAGTACTCGCTCATGCGTGTCCTTCCTCGATGAGCTCGTCGATGACGTCGGCGTCCGGTAGGTAGGGCGCCAGCGCCGGGAGGTCGTCGAGCGACGACAGTCCCATGCGTTGGAGGAAGTAGGGGGTCGTGCGATAGAGCATCGCACCGCTCTCCCCGAGGTCCTCGACCTCTTCGATGAGTCCGCGCGACGTCAGTGTGCGCACCACACCGTCGACGTTGACGCCCCGGACCGCGCTGACGCGGGCGCGCGAGACGGGCTGGCGGTAGGCGATGACGGCCAGCGTCTCGAGCGAGGCCTGCGTCAGCTTGGCCTGCTGCCCGTCGAGGACGAACTTCTCCACGACGGGCGCGAAGTCGGACCGGCTGTAGACGCGCCACCCGCCGGCCACGCTGCGCAGCGTGAACCCGCGCTGCGCGGCGGCATACTCCTCCTCGAGGGCGTGCAGGTGCCCGCGCACGTCCTCGACGGGGAGCTCGAGCGCCGACGCCAACGCCACCTCGGTCACGGGCTCGTCGACGACCATGAGCACGGCCTCGAGGGCAGACCGGGCGCCGCCCGGGAAGTCGTTGATGTCGAAGGCGATCTGCTCGTCGGCACCGTCGTGGTCGTCGGGCTCCACGGCCACGTCGGGCTCCACGGCCACGTCCGCCTCGGCGGTCGCGTCGGGCCCCTGCGCCGACTGGTCACTCATCGTCTGCTCCTGTCCGTGCAGCGGTGTCGCCGCCCGTCTCGTCGGGATCGTTCGAGTCCAGGTCGCCCGGGTCCCCCTGGTCGCCCTCGGTCTCGTCCTCGGTGTCGTCCTCGGTGTCGTCCTCGTCGAACTCGTCGTCGATGGCGATGTCGCCGTCCTCCGTGCCGGTCCAGCGGATGTCGAGCTCGCCGAGCGCCTCGGCCTGCTCGAAGGCGATGGCGGCCTCCTTGAACAGCTCGAGCAGCGCGAGGAAGCGCGCGACGATGACGAGCGTGCTGTCGGCGTCGGCGACGAGGCTGCGGAAGGAGACCTGGCCGCGGTGGCGCAGCCGGTCGACGATGATGGCGGCCTGCTCGCGCACGCTGACCTGCGGGGCGTGCAGGTGCTCCAGGCCGACGGTCGGCGCGATCTTCGGCGTCATCGCCCGGGCGGCGATCATCGCGAACTGCTCCGGCGTGATGGCGATGACGAGCTCGGGCAGCAGGCTCGCGAACTCGGGCTCGAGGCCGGCCTGGCGCGGGGTGATGCGTCCGACCGTCGCCATCCGGTCGCGGAAGATGCCGGCGATCTCCTTGTAGGCGCGGTACTGCAGCAGTCGAGCGAAGAGCAGGTCGCGGGCCTCGATGAGCGCGAGGTCCTCGTCGTCCTGCGGGCCGGACTGCGGGAGCAGGCGCGCCGCCTTGAGCTCGAGCAGGGTCGCGGCGATGAGCAGGAACTCCGAGGCCTGGCCGAGGTCCCAGTCGCTGTCGGCCGCCTGGGCCTTCTTGATGTGCGCGACGAACTCGTCGGTGACCTGGGCGAGCGCGACCTCGGTGATGTCGAGCTTGTGCTTGCTGATGAGGCCGAGCAGCAGGTCGAAGGGACCGGAGAAGATCTCGAGGTGCACCTCGAAGGGTGAGGAGGCGCGGCGCGTGATGACGCCACCGGGGGTCAGCTCCGGCGCGGGGGCGATCTCGACCGTCGTCTCCGGGGGCACGGCAGCGTCGTCGACGTCGACCGCGGGGCGGTCGACGGTGTCCTGCTCGGTCATCAGATCACTGCGGATCAGGCTGCGCCGCCGCGCGCGATGAGCTCGCGAGCGAGCTGGCGGTAGGCGTTGGCACCGGAGTGCTCGGAGGAGTACGACGTGATCGGCTCGGCGGCCAGGGTCGCGTCGGGGAACTTCACCGTGCGGCTGATGACGGTGTGGAAGACCTGCTCGCCGAAGTGGTCGACGACCGAGCGCACGACCTCCCGGCTGTGCAGCGTGCGGCTGTCGTACATCGTGGCCAGGATGCCGTCGACCTGCAGGCGCGGGTTGAGGCGGTCGGTGATCTTGTCGATGGTGTCGATGAGCAGGGCGACGCCGCGCATGGCGAAGAACTCGCACTCGAGCGGGATGACGACGCCGTGGGCGGCTGTCAGAGCGTTGACCGTGAGCAGGCCGAGCGAGGGCTGGCAGTCGATGAGGACGACGTCGTACTCGTCGACGACGGGGCGCAGCACGCGGGAGAGGATCTGCTCGCGGGCGACCTCGCCGACGAGCTGCACCTCGGCCGCCGACAGGTCGATGTTGGCCGGCACGAGGTCGAGGTTCGGCGTGCGCGTCTGCTGGATGACGTCGTGGACGTCGTGGCCGCGCTCGATGAGGAGGTTGTAGATCGTCGTGTCGAGCTCCTGGGCGTTGACGCCGAGGCCGACCGAGAGCGCACCCTGCGGGTCGAAGTCGATGACGAGGACCTTGCGGCCCAGCTCGGCCAGGGCCGCACCGAGGTTGATGGTCGTCGTCGTCTTGCCGACGCCGCCCTTCTGGTTGCACATGGCGATGATGCGCGCCGGGCCGTGGTTCGAGAGCGGACCGGGGTCCGGGAAGTCAGGCAGCGGGCGACCGGTGGGACCCATGGCGCCGGATCCAGCGGACTCGGTGCCCGGCAGCTGCGCGACTCGCGGGACGGCGCTCACCGGGGTGTCGCGGGTCTGGTCGAGCTGCTCCGACGGCACGGACTGCATGGTGTCGTGTGACTCCTCGTTCACCGGGTGTTCCCACTCCGCTCGGCCTGGCCCTGGGATGCTGCGGTCAGCCTCGCGCTGATCACGTGTGACCTTATCAGCGGGCGCGGGGGTGGGCGCCCGCATAGACCTCGCGGAGTCGGTGCACCGAGACCATCGTGTAGATCTGGGTCGTGGTCACCGAGGCGTGCCCGAGCAGCTCCTGCACGACGCGCACGTCGGCTCCGCCGTCGAGCAGGTGCGTTGCGAAGGAGTGCCGCAGCGTGTGCGGCGAGACGTGCTCGGTGAGGTCGGCCCGCTCGGCCGCG
This sequence comes from Terrabacter aerolatus, assembly GCF_007991735.1. GTDB lineage: Bacteria > Actinomycetota > Actinomycetes > Actinomycetales > Dermatophilaceae > Terrabacter > Terrabacter aerolatus. Next base: position 44,529 of record NZ_BJYX01000011.1, on the reverse strand, counting down.
CGACGGATGACGGCCCAGGCGGACTGGCGGGAGAGGCGCGCGCCGCGCTGGTTGAGGAAGAGCGCCGGACCGCCCGTCCCGTGCGTGGCGAGGGCCGGCCGCCCCCGGACGAGGTATGCCGTCACGGCCTCGACGGCGTAGCGACCGACCGGGACGATGCGCTCCTTGCCGCCCTTGCCGCGCAGGCGCACCGACGCCGTTCCCCCGCGCGCCGCACCCGCGGCCGCGGGTTCGTCCGGGCCGGCCGTCTCGATGTCGTCGACGTCGAGGCCGACGGCCTCGCTGATGCGTGCGCCGATGCCGTAGAGGACCTCCAGCAGGGCGCGGTCGCGCAGCGACTCGGGCGTGTCGCCGACCGACGCGGCCGCGAGGAGACGCTCGACGGCCTCGATCGGGATGGCCTTGGGCAGGCGGGCGGGCGGCTTGGGCGGTGCGACGTTGGCGGCGGGGTCGCCGGCGACCTCGCCCTCGAGCGCGAGGAAGCGGTGGAAGCCGCGCACCGCCACGAGCGTGCGCGCCGCCGACGACGCGGCCAGCCCGCGCTCACGCAGGGAGGCGAGGAAGTCGGTGACGTCCGCCTCGGTGACCCGCCCGGGCTCGTCGACGCCCCTGGCGGCCAGGTAGGCGGTGTAGGCGCGCAGGTCGCGGGCGTAGGACTTCAGGGTGTTGTCGGAGGCGCCCCTCTCGACCCGGACGTGGTCGAGCCACCCGCGGACGTCGCGCTCGAGGCGCGAGAGCCGTGCCGCGGGTGGCCCGGTGACGACCTGGTCGGTCAGGACAGGGCCTCGTCGAGCGAGACCGACTGCATGCCGTGCGCCTCGGCCACGCCCGCGTAGGTGACGTGTCCGTCATGGGTGTTGAGCCCGAGGCCGAGGGCGTGGTCGCTGCGCAGGGCGTCACGCCACCCCTGGTTGGCCAGCTTCACGGCATACGGCAGCGTCGAGTTGGTCAGGGCGTAGGTGGAGGTGTTGGGCACGGCGCCCGGCATGTTGGCCACGCAGTAGAAGACCGAGTCGTGCACGCGGTAGGTCGGGTCGGCGTGCGTCGTCGGGTGGCTGTCCTCGAAGCAACCGCCCTGGTCGATGGCGATGTCGACGAGCACGGAGCCCGGCTTCATCTGCGATACGAGCTGGTTGGAGACGAGCTTGGGGGCGGCCGCCCCGGGGATGAGGACGGCGCCGATGACCATGTCGGCCTCCTGCACCTGCTGCTGCACGGTGAGCCGGTTGGAGGCGAGTCCGTGAACCTGGTTCTCGTAGCGCCAGAACGACATCCGCAGCTTGTCGAGGTCGGTGTCGAGGAGCGTGACGTCGGCGCCCATGCCGAGCGCGATGTTCGCGGCGTTCTGGCCGGAGACCCCGGCGCCGAGGATGACGACCTTGGCGTTGGCCACGCCGCCGACGCCGCCCATGAGGACGCCGCGGCCGCCCTGGGCGCGCATCAGCGCGTGCGCGCCGACCTGCGGCGCGAGGCAGCCGGCCACCTCGGACATCGGGTAGAGCAGCGGCAGGCCGCCGGACGGCAGCTGCACCGTCTCGTAGGCGATGCCGGTGACCTTCCGCTTGACGAGCTCCTCGGTGAGCGGCTTGTCGGCGGCGAGATGGAGGTAGGTGAAGAGGGTCAGGCCCTCACGCATGCGGTGGTACTCCTCGGCCACCGGCTCCTTGACCTTGAGCACCATGTCGGACTCGCCCCAGACGTCGTCCGCGGAACCGATGACCCGAGCCCCCGCGGCCGCGTAGTCGTCGTCGCTGATCTGGGACCCGATGCCGGCGTCCTTCTCGACGAGCACGTCGTGCCCGTTCTCGACGAGCTCGTGGACGCCTGAGGGGGTGATGGCCACGCGGTACTCGTGGTTCTTGACCTCGCGGGGGATGCCGACCTTCATGGTGCTGCACTTCCTTCCGGACTGACTCGGCCACGGCGCCGTTGCCGTGGTGAGAAGAGGCCCGCAGGGGCCGCGAAGCCACTGTATCCATGGGCCCCGCGGACCGTTCACGTGCTCGCCCAACCGCCCCTCGACACGGCGCTCCTGCCAGAGTGTGGGCAGCGGTGCACATGTCAGACGACCAGGGAGGAGCCGACATGACCGACCCGACGCCACAGGAGGGCTACACGTGGCCCACGACCCCGTCGTCGCCGCCCACCACGGGGCCGGACGACCGACCGGTCCGGCCGCAGCCGTCGTCCGAGGGCGCCCGGCCGGTGGGCCTCACCCGTCGCCAGGGTGCCGTCGCAGGTGGGGTCTTCGCCCTCGTGAGCGTCGGGGCGACGGTCGTCACCGGACTCACCCTGTCCCTCGGCCTCACCGTCGTCGCCATGGGAGTCGCCGCGTCGGCCGTGGCCGTCGCACTGCCGCGGCTGCGCGCGTTCGCGCAGGGGTTCCTCGTCGGGTCGGTGGCCGCTGCGGTCGGCGGCGTCGCGGCGCTGTACCTGTTCGTCGCCGTCCTCTTCACCACCGCGACCCTGTGGTGAGGCTCTACGCGGACGCGCCCGCCCGACGCACCCGGCAGATCCTGTCGGACGTGTTCATGCTGCTCTGGCTCGGGGTGTGGGTGTATGCCGGCCGCCAGGTCCACGACACCGTCGACCGCCTCCGCGCCCCCGCCGACTCGATCACCTCGGCGGGCCGTTCGGTCGACGGCGCCCTGACGGGCGCGGGCAACCAGGCGGGCCAGCTCCCGCTCGTGGGCGACCAGCTGAAGGGCTGGCTGACCCAGGCCGCGGGGTCGGGCAAGACGCTCCAGTCGGCCGGGACCTCCATGGCGGAGACCGTCGACACGCTCGCCGTCGTGCTGGGGCTCGCCACGGCGCTCGTGCCCATCCTGATCGTGCTCGCGGTCTGGCTCTACGTCCGGGTCCGCTTCGTGCGCAACGCCACCCGGTCGCAGCGGTTCATCGACGCCGGCGAGGACCTCGACCTGTTCGCGCTGCGGGCCCTGGCGACGCAACCGATGCGGGCGCTGGCGCGGGTGTCCGACGACCCTGCGGGCGCCTGGCGGCGCCAGGACCGCGACGTCATCCACCGGCTCGCCCTGCTCGAGCTGAGGGAGCAGGGGCTGCGGCCGCCGCCCGGCACGTGACCGCGACCGACCCCCCACGGTGGTCGCGCCCCGGGTCAGGTGTCGGTGCGCGTCACCTGGGGCACGAGGTCCTGCGCGGGCGGGCTCCACGAGTCGGCCGCGGCCGGAACCTGCTCGCCCGAGCGGATGTCCTTGACCTCGTCACCCGACTCCCCCGCACCCGGGAACCAGACGAAAGGGATGCCCCGGCGTTCGGCGTAGCGGATCTGCTTGCCGAAGCGGGCTGCCGAGGGCGCCACCTCACAGGCGATGCCGCGTCTGCGCAGGGCCGTCGCGACCGCCACCGCCTCCTCGCGCGACTCGTCGTCGGTGAGGGCGACGAGCACGGCGGCGGGGGTCGAGCGGGAGGCCGTCACGAGACCACGGCCGATGAGCAGACCGAGGATGCGCGTCACGCCGATCGAGATGCCGACGCCCGGGTAGGTCGTCCGGCCGTCACTGGCGAGGGCGTCGTAGCGACCGCCGGAGCAGAACGAGCCCCACGACTCGTGACCGACGAACTGGGTCTCGTAGACGGTGCCGGTGTAGTAGTCGAGACCGCGGGCGATCCGGAGGTCGGCGACGAGCTTGCCCGGTGCGTGGGCCATTCCGGTACGGATGACCCGTGCCAGCGACTCGAGGCCCTCGTCGAGCAGCGGGTGCTCCACACCGAGGGCGCGGACCTGCTCGACGAAGCCGAGGTCGGTCGAGCGGATCGCGGCGAGGGCGAGGCACTGGTCGGCCTGCTCGTCGGTCGTGCCTGACTCGAGCAACAGCGCCTTGACCTTCTCCGGGCCGATCTTGTCGAGCTTGTCGACGATGCGCAGCGTCCCGATGACGTCGGTGATGCCGATGCCCTGGTAGAAGCCGTTGGGGATCTTGCGGTCGTTGACCTGGATGACGAACTCGCCCACCGGGAACTTGCCGAAAACGTCGGCGATGACGAGCGGCATCTCCGCCTCGAAGTGCGGCGAGAGCTGGCCGACGTCCACGACGTCGATGTCGGCCTGAGTGAACTCGCGGTAGCGGCCCTCCTGGGGTCGCTCGCCGCGCCACGCCTTCTGGATCTGGTACCGGCGGAAGGGGAAGGAGAGCTTGCCGGCGTTCTCGAGCACGTAGCGCGCGAACGGGACCGTCATGTCGAAGTGCAGGCCCCACCGGGCGTCGTCGTCACTGCCCCCGGCGAGTCGGGAGACCGCGTAGATCTCCTTGTCGGCGTCCTCACCCTGGGAGCTCAGGCGGTCGATCGGCTCGATGGACCGGGTCTCGACGGACGAGAAGCCGTGCAGCTCGAACGTCTCGCGGATGACGTCGAGGAAGCGCTGCTCGACGATGCGCTCGGACGGGAGGTACTCGGGGAAGCCACTGATCGGCATGACCTTGGCGGCCTTGGGCTGCGGGGTGCTCACGCGGGCAAGTCTTTCAGGTAGGGGTTGGTGGCGCGCTCCTGGGCCATCGTCGTGGCCTGGTAGTGGCCGGGCAGCACGAGCGTCGTGTCGGGCAGGGGCAGCACGACGTCACGCAGGCTGCGCTGCATCGCGGCCGGGTCGCCGCCGGGCAGGTCGGTGCGGCCCACGGAGCCGGCGAAGAGCACGTCACCGGTGATCATGGTCCGGTCGACGTCGACCTGCTCGCGGATGCCGTCCGGGACGCGGTCGGTGCCGAACATCACCGATCCCTCGGTGTGCCCCGGGGCGTGGAGCACGTCGAAGTCCATGCCGGCCAGCGTCAGCCGCGTGCCGTCGCCGATCTCGACGACGTTCGTCGGCTCGGTCCACGTCGCGGCCGCGCCGAACTGCTGCTCGAACATGGCGATGAGCCCGGGGTTGCTGCGACCGAGGAGGTCGTGCAGCCGGTAGCGGTCGTCCGCGTGGATGTAGGCCGCGGTGTCGGACCCGCACACCGGCGTGACCGAGTAGACGTGGTCGACGTGCCCGTGGGTCAGCAGCACCGCAGCCGGCCGCAGCCGGTGCTGCGACAGGATCTCCCGGAGCGTCTCCTCGACGCCGACCCCCGGGTCGACGATGACGCACTCCTCCCCCGCCTCCGGGGCGAGGACGTAGCAGTTGGTGTCGAACGCCTGGGCCGGGAACGCGATGGTCAGCACGCTGGGAGCCTAGCGACGACGCGGTCTGCGGCACCCGGCATACGCCCTCGACGACGACGCGGTATGCCGTCCGCGCGCCTCGCGGACGGCATCTCCCCGCTCCCGACGGGAGATGTCACGGACTCGTGACCGGTCCCGCTGCACCGGCGCCTCCGTCGTTCCATAAAATGACCGGACGCCCGGGGACCGCCCATGTGGCCCGTACGAGGAGAGGTTCGTGACCAAAGAGCAGGAACGCGCACGTGCGCGCCGCCGCCACGAGGAACAGCAGAAGAGCGCCAAGCCGCCGGTGGGCGACTCGACGCGCGACAAGCAGGTCTTCGGTGTGATCCTCGCGGTCATCCTCATCGTCGCAGCCGTCATCGTCGTGCCCAAGATCGTCGGCAGCTCCGACAGCCCCGCCCCTGCGGCCGGCGCGACGACTCCGGCGAGCACCGCGACGGGCACGGCGACGAGCACCCCGACGTCGACCGGAGGCCTGGCGGCGGGGCAGAAGCTCGCCGCGGGCTGCACGGCTCCCCCGGCCAACCAGACGACCCCCAAGCAGCAGAAGGAGGTCCCCGCCAAGGCCGCCGCGGCGGGCAAGACCTTCGTCGCGACGGTCAAGACGACGTGTGGCGACCTGACGTTCGAGCTCGACGGCGCCAAGGCGCCGCAGACCGTGGCGTCGTTCATCAACCTCGCCAAGACCGGCTACTGGGCCCCGAGCCCGTGCCACCGGGTCACGACCGAGGGCATCTACGTGCTCCAGTGCGGCGACCCCACCGGCACCGGCCAGGGCGGCCCCGGCTACACCTTCGGCATCGAGAACGCGCCCAAGGACGGGAAGTACGCCACCGGCGTCCTCGCCATGGCCCGCACCTCGGACCCGAACAGCAACGGTGGCCAGTTCTTCATCACCTACAAGGAAACCCAGTTGCCGACCGACGGTGGTGGCTACACGATCTTCGGGAAGGTGACCAAGGGCCTCGACATCGTTGAGAAGATTGCGGCCAACAAGGCCCTGCCCCCCAGCCCGGCGGACGGGACCCCCGTCTCCCCGATCAGCATCCTCAGCGTCAGCGTGACGGAGAAGAAGGCATGACCGACATCCAGCACCCCCAGACCGACGAGAGCTCCGAGCCCGTGACGGACTCCTCGGCCACCCCGGCGACACCCGCCCCCGAGACGGACGGGGCCGCACCCGCGGCCGCAGCGGAGGCTGACGTGGCGGCTGACGTGGCGGCGGAGCCGGCTGACGTAGAGCCGGCTGACGCCGCGACGGCCGACGTCATCGCCTCGGTCAGCAGCACCGAGGCCGGTGACACGACGGAGGTGACGGCCGAGGCCACCTCCGAGCCCACCTCCGAGCCCACCTCCGAGCCCACCTCCGAGGCGACGAGCGATGCCGGGCACGAGACGACCGCCGAGGCCGACGAGCCGGCCGCCGAGGCCGACGCCGCAGCCGAGTCGGCGAGTGAGACCGAGTCGGCGACCGAGACACCGGCGCAGGCAGAGACGCCGTCCCCGTCGCCCGCCGCCGTGCCCAAGCCGTCCGCGATCCCGACGCCCGCCGCCCTGGCCAAAGCGGTGCCGCACCCGACCGTGACGCCCGCCGCTCCGGCGCTCATCACGACCGACCACTCGGCGTCCGCCGCGTTCGGGCGGGTCGACGAGAACGGCACGGTCTTCGTCCGCACCAAGGACGGCGAGGAGCAGGAGGTCGGCTCCTACCCCGGAGCCAGCGACGAGCAGGCGCTGACCTACTTCGCGCGCAAGTACGACGAGCTCTTCGCCTCCGCCGTCCTCCTCGAGCAGCGGCTCTCGCAGCCCGAGGTGCCGTCCAAGGACGTCGCCGAGGGCCTCAAGACCCTGACGGCACAGGTCAAGGACGCGACCGTCGTCGGCGACCTCGACGCCCTGGCCGCCAAGCTCGACCAGATCCAGTCGGGTCTGGCCGCCAAGCGCAACGTCGAGCAGCAGCACCGGGCCGAGGCGCGCGTCGCGGCCACGGCCGAGCGCGAGAAGATCGTGGCCGAGGCCGAGTCCATCGCCGGGCAGCCCGAGAACCGGATCCAGTGGAAGACGAGCGGGGCGCGCATGCGCGAGCTGCTCGACGAGTGGAAGGCGCACCAGCGTTCGGCGACCCGTCTCGACCGCGAGACGGAGTCGAGCCTCTGGCAGCGCTTCAGCTCGGCTCGCAACGGCTTCGACAAGGCGCGCCGCAGCCACTTCGCGGGCCTGGACGCCCAGCACGCCGACGCCAAGAGCGCCAAGGAGCGGCTCGTCGCCGACGCCGAGAAGCTCGCGACGAGCACCGACTGGGCCGCCACGGCCGGCGCCTTCAAGCGGCTCATGGACGAGTGGCGCAACGCCGGTCGCGCGAGCCGTACCGACGACGACAAGCTGTGGGCCCGCTTCAAGGCCGCCCAGGACGCCTTCTTCGCGGCCAAGGACGAGGTCGTCGCGGTCGAGGAGGAGCAGTACCGCGGCAACCTCACCGTCAAGGAGGCCCTGCTCGTCGAGGCCGAGGCGATCCTGCCCGTCACCGACCTCGAGAAGGCCAAGGGCCAGCTGCGCGTCATCCAGGACAAGTGGGATGCCGCCGGCAAGGTCCCGAGGTCCGACATGGAGCGCGTCGAGAAGGCGATGCGACGGGTCGAGCAGACCGTCCGCGATGCCGAGGACCGCAAGTGGAAGTCGAGCAACCCGGAGGTCGCAGCCCGCGCCAAGGCGATGGTCGAGCAGCTCGAGCGCGCGGTCGCCGACCTGCAGGACGACCTGGCCAAGGCCGAGGCGTCCGGCAGCGCGAGCAAGATCAAGAAGGCGCGTGAGGCGCTCGACGCCCGTCAGGTCTGGCTCGACCAGGCCCGGGCCGGCGTCGCCGAGTTCGGCGGCTGACCGACCCCACACGCGCGACAGTGCCCACTCGACCCCCACGTCGAGTGGGCACTTTGCTCCGCCTGGGGCACAGGCTCGTGTGGACAGACGCGTCGAAGTGCCCACTCGACTATGGGAGTCGGGGCGGGGTGGGCGGCGACGGGGGCGCGGGCCACCCCGGCGAGTCACATCGTCGACTTGCCGCCGTTGACGCGGTAGACGTCGAAGACGCCGTCGATCTTGCGCACCGCCTTGATGACGTGGTCGAGGTGGGCCGGGTCGCCCATCTCGAACGTGAAGCGTGAGATGGCCACCCGGTCGCGCGAGGTCTGGACCGACGCCGACAGGATGTTGACGTGCTGGTCGGACAGCACGCGCGTGACGTCACTGAGCAGCCTGTTGCGGTCGAGCGCCTCGACCTGCAGCTGGACGAGGAAGACGCTCGCCGAGCTCGGCGCCCACTCGACGTCGATGAGGCGCTCCGGGTTGGCCGTCAGCTGGTCGGCGTTCGTGCAGTCGACCCGGTGGACCGAGACGCCGTTGCCGCGCGTCACGAAGCCGATGATGGGGTCACCCGGCACGGGCGTGCAGCACTTGGCGAGCTTGACCCACACGTCGGCCGTGCCGACCACGACGACGCCGGGGTCACCGGGCTTGCGGCGGCTCGCAGCCCGGGTGGGGACGGTGGCCTCGGCGAGGTCCTCGGTCGCCCCGTCGACGCCGCCCATGGAGGCGACGACCTTGCCCACGACGTGCTGCGCGGAGACGTGCCCCTCGCCCACGGCGGCATACAGCGCCTCGATGTCCTGGTAGCGCAGGTCGGTCGCGACGGCCGTCATCGACTCGTGGCTCATCAGCCTCTGCAGGGGCAGGTTCTGCTTGCGCAGCGCCTTGGCGATCGAGTCCTTGCCGGCCTCGACGGCCTCCTCGCGCCGCTCCTTGGAGAACCACTGCTTGATCTTGTTGCGGGCCCGCGGGCTCTTGACGAACTGGAGCCAGTCGCGCGAGGGTCCCGCGCCGTCGGCCTTGGACGTCAGCACCTCGACGACGTCGCCGTTCTCGAGCGTCGACTCGAGGGGCACGAGGCGGCCGTTGACGCGCGCGCCGATGCAGTGGTGCCCGACCTCGGTGTGGACGGCATACGCGAAGTCGACGGGGGTGCCGCCCACGGGAAGGGCGACGACCGAGCCCTTCGGGGTGAAGACGTAGACCTCGCTGCTGCCCATCTCGAAGCGGAGCGAGTCGAGGAACTCGCCCGGGTCCTCGGTCTCGCGCTGCCAGTCGAGCAGCTGGCGCAGCCAGGCCATGTCGTTCTGCGGCGTGATCTCGCCGGGTCGGGCAGGTCCGCCGCCGTTGCTCTGGTCCTTGTACTTCCAGTGGGCGGCCACGCCGTACTCGGCGCGTCGGTGCATGGTGTGCGTGCGGATCTGGATCTCGACGGGCTTGCCCTGCGGACCGATCACGGTCGTGTGCAGCGACTGGTACATGTTGAACTTCGGCATCGCGATGTAGTCCTTGAACCGGCCGGGGACCGGGTTCCACCGCGAGTGAAGGGCGCCCAGCGCCGCGTAGCAGTCGCGCACCGTGTCGACGAGCACGCGCACCGCGACGAGGTCGTAGATCTCCTCGAAGTCGCGACCGCGCACGATCATCTTCTGGTACACCGAGTAGTAGTGCTTGGGGCGACCGGTGACGACGGCCTTGATCTTGGCCGCGGTGAGGTCCTCGGTGACCTGGCTGCGCACCCCGGCGAGGTACTCCTCACGCGCCGGCGCACGCTCGGCCACGAGACGCACGATCTCGTCGTAGACCTTGGGGTAGAGCGTCGCGAACGAGAGGTCCTCGAGCTCCCACTTGATGGTGTTCATGCCGAGGCGGTGCGCGAGCGGCGCGTAGATCTCGAGCGTCTCGTTGGCCTTGCGCTTGGCCGACTCGGGGCTGACGTAGCGCCACGTCCGCGCGTTGTGCAGCCGGTCGGCGAGCTTGATGACGAGCACCCGGATGTCGCGGGCCATGGCGATGACCATCTTGCGCACGGTCTCGGCCTGGGCTGCCTCGCCGTAGGTCACCTTGTCGAGCTTGGTGACGCCGTCGACGAGCATGGCGATCTCGTCGCCGAAGTCGCGCCGCAGCTCGTCGAGGCTGTATGCCGTGTCCTCGACGGTGTCGTGCAGCAGCGCGGCCGCGAGGGTCGGGGGTGTCATCCCCAGCTCGGCGAGGATCGTCGTCACGGCGAGCGGGTGCGTGATGTAGGCGTCGCCGCTCTTGCGCATCTGGCCCTCGTGCGCGTGCTCGGCGACGGCATACGCCCGCTCGATGACCGACAGGTCGGCCTTCGGGTGGTTCTGGCGGACCGCTGTCATGAGCGGCTCGAGGACCGGGTTCCCGGCCGGACGCGTGGCCCCGAAACGCGCGAAACGGGCGCGCACCCGCGACGGGGTGGACAGCTCGTTGTGGACGTCCTCGCTCATGAAGAGAGTCTAGGCGGTCCGTCCGGGATCACAGCGTGAGGATGGCGTTGACCGGCCGGTCGGCCAGACGCTTGCGTCCCTCGAGGAAGGCGAGCTCGAGGACGACCTCGATGGCGGTGACCTTCGCCCCGGCGCGCTCGACGAGCTGGGCGCAGGCCTCCGCGGTGCCGCCGGTGGCGAGCACGTCGTCGAGGACGAGCACGCGCTGTCCGGGCTCGAAGGCGTCGGTGTGGACCTCGATCTCGGCCGTGCCGTACTCGAGGGCGTAGGACTCCTTGAGGGTCTCCCCCGGCAGCTTGCCGGCCTTGCGGACCGGGACCATGCCGAGACCCAGCTCGTAGGCCACCGCCGCCCCGAGGATGAAGCCACGGGCCTCGATGCCGACGACGACGTCGATGTGCCCCTCGTAGCGCCGGGCGATGTCGCGCACCAGCTCCCCCAGGGCGGGGCCGTCGGCGATGAGCGGCGTGAAGTCCTTGAAGAGGACGCCGGGCTTCGGGAAGTCCGGGATGTCACGCAGCTTGCTCGCGACGAGGTCACTGATCTGGCTCACGCCGTCTCCTGGGGGGTCGAACGTACGGTGTGGGACTGCTCAGCGACGAGACTTCGGCGCGCGCTTCGGCTGGTTGCGCGGACCCGGCTGGGCGTACTTGTGCACGGGACGGGCGCCGCCCTCGCTGGGCACGGACGAGACGGCGGCAGTGCCGGAGGCCGCCCCGGTGGCGTCGGCGCCGACGACGGCCGGCTCGGGCGATCCCTGCTGTCCGGCGACGTGCGGCTTGGCGCCGTGGCGCTCGACGTACTTCGCCAGCTCACGCACGGCCGGTTCGTTGCGACGGAGGTCGACGAGCAGGGGCGTCGCGATGAAGATCGAGGAGTAGGCGCCGACGGCGATGCCGATGAACAGGGCCAGCGAGAGGTCGAGCAGGGTGCCCGGACCCAGCAGGGTGAAGCCGACGAAGAGCACCGCCGCGATGGGCAGCAGCGCGACGACCGTCGTGTTGATCGAGCGGACCAGGGTCTGGTTGACCGCGAGGTTGGCCGCCGCGGAGTAGGTCATGCGCTTGGTGCGGAAGGCCTCGGCCGTGTTCTCGCGCACCTTGTCGAAGACGACGACGGTGTCGTAGAGCGAGTAGCCGAGGATCGTCAGGAAGCCGATCATCGACGACGGCGTGATCTCGAACCCGAAGAGGGCGTAGATGCCGACCGTGATGACGAGGTCGTGCAGCAGCGCCACGAGACCGGACACGGCCATCTTCCACGTGCGGAAGTAGAGGGCCATGACGATGGTGACGAGGATGAGGAAGACGATCAGGCCCCGGATCGCCTGCTGGCTGACCGACTGCCCCCAGCTGGGGCCGATGAGCGAGGCGCTGACCGCGCTCTTGTCGACGCCGAACTGCTGGGCCAGCGCGGCCGACGCCTCGTCGGTGCGGTCCGAGGCGGCCTCGGACTGCACCCGGACGGTGTCCTGGCCGACGATCGTCGAGATGACGTTGCCCTCGATGCCGGACTTGGAGATGGCGGCCTGCGCCTTCTCCTCGTAGCCCTGGCTGTTCGTCACGCCCTGGACGCGGAACTCCGAGCCGCCGCTGAACTCGATGCCGAAGTTCAGGCCCTTGACGAAGATGCCGACGAGGGCGAGGGCGATGAGCACGGCCGACAGGGCGTACCACGTCTTCTGGCGCTTGATGAAGTCGATCGAGCGCTTGCCGGTGTAGAGGTCGTTGCCGACCTGGGCGAAGTTGATCATGCCTGGGCCTTCCCATCGGCGATGCGGGCCGAGCCCACGGTGGCGGGCGGGCGCTGCGCGCCGGGTGCCCCGAACTGGCCGCGACCGCGGTAGCGGACCGACTCCTTGGCGCCGAGGCGCTGCGGGTCGAGACCGGACCACTTGTGTCCGTTGCCGAAGAACTCGGTGCGGGCGAGCAGCTGCACCATCGGGTGCGTGAAGAGCATGACGACGAGCAGGTCGATGAGGGTCGTCAGGCCGAGGGTGAAGGCGAAGCCGCGGACGTTGCTCGAGGCCAGGAAGTAGAGCACGCCGGCCGCGATGAAGTTGACGGCGTCGGCCGCGATGATCGTGCGGCGCGCCCGCTTCCAGCCCGTCTCGACGGCGGCGACGAGGGGTCGACCGTCACGCACCTCGTCGCGGATGCGCTCGAAGTAGACGATGAAGCTGTCGGCGGTGACACCGATCGCCACGATGAGACCCGTGACCCCCGCCATGGTGAGGCGGAAGCCGTGGGTGGTCCCGAGCACCGTGACCGCGAGGTAGGTGATGACGGACGCGACGACGAGCGAGGCGACCGTGACGAACCCGAGCGCGCGGTACTGGATCAGGGAGTAGATGACGACGAGCAGCAGCCCGATGAGGCCGGCGAGCAGACCGATGCGCAGCTGCTCCTTGCCGAGCTGGGGGGTGATGTTGTCCTGCGTCTGCAGGGCGAAGGAGATCGGCAGCGCGCCGAACTTCAGCTGCTCGGCGAGCTGCTTGGCCGAGTCGATGGTGAACGAGCCGGTGATCGAGGCGCGTCCGTCGGTGATGACGGCTCGGGCCTGCGGCGCCGTGATGACGGCCTTGTCGAGCACGACGGCGAACTGGTCGAGCGGCGGCTGCGACTGCAGGCCGTAGAGACGCTTGGTCACCGCGGCGAACTTGGCCTTGCCGGCGTCCTTGAACGACAGGGCGACCTCGACGATCGAGGTGGGCTGGCCGTTGGGGCCGGGCTGGTAGCCGCTCGTGGCGTCGGCGATCTCGCTGCCGTCGATCTCGCTCGGGCCGAGGACGTACTTGGTGACGCGGTCCTCGCCGCACGTGGCGAGCGGCAGGGCCGGGTCGTCCGCGATGGCGTCGATGGCGCCGGCCTTGGAGCAGTTGAGGGCCGTGTAGTCCTTGGCCACCTTGGCGGCGGCCGCGTCGGCCTTCGCCTTGTCCCAGCCCAGGCCGACGAGACCCGTGCTCGCCTGTGCCTTGATCGCGGCCTCGGTCTGCGCGGCCGTGGGCGCCGGTGCGGGCGTCGTGGCGGCGGGTGCCGGGGTGGTCGCGCCGGCGGCCGGCGTCGTGGCGCTCCCCGTGGGCGTGGCCGGGGTGGTCGCGGCGCGCAGGGCGTCGGGAACGGCGCCGTTCTGGGCGGTGCTCGACGTCGACGGGGTCGCGGTGCCGGTCGCGGTGGGCGTGCCGGTGCCGGTCGCCGTGCCGGACGGCGTGGCCGTGCCGGTGGCGGTGCCCGAGGGCGTGGCGCCGGGGTTGGCCTGCGAGGCGTTGGGGTCGAGCGCCTGGACGTAGACCGCCCGGAAGCGCAGCTGCGACGGCTTCTTCAGCGCGTCGAGCTGCTCGGCCGTGGGCTGTCCCGGGATGGAGACGACGATGCTGCGGCCACCTTGGGTCGTGATCTCCGCCTCGGAGACACCGTTGGCGTCGATGCGCTGCCGGATGATGTCGACCGCGCGGTTGACCTGGCCCTCGCTGATCGTCTCGGTGCCGGTGAGCTGGGGCTGGAGCACGAGCTCCGTGCCGCCCTCGAGGTCGAGTCCGAGGCGCGGGGTCAATGACCCGTCGCCCCACTTCGTCAGACCTGCTGCCAGGGCGCTGAGGCCGAGGATGACGACGATGAGCGCCAGGAGGCTGCGTCTCGCCGACTTCTTGGTGGAGCTGCGTGCCACGAAACCCTCACTGACCGTTCTGCTGGGAGCCGGGCGTGCTGCCCGGAGCGTCGTCGGACGCGACGTCGGTGGCCGGCGTGGCGTCGGGGATGCCGCCGACCGGCGTCTCGTCGGCCTGCTTCATCGCGATGGCGCGGCGGTCCACGCGGATCGTCGTCCCCTCGGCGATCTCGAGCCACGCGCTCGCGTCGTCGAGGTGCTTGACCGTGCCGTAGATGCCCGAGGACGTGACGATGCGGTCCCCGACGTTGAGCGCCGAGCTGAAGTCGCGCATCTGCTTCATCCGCTTGTTCTGGGTGAAGAACAGCCAACCCAGCAGCAGGATGGGCAGGGCGAAAATCAGCAACGAGAAGGTCCCGTTGTTGTTCATGTCAGCTCAGTCCTTCGTGTCTTCGTCCGGTCGGTGCACACACGCGCCACACCCTCGATCGGGTGGGCGGATGTCGCGTCAACGACCGAGGGCACCGGATGGTGCCGCGGCAGCGGCGATGGTGCCCGCAGGAGTCTACGTGCGCCGGTGCAGTTTGTCAGACCGGATCGGGCCGTGGCGCAACGGGTGCGGGTCACGTTTTGGTCGCGCTCGGGCGCCCCGGGGGTTGAGTCGCGACAGGCCTAGAAACGGGCGCCGCCGGCCTCGTCGATCGGCAGCGTGGCGGTCCACAGCGACTGCGCCTCGACGGGCGGGACGAGCCCGAGGTGCTCCCACGCGAGCCCCGACGCGGCGCGGCCGCGCGGGGTTCGCACCATGAAGCCCTCGCGCACGAGGTAGGGCTCGGCGACCGTCTCGACGGTGTCGGGCTCCTCGCCCACGGCCACGGCCAGCGTGGAGAGCCCCACCGGTCCCCCGTTGAACCGGCGGCACAGCGCCTCGAGGACGGCACGGTCGAGCCGGTCGAGGCCGCGCTCGTCGACGTCGAACAGCTCGAGGGCCTGCCGTGCCGCCGTGTGGGTCACGCGGTCCTCGCCGTGGACCTGGGCCCAGTCGCGCACGCGCCGCAGCAGGCGGTTGGCGATGCGGGGCGTGCCGCGCGAGCGCAGCGCGATCTCGCGGATGCCGTCCTCGTCGGCCTCGAGCCCGAGCAGCCGGGCGGACCGGTGCAGGATCGTCACGAGGTCGGCCGCGGCGTAGTAGTCGAGGTGCCCGGTGAAGCCGAACCGGTCGCGCAACGGTGCCGGCAGCAGTCCCGCCCGCGTCGTGGCACCGACCACCGTGAACGGTGGCAGCTCCAGCGGGATCGCGGTGGCGCCCGGCCCCTTGCCGATGATGACGTCGACCCGGAAGTCCTCCATGGCGAGGTAGAGCATCTCCTCTGCCGACCGGGACATGCGGTGGATCTCGTCGAGGAAGAGCACCTCGCCCTCGGCGAGCGAGGACAGGACCGAGGCGAGGTCGCCGGCGTGCTGGATGGCCGGCCCCGAGGTGATGCGGATGGGCTGCTCGAGCTCGCCGGCCACGATCATCGCGAGGGTCGTCTTGCCCAGCCCGGGTGGTCCCGAGAGGAGGACGTGGTCGGGCGGGGTGCCGCGGCGCTTGGCCGCCTGGAGGACGAGACCGAGCTGGTCGCGCACCCGTGTCTGGCCCGGGAAGTCCTCGAGCCGCTTGGGTCGCAGGGCTGCCTCGACCTGCCGCTCGTCGGTGTCACCGGCGGCGTCGACGATGCGCGCGGTCGCGTCGAAGGAGCCGTCGTCCCAGACGTCGGGGACCTGCTCGATCTCCCACGGACGGTCGACGCTCATCGTCCGAGCTCCTGCAGGGCCGCGCGCAGCAGGGCGGAGACGCCCGCGCCGTCGGCGGCGAGCGGCGCCACCTTGTCGAGCGCGTCGTCGGCCTGGCGCGCCGTCCAGCCGAGGCCGACGAGGGCCTCGCGGACCTGCTCGCGCCAGGCCTCGCCGGTGTCGAGGTGCACGGCCTCGGCCTGGCCGGCCGAGCCCGGCAGCGCGCCGAGCTTGTCCTTGAGCTCGAGCACCATGCGTTCGGCGCCCTTCTTGCCGATGCCCGGGACCTTGGTCAGCGCCACGAGGTCGCCCGTGCCGAGCGCGATGCGCACCGCGTCGGGCGAGTGCACCGCGAGCACCGCGAGCGCGAGGCGGGGCCCGACGCCGGAGACGGTCTGGACCGTCTCGAAGACGTGCTTCTCGTCGTCGGTGGCGAAGCCGTAGAGCGTCAGCGAGTCCTCGCGCACGACGAGGCTGGTGGCGAGCTCGGTGGGCTGTCCGAGTCGCACCGACGTGGCGGTCGCGGGCGTCGTGTGGACGAGCATGCCGACGCCTCCCACGCCGACGACGACGGAGTCGAGGCCGACCTTGAGGACGGTGCCGGAGAGCGAGGCGATCATCGGGGCGAGGCTCCAGAGTGCGGTGGGGTGCGGTCGGACGGGGTGGGCCGGGCGGCCCTGGAGGTCTGGGTGGACACGGCCCGCAGGCGCTGCACGGGCGGCATGGCTCCGGGCGGGACACGACGGGGTATGCCGCTCCCCCGGTTCCCGGTGCGGGCCATGACCTCGAGCCGTGCCTCCTCGAGCCGGTTCTGCGTGCCGCCACGCCACACGTGGCAGATCGCGAGCGCGAGCGCGTCGGCGGCGTCGGCCGGCTTCGGGGGCGTGTCGAGCCCGAGCAGGCGCGTGACCATGGTGGTGACCTGCGCCTTGTCGGCCCGACCGCTGCCGCTGACCGCGGCCTTGACCTCGGTGGGCGTGTGCAGCGTGACGGGCAACCCGAGCCGCTCCGCGATGATCATGACGATGCCGGTCACCTGCGCGGTGCCCATGACGGTCGAGACGTTGGTGTCGGCGAAGACGCGCTCGATCGCGACCGCCTCGGGCCGGTGCCGGGCGAACCACTGGCGCATCTCGTCCTCGACCGCGACGAGGCGTCGCGGGGTGGGATCGGTGGACGGCGTGCGGATGACGCCCACGTCGACGAGGGCGAGCTTGCGCCCCGGAACCCCGTCGACGACGCCGACGCCACAGCGCGTGAGCCCGGGGTCGACCGCGAGGACGCGCACGGCATACCTCCAGGTCTGTGGGCGGGACGGGCGATCCGAACAGGTGTTCGGGACCACGCTAACCGCGCTCCCCCGAAAGCACGGGAGGCACGCCGGTCCCGGCGTGCCTCCCGTGCTGCGGTCGAGGGCCGGCTCAGTCCTCGTCGTCGTCGAGCTGCGCGAGCACGTCGTCGGGGATGTCGCCGTTGGCGAAGACGTTCTGCACGTCGTCGCTGTCCTCGAGGGCCTCGATGACGCGGATCATCTTCCGCGCCCCGTCGAGGTCGAGGGGCACCTGGAGGTTCGGCACGAACGACGCCTCGGCCGACTCGTAGTCGATGCCGGCGTCCTGGATCGCCTTGCGGACCGCGACGAAGTCGGTGGCCTCGGAGATGATCTCCCACGTGTCGCCGTTGTCGTTGACCTCCTCGGCGCCCGCCTCGAGGACGACCTCGAGGATGTCGTCCTCGGTGCCGGCCTCCTTGAGGACGGTCACGACACCCTTGCGGTTGAAGACGTACGAGACCGAACCGGGGTCGGCCAGCTGGCCGCCGTTGCGGGTCAGCGCGGTGCGCACCTCCGCGGCGGCACGGTTGCGGTTGTCGGTGAGGCACTCGATGAGCACGGCGACACCGTTGGGCGCGTATCCCTCGTACATGATCGTCTGCCAGTCGGCCGCGCCCGCCTCGGCCCCCGAGGCACGCTTGACCGCTCGGTCGATGTTGTCGTTGGGCACCGAGGTCTTCTTCGCCTTCTGGATGGCGTCGTAGAGCGTCGGGTTGCCGGCGGGGTCGGCGCCGCCCTGACGGGCCGCGACCTCGATGTTCTTGATGAGCTTGGCGAAGAGCTTGCCGCGCTTGGCGTCCTTGGCCGCCTTCTGGTGCTTCGTGGTGGCCCATTTGGAGTGGCCGCTCATGCAGTGTCCTCGCGTTCCGGTGACTGGCGTGCGCCCGACTGCTGGAGTCGGTGCTCTCTGACGATCGAGACGAACTCGGCGTGGATCCGGCGGTCGGCCCCCACCTCCGGGTGGAAGGACGTGGCCATGAGGTTGCCCTGCCGGACCGCGACGATCTTACCGGCGGCGGGGCCCTCGCCGACGCGGGCGAGCACCTGGACGGCAGGACCGGCCTGCTCGACCCACGGCGCGCGGATGAAGACGGCGTGCACGGGGCCGGTCCTCCCGGTCGGTCCGGTCGTCCCGGAGACGGCTGGGTCGCTCCAGGCGTAGTCGAGGTCCTGCTCGAAGGAGTCGACCTGGCGGCCGAAGGCGTTGCGCCGCACCGTGATGTCGAGGCCGCCGAGGGTCTGCTGGTCGGGTCGGCCGTCCGCGATGCGGTCGGCGAGCATGATCATGCCCGCGCAGGAGCCGTAGACGGGCAGTCCCTCGGCGATGCGGCGCACGAGGGGCTCGCGCAGGTCGAAGGCACGGACCAGCTTGTCCATCACCGTCGACTCGCCGCCGGGGATCACGAGACCGTCGACCTGCTCGACCTCGTCCGGACGTCGGACCGTCACCGCCTCCGCGCCGAGGGCGGTCAGGGCCGCGAGGTGCTCGCGGACGTCGCCCTGGACGGCGAGGACGCCGATTCGGGGCAGGGTCAGGGTGCTGGTGGTGCTCACCGACCCAGCCTAGAGCGCGGGCACGGGTGCGGTGAGCAGGGGTCGAGGCCGGGAATCGTCTGGCATGCGAGACGGAGCCGGGGCCTGCCCTGACGTGAGCAGGACGCCACCGGATACGTTGCGGCCATGACGACGGTGCACACCCACGACGACCTGATCGCCCGCGCAACGGACGCCGACGCGGCCTCTGCGCTGCAGGGCACGAGAGACCTCTTCAGCCTGCCCGAGGGCGTCATCTACCTCGACGGCAACTCGCTCGGGGCGCTGCCGAGCGCCGTCCCCGCCGTCGTCGACGACGTCATGCACCGCCAGTGGGGCGAGCGGCTCATCCGGTCCTGGAACGAGGCCGACTGGTGGGGCGCCCAGACCCGGGTCGGCGACCGCGTGGGACGTCTCGTCGGCGCTGCCCCCGGGCAGGTCGTCGTGACGGACTCGACGTCGGTCAACCTCTTCAAGGCGGTCATCGGCGCCGGACGCCTCCGCCCCGGACGCACCGTCGTGCTCACCGACCCGGACTCGTTCCCCACCGACCTGTACATGACGGAGTCGGCCGCGGCCCTCGCCGGCCTCGAGGTGCGCCGCGTGCACCCGCGCGACGCCGTGGCCGCCATCGCCGAGGTCGGCGACGCGCTCGTCCTCGCGTCGTACTCGAGCGTCGACTACCGCACGGGCGAGCTCTGGGACCTGCGGGAGATCACGGATGCCGCGCACGCCGTCGGCGGACTCGCCTGCTGGGACCTCTGCCACTCGGCCGGGGTGATCGAGGTCGATCTCGACGCCGGAGGTGCCGACCTCGCCGTCGGCTGCGGCTACAAGTACCTCAACGGCGGCCCCGGCGCTCCGGCCTTCCTCTACGTCGCGACCCGCCACCAGGACGACTTCGACCAGCCGCTGACGGGCTGGCAGGGCCACGCCCACCCCTTCGAGATGCGTCCGGACTACGAGCCGGCACCCGGGATCACCCGAGCCCGGGTGGGCACCCCGCCCCTGCTCTCGGTGCTCGCCCTCGAGGCTGCGCTGACGGCATACGACGGGCTCTCCCCCGCCGACGTGCGGGCGGCGTCGGTGTCGGTGACCGGGACGTTCATCGAGGCGCTCGACGCGCTCGGGGTCGACCTGCCGCTCGCGACGCCGCGCGACCCGGAGCGGCGTGGCTCGCAGGTGTCGCTGCGCCACCCCCAGGCCTTCGCCGTCGTGCAGGCGCTCATCGCCCGCGGCGTCATCGGCGACTTCCGGGAGCCCGACATCATCCGGCTCGGGTTCGCCCCGCTCTACGTGACCCACGTCGACGCCGTGCGCGCCGCCGTCCACGTCGCGGAGGTCATCGAGGGCCGCGAGTTCGAGCGCCCCGAGTTCGCCGAGCGCGGCGCCGTCACCTGACCCGTCGTGCAGCAGGATTTGCAGCAGATCGTGCTGCACATCGTGCTGCGTCCGGTGGGGTCATCACCCCACCAGGCGCAGCACCGTCGGCAACCTCATGGCCGGGCTCGGCCCCGGCCGACCGGACCGCGACTCATCAGCACGTCGACGTTGTCGCTGCGCTGCTCCAGCGACCCGACGCCGCGCGGCAGGGCCCGCACGGCCGGATCGGCGATGCTCTCCTCCACCACCCGGACGGCAGCCTCACGGACGCCCCGGTAGGGACGGTCCCAGAACGGCTCGACCGGGTCTTCGACGGTCGGCAACCCCGCCGCACCCTGGGTCCGGTGCAGCATCCGGAGCGCCGCGACGAGACCGTCCTCGCGCTCGCGCCACCCGTCGGCGGTCACCGCGGCCTGCAGGGCCTCAGCAGCCGCACCTGCTCGCGGTAGCCGGGTGAAGCTCGTGCCCAGCCACTTGGCGTAGGGCGGCCAGCGACGCTCGAGCAGGTGGCCGAGGTGCATCGCGATCCCCGCGAGCCTCGCCGCGACGACGCGCGAGCCGAGGTCGTCGCCGCGCTGACCCGTCCGGCCGACGAAGGGCAGCTCCTGGGCGATCCGCGCCCAGTCGACCGCGACGACGTGACGCCAGACGTCGTCGGGGTACCACCCGAGCCGGCGGCGTATGCCGGACAGCTCGCCCGCGCGGTCGACGAACACCTCGCCCGCGGTGACCTCGAGGACGGCCTGACCCGTCAGGGAGAGCCAGTCGGCGACGGTGAGGACGGTCGTGGGGTCCAGCCCGAGCCGCGAGACGGCGAGGTCGCGCGCCGTCCCGACCTGCACGCGGTGGCGCACCGCCGGGTCCCACGTCGTCGCGAACCTCGTCGGGTGACCGGCGAACGACTCGGGCAGGCTCTCCGTGAGGTGGGCGTCGACGTCGTCGACGAGCCCGGCCGGGACGAGGAGGTCGAGCCGCAGGCCCCAGTCGTGGTCGCGCGACATCGCGTCGTCGAGGCCGAGGACGTCGGATCCGCTCCCGAGGCGGGCGGCGGCATACGCAAGCCTCGGCCAGCGCGCCTCGACGGCCGGACGCACGACGTGCTCGAAGTAGGACCTGGAGAGCTCGGATCCGGACGGGGCCACGCCACGATGGTGCCAGTCCCCAGACCCGCAACACACCGTGCAGGTCGCAACTCACCGGGATCCGACACCGGTGCGTTGTGACCTTCTCGGTGTGTTGCGGGGTCGGTGGGGAGGGCCGCAGGACGACGTATGCCGCCGCGCCGGGTGGGCGCGACGGCATACGTCAGCAGGTGGCTGGGTGGCCGAAGGTCACCAACCGCGCTCGGCGAGCCGGTGCGGCTGCGGGATCTCGTCGACGTTGATGCCGACCATGGCCTCGCCGAGGCCGCGCGAGACCTTGGCGATGACGTCGGGGTCGTCGTGGAAGGTCGTCGCCTTGACGATGGCCTCGGCGCGCTGGGCCGGGTTGCCCGACTTGAAGATGCCGGAGCCGACGAAGACGCCCTCGGCGCCGAGCTGCATCATCATGGCCGCATCGGCCGGGGTGGCGATGCCGCCGGCGGTGAAGAGCACGACGGGCAGCTTGCCGGCCTCGGCGACCTCCTTGACGAGCTCGTAGGGCGCCTGGAGCTCCTTGGCCGCGACGTAGAGCTCGTCGGGGCTCATCGAGCGCAGGCGGTTGAGCTCGGCGCGGAGGGTGCGCATGTGCGTCGTCGCGTTGGAGACGTCACCGGTGCCCGCCTCGCCCTTGGAGCGGATCATCGCCGCACCCTCGGTGATGCGGCGCAGGGCCTCGCCGAGGTTGGTCGCGCCGCAGACGAAGGGCACCGTGAACTGCCACTTGTCGATGTGGTTGGCGTAGTCGGCCGGGGTGAGCACCTCGGACTCGTCAATGTAGTCGACGCCGAGGCTCTGGAGCACCTGCGCCTCGACGAAGTGGCCGATGCGGGCCTTGGCCATGACGGGGATCGAGACGGCCTCGATGATGCTGTCGATCATGTCGGGGTCGCTCATCCGGGACACGCCGCCCTGGGCGCGGATGTCGGCGGGGACCCGCTCGAGGGCCATGACGGCGACGGCGCCGGCGTCCTCGGCGATCTTGGCCTGCTCGGCCGTGACGACGTCCATGATGACGCCGCCCTTGAGCATCTCGGCCATGCCGCGCTTGACGCGCGTCGTGCCGGTGGAGGCGGCGTGCTGGTCAGCCGCGGACGTGGTGCCCGTGGTCGGGGTGGTGCTCACGATGTCCTGCTTTCCCGTGATCCGGAGGTGGGTTGCCTCAAAGCGTAGGCCCACGCGTGCCGGGTCCACGACCCGGTCCGCCCCAGGGGCGACGGACGTGGTACGCGGCACGGCGGAGCCACCGACGAAGCCGGGGGGTGGGCCGGCTTGCGCGCCGTCAGACGGCGACGAGGTGCTCGGGCGACGCGTCGTCGAACTCGACGGTGTGCGGCATCGGCGTGTGCCCGGCCAGGTGGAAGAGCCGGATCGTCCACGTCCGGCGCATGCGACGCACGTCGGTGACGGCGTCGTTGTGGAAGCGCCGCGCGAGCTGGACGCGCAGGCACGCCGAGCTGAGGCGGCCCAGCACGTCCTCGCCCAGGGCGCTCGACCGCAGCGAGCTGACGACGTCGGGGGTCAGGGCGAGGTCGAGGGCCTCGGTGAGGTCGTTCTCCGCCAGCTCGCGGGCCTCGCCGTGCTCCGCCGGCGCCTCGAGCGACTCGGCGGCGGCGTTGGCGAGGATGAGCGACGTCGCGCCGTCGAGCAGTCCGCTGTTGGCGAGCTCGACCGCTGCCTCGGCCCGTCGCACGAGCCGGGCGTCGAGCGCGGCGAGGGTGCCACTCAGCCGGACGTGGAGGCGGTCGACGCGCGCCGCCGTGTAGGAGAGGTACCAGGCGATGACGACGAGGACGAAGAGGACCGCGAAGACCCAGGACAGCACCTCGCTCATCGGGAACCCCCGCGCAGGAAGCGGTTCCAGCGTCCTTGGGGCTGGAAGTCCGCGGCGGCCCGTCCCTCGATGACGGTCTCGTAGACGGCGAGGATCTCGTCGGCCACGACCGACCAGTCGAAGAGCCGCGCCCGGTGCTGGCCGGCGGCCGCGAGCTCGGCCCGGCGCTCCGGTCGGCGGAGCAGGTCGACGAGCGTGCGGGCGAGGTCGTCGGGCTGCTCGTTGGCGAACATGGCCCCGGCCGTGCCGCCGTCGAGCACGCGGGAGAAGGCCGAGAGGTCGCTGGCGAGCACGCACGCCCCCGCGCTCATCGCCTCGATGAGGATGATGCCGAAGCTCTCTCCCCCCGTGTTGGGGGCGACGTAGACGTCGACCGACGCGAGCAGCGAGGCCTTGTCGTCGTCGGAGACGGAGCCGAGGAACTCGCACGCCGCACGGACCTCGGGGGGCCAGCCCTCCGTGACCTCGTCGGGGTCGCCGGGGCCGGCGACGAGGACGCGCAGGCCGGGGATCGAGCGCAGCACGTCGGGCAGCGCGGCAGCGAGGACGGGCAGCCCCTTGCGCGGCTCCCCCATCCGGCCGAGGAAGGCGATGGTGGGCGATGCCGGCGTGCCGATCCACGCGGACCGGCGGGGGGCGCTCGCGAACCGGTCCACGTAGACGCCGTTCGGGATGACGACGGCGTCGCCGCCGACGTGGGTCGTCACGGTGCGGCGGGCGTCCTCGCTCACGGCGATGCGGCCGGAGATCTTCTCCAGGCTCGGCCGGATGATGGGGTATGCCGTCTGCATCGTCCGCGACCGCAGCATGGACGTGTGGAAGGTGGCCACGATCGGCCCCTCGGCCGCCATGAGCGCGAGGACACTGATGCTCGGCGTGACGGGCTCGTGCAGGTGCAGCACGTCGAACTGTCCGGCGTCGAGCCAGCGGTTGACCTTGGCGGCCGTCACGGGCCCGAAGTTGAGCCGGGCCACCGAGCCGTTGTAGCGCACGGCGGTGGCGCGCCCGGCGGACGTGACGTAGTCGGGCAGCTCGGTCTCGCTGTCGGCCGGGGCCAGCACCGACACCTCGTGGCCCTGACCGATGAGGTGCTCGGCGAGGTCGCGGACGTGGAACTGCACCCCGCCCGGCACGTCGAACGAGTACGGGCAGACGATGCCGATCCTCACGATGTCGCACCCGGCGTGGACGGCGCGGACGGCGCGGACTCGGTGGCCGTGCTCGGCGCGGTGGACACCGGGGCCGCCAGGTCGTCGACGAAGACGCGCTGGAGCATGTGCCAGCTCGACGTGTGCTCGCGGATCGCCACGGCGATGAAGTCGGCACACTGCTGGATGAGGTCGGCGGCGCGGACGGCCGTCGTGCCCTGGACCCGCGGCACGAGCGGCTCGCTGAACTCGATGACGCTGCGGTAGCCGCCCAGGCCCTCGCCGCGCGGTGCGGGCTCGTACCAGATCCGCGCCGCGTAGAGCGGCGCGCCGGTCATGAGTGAGAGGACGGCGGGTCCCTTGGCCATCCGGGCGCGATGGCCGAGCAGGTCGACCTCGACGCCGCCGTTGGTGAGGTCCCGGTCGGAGGCGAGGGCGATGATCCGGCCGCCGGCGCGGGCCGCGGACAGCAGTCCGTGGAAGGGGTCGTCGCCGCCCGTCAGCGGGATGATGTCCATATCGATGCTGCGCCGGAAGGCGACGAACTCCTGGAAGACCTCCTCGGGCTCGAGCCGCTCGGCCACCGTCGTGACGGGCAGGAGGCTGCCGGCCGACCATGCCGCGCCGAGGTCGAAGTTGCCCAGGTGGCCGACGAAGACGACGCTCGCCTCGCCCCGGGCGCTCAGCTCACGCACGCTGGCGTCGCCGCGCACCACGACCGCGCCCTCGATCTGCGAGCGCGAGAGGGACGGGAGCCGGAACGCCTCGCAGTAGTAGCGCATGTACGAGCGCATCCCCTGGCGCACGAGGGCGTCGAGCTCGGACTCCGACAGCTCGGGTCGCACGCGGCGGTAGTTCGAGCGCAGCCGCTCGATGCCCTTGCCCCCGCGTCGGACGGAGAGGTCGGCCACGCGGTCGAAGAGGCCGTAGGCAGCCCGCTCCGGGAGGGCGCGCACGACCGACCACCCGAGCTTGAACCCCAGCACGCTGACCGTCTGGGTCGCCCGGCGCGGGAAGCTGGTCACGCGCCCACCTCTCCGGAGGCGAGCGCCTGACGGCGCACCGTGAGCATCCGCTGCAGCACCGTGACGAAGCTCGCCACCGCCAGCAGCCCGAGGACGACCCCGAGCAGCAGCGTCGAGTCGAAGAGGTCCGCGAAGAACGCCGCGACGAGCACGGCGACGAGCCGGTCGGCACGCTCGGCGATGCCGACGTCGGCCGTGTAGCCGAGGCCCTCGGCGCGCGCCTTGGCGTAGGAGACGACGCTGCCGAGGATGAGGCAGGCGAGCGCGAGACCGGCCATGAGCTGGTTGTTGCCGCGGCCCGCGTAGAAGAGGACGAGACCGCCGAAGATGGCCGAGTCGCCCATGCGGTCGAGCGTGGAGTCGAGGTAGGCGCCCCACTTGCTGGACCGCCCGGACTCGCGCGCCATGATGCCGTCGACCGTGTCGGAGAAGACGAAGGCGGTGATGACGAGGACCCCGACCCAGATCTGCCCGCGCGGGAAGAAGGCCAGGGCGCCGACGCACACGCCGACCGTGCCGACGATCGTGACGACGTCGGGGCTGATGCCGAGCCGGAGGAACAGGTGGGCGATCGGACCGAGGATCTTGGTCATCGACGCGCGCAGGAGTCTGTTGAGCATGGTGGGGACAGCGTACTGACCGTCCGGGCGTGCGTGCCGACGGCGCTCGGCTCAGTCCGTGGGCCAGGCGGCCACGAGTCGGGAACGGGTGTCCTCGAGGAGCACGGGAAGCGCCTTGGTCTGCGCGACGATCGGGAGGAAGTTCGAGTCCCCGCTCCACCGCGGGACGACGTGCTGGTGCAGGTGGGCGGCGACACCGGCGCCGGCTACGGCCCCCTGGTTCATGCCCAGGTTGAAGCCGTGCGGCTCCGACGCCGCCTGCAGGACGCGCACGACCTGCTTCGTCAGGGCCGTGAACTCGGCCGTCTCCTCGTCGGTGAGGTCGATGTAGAGGGAGACGTGGCGGTAGGGGCAGACGAGCACGTGCCCCGGGTTGTACGGGAAGAGGTTCATCACGACGTAGCAGTGCTCACCCCGGTGGACGATGAGGCCCTCCTCGTCGGACTTGCCGGGCGCCGCGCAGAAGGGGCAGCCGTGCCCGGCCTCCTCGGTCGGCTTGTCGCCGAGGATGTAGGCCATCCGGTGAGGGGTCCAGAGCCTCTCGAACCCGTCCTCGACGTGGGCGAAGTCCGCCGCCGACTCCGTGCCACTGCCCTGCGTCGTCATGGTGACAGATCCTAGGGCGACCGCCGCCGGACGCCGGACGCCGGTCGCGGGCCCATGGCCGTCCTGGCCGCCAGCGTGTCGATTTCGCGAGCGGCCCGACCTTGGGTTCAATAGGACACGGGCCCTGCGGTGTGTGAGACCGCAGGGCCTTCGTCGTCCCCGGGCCTGACCTGTTCCCGCGACGGCCCCCGGGACGGTCCCTGCGACCGGCCTCCGGACACGGAACGACCCTGCGGGTGTGAGAGCCGCAGGGCCGGCCATCCCGGGACCTGCGCCGACGTGGTCGGTCACAGGTGGGAGGAAGGTGAAGGCCCGGGAAGTATGAGTTCCCGGGCCTTCTCTTCTTCATCGCCGAAGCGATTCGGAAACCGTCCCGCCGAAGCGGTTCGGTCCTTCATTTGTAACCCCGCGCGGCCCGGGGCGCAACCGTTTCCGAAACATTCGCGCCACCTTTCTCACCGGGGCACCGACCGGGTCCGGCGTGTCGGTCGCGCCACGCCGGAGCCGGTGGGCGGCTCTCAGCCGAGCGACACGGCATACACCTCGAAACGGTCGTCGCCGGGCAGCGTGATCGACTGGAGCTGCTTCGAGCGGTCCACGGCCACGGTGGTGCCGAAGAGCTGGACCGGGGGTCCGTCGACTCCGGCGCCGCCCTTGATCCGGTGGTCCATCGCGATGGCGACCTGGTTGCCGTTGTGACCGCTGCCGGCCGCCCAGTCGGTGAGCGAGATCGGCACCGACTGCACGCTCCCGTCGGTGTAGGTCACGCGCAGGGCCGTCGACACGTCGCCGTTGTGCGTCGACCCGATGACGTGGATCGCACTGCGGCTCGCTGCGGGCACGAGGATCGTCTGGCCGCCGCCCTCGACGAAGTTCGGTGTCGTGCCGGACGTGACGGGCGCCGCATACGTGACGCCGTTCCAGTCCCAGGTGCCCGCCGCGGGCAGCAGGGCGGCGTCGTAGCTCCACCCGCTGCCGTCGAAGTTGCCGTCGCTCGGCGCGGCGACCGTGGCGGTGCCGTCGTGGTCGCGGGCGGCCGCGAGGTCGACGGCGCACCCGGCGGCGCCCGGCACACAGGCGAGGGCCTGCTGCAGCTGCACGGTGACGACCTTCGTCACCGGTGCGACACCGGGGGCCGACGACGTGACGGTCACCTCGTGGGAGCCGACGCCGAGACCGGCCGGGAGCCGGAGCGTCACCGGCACCGAGGAGCCGGCCGGGACACCGTCGCTGTGCAGCACGGTCGCCCCGTCACCGCCCGACCCGACGGCGGCCGACCAACCCTGTGGTGCTGCGACCGCCACCTGGACGGGGAGGCTCTTGGGCGCCTGGCCCACGAGGTCGACGGAGAAGCGCGCCTCACGTGCCCCGGTGGGCACGACGACAGGGTTCGGTCGTGCCGTCATCGACAGGGACAGCCGCGGGTCGCGGCCCGCCTGCACCGCCGACGGTGGCACGTCCGCAGGCGTCGTGCCCCAGCGGCTCGGGCTCGTGCCGACGGTGTGGGCAATGGTGCCGCCGCTGCGCAGGGCCTTCCAGTCGACCCAGCTCTTCGTGCTCCTGCTGCCGTTGATCTCGAGGCTCTGCACGTAGCGCCGGTCGTCCGAGACACCGGGGGCGGTGATCGTGAGGCGGCCACCCTGGCCGGTGCTCACCGAGCCCGGTCGGGCGACGTCGATGTCGACGCGCTCGAACTGGGGAGAGCTGACGACGAAGAAGTTGGCGCCGCTCATCGTCGGGTAGAGCCCCCAGGAGGAGAAGACGTACCAGGCGCTCATGGTGCCGAGGTCGTCGTTGCCGGTCATGCCGTCCGCACCGTCGGTGAAGAGGGTGAAGGCCGCCCGGGCGACGGTCGCGATCTTGGCCGGCTGCTGCACCCACGCGTAGACGTACGGCGCGAGCAGGTCGGGCTCGTTGTTCGGGTTGTACGTCGGCTTGCTGTAGTAGGCGTAGGTCGCCTCGATCCAGTCGGTCCGGGCCGTCCGAGCAGGGTCGGCGAGCAGCTTGTCGTAGGCGAAGAAGTCGTCGAGCCGCTTCTCCGTCGACGCACGGCCGCCCATGAGCTTGACCAGGCCGGCGGGGTCCTGCGGTGCGAGCCACTGGTACTGGTAGGAGCCGCCCTCGTGGAAGGCGTGCGAGGCCTCGACGGGGTCGTACGGGTCGAGCCACGTGCCGTCGGCCATCCTCGGCCGGAAGGACTGCGTGCCGGCGTCCCAGAGGTTCTTGTACCAGCCGCTGCGCTCGGTGAGCATCGAGGCGTCGGAGGTGTGGCCGAGTCCCTTGGCCATGATCGCGAGCGACGCGTCAGCCGCGGCGTACTCCATCGTCGCCGAGGCCGGGTGGGCGCAGTCGTTGTCCCCGCCGTGGGAGACGCAGTCGGTGCCGACCCGCAGGCCGAACGGGATGTAGCCGAGCTTCTCGTAGTAGTGCTGGCCCGAGCGCCCGTTGTACTGGCTGTCGGCAGGTGGTTGCTTGGTCACGTTCTGCTTGAGGAGGGCGTAGGCCTCCGCCTCGTGGCCGGCGAGGAAGCCCTTGCTCCAGCCCTCGACGAGGAACGGCGTCACGGGGTCGCCGGTCATGATGTTCGTCTCGCTGTTGACGAGCGCCCACCGCGGCAGCCAGCCGCCCTCGCGCCCGATGGCGAGCACCGAGAGGTAGGAGTCGCGGGCCACGTCTGGGGCGAGCACCTCGAGCAGCTGGTTCTGGGGCCGGTAGGTGTCCCACAGCGAGAAGTTCTGCCGGGGCGTGTAGCCCTGGGCGACGTGGTTCCTGCCGTCCCAGCCGTGGTAGGTCCCGTCGACGTCCGAGGCGAGGTTGGGGTGCATGAGCGAGTGGTAGAGCGCGGTGTAGTACGCCGTCCTGCGCTCGTGCGTGCCGCCCGTGATGCGCGCGTGGCCGAGCTGCTCCTCCCAGCGCTGGGTCAGCGCCGCCCGGGTCGCGTCGAAGTCGAAGCCGCCGCCGGTCTCCCGGGAGAGGTTGGCGCGGGCACCGTCCGCCCCCGTGTAGCTGAGGCCGACCTTCATCGTGACCGAGGTCGTGCCGGACGGGAACGTCAGTGCCGCGCCGTTGCCACCTGCCGTGGTGGCCGCGTCGCGGGCGCCGGCGGTCAGCGTGGACCCGCTCCAGGTGCTGAACGAGCTGAAGGGACGGTCGAACTCGGCGCGGAAGTAGACGGTGTGCTCGTCCTTGCCGGCGCAGAAGTTGCCGTCGTGGATGCGGCCCTCGACGACGCGGTCGCCGACGACGTGGACCTCGGAGTCGAAGACCCGCATGTTGGCCTTGCCCGTGTTGAGCAGGACGTTCGCGGCCTTGTCGGCCGGGAAGGTGAACCGCTGCCACCCCGTGCGGTCCGTCGCCGTCAGCTCGGCCGTGACGCCGTAGGTCGGCAGGCCGACACGGTAGTAGCCGGGGCTCGCCTCCTCGTCGGAGTGGGAGTAGGTCGACGCGTAGCGCGAGGGGTCGACGCTCGTGACGGCCCCGCTCGTCGGCATGACGGGCAGCTCCCCCACGACGGGGCAGCCGACGCCGGACAGGTGGGTCTGGCTGAAGCCGTAGATCGACTTCTGCGAGTAGTCGTAGCCCCCCTCTCCCCCGGTGTCCGGGCTGACCTGCACCATCCCGAACGGCGCGCTGGCACCCGGGAAGGTGTTGCCGTTGTCCTGGGTGCCGATGAACGGGTTGACGGAGCCGACGAGCGGTGCGGCAGCCGCCGCTGTCGGGGGTGCGTCCGACGGCAGGACCGGCCCGAGGGCGGTGGCGGCGAGGACGACGGTGCCGAGCGAGCGGAGCACGGTGCGCATGGACGTTCCTTCGGGGAGGGCGACGACGGTGTCCTTCCCGAGACTCGTGTCGTCCGGTGTGACCGGCAACCCGAGACGCCTGTCCTGTCCGATGGACGCCGGACATCGGACAAAGAGGTCGTATGCCGTGTGCCCCGTCCGCGGCCACGGCCGCCCCGCGCGCAGCGAAGGAGCCCCCGCCGACGAGGTCGGCAAGGGCTCCTCCCGCGTCACCACACGGCATACGCCGTCGTGGCCGGCGGCCTCAGACCTGGGCGCGGCTCTCGATCGCGGCCAGGATCTCGGCGATCGCGTCGTCGACCGGGACGCCGTTCTTCTGCGAGCCGTCGCGGTAGCGGAACGACACGGCGCCCGCGGCCTTGTCCTCCTCGCCGGCGATGAGCGTGAAGGGGACCTTCGACTTGCTCGCGTTGCGGATCTTCTTCGGGAAGCGGTCGTCGCTGGCGTCGAGCTCGACGCGAACTCCCTTGCGCTTCAAACGCTCCAGCACCTCACCGAGGTAGTCGGCGTAGTCCTCCGCGACCGGCACGCCCAGCGCCTGGACGGGCGCCAGCCACACCGGGAAGGCTCCGGCGTAGTGCTCGACGAGCACCCCGAGGAAGCGCTCGATCGAGCCGAACTTGGCCGAGTGGATCATGACCGGCTGCTGCCGGGTGCCGTCGGCGGCCTGGTACTCGAGGCCGAAGCGCTCGGGCTGGTTGAAGTCGTACTGGATCGTCGACATCTGCCAGGTGCGACCGATGGCGTCACGCGCCTGCACCGAGATCTTCGGGCCGTAGAAGGCCGCACCGCCCGGGTCGGGCACGAGCTCGAGACCGGAGGCGGTGGCGACGTCCTCGAGGACCTTCGTCGCGACCTCCCACTGCTCGTCGGACCCGATGAACTTCGAGGACTTCTCGCCCTCGGTGTCGCGGGTCGACAGCTCGAGGTAGAAGTCGTCGAGGCCGAAGTCCTTGAGCAGGCCGAGCACGAAGTCGAGCAGGTGCTTGATCTCCCCCGGAGCCTGCTCGGCGGTGACGTAGCTGTGCGAGTCGTCCTGCGTCATGCCGCGCACGCGGGTCAGGCCGTGCACGACACCGGACTTCTCGTAGCGGTAGACGCCGCCGAACTCGAAGAGGCGCAGGGGCAGCTCACGGTACGAGCGGCCGCGCGACTGGTAGATGAGGTTGTGCATGGGGCAGCTCATCGCCTTGAGCTGGTACTTCGCCCCCTCGAGCTCCATGGGCGGGAACATCGTGTCGGCGTAGTACGGCAGGTGCCCGGAGGTGTGGAACAGCGCCTCCTTGCTGATGTGCGGGGTGCCGACGTAGGAGAAGCCCTCCTCGATGTGCCGACGGCGGACGTAGTCCTCCATCTCCCGCTTGATGACACCACCCTTGGGGTGGAACACGACGAGGCCGGAGCCCAGCTCGTCGGGGAAGCTGAAGAGGTCCATCTCGGCGCCGATGCGACGGTGGTCGCGCCGCTCGGCCTCGGCGAGCCGGTCGAGGTAGGCCTTGAGCTCGTCCTTCGTCGGCCACGCGGTGCCGTAGACGCGCTGCAGCTGCGGGTTCTTCTCCGAGCCACGCCAGTACGCGGCTGCCGAGCGCATCAGCTT
This sequence comes from Terrabacter aerolatus, assembly GCF_007991735.1. Lineage (GTDB taxonomy): Bacteria > Actinomycetota > Actinomycetes > Actinomycetales > Dermatophilaceae > Terrabacter > Terrabacter aerolatus. Next base: position 12,630 of record NZ_BJYX01000011.1, on the reverse strand, counting down.
GAAGGCGTTGCCGATGAGCTTGGTGCTGGGGATGTGCGGACCGCGGCACAGGTCGCCCCACGCACGCGTGCCGTCACGTCGGATGTTGTCGTAGATCGTCAGCTCGCCGGCGCCCACCTCGACCCCGGCGCCTTCGGCGGCCTCGTCGGCGTTGCCGCCCTTGAGGCCGACGAGCTCGCACTTGTACGGCTCGTCCTTGAGCTCCTCGAGCGCGTCGGCGTCGGTGACGACCCGGCGGGCGAAGGTCTGTCCCTCGTTGATGATCTTCTGCATGGCCTTCTCGAGGGCCTTGAGGTCATCGGGATTGAAGGGGGTCTCGACGTCGAAGTCGTAGTAGAAGCCGTCTCGGATGGGCGGGCCGATGCCGAGCTTGGCGTCCGCGTGGAGCGACTGCACGGCCTGGGCGAGCACGTGGGCGGTCGAGTGGCGCAGGACGGCGAGCCCGTCCTCACTGTCGACAGTCACGGGCTCGACGACATCGCCCTCGGCGAGGATGTGGAACAGGTCGCGCAGCTGACCGTTGACGCGCGCGACGACGACGGCGCGGTCACCCTCGAAGAGCTCACCCGCCGTCGTCTGCTCCGCGACCGATCGCTCGCTTCCGGCGACGGTGACGGTGATCTGTGCAGACACGGTTGGTGCTCCTCGTTCGACAGGGACCCGTCGTGGGTGACGGGTCCTGGGTGGCGCCGCTCAGGTGCGGCCCCGCAAGGGTATCGAGACAGCGACGGGGCGGGCGACGCGGTTTGGCTCTCAGGGGGCGGGAAGCAGGGGTCACCAGCTGTTCTCGACGACGGCGTGCTCGATCTCGCCCGTGGCGTTCTCGAGCACCGACAGGGTGCGTGAGCGCTCGAAGGCGGTCCGCAGGCGCACGGTCGACGGGAGCCGCACCGGCTTGCGGAACCACACCCGGCTCGTCAGTCCCGACGCGGGAAGCCTCGGACCGAGCGACGCGAGCACCCGTGCGTAGGAGTACATCCCGTGCGCGATCGCGGTGGGGAAGCCGAGCGGCCTGGCCGTGAGAGCGTGCACGTGGATGGGGTTCCAGTCACCCGACACCGCGGCATACGACCGGCCGGTGCCCTCGGCGAGCAGCCAGAGCGGGCCGGCGCCTACGGATGCGAGCTGCTCCGTCGAGGGTGGGTCGGACGACTCGGTGTCCGCGTGCTCGGTGCCGCGCGAGAGATAGGTGCTGATGCCGCGCCAGACCGTCTCGCCTCGGACCGAGGCCTCGGACACGAGGTCGACCTGGCGCCCACGGCGGTGCGGGCGGAGGTCCTGCGCCCAGACCGAGACGTCCAGCGGCTCGTCGACCCCGACGGGCCGGGTGGCCTCGATGCGGTTCTCGACGTGCACGGCGCCGAGCAGCGGCAGGGGAAAGCGGTCTCCGCTCATGACCTGCATCTGGAGGGGGAAGGCGACGAGGTGGAGGTACGTCGACGGCAGGGCTCCGGTCACCGGGAACCGGCACACGCGCGAGTAGGCGACGAGGTCGTCGACGTCGACGCGTATGCCGGCTCGCGAGTAGCGCACGTCGGGCAGGGTGTCGCTGTCGTTGCCCCGCCGCAGCGCCGCGGTCGCGTAGATGCGGCGCAGGTCGGGGGCTCCGTCGAGCGTGATCTCCTTGGTCATCGCGGCGTCACTCCCCCTCACGCGCCGAGCAGGCTCTGCCCGCAGACGCGGACGACCTGGCCGGTCACGGCGGCGGCGCCGGGCTGGACGAACCACGCGATGGTCTCTGCGACGTCCTTGGGCTGTCCCCCCTGCTGGAGGGAGTTCATGCGACGCCCGATCTCCCTCGTGGCAAACGGGATCCGCGCGGTCATCTCCGTCTCGATGAACCCGGGAGCGACGGCGTTGACCGTGATCCCACGGTCGGCGACCTGGCGCGACAACGCCGTGACGAGGCCGATGACGCCGGCCTTGCTCGCGCCGTAGTTCGTCTGGCCGCGGTTGCCGGCGATGCCCGCGATCGAGGCGACGCAGACGATCCGGCCGCCGTCGGCCAGGCCACCTTCGCCGAGGATCGCGTCGTTCATCCGCAGGACCGAGCGGAGGTTGACGTCCATGACGCTGCGCCAGCGGGCGTCGTCCATGTTGACGAAGAGCTTGTCGCGCGTGATGCCGGCGTTGTGCACGACGATGTCGAGGCCGCCGTGGCGCGCCGTGGCGTGCTCCACGATCCGACGGCCCGCGTCGTCGGAGGTCACGTCGAGCTGGAGCGCGGTCCCCTTCACCTCGTTGGCCACGCGGGCCAGGGCATCGCCGGCGGCGGGCACGTCGACCGCCACGACGGTCGCACCGTCGCGTGCGAGCACCGTGGCGATCTCCGCTCCGATGCCTCGTGCGGCACCGGTGACGACGGCGACCTTGCCCTCGAGCGGGCGGAGCGCGTCGACCTCACCGCTCGTGGACTCGTCGACCCGCACGACCTGGCCGTCGACGTAGGCCGATCGCCCGGAGAGGAAGAACTCGACGGCGGAGCGGACGCCGTCCGGCGCGTCGCCCTGCGCGAGGACGAGGTTGGCGGTGGCTCCCGCGCGCAGCTCCTTGCCGAGCGATCGCACGGCGCCCTCGAGGGCTCGCTGGGTGGTCACCTCGGCGACGTCGGTGAGCGTCGCCGGGTCGGTGCCGATGACGACGACGCGCCCGTTGCGCTTCAGCGCCTTGACGGCCGGGGCCCCCAGCAGGCGCAGCTGGTCGAGCTCACCGGGATCGGCGGCGGCGCTGAGGTCGAGCACGACGGCACCGATCTTGCCCTCCGCGTCGGCCGCCGTCGACACGGTCGCGACCCCGGCGCGAGCCAGCCAGGAGGCGATGCCCTCGGCGAACCGGCCACCACCGGCGACGAGGACGGGTCCCTCGCACAGCGGGAGGCCCGGCTCGTAGCGTCGCAGCCGGGTCGGCTGGGGGACGCCGACTCGCTTGGCCACGGGTGAGCTGACGATGGTCGTGAACAGGTCGGTCATGCTCATGCCTCCAGGATCGCGACGACGCCCTGGCCGCCGGCGGCGCAGATGGAGATGAGGCCTCGGCCACCGCCCGCCTCCTTGAGCTGCTTGGCGAGCGAGGCCACGATGCGCCCGCCGGTCGCGGCGAACGGGTGACCCGCCGCCAGCGACGAGCCGTTGACGTTGAGCCGGCTCCGGTCGATCGAGCCGAGCGGCGCCTCGAGCCCGAGACGCTCGCGGCAGAAGTCGGGATCCTCCCAGGCCTTGAGGGTCGTGAGCACCGTGGCGGCGAACGCCTCGTGGATCTCGTAGAAGTCGAAGTCCTGCAAGGTCAGTCCGTTTCGGGCGAGCAGCCGCGGCACGGCATACGCGGGCGCCATGAGCAGCCCCTCGTGGCCGTGGACGTAGTCGACGGCAGCGGTCTCGGCGTCGACGAACCAGGCGAGCGGTGTCAGCCGGTGCTCGGCCGCCCACTCCTCGCTCGCGAGGAGCACGGCCGACGCGCCGTCGGTGAGCGGCGTCGAGTTGCCGGCCGTCATCGTCGCGCCGTCGCCCTTGCCGAACGCGGGCTTCAGGGTGGACAGCTTCTCCACGCTGGAGTCCGGCCGCAGGTTAGTGTCACGTGAGACTCCGAGGTACGGCGTGACGAGGTAGTCGAAGAAGCCGCGCTCGTAGGCTGCGGCGAGGTGCTGGTGGCTCGCCGCCGCGAGCTCGTCCTGGGCCTCGCGGGTGATGCCCCACTGGGCGGCCGTCAGCGCCATGTGCTCGCCCATCGACAGACCCGTGCGCGGCTCGACGTTCTCCGGGATGGCGGGCACCAGGTGGGCGGGACGCAGCCCCGCCAGCGCCTTGGCGCGCTCGCCCGCCGACCGGGCGCGGTTGGCGGCCAGGAGCGTCCGGCGCAGGCCCTCGCTCACGGCGATGGGGGCGTCGCTGGCGCTGTCCACCCCTCCGGCGATGCCGGCGTCGACCTGGCCCAGGGCGATCTTGTTGGCCACGAGGATCGCCGCCTCCAGACCGGTACCGCAGGCCTGCTGGATGTCGTAGGCCGGCGTCGTCGGGTCGAGGCGCGTGCCGAGTACGGTCTCGCGCGTGAGGTTGAAGTCGCGGCTGTGCTTGAGGACTGCTCCGGCGACGACCTCGCCGAGTCGCTCGCCGGCGAGTCCGTGACGCGCGACGAGCCCGTCGACGGCCGCGGTGAGCATGTCCTGGTTGGAGGCCTTGGCGTAGGGGCCGTTGGACCGGGCGAAGGGGATGCGGTTGCCCCCGACGATCGCGACACGGCGCGGCGCGCGGGGGGCGGTCCTCTGGGCGGACTGGGATGCCATGGATCTCTCCTGGGGTCGGGGTCGAACCTGTCGTCGGTTCCAAGGTATCCGAAACTGCCAGTAGTCGATACAGGCAGTACCTGTTACTTTCGTGACATGGACGACGACGTGGCCACCTCTGCGGGAACGCGCACCCCGACCCGGGACGGACGCGACGCCCGCTGGGAGCGGCACCGCGAGGAGCGCCGAACAGCCCTGGTGGACGCGACGATCCGCGCCATCCGCGCCCACGGGGCCGGCGTCGGCATGGACGACATCGCCGCTGAGGCCGGCACGTCCAAGACCGTGATCTACCGCCACTTCGAGGACAAGGCGGGGCTCTACCGGGCGGTCGCAGCCCGCATCGACGGCCGCGTCGTCCGCAACGTCGGGGCCGCCCTCGCCCGCTCGCACGCCCCGGACCCCACTGACTCCCCGGACTCCGCGGACTCCGCGGACTCCCAGGCCGTCGGTCCGCGCGAGCTCGTCGCGTCGACCGTCGATGCCTACCTCGCCCTCGTCGAGTCCGACACCGAGGTCTACCGGTTCGTCGTCAACCGTCCCCTCGTCGACCTGCCCCTGACGGACGACCCGGTGGGCGGCACCGTCGACCAGGTCACCGACCAGCTCACCGGCCTGCTGCTGGAGTCCCTGACCGCTCCCGGCACGGACCCGTCCCGGGCCCGCACCTGGGCCATCGCGCTCGTCGGCTCGGTCCGCGCCGTCGCCGACGACTGGCTGGCCACGGCCGAGGGCGACCGGGCACCTCGGGCCGACGTCGTCGCCTCGCTCACCGAGCTCGCGTGGCACGGGCTCGCTCCCGTCCTCACGTCCCCGACCACCACGACCTCCACCCCGACCTCCTGAGGTCCAGACCGGAAGGCATTCGATGTCGACGGCCACCGACTCCCCCACCCAGCCCGCACCCGACCCGTCCGGCGCTCTCACCGCCGCGCTGCGACGCCACCTCAACGGCCCGTTCGGCGCCGTGCGCGAGCACTGCCGCGCCCTCGACCCGGCGACCTTCGGGGCCCTGCCCGCGCCCCTTCCCATGGAAGAGCACCGAGCCCGCGTCGCCTCGCAGATGGCCGACCTGGCGTCGCAGCCCTATGCGGCCCATGGCTTTCCGGAACACCAGGGTGGGACGGCGCGCTATGGCGAGGCGGTCGCCGCGTTCGAGATGCTCGGGCACTCCGACCTCTCGCTCTTCGTCAAGGCCGGCGTCCAGTGGGGTCTCTTCGGGGGCGCCGTGTCGCTCCTCGGGACCAGCCGCCACGACGACCTGTTGCCCCGCATCATCTCGGGCGAGCTGCAGGGGTGCTTCGCGATGACCGAGACCGGCCACGGCAGCGACGTGCAGAACCTCCTGACGACCGCGACGTTCGATCCTGCGTCGGACGAGCTCGTCGTCCACTCGCCCGGGCCTGCCGCACGCAAGGACTACATCGGCAACGCCGCCCGGGACGGACGGCTCGCAGCCGTCTTCGCCCAGCTCGTCGTCGACGGCGAGTCTCGGGGGGTGCACTGCGTCCTCGTCCCGATTCGCGACGAGTCCGGCACTCCCGCAAGGGGCGTCACCATCGAGGACTGCGGTCCCAAGCTCGGCCTGGGTGGCGTCGACAACGGCCGCCTCCTCTTCGACCACGTCCGGGTCCCGCGCACCAACCTGCTCGGCCGCTACGGCGACATCGGCGAGGACGGCACCTACGCGAGCCCCATCGACAACCCGGGACGCCGCTTCTTCACGATGCTCGGCACCCTCGTCCGGGGACGCATCTCGGTCGCCGGTGGCGCCGGGGCGGCTGCCCGCTCGGCGCTCGCCGTCACGACGAGGTATGCCGTGGGGCGGCGTCAGTTCGCGGCCCCCGGGAGCGACGTGGAGACGACGGTCCTCGACTACCGCACCTACCAACGGCGGCTGCTGCCGAGGATCGCCACGGCATACGCCCTCCAGCTCGCCCAGCACGAGCTCGTCTCGGCGATGGACGACGTGCTCGCCGGGCGCGCGACCAGCGAGCACGACCAGCGACTGCTCGAGACCCGGGCCGCGGGCATCAAGGTGCTGACGACGCGCCACGCGACCGACACCATCCAGGAGTGCCGCGAGCTGTGCGGTGGCGCAGGCTACCTCTGGGCCAACCGCCTCGCCGCGCTCAAGGCCGACACCGACATCTTCACGACGTTCGAGGGCGACAACACCGTCCTGCTCCAGCTCGTCGCCAAGTCGCTCCTCGCCGACTACCAGGCCACGTTCGGCGACCTCGACACGGCCGGCATCGTCCGGTTCGGCGCCCGGCTCGTCGGGGGCACCGTCATCGAGCGCTCGTCGGCGCGGGGGATCATCCAACGGCTCGTCGACGCGGCCCCGGGTCGCGAGGAGGACGTCACCTTCGGGATCCGGGGCACGCAGCTGCGACTGCTGCGCGAGCGCGAGGAGCACCTCGTCGAGGGGCTCGCCCGCCGGTTGCGGCGAGCCACGGCGCCGGGAGCCGATGCGTTCGCCGTGTTCAACGCGAGCCAGGACCACCTCGTCGATGCCGCGACCGCCCACGTCGAGCGAATGCTCGCCGAGACCTTCGCCGCCTCGGTCGAGGCGTGCGCCGACGAGAGCGCCCGCGGCGTGCTGGCGCGTGTCTGCGACCTCTACGCGCTCTCGACGATCGAGCGGCACAAGGCGTGGTACCTCGAGCACGACCGGCTGAGCCCGGCTCGCGCCAAGGCGCTCACCGCGCTCGTCAACGACGTCTGCACGGAGCTGCGCCCCCACGCGACGACGCTCGTCGAGGCCTTCGGGATCCCCGAGGGCCTGCTCACCACGGAGATGTCGGGGACGGCCTGACCGCCCGGAGGGCGTATGCCGTCCGGGCGGGGTCGGACGCAGGTCACGCGGTCGGGTGCTGGTAGCGACCGCGACGGTGCACGAGAGGGGCGTCCTCGGCCCCGACCTCGGCGTGCTCGATCGTCGCCTCGACGAGGACCGACCAGCCGACGTCGCGCCGGCTGCCCGGGTCGAGCCGCACGCCCATCCATGACGTCGCGTGGCTCGGTCGCGGCCCCCACTCGGTCTGCTCCCACTCGACGAGCCTGAACGCACCCCCCGGTGCCGGCATGACGCCCGCGAAGACGTCCGCGAGCCGCTCGTCGCGCGCACCCAGGAGCGTGACGACGGCCGTGCCCGTCTCTACGAGGGCGTCGAGCAGGTCGGAGTCGGGGTGGAGCAGCCCGACGACCCGGCCGGGGTCGCCGGTCGCGACGAGGTAGGACGAGACGGTCAGCCCCACCCGCTCGATGCCCTCGCCCGAGGTCCACAGCGAGACGGCGCCACCGATGCGCCCGCGCAGCCGCCGGACCGGGTCACGGTCCTCGTCGGGGGTGTCGAAGGGGTGCTCGGTGTGGATCGTCATCGCAGCCGCACCCGCGGCGACCGCGACCGTCCGTGCTCCGTCACTCCGGCTCGGCCACGAGGAGGGCGTCGTCGACCGACACCTCACCCGGCTCGACGACCCGCGCGTAGACACCGGCGCACTGCGACGGCGCCTGGGTGATCTCGAGCGTGCAGCCCCCCAGCCGGACGACCCGGCCGACGAGCTTGTCGAGCCCCGAGGAGTCCATGTCGAGCACGATGTTGGCCTTGGGGTGGCTCTCGACGTAGTCGTCGACCGACACGAGGTGGACGGCGTGCTTCTTGGCACGGTTGCCCTCCGGGCCCGTCTCGGTGATCGCGACCGAGTCGAGCTCCTGCCCGGGCGCGTCGGAGTCGGGATAGATGTAGAGGCTCGAGACCGTGGCGATCATGCTGCACACGCTAGCCCGCGACGGACGCTCACGCCGCGCAGCCGCTCCGTGGCCGGTGGGGAAGCCTCAGGCTGCCTCGGGAGAGCCCACGCCGTGGAGCTCACGCCGTGGCGCTCGCACCGAGGTGCTCGACGAACCAGTCCCGCGCGAGCGCAGCGGCCGGCGGGAGGGTCCCCGGCTCCTCGAAGAGGTGGGTCGCACCGGGGACGACGGCCAGCCGGCACGTGCAGCCGGTCAGCGCCTCCCGCGCCCGACGGCTGAGGGCGAGGACCTCCCGGTCGGCTCCTCCGACGATGAGCAGGGTCGGTGCCCGCACGGCCGAGAGCCGAAGGCGCCCTTCCAACCGCGCCGGACCCGCCGGGATCACCACGACCCCATCGGTCGTGTCGCGACCGCTCTCACCGCTCCCGTCGCTCCGGGCCCTCCCGGCGATCGGGCCGTTCGCCCCGGGGAGCCGCCGACCGCAGGCGGCGGTCGGCTCGCTCCAGCAGGGTCACGACCTCGTCGTCGCTCGTCGGGGTGAAGTCCTCGTAGTGCTCGCCCACGGCGCGGAAGCGTTCCGGCGTCGAGACGCAGACGACGGTGTCGGCCTCCGTCAGCTCCCTCACCGTCCGGGCCGGCGCGACGGGTACGGCCAGGACGACGCGCTCGGCCCCCAGCTGCCTGGCGACGATGCAGGCGACCTTTGCCGTGGCGCCGGTCGCGATGCCGTCGTCCACGACGACGGCGACCCGTCCGTGCAGGTCGACCCGGAGCCGGCCCCGGCGCAGGCGCTCGACACGGGCGTCGAGGACGGCGCGCTCCCGGCGCTCGACGGTCGCCAGGTCCTCCGGGCCGACCCCGGCGCGAGCGAGGAGGTCGCGGTCGACGACCTCGACGCCGCCCTCGCCGATGGCGCCCATCGCGAGCTCCGGGTGGACGGGGACCCCGAGCTTGCGTACGACGATGACCTCGAGCGGCGCGCCCAGCGACTCGGCCACGACAGCGGCGACCGGCACCCCGCCCCGGGGAAGTCCGAGGACGACGACGTCCTCGTCCCGAAGGCTCGCGAGCAGCTGCGACAGCTGTCGTCCCGCGTCCACCCGGTCGTCGAACACCACCATCGTCGGCCTCCCTCGACTTGGGCACCGAGCGACCCTCGCGAACGCACTCCGGCGCCCACCTCATCGTCACCCCCTGAGGGCCCGGGACAGCAGGGGCCTTGGTCCCTGGCCTCGACGGTGAGCGACTCGGGGCTGCCCGGTCCGTGGGGCGGGTGCAGGTCGCGACGACTCCGGGCACGCCGCGCGTCCCTTCGGGCCCGAGGTCGTGCCCCGTCTAGGATGTCGCGCGGGCATCAAGCAGAGGCGCCCGACGATGGCACCGTCCCGGGAACCTCCCGGCCCGGGCCGGATCGGGAGGAACAGGGTGCTATCCCTCACGTACTTCAGCACGGCGACGACTCCGCTCGACGCGGACGACCTGCGCGAGCTGCTCGAGCGCACGAGGTCGCGCAACGCGTCGGTCGGCCTGACCGGGCTGCTCCTCTATGCCGACGGGAGCTTCGTGCAGACCCTCGAGGGTCCCGACGACGTCGTCGAGGAGACCTTCGCCCGGATCTCGCGCGACACCCGCCACCGGTCCGTGTCGGTCGCGCTGCACGAGCAGGTGGACGAGCGGCACTTCCCCGACTGGAGCATGGGCTTCCGCGAGCTGTCGGACGAGCAGACCCGGTCGGTGCCCGGATTCAACGACTACCTCGACGGCAGGAACGCTCCGCGCACACCGGGCGGCAACAGGGCCGAGGCGTTCCACCGGGCGTTCCGCACGTTCGCACCCTGACACCCGCTCTCACACCGGCCGAGGGGAACCGCCGCGAGCACTCCGGTGACGACGTGGCCACACGGGCGGGGCGCGAGGACCGACGAGGTCTCTCGAGGGTGGACGTGAAGGGACTCGAACCCCTGACCTCTCGCGTGTGAAGCGAGCGCTCTAACCAGCTGAGCTACACGTCCGGGCGCCCCTGTCCCGACAGGGCGTCGGGGCGTCGGATCGAAACAATAGCCGGTGCGGACGTCCGCACGGAAATCGCCCCGGTGGCGGGCCGACCGGCCGCGATGTCAGTCGACCCCCGGCACCCGTGTCAGCAGCTGATCGGCCCACTCCGGGACGAACTGCGAGACGCCGGCCCAGGCGAGATAGCCCCAGAGGACCCCCCACACGACGAGCAGCGTCCCGAGCGCCACGACACCGCGCACCCAGACGGCCTGACCCATGATCCAGTCGTTCCACCGGCTGACGTGGCGTCGGGCGAAGTCGAGCCAGCGTTGCGCGAACTCGAACTCGCTCGCGAGGATGAGCAGTCCGAAGAAGACGACGAGCCAGCCCGGACCCGGCGCGGGGACCATGATGAGGCCGACGACCGTGACGACGCCTCCGACGACGCCGACGGCGGTACGCCAGATGGCGTGGGTCACCGGGTTGCGGCGCAGCCGGGCACGCCAGGCCCAGCGGTCCTCGCCCGCGTCGAGAGTCGCGTTCGGGTCCGAGTAGTCGACGGACGCCGGGCCCCCCGCCCTGCCCGTGTCGCCGTCCCGACCGTCGGCCGTCACGGGTCGCAGTCCCGCTCGGCGTTGCTCCGGAAGATGCGTCGGAGCTCGCTCGTCACGGGGCCGTCGGCCGACAACATCCGGTCGTCGACCGCATGGATCGGCAGGACGTCCTTGGTCGAGCTGGTGATGAAGACCTCGTCTGCGCTCTGGAGCACGTCGAGCGGCAACGTCTCCTCGCGCACCTCGATTCCGGCGGCGCGGCCCCACTCGATCGTCAGCTCGCGGGTGATCCCGAGCAGCAGCCCCGACTCGGCCGGTGGCGTCAGCACGACACCGTCGACCACGACGAAGATGTTGCTGCCCGTGCACTCGCACAGCTCGCCACGGGTGTTGCCGAAGACCGCCTCGACGGCCCCCTCCGCCTTGGCACGCGCCAGGGCGACGACGTTCTCGGCGTACGACGTCGTCTTGAGCCCGACGACGGCCGAGCGCTCGTTGCGCGTCCAGGGCACGACGGTCAGCTTCCCGCTCGCGGGCGGGAGCGGCTGCGGGGCCGCCAGCGCGATGTAGGTCAGGGAGGCGTCGTCGCGGTCCGAGCCGAGCGGTCCGATGCCGCCGGTGACGCTGTAGCGCAGCCGGCCGAAGTCGATGGCGGGCCCGTCGAGGACGGCCGCGACGCCCTTGTCGACGAAGGCGAGGTCGAGCGGCGGCAGCCCGAGCCCGGCGGCGGATCGTTCGAGCCGTCGGTGGTGCCGCGTCAGGGCGAACGGCTGCCCTCCGGCGATCTTGGCCGTCTCGAAGACACCGTCACCGACCGTGACCGAGTGGTCCAGGGCCGAGACGGAGGGGCCGGTCGGGTCGACGAGGTCGCCGTCGACCCAGACGCGCGTGGTCGTGCTCATGGTCCCTTCCTGGGGGCTCGGCGGCCGCCCGGAAGGCGCCCGACGGGAGTCATCATGGTGTCACAGTGCCGGCGGCCAGGCCGATGAGGCGGGCCGCCTTGAGCTCGGTCTCGGCCCACTCCCCCTCGGGGTCGGAGTGCCACGTGATGCCGGCCCCGGTGCCGAACCGCAGCCACCGCGCTCCGGCGTCGTCGTGTTCGGCCCAGAACGTGCGGATGCCGACGGCGAGCTCCGCCTCGCACCGGTCGGCGTCGACCCAGCCGACCGCCCCGCAGTACGGGCCCCGCGGGGTGGGTTCGAGCTCGCGGATCGCGTCGAGCGCGCTCGACTTCGGGGCACCCGAGACGGAGCCGGGTGGATAGGCGGCCGCGAAGACGTCCGGCCAGCCCACGCCGTCACGCAGACGCCCGCTGACGGTGGACACGAGGTGCACCAGGCCGGGGTGGCGCTCGAGGGCGCACAGCTCGTCGACCGACACCGTGCCCGGCTCGCAGACGCCCGAGAGGTCGTTGCGCATGAGGTCGACGATCATGACGTTCTCGGCGAAGTCCTTGGGCAGCATCTGCTCGGCGGTCTCGGCCGTCCCCTTGATCGGGCGGGTGACGAGACGTCCGTCGCGACGCGAGAGGAAGAGCTCGGGCGACGCGCTGACGACGTCGAGACCGGCCGCCACGCAGCGGACCCGGGCGGCGTGCGGGGCTGGGTTGCCTTGCCGCAGAAGGGTGTCGAGCCCGTCGAGGTCAGCAACGTCGTCGAGCGCATGGCTGAGCACCCGGCACACGTTGACCTGGTAGACGGTCCCCGCCGCGATGCGCTCGCGCACCTCGCGGACGGCCTGGACGTATGCCGTCCGGTCGAGCGAGCTGGCCCAGCGCCGGTCGAGCGGCCGCCACGCCGCGTCGGTCGGGACGGCGCCATCTGGGACGCTGCTGCTCACGGCATACGGCCTCGGGGTGACCTCGGCGAAGCGCACGGCGGTCACGTCGCCCTCGAAGGTCGCGACGACGGCCCAGAAGCCCTCGCCGGAGATGGCGTCGAGGGCTTCCGGGCCGTGTCGGACGTCGATGACCCCGCGGGCGTCCCGGTCGGCGAAGCGGGCGTGGTCCACCCGCAGATCGTAGGGCCTAGGTGTACCCGGTCATGG
>NZ_BJYX01000010.1 GCF_007991735.1 Terrabacter aerolatus | reverse complement strand
CTGACCTGACCTGACCTGACCTGACCTGACCTGACCTGACCTGACCTGACCTGACCTGACCTGACCTGACCTGACCTGACCTGACCGGCACCATCGGCGTCCGGGGCGTGCACCGCCGACTCATCCGCGGGATCGTCCTGCCTCCGGGTGCGTCAGGACCCCATCCGACGCAGGACGACGAGGCTGGCCAGGAGCCGGAGGGCTCTTCGTGGGCCCCCAGCGGACGATCCACACCCCTGCGGCGTCGCGTGCATCGGTCCACAGCCGGCACCGTCGTCGGCGCCGCGTGAGCGGCGGGTGAGGAGGGTGGGAACATGCGGGAACATGCACCTCTCGCCCGAACTGCTCGTGCTCGCGCGGTCGCAGCACGGCGTCGTCACCCGTCGCCAGCTGCTCGAGGCCGGCGTCACGCGTGACGCGCTGCGGTGGCGGGTCGGTCGTGACTGGCGGCTGCTGCTCCCGGGGGTCTACGCGCTGCAGACCGGTCTGCCGTCCGAGCGGCAACGCCTCGTGGCCGCACAGCTCGCCGGGGGCGACGGAGCCTGGCTGGCAGGCACCACTGCGGCAGCCCTGCACGGCCTGAGGTCGTGCTCGGTCGGGGCACCCATCAGGGTGCTCGTGCCGGCGCCGAGGCGCTCGCGCCGCATCGCCTGGGTCGAGCTCAGGAGCACGACCTTGACCGGTGAGCCCGTCGTCGACCGCGACGGGATGCGCATCGGCTGCCTGGCGCGAGCCGTCGTCGACGCGGCTGCAGAGGCGCCCGCCGAGCGTCAGGCGCGTGCCCTGGTGATCGAGGCAGTGCAGCCTCGACTCGTTCGGCTCGACGACCTCGAGCACCGGGTCGACGCCCGCGGCCGGTCCGGGTCCGTGCGACTGCGGCGCATCCTCGCCGAGGTGGCGGCGGGCGCTTGGTCGGTGCCCGAGTCCGATCTGCTCGCCCTGATCCGCACGTCACCCCGCCTCCCGACCCCGCTGGCCAATCAGGTGCTGACCGGCCCCACCGGCGAGAAGCTCACCTCGCCCGACGCCTGGTTCGACGACGTCGGGATGGCAGTCCTCGTGCAGTCACGGGAGTTCCACGCCGACGGACTCGAGGGACACCACGGTGGAGCAGGGCTCGGACCTGTCGGCGGCGCGCGTCGTCGTGGTGGGGTCACCCCCGCTGCGCTGGCTCGTGACCCGGGCGCCCAGCTGCGACGGCTCGAGCGCGCCCACGACTCGGCGCGGCGCTCCGGCAGGCGCGCTTCCGTGAGAGTCGTCCCACGTCCCACGTCACCTCTGCCGATGCAGCCCACCGGCTGACCGCGCGGCGCGGTCCGTCCCGATGGTCCGCCGGATCGTCCTGCAACCGGTGGTGCCCGGAAACCACCTTCCGCAGGATCATCAGGCATCCGAGAAGGACCACGCCCGGCTTGGATCCGCAGCCGGGCCGCAGCTGCCCCACCGGTTGTGGCCACGGTGCCGCTGGCGTCGCGAAGCGGCTGCCTGCGCGGCCCGTTCGTCGACGCGGCTGGGCGGGTCAGGCGCCGGTGTAGGTGGGCTTCTCCTTGGCCAGGAACGCGTCGACGGCAGCCCGGTGGTCGCTGCTGCGACCCGTCAGCGCCATGAGCTCCGCCTCGTGCGCGAGCGCCGCCGGCAGGTCGGCGCCCGCGGAGTAGGCCACGGCGCGCCGGATCGAGCCGTAGGCGAGCGTCGGGCCGTCGGCCAGCGTGCGGGCCAGCTCGGTGACGGCCGCCTCGAGCTCGTCGGCCGGCACGACCGTCGTCACGAGCCCCAGGCCCAGCGCCTCGGCCGCCGACACCGTGCGGGGGAGCAGCAGCAGCTCCTTGGCGCGGGCCGGACCGACGAGCCTCGGCAGCGTCCACGACGCGCCGGAGTCGCACGAGAGGGCGATGCCCGCGAACGAGGTGTTGAGCCCGGCCTGCTCCGACGCGACCCGGAAGTCGCAGGCGAGCGCGAAGCTCATGCCGGCCCCGGCCGCGACGCCGTTGAGGGCCGCGACGACCGGCTTGTTCATCGTCGAGAGCGCGATGACGATGGGGTTGTAGTGGTCGGTGACCGTCGTCTCGAGCGTCGAGTCCGGGTCGCCGAGGCTGCGCACGTGCTCCTTGAGGTCCTGGCCGACGCAGAAGGCGCGCCCGGTGCCGGTGAGCACGACGCAGCGGACCGCCGGGTCGACCCCGACCTCGCGCAGGGCCGTGAGGAGGGCGTCCTTGAGCGCGTCGTCGAGGCTGTTCATCGCCTCGGGACGGTTGAGCCGGAGCCAGGCGATGCCGTCGACGACCTCGACGAGCAGAGGGGCGGTGGAGGCGGAGTCAGGCGTCTGCGTCATGGCGGTCACTCTGTCCCAATCCGTCCCGGGGCGGAAGCGCGGCAGGCCCGTCGTCGCCCCGACGTGCCGTCTCTCACATCCCCAATTAGGTCTCGCAAACGAGACACGGAATAATGGTGCCAAAGACCGAGGATTCCTAGGGAAGGGGAACCATGGCAGCAATGAAGCCGAGGACCGGCGATGGCCCGCTCGAGGTCGTCAAGGAGGGTCGCGGCATCGTGCTGCGTATGCCCCTTGAGGGCGGCGGCCGGCTCGTCGTCGAGATGACCCCCGACGAGGCTGCAGCTCTGCGTGACGCGATCCAGGGTTGTGACGGCGTCAACTGACCCTTCGCCTGATCCAGGTTCGACGGCCCCTGACCTCACGGTCGGGGGCCGTCTCGCTACCCGGACGGGCCTCGGACCGAACCACAGGACGAGCCCACGTATGCCGGGTGGCCGGCCACCCGGCATACGTGGTCAGCGCTTGACGGCGACGAGCAGGCCCTCGCCCACCGGGAGCAGCGACACGGTGAACTCGTCGTGGTCGCGGATGGAGCGGCCGACCGCGCGCAGCGTGCGGGTCTCGGCGTCGCGGCTGGCCGGGTCGGACTCCCTGTCGGACCACGTCATGACGAGGGTGCCGCCCCGACGGAGCAGGCGCGTGGCCTGGGCGAGGTAGTCGGGGTACTCCTCCTTGTCGGCGTCGACGACGACGAGGTCGTAGGCGCCGTCGGTCATGCGGGGGAGCACCTCGAGGGCACGTCCGGCGATGACCCGGGTGCGCTGGTGGGCGATGCCGGCGGCGGCGAAGGCGTCGCGGGCCGCTCGCTGGTGCTCGGTCTCGAGGTCGATCGTCGTGAGGATGCCGTCGGCGGGCATGCCACCGAGCAGCCAGAGCCCGGAGGCCCCCGCTCCGGTGCCGATCTCCATGACGGCCTTGGCGCCGGTGGCGGCGGCGAGCATCTGCAGGACGGCGCCGACCCCGTTGCCGACGGCCGGCGCGCCGAGCTCCTCACCGCGGTGGGTGGCCTCGTCGACGTGCTCGGTCGGGGTGACGAACTCCTCGGCGTGCGACCACGCCGCGACCTTCTGACTGCTCATGTTCGTCACCCTACTGTGACGAACCGGGCGCACTCGGCACGCCGTCGTCCCCGAGAGGGTAAGGAGTGGGTCATGGACGACAAGGACCGACCGACCCGCGAGCACCGGCGTCCGAAGGGCGTCGACGACGCGACGGTGGAGGCCCTCGGCAAGCTCTCCGAGGCCCTCGAGGTCGTCGAGGACGCGCGTGGCCACCTGTACGGCTTCCACCGCCTCTCCGGCATGGCCGACCTCACCCTCGGCGAGGCGGTCGACCTGTTCCGCGAGGCCGGGCACGGCGAGCTGGCCGACCGGCTGCAGACCGAGCTCGTCGGACGCAACGTCGTCCAGGGACGGTGGACCTTCCAGATCGTCGAGGAGTACGACGACGACTACTACGCCACCTTCAAGCACCTCGAGGCCGCGGCGCGCGACGACCTCGTCGGTGGGCGCCGACACCTCTTCGAGGCGGAGATGAAGGAGGACCGCCGCACGCACGGGCGCCCCCACCACGAGGCGGTGCCGCACGACGGGAGCGAGCAGGCCCCGTGACGCCCGACCTGGCCCCTCCACAGCGAAACCACAGGTTCCGGCTGGCGACGGGACAGGCCCATCCGAGACCATCGGTGGGAACGAAAGACGGACAGACGGCGTTCTTGTCGTTGAACCCTCAGCCTGAAAGGCCCGGCCCCCTGTGAGCACCAGCGTGACGTCCACCTCTCCCACCTCGGTGGAGCAGGCCGACTCGACGTGGACTCCTCCCACCTGGGAGGAGATCGTCGAGCAGCACTCGGCGCGCGTCTACCGCCTGGCGTACCGCCTCACGGGCAACCCGCACGACGCCGAGGACCTGACCCACGACGTCTTCGTGCGGGTCTTCCGGTCACTGCACTCCTACCAGCCGGGCACCTTCGAGGGCTGGCTCCACCGCATCACGACGAACGTCTTCCTCGACAAGATGCGCCGCAAGCAGCGGATCCGCTTCGACTCGCTCCCGGACGACGCCGCAGGCCGCCTCCCGAGCTTCGAGAAGGGTCCCGAGCAGACCTACCACGACGCCCGTTTCGACGACGACGTGCAGCGTGCGCTCGACGCCCTGGCGCCGGAGTTCCGCGCCGCGGTCGTCCTGTGCGACATCGAGGGCCTGTCCTACGAGGAGATCAGCGCGACCCTCGGCGTCAAGCTCGGCACCGTCCGCTCGCGCATCCACCGTGGCCGTGCCCAGCTGCGTGAGGCGCTCGCCCACCGCGCACCCGAGGTCGCCGCTGCGGCCCGTCCGGCCAAGCCCGAGTCGCGGGCCGCGCGCGCCGGCCTGCGCCTTCCCGGCCGCCGAGTCGCGGCGAGCTCACGCTGATGCGCCCGGAGGTGATGTCGTGACGCCGCACCTCAAGGGATACGTCCGCGCCTACGTCGACCGCGCCCTGCCGCCGGCGATGCTGCACCTCTACGACAAGCACCTCGTCTGCTGCACCGTCTGCCGGGCGGCGGCCGACCAGGAGCGGCGCATCGTGGCTGCCCTGCGCTCCGACACCGGCGTGCCGATGAGCCTGCGGACCTCCCTCATGGGCCTGGGCGCGGCGCCCTCGGGTGAGCCGCAGCCCGCTCCCGCTCCCGTGCGGGACACCAGGGCGCCGCGCATCCCGCTGCCGCCTCCGGGTCTGCGTATGCCGTCCGCCCCGTCCTACGACCCCGTGCCCACCGTGCGACCGACGGCTCCCGCCCTGCACCGCTCGCCCATGCGCGCAGCGGTCGTGGCCTCGATCGCCGCCGGGGCGTCCGTCGCGGCGGCCTGGGGCCTCGCCATCGCCCCGGTGCCCGGTTCACGCGTCCCGTCGGTCCGCGGTCCGGTCGCCAGCTTCGGAGACAGCTCCGTCACCGCCGTGAACTTCGGCGGTTCCGTGCTGCCCGGCGACCGGGTCGCCCCGGTGACGCGTGACTCCCGGTCCACCCGCGATCTCGGCTCCGACAACGTGCCCTACTGGGTCGTGACCACGCCTGCCTCGACGCGGGCGCTCGGCACCGTGAACGGGGTCGTGGCCCCCGCGCGGGTCATCAACGTGCGTTCGGCACAATCGGGTCCATGAACGACGAGCCGACGACGCCGGGCCCCGACCCCACGGCAGCCCCCGAGCCGCCGGCTGCGCCCGGACAGGCGACGTCGGCCGGCGCCGGACCGGTGCCTCCGGCTGGGGTCCCGGACCGCACCGGCATCATCGACCTCAGCGACACCCGCGCCATCCCGTCCACCGGTCCTCAGTCGTCCGGTGACGATGCGTGGTTCGACGTCTTCGGGGGCGAGCACCCCACCGAGGGTGCCGGCGTCCCGGTGCGCGCCGACTCCTCGTGGGGCAGCGACCGCGCCGATGCCCGCGCCGAGGAGGTGCACCGCTCCGCCTACGCGCCGCCCGGCCCCGCGCCTGCCGCCGACCCGGCCCCGCCCGTCGCGAGCGCGCACAGCAGTGCCCAGCACCCGGCATACCTCGGCCCCGTGCCGGCGGCGCCCGGCGGCGAACCGGCGACCGTCGCTCCCGGGGGCGTCGCCCAGGCCGAGGACCCGGCGTCACGGCGACGCGGCCGCGGCCGACTGGCGGCGGGGGTCGTCGCCCTGTGCCTGCTCTCGGGCGTCGTCGGCGGCGTCGTCAGCCAGCTCGTCGACGGCGGCCTCACCGTCGGCGGCTCGACCCTTCCCGAGCCCGGTCCGGGCGCGACGCAGCGACCCGTCGGGTCGGTCGCCAACATCGCGGCCAACGCCCTGCCCAGCGTCGTCACGATCAAGGTCGACGGCGGCAGCGAGGGCTCGGCGACCGGCTCCGGCTTCGTGCTCGACGCCTTGGGTCACGTGCTCACCAACAACCACGTCGTCGAGCCGGGCGTCAACGGTGACATCGAGGTCGTGCTCAGCAACGGCGACACGGAGAAGGCCACGATCGTCGGTCGCGACTCGAGCTACGACCTCGCCGTGCTCAAGATCGGCCGGACCGACCTCAAACCCCTGACGCTCGGGCCGTCCGACAAGGTCGTCGTCGGCGACCAGGTCATCGCGGTCGGTGCGCCCCTCGGTCTGGACCAGACCGTGACGACGGGCATCGTCAGCGCCCTGAACCGGCCCGTGCAGCCGGGCGACCCCGGCGAGGCCTCGTACATCAACGCCATCCAGACCGACGCGGCCATCAACCCCGGCAACTCCGGTGGCCCGCTGCTCGACATGACCGGCAAGGTCATCGGCGTCAACAGCGCCATCGCCCGGGTGCCGGGAACGAGCGGCTCGACCGGTGGCAGCATCGGGCTCGGCTTCGCGATCCCGAGCGACCAGGCCCGGCGCACCGCCGACCAGCTCATCGCCACCGGCAAGGCCACCCACCCGATCATCGGCGTCAGCCTCGACCGCACCTTCACGGGGGAGGGCGCCCAGGTCGACGACAAGGCCGGCGCCGTCAGCGCCGGAGGTCCGGCCGCCAAGGCCGGGGTCAAGCCCGGGGACGTCATCATCGGGTTCGAGGGCAAGCGCATCCGGACCCCGGACCAGCTCATCGTCTCGATCCGCGCGCGGGCCGTCGGCGACACCGTGAGCCTCAAGGTGCAGCGCGACGGCCAGGAGCTCGACCTGCGGATGACCCTCGAGGCCGATCCGGCCAAGTAGCCCTGGACGCGCCACCGTAGGATGGCGCAGCCGGTACGCGTGGAAGCGAGGGACTGTGTTCGACATCAACGGGTGGGAGCTGCTCCTGCTGGGTGTGCTCGCGATCCTCATCCTGGGTCCGGAGCGTCTGCCCGAGTACGCCGCGAAGTTCGGCAAGTTCGTCCGCCAGGCACGCGGCATGGCCGATCGGGCCAAGCAGCAGCTCAAGGACGAGATGGGCCCGGAGTTCTCCGACGTCGACTGGCGGGCCTACGACCCGCGCCAGTACGACCCGCGCAAGATCGTCCGCGACGCCCTCTCGTCCCCGCCCGAGGAGGACCTCGAGCCGAACCCCGCGGTGGACAAGCCGGTGAGCACCCCGCGCGGCCACGACCCGTCGGTGCCGACCCCCTGGGACAGCGAAGCGACCTGAATCTCTGACCCAGAGGCATCATTGTCGGACGACGGGGTTATCGTCACTCCTTGATGCCTGCTGACCCGACTTCGCACCCGCCCGCCTCCGTCCGGTCGCTGTGGCGCCTTCGCGGCTACCTCCGGCCCCACCGGTGGTCCCTCGTCGTCATGTTCGCCGTCTCCCTCGCGGGAGTCGGGCTGACGATCGCCATCCCGCTCGTCACCCGTGCCATCATCGACGGGCCGATCACGCGGCACGAGCTGGCCCCGGTCCTGCCGCTCGGCCTGCTGGCCCTGGCGCTCGGGGTGCTCGAGGCCGTGCTGATCTTCGTGCGCCGGTGGGTGCAGTCCAACGCCGTGCTCGGGCTCGAGACGGACCTGCGCCGCGACCTCTACGAGCGGCTGCAGGCCCTGCCCATGAGCTTCCACTCCCGGTGGCAGTCCGGGCAGCTGCTCTCGCGCGTCACCACCGACCTGTCGGCGATCCGGCGGTTCAGCGGCTTCGGGCTGCTCTTCCTCGTCGTCAACATCCTGCAGGTCGTCGTCGTCACGATCGTGCTCCTGACGATGTACTGGCCGCTCGGCCTCGTCGTGGCCGCGACGGCAGCGCCGATCGTCTGGCTCTCGATGCGGTTCGAGAAGGCCTACGTCGTCGTGTCGCGGCGGGTCCAGGACCAGCAGGGCGACCTCGCGACCCAGGCCGAGGAGGGCGCCGTCGGCATCCGGGTCATCAAGTCGTTCGGCCGCAGCGACCACATGGCCCGCCGCTACGACGAGGCGGCGCTCGAGCTGCGGGCGACGAGTCTCGACAAGGTGCGGCTCTCGGCGAAGTTCTGGACCTTCCTCGAGGTCATCCCCAACCTCGCCGTCGTCGTCGTGCTCCTGCTCGGCGCCATCGGTGTCGGTCGGGGCGCCCTGACACCGGGGGAGCTCGTCGCCTTCATCACCCTCCTGCTCTCGCTCGTGTGGCCGGTCTCCTCGCTGGGGGTCATCCTCGCGATGGCGCAGGAGGCCATGACGGCGGCCGCGCGCGTCCTCGAGATCTTCGACACCGAGCCCGACATCGTCGCCGGTGACCAGCGGGTGCGGAGCCCGCGCGGGCACCTGCGCTTCGAGCACGTCCACTTCGCCTTCCCCGACGACCCGGACCAGCCGGTGCTGCGTGACGTCAACCTCGACGTGGCGCCGGGGCAGACGCTCGCCCTCGTCGGCGCCACCGGCTCCGGCAAGACCGCCCTGACCGCCCTCGTGCCGCGTCTGTTCGACGTCACGGGCGGCCGGGTCACCATCGACGGCGTCGACGTGCGCGACCTCGACCTCGCGGTCCTGCGCAGCCTCGTCGCCACGGCCTTCGAGGAGCCGACGCTCTTCTCGATGAGCGCCCGAGAGAACGTCACCCTCGGCCGGTCCGATGCCGACGAGGACGACGTGCTCGCCGCGCTCGAGATCGCGCAGGCGGGCTTCGTCCACGACCTGCCGTGGGGTCTGGACACCCGCATCGGGGAGCAGGGGCTCTCGTTGTCCGGTGGGCAGCGTCAGCGCCTGGCCCTGGCCAGGGCCGTCCTGGCGCAACCCGCGGTGCTCGTGCTCGACGACACCCTGTCGGCGCTCGACGTGCACACCGAGAAGCTCGTCGAGGAGGCCCTGTCCAACGTGCTGTCCGAGACCACCGGCCTCGTCGTCGCACACCGGGCCTCGACGGTGCTGCTCGCCGACCGGGTCGCCCTGCTCGAGCACGGCACCATCACCCACGTCGGCACCCACCGGGAGCTGCTCGAGACCGTCCCGGCCTACCGCGACCTGCTCGCGGCCGACCCGGTGCCGCCGGCCGATCCTGACGCGCCGACCGCAGCTCCCCGTGCGGCCGGTCGCACCGCCGGTGCCTCCGGAGCCCCCACGAACGAAGGGGCCCGCGCATGAGCACCTCGACCCAGCAGTGGCGCGGTGTCGCGTCGGACGACATCGAGGGCGAGCTGACGGCCGAGACGTCGACCCGCCTCGCCGGCCGCTCCAGACGGCTCCTGCGCGAGCTGCTGCGCCCGTGGCGACGAGCGCTGTGGTGGCTCATGGTCGTGGTCGTCGTCGAGAACGCCGCCCGGCTGTCCATCCCCTACCTCGTCAAGGAGGGCATCGACACCGGCATCCCGCCGATCCGGGCGTCCGGCGACCTCGAGCCGCTGCTGCTCGTCGTCGGTCTCGTGCTCGTGGCCACGGTGACCCAGGCCATCGCGCGCAACCTCTTCCTCGTCCGGTCCGGCGTCATGGGCCAGGACATCCTCCTGTCGATCCGGCGGCGCGTCTTCCGGCACTTCCAGGTGCTCAGCCCGGCCTTCCACGACCGGTACACCTCGGGTCGCGTCATCTCCCGCCAGACCTCCGACGTCGACGCCATCTACGAGATGCTCGAGAGCGGCTTCGACGGCCTCGTCACGGCAGCCCTGACCCTCGTCGGCACCTCCGTGCTGCTGCTCGTGCTCGACGTCAAGCTCGGCGTCGTCGCCCTCCTCTGCGGGCCTGCTCTCGTCCTGCTCACCAACTGGTTCCGCAAGGAGTCGGCCCGCAGCTACCGGGCCACGCGCGAGAAGGTCGCGCTCGTCATCGTCCACTTCGTCGAGTCGATGAACGGCATCCGGGCCGTGCAGGCCTTCCGCCGCGAGCCGCGCAACCAGGCGATCTTCGACGACGTCAACGACGAGTACCGCCGGGCCAACCTCGTCGCCTTCCGCCTCGTCGCCTGGTTCATGCCGGGCATCCGCCTCATCGGCAACGTCACGATCGCCGCGGTCCTGCTCTACGGCGGCTACCTCGCCTATCACGGTGAGGTCACCGTCGGCGTGCTGGCGGCCTTCCTGCTCTACCTGCGCCAGTTCTTCGAGCCGATGATGGAGATCTCGCAGTTCTACAACACCTTCCAGTCCGCCTCCGCGGCCCTCGAGAAGCTGTCCGGTGTGCTCGAGGAGGTGCCCGACGTGCCGGCGCCCACCGACCCGGTGCCGCTCCTCGACCCGCGCGGCGAAGTGCGGTTCGACGCCGTCCGGTTCGCCTACGTCGAGGGCTCGGTCGTGCTCCCCGGCCTCGACCTCACGGTGCCGGCCGGGCAGACGGTGGCGCTCGTCGGCACGACGGGCGCCGGCAAGACCACGATCGCCAAGCTGGCGACGCGCTTCTACGACCCGACGGACGGCGCCGTGCTGCTCGACGGCATCGACCTGAGGAGTCTCGCCCCCGAGGACCTGCACCGGGCCGTCGTCATGGTGACGCAGGAGAACTACCTCTTCAGCGGCACGATCGCCGACAACATCCGGTTTGGGCGCCCCGACGCCAGCGACGAGCAGGTCGAGGCCGCCGCGCGCTCGCTCGGCGCCCACGAGTTCATCGAGGCACTGCCGCAGGGGTATGCCACCCCGGTGTCCAACCGTGGCGGCCTGCTGAGCGCGGGGCAGCGGCAGCTCGTCGCGTTCGCCCGCGCCTTTTTGGCCGACCCCGCAGTGCTCATCCTCGACGAGGCGACGTCATCGCTCGACATCCCGTCGGAGCGGCTGGTGCAGCAGGCGCTCGGGACCATCCTCGCCGGGCGCACCGCCGTCGTCATCGCGCACCGGCTCTCGACCGTGGAGAACGCCGACCGGGTCCTCGTGCTCGAGCACGGTCGCATCGTCGAGGACGGGACGCCGAGCGACCTCGTCGCCTCCGGCGACGGCCGCTACTCCGACCTGCACCAGGCCTGGGTCGACTCCCTCGCCTGACCAGAGCGGCAGAGGCGGGGGACGCCCTCGGGCGGCCCCCGCGCAGGTCAGCGGCCGGCGGGCGTGAGGCCGAGCGAGCGGCCGGCGAGGCCGCGAGCACGCGAACCGAGGCTGCGCGCGATGCCACGCAGCGCCACGGCGGCCGCGGTGTCGGGGTCACCGAGCACCACCGGGGTGCCGGTGTCGCCGCCCTCGCGCAGGCGCGTGTCGAGCGGGATCTGTCCGAGGAGCTCGACCGGCGAGCCGATGCTCCGGGTCAGCGAGTCCGCGACGGCCTGGCCGCCACCGGAGCCGAAGATCTCCTGGCGGGTGCCGTCGGGCAGCTCGAGCCAGCTCATGTTCTCGATGACGCCGACGACGCGCTGGTGCGTCTGCAGGGCGATGGACCCGGCCCGCTCGGCCACCTCGGCCGCAGCCTGCTGGGGCGTCGTGACGACGAGGATCTCCGCCGTGGGGATGAGCTGGGCGACCGAGATCGCGATGTCACCGGTGCCCGGCGGCAGGTCGAGCAGCAGCACGTCGAGGTCGCCCCAGAAGACGTCGCCGAGGAACTGCTGGAGCGCGCGGTGCAGCATCGGGCCACGCCACACGACCGGCTGGTTGCCCGGGACGAACATGCCGATCGAGATGACCTTCACGTCGTGGCTGATGGGCGGCAGGATCATGTCGTCGACCTGCGTCGGGCGCTGCTCGACACCGAGCATGCGCGGCACCGAGAACCCGTAGACGTCGGCGTCGACGACGCCCACGCGCAGGCCCTGCTCGGCCATCGCGGCAGCGAGGTTGACCGTCACCGACGACTTGCCGACGCCGCCCTTGCCGGACGCGACGGCATACACCCGCGTGAGGCTGTTGGGCTTGGCGAAGGGGATCTCCTTCTCCGGGGCGCCGCCGCGCAGCTGCGAGCGCAGCTCGGCGCGCTGCTCGTCGCTCATGACGTCGAGCTCGACCTCGACCGAGGTGACGCCGTCGAGCGCGAGGAGGGCGTTGCTGGAGTCCTTGGTCAGGGTCTCCTTCATGGGGCAGCCCGAGACGGTGAGGAAGATCGCGAGGTCGACCTTGCCGGCGTCGTCGATCTCGACCGACTTGACCATGCCGAGCTCGGTGATCGGCTTGCGGATCTCGGGGTCGTTGACCTTCGACAGCGCCGTGAGCATGGCGTCCCGGCTGGGCAGTGCGACGACAGACATGTGCTCCATCGTATGCCGCCCTGCCGGACCCCCCGACCACGCCCGCTGTCTACCGCGACACACCGAGGAGGCCGTGACACACCGGCGTCCGGAACCGGTGGGTCGACCCCTACTCGGTGTGTTGCGGGGGAGCGGTGGGGTCGTCCGTGCCGCGGACCGCCGTGCGGCTCTCCAGCTCGTCGAGGAGGTTGCGCAGCTCGGAGCGCACGAAGTCACGGGTCGCCTGCTCACGCAGGGCGATGCGCAGGGAGGCCACCTCCCGCGTGAGGAACTCGGTGTCGGCGAGGTTGCGCTCGTCACGCGCCCGGTCCTGCTCGAGGGCGACGCGGTCGCGGTCGGCCTGACGGTTCTGGGCGAGCAGGATGAGGGGTGCGGCATACGACGCCTGGAGGCTCAGCGCGAGCGTGAGGAAGATGAACGGGAACTCGTCGAAGCGCAGGCCGGCGGGCGCCGCGACGTTCCAGAGGATCCACGCGGCGACGAAGACCGTCATGCCGATGAGGAAGCCCGCGGTCCCCATGAGTCGCGCGAACTGCTCCGAGAGGACGCCGAAGGCCTCCTGCGAGAACGTCATCCTCGGCAGGACGCGGGCGCGCTGCTCCTGCGGCTGGTCGAGCTTGTCGCCCCGCACCGCTCGTGACGGGGTGCGTCGCTCGGCGCGCTCGCTCATGTCACCACCCCGATCTCGTGCCGTTCCTCACGCCAGTCCTCGGGCAGGATGTGGTCGAGCACGTCGTCGACCGTCACCGCACCGATGAGCCGCCCGTCGTCGTCGACGACAGGCAGGGACACGAGATTGTAGGTGGCGAGGGTCCGGGTCACCTTCTCGAGCGAGTCGCTCGCACCCACCGGTTCGATCTCCTTGTCGATGATCGACCCGATCGCGGCGTGCGGGGGCTCGCGGAGCAGCCGCTGGATGTGCACGAGCCCGAGGTAGCGGCCGGTCGGGGCCTCGAGCGGGGGACGGCAGACGTAGACCATCGAGGCGAGGGCGGGCGCGAGCTCCTCGCGGCGCACGGTCGCGAGGGCTTCGGCGATCGTCGCCTCCGGGCCCAGGATGACCGGCTCAGTCGTCATCATGCCGCCGGCGGTGTTCTCGTCGTAGGCGAGCAGCCGGCGCAGGGGAGCCGCCTCGTCGGGCTCCATGAGCTGGAGCAGCTGCTCGGCCTGCTCGGGCGGCAGGTCGGCGAGCAGGTCGGCGGCGTCGTCGGGCTCCATCGCCTCGAGCACGTCGGCCGCCCGGGCGTTGGCGAGGCCGGCGAGGATCTCGACCTGGTCGTCCTCGGGCAGCTCCTCGAGGACGTCGGCGAGGCGCTCGTCGTCGAGCGCGGCGGCGACCTCGGCACGCCGCTTGGGGTTGAGGTCGTGGATGACCTCGGCGAGGTCGGCGACCTTGAGGTCGTCGTAGGTCTCGAGCAGCCGCTCGGCGCTCTGGGCGCCGAGCTGCTCGTGCAACCCCACGACGTCCCGGATGTCGACGAGCATCGTCTTGCCCGAGCGCCGGCGGGCGAGGCGCGACATGGCCTTGGAGGCCGACGACACACCGGTGGCGGCCTGACGCACGAACACCTTGACACCGAGCCAGTCGCGGCGCGGTCCCTGCTCGATCGCGAGGTCCTCGACGAGCGCCTCGGAGAAGCCGGCCTCGACCGCCTCCGGAGCGGTGACCGTCACGGTGCGGTCGAAGAGCTCGGCGGCGACGAGGACCTCGTTGGTGCGCTGCTCGAAGCGGCGCATGTTGACCAGACCGGTCGTGATGACGGCGCCCGCATCGATCGAGGTCACGCGTGTCATCGGCACGAAGACGCGACGCCGGCCGGGCACCTCGACGACGAGCCCGATGACCCTGGGCTGGGGACGGCTGACGGAGAACATCACCACGACGTCGCGGACCCGCCCGACCTGGTCACCGAGCGGGTCGAAGACGCTCAGGCCGGTCAGGCGCGCGACGAAGACGCGGGTGCTCGCACTCATGGGGCAAGGTTATGGGGTCATCGTCCGCGCCGACGGGTGCCACGTCGCTGGCGCTTCTTGCGCAGCTTGGCCCGCTCCTTCGCGGCGCGCCTCGCGGCCTTGGCCTCGGCGCGGGCGCGCTTGCGTGCGGCCTTCTCCTCGCCCCGCCCGCCCCAGTGCCACGGCCGCCACGCGGTGGTCGTCGCGGCGGTCCGCGCGGGGGGCTCACGGTGGTCACCGGCGGCATACGCTCCCGGCGACTCGACGGGGCTGTCGAAGGGGACGAGGGCGGTGACGGTGCACTCCGCCGCCCAGCGGGTCAGGGAGTCGTCGACCGAGTTCAGCCGTGAGGCGCGCAGCAGCCCGGTCGCGCGCTCCCACTCGGGCGTGCCCGGCTCGAGGACGTGCACGTGCGCCCGGACGGTGAGCAGGCGCCCGCCGGTGTCCTTGCTGCGCAGCACGAGCCGGACCTCCGGGGGCAGCCACGGCAGCGGCTGCTCGCCCGGGCCGCTGACGACGAGCGCGGCGCCCTCGTCCCAGACGTGCCAGGCGGGCCAGGTCCGGTCGCCCTCGACCTCGATCCACAGCAGGCCGGACTTCGTCATCGCTTCGGTGAGGAGGGCCGCGGTGCTGGGCGCCGTGCCGGGCGCGGGGCCGGTCGCGGTGGCGGCCGCAGGCTCCGACACGGGCTCGGGCACCTGGTCGGTCGCGCGCTCGGTCACACCGCCACCCTAGTGATCCCGCCCTCATCGGTGGCACGCGTGACCGTCGTCATAACGCGGCCCGGTCGGCCGTTGCTACGTTGACGGCCATGCGCAGCGCCAAGGACTTCTTCCGCCCGCTCGCGGTGGGGGCGCCGACGCCCCTGACGCAGGTGCCGGCCCGCCCGTCACGGGTCATCCACTTCTTCGACCCCAGCAACCCCAAGATGGCCGCGAAGGTGCCCGGCATGGTCGGCACCGTCGACGTGCTGCTCGGCAACCTCGAGGACGCCGTCAAGGCGGACCGCAAGGAGGCGGCGCGTGCCGGCCTCGTCGAGATCGCCAAGGCCACCGACTTCGGTGCGAACACCCAGCTGTGGACCCGCATCAACGCCCTCGACAGCCCTTGGGCGCTCGACGACCTGACGACCCTCGTCACCGAGATCGGCGACAAGCTCGACGTCGTCATGGTGCCCAAGGTGCAGGGCGCCGAGGACATCCACTACGTCGACCGGCTTCTCGCCCAGCTCGAGGCCAAGGCAGGCCTGACCCGGCCGATCCTCGTGCACGCGATCCTCGAGACGGCACGCGGCATGGTCAACGTCGAGGAGATCTGCGGCGCGTCGCCGCGCATGCAGGGTCTCTCGCTCGGACCGGCAGACCTCGCGGCCGACCGGCGGATGAAGACCACCCGGGTCGGCGGGGGACACCCCGGCTACCTCGTGCGCACCGACCCCGTCGACGGGGACGTCCAGGGCGAGCGCGCCACGGCGCAGCAGGACCTGTGGCACTACACGATCGCCCGCATGGTCGACGCGTGCGCGATGCACGGGATCTACCCCTACTACGGCCCGTTCGGCGACATCCAGGACGTCGTCGCCTGCGAGGACCAGTTCCGCAACGCCTTCCTCCTCGGGTGCGTCGGCACGTGGTCGCTCCACCCCGTGCAGATCGAGATCGCCAAGCGCGTCTTCAGCCCGTCGGCCGAGGACGTCGCGCACGCGCGGCGCGTCGTCGCCGCCATGGGCGACGGCACGGGCGCGGTCATGCTCGACGGCAAGATGGAGGACGACGCCAGCCTCAAGCAGTGCCTCGTCATCGTCGAGCTCGCCGAGCGCCTGTCGCAGACCGACCCCGCGCTCGCAGAGCTGTATGCCGTCGAGCCCGCCGCGCAGGAAGGCTGACCCGGTGACGCAGCAGACGGCATACCGCCCGCGACGTTCGGTGCTCTACATGCCGAGCTCCAACGAGCGTGCGCTGGAGAAGGCGAAGACGCTCCCCGTCGACGCGCTCATCCTCGACCTCGAGGACGCCGTCGCCCCTGATGCCAAAGCAGCTGCACGCGAGAACGCCTGCGCCGCAGTGCGATCCGGTGAGTACGGCCGCCGGGAGCTGACGATCCGCGTCAACGGCCTCGGCTCCGAGTGGCACGAGGCGGATCTCACGGCCGCAGCCGCCGCAGGTCCGGACGCCATCGTCGTCCCGAAGGTCGGCTCGGCGGACGAGGTGCGTTGTCTGGTCGCCGCGATGGAGGACGCCGGAGCGCCTGAGCGGACGCGCCTCTGGGCGATGGTCGAGACGCCCGTCGCGGTCCTGCACGCCGAGGAGATCGCCCGCGCGTCCGACCGTCTCGCCTGCCTCGTGCTCGGGACCAACGACCTCTACAAGGAGCTCGGTGCGAGCTTCGTCCCCGGCCGGGCGGCCATCGCGACGAGCCTGCAGCTGGCGCTGCTCGCTGCCCGGGCCGCCGGCGTCGCCATCGTCGACGGGGTCTTCAACGACGTCAAGGACGCGGACGGGTTCCTCGCCGAGGCCCGGCAGGGGCGTGAGTGGGGGTTCGACGGCAAGACGTTGATCCACCCCGCTCAGGTCGAGCCGTGCAACGAGGTCTTCGCCCCGAGCGCCGCGCAGGTCGAGGAGGCGCGGGCGGTGATCGCCGCCTTCGAGACGGCGCACGCAGAGGGCAAGGGCGTCGTCACCCTGAACGGGCGCCTCATCGAGAACCTCCACGTCGACACGGCGCAGAAGGTCCTGGCCACGGCGGAGGCCATCGCCGGCCTGTCGTGACCACGGGCCGGCGCACCCCCCAGCCAGAGGGCTCAGGTGTGCGCCGCCGCCCACGTCATCTCCGTCGCGACGTTCCCGCTCCAGAAGGCGTCGTCGTGACCGCCGCGCGTGAAGTGGGCCTCACATCCCGGTAGCCGCCCGGCCAGGGTGCGGTTCGCTGCGATGAAGGGGTCGGAGGTGCCGCAGTCGAGGCGGACCGGGATGCCCTCGAGCCTGGCGATGCGGTTGAAGATCGAGTGCGCGTCGAAGTCGGCCCGGTCGTCGTAGGCGCGCGCCGGCGTCTGGCTGCCCTTGAGCCACAGCGCGGCGCTCGCGGCCACGACACCGCTGACGCGGGAGCGGCCGAGATCGCTCGCCAGCAGCAGGGCGCCGAAGCCACCCATCGACCACCCGAGGAGCGTCACCCGCGCAGAGGGTGGCAGCCCTGCTCCGGCGAGCGCCAGGGGGATGAGCTCGTCGCGGACCATGGCGCCGCTGTCGGTGCCGTCGCGCCGCGCGTGCCAGTAGGAGTCACGGCCGTCGACGGAGACGAGCGCCATCCGTGAGCTCTCGACGGCGTCGCCGAATCCGAGGTGGAAGGCGTCGTCCGCCGAGCCGCCGAACCCGTGCAGCGCCACGACGAGTCCGCGAGGGCGTCCGGAGCGCGGCACGGCCATCCGCCAGTGCGGCGCCTCGAGACCGAAGCGGTCGGAGAGGACGCCGTCGGTCAGGACCGGCCCGTCCGCGCCGGCGCACCCCGCGAGGTTCGGCACGAGGGCGGCCGCGACGACGGCGGCGCCCAGCAGCACCGAGCGTCGCGACGGGGCGCGGTCGGTGGTCATGGCGGGAGCGTAGCCGCGGCGGTCGGTCGGGTCTGGTCCTCCGCGACGGTGGGATCGGTCGACGGACTTCGCGCGTTGGAGCAGTCATGAGCCGGGGCGTGCGGGACGACGGGGACGGGCAGCACCCCTCGCTGTCGCGGCGTCGGCTGCTCTCGTGGGGCGCCTTCGGGACCCTGGGTGCCGTGACCGCCGGAGGGGCGTATGCCGTGTCGCGCGGTCCCGGTCTCCCCGCGCTCCCGCCGCTGCCCGTGCTGGGTGGTCCGGCGCCGCCGGAGCTGCGGATCGACCCGGTACCGGTGGACTTCTCCGAGCTCCAGGCCCGGCGCCGGATCGGCGCGGCGTCCTACGTCTACGAGGTGGACGGACGGGCCTCCACCTACTACGTGACCGAACAGTTCGGAGCTCGACTCGACCAGTGGGCGGCCCTGCACCGCAAGCACATCGGCCAGGCGCCTGACGAGATCAGCTCGTACGGGGCATGGGTCCGTGGGTCGTCCAGGTCGTGGCACCGCTCCGGCGAGGCCATCGACCTCGCACGGCTCCGCTCCGGCGGCCGCGACCTCACCTCGCTGAGGTACGACCAGTGGCGGGACGCTCCGGCGGGCGAGCTGCGGCGGCGGCTGTCCCTGTACTGGCGCACCGCGGCGGGACTGCACCACGAGTTCGCCGACGTGCTCACCTACCTCTTCGACGATGCGCACCTAAACCACGTCCACGTCGACATCGGCCGCTTCGGACCCGAGCGGCCACGCCTCATCCGCAGGTCGGACGCGCAGGTCCGGGCCGTGCAGGCCATGTGCCGCCACGTCTGGGGCCGCACCGACGTCGACCTGACCGGTGACTTCGACGACGCGACGAGGGACGCGACCACGAGCATCCTCGAGCAGGCCGGCGGACCGGGCGAGCTCGCCGGGAGCCGCGAGTCCTGGCAGGCGTTCATGGTCGCGACGATGGAGCACGCCTGACCCGGGCGCACCAGGCGTGGGGACCCGTTCGGCGGCGCCCGTAGGATCGGGCGCATGCCCAAGACCGTGCTCACTCCCCAGTCAGAGGACTTCCCCCGCTGGTACCAGGACGTCGTCGCCAAGGCCGAGCTGGCCGACAACGGACCCGTACGCGGCACGATGGTCATCCGACCGTACGGCTACGCCATCTGGGAGCGCATGCAGGCCGACATGGACCGTCGCATCAAGGAGGCGGGCGCCCGCAACGCCTACTTCCCGCTCTTCATCCCGGAGTCCTACCTGAGCCGGGAGGCCGAGCACGTCGAGGGCTTCAGCCCCGAGCTCGCCGTCGTCACCCACGCCGGCGGCAAGGAGCTCGAGGAGAAGGTCGTCGTGCGCCCCACCTCCGAGACCGTCATCGGTGAGTACATGGCGAAGTGGACGCAGAGCTACCGTGACCTGCCGCTCCTGCTCAACCAGTGGGCCAACGTCGTGCGGTGGGAGCTGCGCCCGCGAATCTTCCTGCGCACCAGCGAGTTCCTGTGGCAGGAGGGGCACACCGCCCACGCGACGGAGGAGGACGCGCGCCTCTACGCCAAGCGCATCCACGAGGAGGTCTACGCGTCGTTCATGCGCGAGATGCTCGCGATGCCGGTGGTCCTCGGCCGCAAAACTGCCCGTGAGCGCTTCGCCGGAGCGACGAACACCCTTGCGCTGGAAGGGATGATGCGCGATGGGAAGGCCCTTCAGATGGGCACGAGCCACGAGCTGGGTCAGAACTTCGCCCAGGCCTTCGACATCACCTACCTGTCGGAGCAGGGCCGACAGGAGACCTGCTGGACCACCTCGTGGGGCACCTCGACCCGCATGCTCGGTGGCCTCATCATGGGCCACGGCGACGACCAGGGCCTGCGCGTGCCGCCCCGGCTCGCGCCCGTGCAGGCCCTCGTCATGGTCGTCAAGGACGGCGAGGGTGTCGTCGAGGCGGCCCGCCAGGTCGTGGCCGACCTCGTGGCGCGTGGGGTGCGCGCCGAGCTCGACGCCCGCGTCGACACACCCTTCGGGCGCCGCGCCGTCGATGCCGAGCTCAAGGGCATCCCGGTGCGCGTCGAGATCGGGCCACGTGACCTCGCCGAGGGCTCGGTCACGGTGGCCCGCCGGATCGCCGGGGGCAAGTCGCCGGTGCTGCTCGCCGCCGTCACGGACACCGTGGCCGCAGCGCTCGAGGCCGACCACGACGCGTTGTATGCCGCCGCGCTGGCCCACCGGGACGCGCACACGACCGCTGTCGCCACCCTCGAGGACGCAGCCGAGGCGGCCCGCACCGGGTGGGCGACGATCCCGTGGACGACGCTCGGGCGCGAGGGCGAGGCGACGCTCGCCCAGTCGGCCGTCACGGTCCGGTGCCTGACGATGCCCGACGGGTCGGTGCCCGGCTCGGAGTCGGACGACGGTGTGCTCGCCGTCGTCGGTCGCGCCTACTGACGCGCACCGTGGCTCGTCGTCGGCCGCCCGCACCCGCCGGCGGTTGACGGGGCCGGCGGGGCGTGGTCCCTGCCACAACGGAGCCGGGAAGAGACGACGCTGCGGCATGGTTGTCGGATGCGTGAGGACGGTGAGCGCGACGTGACGCACGAGATCGACCGAGCGGGACGGCATACGCCCCCACCGGCGGCGCAGCCGGAGATCCTCACGCCGCTGCTCCGTGACCGCGAGAGCGTCATGGTCTACGACCGCACGCACGAGCTCGGGCCGGACGCGCTGCGCGCGATCCTCGAGGCCGCCCGGTGGTCACCGTCCGCGGGCAACTCGCAGCCGTGGGGTTTCATCGTCGGGCGACGGGGCGACGACACGCACGCCGCCATGGTCGAGCTGCTCTCGTCGGCCAACCAGGTGTGGGCGCCCTCGGCGTCAGCCATCATCCTGACCCTCCACCAGGTCGCCACCGACGAGGACCACGAGATCGCGTACAGCGACTACGCGATGTTCGACCTCGGGCAGGCGGTCGCCCACATCACGGTGCAGGCGCGCTCGATGGGCCTGCAGGTGCGCCAGTTCGGTGGTTTCGACCACCGCGCCGCGACCGAGCGGTTTGCGGTGCCGCCCCACTGGGCCGTCACCACGGGCCTCGCCCTGGGCCTGCCGGCCGGCCCCGACGACGACACCGAGATGCCGGACTGGGTGCGCACCCGAGCCCGGCTGCCTCGCTCCCGGCTGCCACTCGAGGGCTTCGTGCACTCGGGCAAGTTCGGCCACCCTGCGGACTTCCTCACCGACTGACCACCTCGACTGACGGCCTCGACTGGCGGCCTCGACTGACGGCTTCGACGTGCGGCGACCGACCGTCGCGACGGGCCACAGGGGATGGAGGTCACCCCACGAACGGGTGACCTCCACCTGACCTGTGGGCCCCTCGGGACGGCACGGGCGCACCGCCGCCCGCTTCTCACCAGCGGGACGTCGCCGCCGCCATGAGGTCGCCGAAGAGCACTCCCTCGTCCACCGCGTACCCACGACGGGTGAACCAGTCACACATGTTGCGGGTGTCGCGCTCGAGGAACTCCGGTCCGTGCGGGTTGCCGATGACGTCGACGATCTGCGGCCAGTCGATCAGGACGAGCCGCGACGCGTCCCCCTCACCCTCGAGGAGCACGTTGTAGGGCGAGAGGTCCCCGTGGGCCCAGCCGAGCTCGGCGAGCCGGAGCATCGCCTCGCGCAGCTGCTCGAAGAACACCGGCAGCAGGTCCGCCTCCGGGCGCACCTGTGCCAGACGTGGCGCGGCCCGCCCGTCGGAGGTGCCGATGAACTCCATCAGCATCTCGTCGTCGGACATCTGCACCGAGTAGGGCACGGGCAGCCCCTCCTCCCAGAGGCGCACCAGGGTCTGGAACTCCGCGAAGGCCCAGAGCCCGCTGATCAGCTCCTTGCCGAACGAGGTGCGGGTGCGCATGGCCCGCATCTCGCGCGACTTCCGCACGCGCCGGCCCTCGAGGTAGCCGGAGTCGCGGTGGAACATGCGGTGCTGGCTCGACCGGTAGCGCTTGCCGGCCATGACGACGTCACGGTCGGGCGAGCCCGGCACCCACCGGCGGACCAGGTGGACGTCGGCCTCCTTGCCGGTCTTGAGCACCCCGAGGTCGGCCTCCACCGCGCCGAGGTCGGTGATGACCCAGTCCGGTCGGGGCTTCGGGCCGTGGGTCGCGCCGTCCCAGCTCGACCATCGCTCACCCTCGGGCGGACCGTCGGGGTCGCTGTCGACCGCATACTGCTCGTCCTCGAGACCGAGGACCGCCCGGCTGCTCAGCCGGGGCTCGACGGCATCGAGGCCGTCGTCGTGAAAAGCGTTGAACGACAAGAGAACTCCAAGGAAGAAGTGATGTGGGCAGGTGTGCCCGTTGCCGTGATGGACATGTCACCCTCCTTGGGTCGGTGTGGACGGCCGTGTGCCGCCGCGCTCGGTCACAGACTGGCGCGGCGGCACACGGCCGTGCAACGGGTTTTCGCCGGAGCGGCCGACGACGGCCGCTCCGGCAGGTCAGCCGGGTCAGCCGGTGATCTTGTCGTAGCGGTAGGGCACGAACGTGCCGTAGCCGGCGAAGTAGGGGTAGGGGATGGTGCGGGCGATCGCCCCGTGCGAGCCGGACTCCTCGCTCGCGTGGTACGACGTGTGGGCCGAGTCGGCCCACCCGCGGAAGAGCACGACGTGCCCCGACGCGCCGGCGGACCCCGGGCCGCCCTTGAGCAGGACGTCGCCGGGGCGCAGGTCGCTCTTGCTGATCCGGTGCGAGACACCCGGGAGGGTCACGGTCGACAGGGACGACGAGAGGTGCCAGGCCATGGAGACGAATCCCGAGCAGTCCGTGCGGTACTGGCGGCCCTTGGGGTCACCGGTGTAGCGGTTCATGCTGTACGGGATGCGCCGGTCGGTCCAGTACGCCGCGCGCGCCAGGACCTCGGTGCGCGAGATGGTGCCGCCGACCTTCGATCCGCCGGCCGGTGGTGCGGGCGTGCACGACAGGACGCGCGTGATGCCCATCGCCCTCATGGTGAGCGGGCCGGCCTGGCCGCCGGTCGGGATGCCGTGCGCCTTCTGGTAGGCGCGGACCCTGCTCGTCGTGACGGGCCCGTAGACGCCGTCGGCGCCGGTCGCGGCCTTCGTCTGCACCGCCTTGACCTTGGCGATGACCTTGGGCTGGGTGGCCGCCCCGGCGACGCCGTCCTGGCCGAGACAGTTGTCCTTCTGGAAGGCCCGGACGGCGCCCCGGGTGCCCGACCCGTCGACCCCGTCGATGGGGCCGGAGTAGTAGAGCAGGCCCCACAGGTCTCGCTGGAGCTGCGTGGTGGTCAGCGACGTCACGGCCTGGGCCGGTGCGCCGTGACCGATGACGGTGGCGGCTGCGACGGCCAGCGCTGCGAGGAGCGCGCTGACCGACCGCGCCGAACGTGGCGCTGCCGAACGGCGCACCTGCGTGGTGGAACCCATCTGTCGTCCCTTCGTCGACGGGGTTCCCCGATGGTCCCCCGGCGGCACCGACGGTAGGAGCGGGCCGGCCGACGTGGAAGGGGGAGCACTCCCCATCGGGACCGCTTCGCGCGATCTGTATCACCGGGGACGGCGTTCGCCTCTACCGTGGCAGGAGCAGGGGAGACCTCTCGGAGGGGAGCCCAGGTATGCCGTCCGCATCCTTCGGTCGAGGAGCGGTGCGCGTGCGCGCGCCCCGGGGCTACGACGCGTCGCCGGCGTCGGACCGCACCGACCGCGACCTGCCCTCCGGAGGGCGTGACGCCCAGCGCGCCGCCCTCGTCGAGGCCCTGCGCGGCGGCGACTTCGTCGTCGTCGACCGGATCGACCTCACGCCGCGGCGCGGTCGCGACCTCGACGGCCCCGCACCGGCCAACCGGCGGGGCACCGTCGGGGTCGACGTCGACGTGCCGGCCGGTGAGGACGCGGTCGTCCTCCTCGAGCGTGACGGCCTCTACTCGTGGCACCTCCCCGTCGACGTCGGCGAGCGCACGAGGTCGTTGGACCGCGGACCCCGGACGGTCTCGTTCGCGCTGAGGGTCCAGCCCGAGGCCCCGACTCGTCCTGCTGCTCGCTCCCGCTCGCTCGACGCCTCCCCGCGTGCGGTCGACCGCGGTCTGCTCGGTGACCTCGCGCACGGGGCCCTGCAGGCCATCGTGCTCCGCTTCGCGGCGCCGCTCGTCGTGGGGAAGGTCATCGAGCACCTCGAGGCGGGCGTGCACAGCGGGCTCGTCCACGTGACGGGCAGTGCGCTCGATGCGTGGAGACCGGTCGCCTCGCTCGCCGAGGTGGGCCTGCCGACGGAGCGGCCCGCCCGGGTGCTGCTGCTCGTCCACGGGACGTTCTCGTCGACGGCCGGAGCGTTCGGGGCCCTGGCCGTCACTCCGGGGGCGGAGGGGTTCGTCGACACCCTCGTGCAGGCCTACGACGCCGTGATCGGCTTCGACCACCGCACGCTGAGCGTCGACCCCGAGAGCAACGCGCGAGACCTGCTCGCCCTGCTCGAGCCCCACGACGGCGAACTCGTCCTCGACGTCGTCACGCACAGCCGCGGCGGCCTCGTCACGCGGTCGTTCGTCGAGGCGGTGCTCCCGGGGTCGGGGCTGCGCACGAGTGTCGACTCGATCGTCTTCGTCGCCGCCACCAACGGCGGGACCCACCTCGCCGACCCCGAGCGCTGGCACGACCTCGTCGACCTCTACACCAACCTCGTCATGGCCGGCGCGGCCGGACTGTCCCTCGTGCCCGGGGGCGCCCCGTTCGGGGCGGTGGTCAGCGGCGTCGTCTCGGGTGTCGGTGCTCTCGTGAAGTACCTCGTGTCGTATGCCGCGGGCGACGACGGGGTGCCCGGCCTGGCCGCCATGACTCCTGGAGGCCCGTTCGTGACCACGCTCAACGAGGTCCAGCCCGGACAACCCGGGCCGGGCACGGACTGGCACGTCGTCTCGTCCGACTTCCACGTCTCGCTCTTCGGCGACCACCACAACCCGCCGGAGTTCCCCCGGGAGCTGGCGGTCAAGCTCGCCGAGGGCTTCGTCGACGGACTCTTCCACGGTCGCAACGACCTCGTCGTCGACACCGACTCGATGTCCGCGATCGGGCTACCGGCGGGAGGCTACGTCCGTGACAGCTTCGCGCTCGGCACGAACGACGTCGTCTACCACGTCAACTACTTCTCGCAGCTGTCGGTCATCGGGGCGATCTCGCAGTGGCTGCCGCTCGGGCTCGGCGCCTCCGACGACGCGAGCCACCTGCCCGCCTGGATGACCGCCGGGCCCGTCCTCACGTCCGGCGACGGGGGGAGCCGCGACCTGGACATGGCCGAGCCGCCGCCTCCCGCCGCGCAGGCCCCTCCGCCCCCGAACGAGCAGGCCGCGAAGAAGGCGACGGCGAAGAAGGCGACGGCGAAGAAGGCGACGGCGAAGAAGGCGACGGCGAAGAAGGCGACCGCGAAGAAGGCGACGGCGAAGAAGGCGACCGCGAAGAAGGCGACGGCGAAGAGGCCCGTGGCGAGGGAGGCCGCGGTCAGGGACGAGACGACGACGGCCGAGCTCGCTGCGGAGATGCCGTCGACCGTCGTGCCCGGCGCCGAGGCGACGGTGCGCGTCCGCCTGGCGCGTCGGCGACTGGCGGCGACCGAGGGCACCGCCCACGTGGCACAGACCGTCCAGGTCGACGCCGAGCGGCCGGTGAGCGTGCAGGTCTACGCCAAGGACAACGCCCAGGTGCTCGAGACCGACGCGAAGGTCTTCGGCCTGCCGAGCGGGGACTGGGCCAGCGAGCTCACCTTCCGCGTACGGGCCCTCGCGGCCGGACCGGTACGCGTGTCGATCGTGCTGCGTCAGGGCTGGGTCCCGGTCGCCACGCTCACCCTCGAAACGACCGCTGCGCCGGCCGCGGCGGCGGCCCCGGTTCCCGTGACGGCCGCGGTCCACACCGGCATCGACGCGCCGCAGCTCGACGGCCTGCCGTGTCTCGACATCGTCGAAGGGCGCCGGGTCACGGGGGAGCGCGTCTACAGCTATGCCGTGCGCCTCGTCCCCGGGGAGCCCGCGCACGTCTTCGAGTCGGCGCCGATCGTGGGACGCGACGAGTTCGTGCACTACCGCATCGCCGAGGTCGAGGACGTCATCAAGAACCCGGACCTCTCGGCGCAGGAGCGGATGTCGCAGCTGCAGAACACCGGGACCATGCTCTTCGACCAGTTCTTCCCGGAGGACATGCAGGCCTACCTCTGGACGCACCGCGACCTCGTGCACGACCTCATCGTCTACACCGACGAGCCCGTCGTCCCGTGGGAGCTCCTGCACCTCAAGCCGCCGCGGGGCAAGCGGGGGACGACCCCCCGCTTCCTCGCCTCCGGTGGTCTCGTGCGGTGGCAGCTGGGCAGCTTCCCTCCCCAGCAGGTACGCGTGCGGCGGGGCCACGCGCGCACGATCTGCCCGGTCTACGCCGACCCGATGTTCAAGAACGACGTCGGCGTCGCCGAGGCCGGCTACCTCCGCGACCGGCTGGGCGCGACGGCGGTGACGGCCACCCCGACGGGCGTCGAGCGGCTCCTGCGCGGAGGCGGCTTCGACCTGCTCCACTTCTCCGGCCACGGGGCGGCCCGCTCCGACGACATCGCCGAGGCCAAGGTCCTGCTCAAGGGCCAGCGGCGTGGCAGCACCGTGCGACAGCAGTTCCTCAGCGCGACCGACGTCTCCGAGAACCTCGACTGGACGGGCCCGGACGACGTCGGCCCCGTCGTCGTCCTCAACGCGTGCCAGACCGGACGGTCGGGTGAGCTGTTCACGACCGTCGGCGGGTTCGCCAAGGCGTTCCTCGACGCCGGGGCGTCGGCCTTCGTCTCGTGCCTGTGGTCGGTCCGCGGGGAGCCGGCCCGCGTCTTCGTGGAGACGCTCTACGACGAGCTGCTCAAGGGGACCCAGATGTCTCGGGCCAGCGCGCTCGCGCGTGCGGCGGCACGCGACGCGGACGACCCGACCTGGCTCGCGTACGTCGTGTACGCGAGACCGGACGCGGTCCTGCAGACGGTGTGAAACGGCATACGCCCCAGACGAACCCGCTCACCCGAGTGGTTCACGACAAGGAAGGAACGGCCATGGCACGCAGGGCTCTGTGCGTGGGGATCAACGAGTTCGAGTCGCTGCCGCAGACGAGCTGGCTGGCCGGCTGCGTCAACGACGCGAACGACATCGCCCAGGCCTTGAAGCCGCTCGGCTTCACCGGGAGCGCGACGACGGTGCTCACCGACGCCGCCGCCACGAAGAGTGCCGTCATGGCGGCCCTGAACGCCCTCGTCGACACGGCGAAGCCCGGGGACCACATCATCTTCACCCTCTCCAGCCACGGCACCCAGCTGCCGAACGAGCCGGGCGGCGACTTCGAGCCCGACGACCTCGACGAGGCGTTCGCCTGCCACGACATCCGACAGAAGGGCGACCAGTGGGACCGGGACACGGTCATCGTCGACGACGAGATGCACGACCTCCTGGCCCGGGTGCCCTCCGGCGTCCTCTTCGAGGTGCTCCTCGACACGTGCCACAGCGGCACCGGCCTGAAGGACCTCGAGGAGATCATGCAGGCCCAGCTGCTCGGCCGGAAGCCGCGCTTCCTGCCGCAGCCGACGCCCAAGGGGCTGGACCGGGCGCGGGCACTGCGGGCCCAGGCCCCTGCCGGTCGGCCCGACCGCAGGGCCCTCGTCGAGCTGACGAAGAGCCGGTCGACGGCGTCCAAGCCCGTGCTCTTCGCCGCCTGCAAGTCGGGTCAGACCGCCTCCGACGCGACCTTCGGCGGCCGGTCCAACGGGGCCTTCACCTACCTGTTCCTCAAGGCGCTCAAGGAGCAGCCGGCCGCGACGCGCAGCGACCTGCTGCGCGCCGTCACCGCCGGCCTCAAGGGTGGCAACTTCAGCCAGCGCTCGACGCTCGAGGGGCCGGTCAAGTCCAAGAGCGTCCCGTTCGGCCAGCCCTGGTAGGCCAGCCCTGGTAGGCCAGCCCTGGTAGCCCAGCCCTGCATCGACGCCCGCGCGGTCCGGTGACCGAGGACACAGGTGTCGACCCTCACACGCCGGCGCGCTGACCGCCCACCCGGCGCGACGGCATACTCGGACGCAGTTGACCGAGAGCCCAGACGCAAGGTGGCGATTCGCGCATGTCCCGACTGCAGCAGACCGACGGCCTCACCGAGGAGCAGACCGAACTGATCAAGCTCGTGCGCGAGTTCGTCGAGGAGCAGATCATCCCCGTCGCCACCGAGCTGGAGCACCGGGACGAGTACCCGCAGGCGATCGTCGACGGCATGAAGGAGATGGGGATCTTCGGGCTGATGATCCCCGAGGAGTACGGCGGTCTCGGCGAGTCGCTCCTGACCTACGCCCTCTCCGTCGAGGAGATCGCCCGCGGCTGGATGAGCGTCAGCGGCATCATCAACACCCACTTCATCGTCGCCTACATGGTGCTCCAGCACGGCACCGAGGAGCAGAAGCAGCACTACCTGCCGAAGATGGCGACCGGCGAGATCCGCGGGGCCTTCTCGATGAGCGAGCCGGGCTGCGGCTCCGACGTCTCCGCCATCAAGACCAAGGCCGTCCGGGGCGACGACGGTGCCTGGACCGTCAACGGCCAGAAGATGTGGCTCACCAACGGAGGGTCGGCCAACCTCGTCGCCGTCCTCGTCAAGACCGACACGGGCGCCGACTCGGTCTACAAGAACATGACGACCTTCCTCGTCGACAAGGAGTCCGGCTTCGGCGAGACCGCGCAGGGCGTCACGGTGCCGGGCAAGATCGACAAGATGGGCTACAAGGGGGTCGACACGACCGAGCTCATCTTCGACGGGCACCGCACGACCGACGCGCAGATCCTCGGGGGTGAGCCCGGCAAGGGCTTCTACCAGATGATGGACGGCGTCGAGGTCGGCCGTGTCAACGTCGCGGCGCGCGGATGTGGTGTCGCGAGAAGGGCTTTCGAGCTCGGTGTCTCCTACGCCCAGCAGCGCGAGACCTTCGGCAAGAAGATCGTCGACCACCAGGCGGTGCTGTTCCGGCTCGCCGACATGGCCGTCAAGGTCGAGGCCGCGCACGAGATGATGGTCAAGGCCGCCCGCAAGAAGGACTCCGGCCAGCGCAACGACCTCGAGGCCGGGATGGCGAAGTACCTTGCGTCGGAGTACTGCTCGCAGGTCGTCGAGGACAGCTTCCGCATCCACGGCGGCTACGGCTACTCCAAGGAGTACGAGATCGAGCGCCTCTACCGCGAGGCGCCCATGCTGCTCATCGGCGAGGGCACCGCGGACATCCAGCGCATGATCATCGGCCGCCGGCTGGTGGAGGACTACAAGCTCAAGGCCTGAGCGTCCCTTGCCCGTCCGGCAGGGGGTGCGAGGATGGAGGCATGAGCCTGCAACCGAAGGGTCCGGGGGGACGCCAGGGATTTGCGACGCTGTCCCTGGAGTACCCCATGTCGCTGGGTGTCTTCGAGAAGTACCTCGACGCGCAGAAGGCCGTCGACACGCTGTCGGACAACCAGTTCCCGGTCGAGAACTGCCTCATCGTCGGCACCGACCTCAAGCAGATGGAGCGGGTGACGGCCCGCCTCACCTGGGGCCGGGTGGCGCTCGGCGGCATGCTCTCCGGCGTGTGGCTCGGCCTGTTCGTCGGCCTCATCCTCTCGCTCTTCTCCCAGCCCTCGAACCCCCTGACGCTCCTGCTCTACACCGCCCTCTACGGTGCGGTCTTCGGCCTCGTCTGGTCGCTCGTCGGCTACGCCTTCACCCGGGGCGCGCGTGACTTCTCGTCGGTGAGCCAGGTGG
Source organism: Terrabacter aerolatus (assembly GCF_007991735.1). Lineage (GTDB taxonomy): Bacteria > Actinomycetota > Actinomycetes > Actinomycetales > Dermatophilaceae > Terrabacter > Terrabacter aerolatus. Next base: position 115,074 of record NZ_BJYX01000010.1, on the reverse strand, counting down.
TCGCGACGCGCTACGAGGTCTTCTGCGAGCACAAGTTCGCCCAGCAGGGTCGCGAGATCCTCGCCCAGGCGGGCATCGACGTGGGTCCGCACGGCGGTTTCCGCAGCCCGCCCGGGACGCCGCCGACCCAGACCGCCCCACCGACCCCGCCGACCCCGCCGTCGGGCAGCGACCAGCCCGGCCCCCCGCCCGCCCTCTGACCGCAACACACCGAGCAACGGCAAACCCCGGCGGTTGTAACCGCCGGGGTTTGCCGACTGCTCGGTGTGTTGCGCTGGGCCGGAGCTGAGCCGGTCGGGCGCGGATGGTCAGGCGCGGTCGGCCCAGATGCCGGTGATCCACTGCTCCACCTCGGCGGAGCTGCGGGGCATCGCGGCCGAGAGGTTCTCGCAGCCGTCCTCGGTGATGAGGACGTCGTCCTCGATGCGCACCCCGTTGCCGCGCAGCTCGGAGGGGACGAGCTCGTCGTCGGCCTTGAAGTAGAGGCCCGGCTCGACGGTGATGACCATGCCCGGCCGGAGCTCGGCGTCGGAGTACTCCTCGCGGGTCGCGAGCGCGCAGTCGTGGACGTCGATGCCGAGGTGGTGGCTCGTGCCGTGGACCATCCACCGGCGGTGGTACTGGCCGTGGTCGGCGTCGAGGGTGCCCTCGACGTCGACGCCCTCGGGGAGCAGACCCCACTCGTGCAGGTGCTCGGCGATGACGCGGATGGCGGCGGCGTGGACGTCGCTGAACTTGTTGCCCGGCCGGCAGGCGGCGATGCCCGCCTCCTGCGCGGCATACACGGCGTCGTAGATCCGGCGCTGCGCGTCGCTGAAGGTGCCGCTCACGGGCAGCGTGCGGGTGATGTCGGCGGTGAAGAGCGAGTCGACCTCGACGCCGGCGTCGAGGAGGAGCAGGTCGCCGTCCTTGACGTCGCCGGTGTTCTTGATCCAGTGGAGCGTGTTGGCGTGGTCGCCGCTCGCGCAGATCGAGTCGTAGCCGACCCCGTTGCCATGGTGGCGCGCGTGCAGGCCGAAGACACCCTCGACCCAGCGCTCGCCGCGGCCCCGACGGACCGCCTCGGGGAGGTCGGCGATGACGGCGTCGAAGCCCTGGTGGGTGCCGGCGACCGCGTCGCGCATCTGCTCGACCTCCCACTCGTCCTTGACGAACCGGAGCGTCGAGAGGAAGGCGGCCAGCTGCTCGTCGGCCTCACGCTGGCGGTCGACCCGGGTCTCGGCCTCTGCGGACTCGGCGGAACCGGCCGCTGCGGCGCGAGCCTTGTCGACGCGGGTCGCGACCTCGGCGTCGGCGTCGCGCACGACCCGGATGGTGACCTCGCCGGCGTCCTTGCCGACGGCCTCGCCGAACTCGTCGATGTGACGGGCCGTCAGGCCGAGCTCGGACTCGATGTCGGCGAGGGTCGGGCGGGCACCGACCCAGAACTCGCCGTAGCGCGAGTCGCCGAAGAACTCCTCGGTGTCGCGCTCGGCGAGCGGGCGGAAGTAGAGCACGGCCTCGTGCCCGTCGCTGCCCTCGCCGTCGGCCGACGCGCGCGGCTCGAGGACGAGCACGGCGTCGGGCTCGCGGTCGCTGCCCAGGCCGGTGAGGTGGGCGAAGGCGCTGTGCGGCCGGAAGACGTAGTCGCAGTCGTTGCTGCGCACCTTGAGGCCACCGGCGGGCACGACGAGGCGCTCGCCCGGGAAGGCGGCGCTCACGGCCTCGCGACGGCGGGCTGCGTGGTCGGCGACCTCGGCCCGAGGGGTCACCTCGGTGCTGCGGGGTGCCCACCCACTGGCGACGAAGGCCCGGAACTCGTCGGTCGTCGGGCGCTTGCGGCTCGGAGAGGTGTTCTGCTCTTCACTCATCACCGCGTCATCGTGACACGCCATTGCACCTCCGTCACAACCAGATTGCGCCTACGGTCCTCTCATGGATCTCTCAGGCAAGGCGGGCCGGCGCTCCTTCGTGCTCGGTTCGGCGGCCCTCGTGCTGCCGACCGCCTCCGTCGCCGGTGCGGCGACGGCATCGGCGGCGGGGATCGACACCGCGGCCGCGCTGCGGTCGGCGCTCTCCTCGTACCTGAGCACGAGGGTCGGCACCCTGGGGCTGCTCCTGCACGACCACCAGACCGGTCAGGAGGTCACCTGGAACACCTTCCGCAACGAGTCGCTCAGCACCATCAAGGTCCTGGTGCTCGTGACGCTCCTGCGCCGCAGCCAGGAGCGCGGGGTGGCCGTGACCACGAGCCAGAGGGACCTCGCGGGCCGGATGATCCGCAACAGCGACAACGCGGCCACCGACTCGCTCATCACCCAGATCGGCAGCGCCTCGATCCTCCGGGTGGCTCGGGACGTCGGGATGTCCGCGACCGTCGTGCAGACGGGCTCGTACGGCTCGTCGTGGTGGGGCTACTCGACGACCGTCCCCGGGGACCTCGTCAGGCTCCTGCGCGTCGTCGTCGTGGGGACGGGCTACCTCACGGTCGTCAACCGCGCCTACGCGCGCCAGCTGATGTCCACGGTGACGGCCACCCAGCGCTGGGGCGTGTGCGACCCGCCGCTGCCGACGAGCGTCTACACGACGGTCAAGAACGGCTGGGGACCGATGACGGGCGGGTACCGCGTCAACTCGCTCGGCTACGTCCACGGCAACAACCGGTGGTACTCCCTCGCGATCCTCTCGCGCAGCCCCAACGGCTTCACCTACGGCCGGGACACGGTCAACGCCGTGTCGCTCATGGTCTACCGCGCGCTTGACGTGCCGCTGCGCTGAGGGTCACGCCCACCCCCGAGGGCCAGCGGCCGGTGGCATACGGTCTGGGGGTGGCCCGCACCGACCGAACCGCCCGGCCGACCACCGCCCACCGGAGCCTGCCCTCGCTGCGGGCGAGCACCCGGCGCGCCATGAGACCGAGTGGGCCGCCCACCGACGAGATCCCGATCTGGACGACGCCCGACGGCGTCGACTCCGTGACGGCCCAGGCGGTCATCGACCTCGCCATGCGCGCGGGGGTGGCGATGATCGCCACCGGCGCCGCCGCGGCCGACGTGACGGCGACCGTGCTGACGCTGACCAAGGCGTACGGCCTCAGCTCGGTGCACGTCGACGTCACCTACACCTCGGTCACCGTCAGCTACCACCGCGGCCCGAACGCCGACCCCATCACCGTCATGCGCATCGTCCGCTTCCGCGTGCAGGACTACACGCGCCTCGAGCGCCTGCGCGGCCTCATCGTCGAGCTGTCCCAGGACCCGGTGCCGGTGGACGAGGCGCGGGTCCGGTTCGACTCGGTCATCACGGCGCCGCACCCGTACCGTCGCTGGCTCGTCACCGTCGCGGGTGGCGCGCTGGCCGCCGGGGCCGCGGGCCTCGTCGGCGCCGGACCGTTCATCATCCTGCTCAGCTTCCTCACCGCGACGGTCGTGGGGCGGGTCCTGACGTGGCTCACCGGCGCGGGGGTCGCAGCCTTCTTCGCCCAGTGCGTCGGCGCCGCGATACCGACCGCCGTGGCGACCCTCGTCGTGGTCGCCCAGTCGGCGGGCCTCACCTTCGTCGGTGACGTGTCGCCCTCGCTTGTCGTGGCGTCCGGGATCGTCCTGCTGCTGTCGGGCCTCTCGGTCGTGGGCGCGGCCGAGGACGCGCTCGAGGGCTACTACGTCACGGCCGGGGCGCGCGGGTTCGAGGTCATCGTGCTCTCGCTCGGCATCGCGGTGGGCATCTCTGTCGTGCTCTCGCTCGGCAAGCGGCTGGACTACCCGATCGCCATCAGCTCGCAGACGTTGCTCAGCGACAACGTCGTCGTCCAGGTCGTGTGCGCCGTCATCATCTCCGTGGCGTTCGCCGTCATGTCCTACGCGACCGGCACCGCGGTCGCCGTCGCCGGTGTGGCCGGGGGAGCGGGCTGGGTCATGCTGGCGCTCGCCGAGCGGACGCTCCAGCTCGGCGCCGTCACGGCGTCGGCGACGGCCGCCCTCGTCATCGGATTCGCCGCCCGCCTCGTCGCGCGCCGCCTCACGATCTCGCCGCTGGCCGTGACCACCGCCGCCATCGTCCCGCTGCTGCCGGGGCGGATGGCCTACGAGGGCATCTCGCAGCTCGTGACCAACCCCGACGGCAACGGGTTCGCCGTGGGGGTCCCGACGCTCCTGCAGGCCTTCGGCCTCGGCCTCGGCCTCGCCGCCGGCGTGTCGCTCGGCACCTACTTCGCGAGCCTGCTCGTCGCCAAGAAGCAGGGGGTGCGTCCCCGTCCGGCCGCCGGAGCGACCCTCCCGGCCGACCCCGACCCGACGGCCACGGGGAGCACCGCGCCCGTCCTCTCCGAGACGAGCGACCTGCCCGTCGTGGCGGACGACACGGTCGGTCAGGGGCCATCGTGAGCAAGCACACGGCATACGACCATGGGCGTATGCCGTGGGCTCGGGCAGGCTGGTAGCCGCTCGTCCCAGCGGGGCCGGGTGATCACTCTCGACGAGGAGCGGGCATGCAGTTCGGACGCAGCTATGAGGAGTTCGAGGTCGGTGCGGTCTACCGGCACTGGCCCGGCAAGACGGTCACGGAGTACGACGACCACCTCTTCTGCCTGCTGACGATGAACCACCACCCGCTGCACCTCGACACCCACTACGCCGCCGGGTCGACGCAGTTCGGGCAGAACGTCGTCGTCGGCAACTACGTCTACTCGCTGCTGCTCGGCATGTCGGTGCCGGACGTCTCGGGCAAGGCCATCGCCAACCTCGAGATCGAGTCGTTGCGCCACGTCGCGCCGACCTTCCACGGCGACACGATCTACGGAGAGACGACCGTGCTCGACAAGTGGGAGTCGACCTCGAAGGACGACCGTGGGGTCGTGCACGTCGAGACGATCGGTTACAAGCAGGACGGCACGGTCGTGTGCATCTTCCGCCGCAAGGTCATGGTGCCCAAGGAGAACTACCTCGAGGCCCGCGGCGGCGAGCAGCCCGGTCGTCCGGTGCCGGTGCCGGACCGGAACTGGCCCGGCCGCGACGTGCCGGCGCCCGAGTCCCACCCCTCCTGACCCCGCAACACACCGAGTAGGTCACAACACACCGCGATCGGACCCCGGCGGGTTGTGACCTACTCGGTGCGTTGCGTTCGTCCACAGCCGGTGCGCCTGCGGCGGCACTGTCCACAGGTGCTGCTGCTGCCCCGAACAGTTGCTCGTTTGCCGCGGAGTCTGCTCACATGGACCCACGAATCGAGGCGCTGGCCGGCTCCCAGGGCGGGGTTTTCGCCGCACACGAGGCCCAGGCCGCCGGGCTCACCAAGGCGGATCTACACCGAGCGGTGCGGTCCCGGCAGCTGGTTCGGGTGCGGCGCGGTGCGTATGTCCGCGCGACCGTCTGGCAGCAGGCAACCGGGGACGAGCGCTATCGGCTCCGTTGCCTCGCAGTCGCCAGATCCAGGCCCGGTGACGCCCTGAGCCACCATGCCGCTATCGGGATGCTGGGTCTGCCGCTCTGGAACGTTGATGCCGACCGCATCGACCTCGTCTCCGATACCGTCCAGAGTGTGCGGCGCGGTGCGGTCTGGCTCCACCCCGATGACGGTGTCGCGGTGGTTCGAGCCGCGGACGCGGTCTGCGTCTCACCTGCTCGCGCCGTCGTGCGGACTGCCCTGACCATGGGCCAGGACTGCGCCGTCGTGGCGGGAGACGCTGCTCTGCACCGGGGACTGGTGACCCTGGACGATCTGATGACCGAGGTTGCCGCCGTTTCCCCGCACCAAGGACGCGGCCGGGCACTGGAAGCCGTTCTGCTCATGGACGGTAGGAGTGAGTCGGTAGGAGAGTCTCGGACCCGCCTCGCGCTTCGACGCCTGGGCCTGCAGCCAGAGAGCCAAGTGGTTCTCCGTGACGAGGAGGGCCGTTTCGTGGCGAGGGTCGATCTGCTCGTGGACGGAGTGGTTCTCGAGTTCGACGGCTTGGTGAAGTACGCGCGACAGCGCGATGCCGAGGATGGTGCGCCGAGGCCTGAGGAGGTCCTCTGGCTCGAGAAACGACGTGAGGATGCGATCAGGAGGTTGGGGCACCCCGTCGAGCGGGTCATCTGGAACGAGCTGGAGCGCCCCGGACTCATCGGCGCGCGGGTTCGGTCTGCCAAGGCGCTCGTCGTCGCTCGTCCGCCACGCCCCGCCTGAAGCCGCTAACTGTTGCATGCTGCAACACACCGTGTAGGTCCCGCCTCACCCGCGATCTGACCCCGGCGTGTTGTGACCTACTGGGTGTGTTGCGGAGTTGGGGGCGGGCCGGGAGCGGGGCGGCCCTAGGGTGGGGGCGTGGGAGCCACCGGGGCAGGAGCGGGTCCGGTCATCGACCTGCACGCGCACTCGGCGGTCAGCGACGGCACCGAGTCGCCCAGCGAGCTGCTCGCCGCGGCTGCCGAGGCGAGGGTCGACGTCCTCGCCATCACCGACCACGACACGGTCGCCGGCTGGCCCGAGGCGGCGACGGCCGCGCGCGCCCTCGGCGTCACCCTGGTGCGCGGCATCGAGATCTCCTGCGCCTGGCGCCACTCCTCGATCCACCTGCTCGGTTACCTCACCGACCCGGACGACGCGGCCCTCACCGACGAGCTCGAGCGGGCCCGCGACTCCCGGTCGACCCGGCTCGAGCGGATGGTCGCGCTCATGGCCGCGGACGGCATACCCCTGGGTTACGACGAGGTGCTCGCTCAGGTCGGGCCCGGCGCCACCCCCGGTCGACCGCACATCGCGGACGCCCTCATCGCGAACGGCACGATCCGGCACCGCGACGAGGCGTTCCGGTCGTGGCTCGGCGACGACTCGCCGTACTACGTCGGTCACTACGCGCCCGACCCGGTCCGGGCCGTCGAGCTCGTCCGCGCAGCAGGCGGGGTGCCGGTGATCGCGCACCCGTTCACCCGGACCCGGTCCGGCGCGCTGGACGACACGCTCGTCGAGCGGATGCGGGACGCCGGTCTGGCGGGGCTGGAGGCCTACCACCGCGACCACGGACCGGCCGAGATCGCTCGCGCCACGGAGCTGGCCGCACGTCTCGGCCTGCTGCTCACCGGGTCGAGCGACTACCACGGAGAGGGCAAGGTGAACCGGCTCGCCGAGAACACCACGGCACCGGCGGTGCTCGACGCGATCGAGGCCGCCTCGAGCGGCGCCACCGAGGTGCTCAGGCCGTGAGCGTCCCGACCTGACGATCGTGCCCCAGCCCCGTCAGGAGCACGGTCGCGTCACACCTCCGCGCTCGCAGGAGTGGCTCTGTCAGCTGTAGTACCGTGCCCGGTGAAGGGCAAGCTGGGCACCGACGGCGGCGTCGGGAGCGGAGGCGGACATGACGGCCGGCAGCCCGAGCACCTCCCTCACGGGAGTCTGGGTGCTCGGTGGGTTCCAGACGGACTTCGCGCGCAACCTCACCCGTGAGGGTCGCGACGTGTCCGACCTCGTCGGCGAGGTCGTCGACGGCACCCTCGAAGCGGGTCGCACCGCGGCGACGGAGGTGGAGGTCGTCCACGTCGGCAACGCCTTCGGGCAGCTCTTCACCGGCCAGGCCCACCTCGGGGCCGTGCCGGCCACCGTGCGCCCCGATCTCTGGGGCCTGCCGGCAAGCGCGCACGAGGCTGCCTGCGCGTCCGGGGGAGTGGCGCTGCTCGCGGCCATGGCCGACCTGCGCGCCGGACACTACGGCTGCGCCCTCGTGCTCGGTGTCGAGCTGGAGAAGACGGTGCCCGGCGACGAGGCGGCTCGACACCTCGGCGCCGCGGCCTGGGTGGGGCGCGACGGTGAGGGAGCCCGCTTCATGTGGCCCCACGTCTTCAACGCCGTCGCCGGCGAGTACGACCGCCGCCACGGCCTCGACGACGCGCACCTGCGCGCCATCGCCGCGCTCAACCTCGCCAACGCCCGCCGCAACCCGAACGCGCAGACCCGCGCCTGGGACGTCCCCGACCTCACCGGTCCGGACGCGACCGACGACGCGCTCAACCCCGTCGTCGAGGGCCGGCTGCGCCGCTACGACTGCAGCCAGGTCACCGACGGCGCCGCAGGCGTCGTGCTCGTCTCCGACGCGTGGCTGCGCGACCATCCGGGGCGCCGACCCGTCGCCCGGATCGACGGGTGGGGTCACCGCACCGTCGGGCTCGGGCTGCGCCAGAAGCTCGACCGGGACCGGGACGAGCTCTACGTCCTGCCCCACGTGCGTCGGGCCGTCACCGACGCGTTCGACCGGGCCCACGTCACGCTCGAGGACCTCGACGGCTTCGAGGTGCACGACTGCTTCACGCCGTCCGAGTACCTCGCCATCGACCACATCGGACTCACCGGGCCGGGGGAGTCGTGGAAGGCCGTCGAGGACGGGTCCATCGCACCGGACGGCCGTCTGCCGATCAACCCCGGCGGTGGCCTCATCGGTGGCGGGCACCCGGTGGGAGCCAGCGGCATACGCATGCTCCTCGATGCCGCGCGGCAGGTCAGCGGCACCGCGGGGGACTACCAGGTCGAGGGCGCGCGACGGTTCGGCACGCTCAACTTCGGGGGCAGCACCGCCACCACCGTCAGCCTCGTCGTCGGCGCCGTCGACGACTGACCAGCACGTCCGAGATCACCAGAGAACACTCGAGCACCACTGAGAACCACTGCGAGCCAAGGAGGCCCGGATGGATGTCGACATCGTCGGTCGGATGCTCTCGACGCTGCCCGCGGACGACGCCCATCCCTAGCGCACGGGTCCGTGGAGGCCGCAGACCACCGAGTTCCGGGCCGACGACCTCGAGATCGTCGAGGGGGAGGTACCGGCGGACCTCGACGGGGTCTACCTGCGCAACACCGAGAACCCGGTCCACCCGTCGCTCAAGCACTATCACCCGTTCGACGGTGACGGGATGGTCCACGTGGTCGGCTTCCGCGACGGAAAGGCCTTCTACCGCAACAGATTCGTCCGCACCGACGGCCTCCTCGCCGAGCAGGAGGCCGGGCAGTCGCTGTGGGCCGGGCTCGCCGAGCCGCCCTACCTCGCCCTCCGTGAGGACGGCTGGGGCGCGCGTCGCCAGATGAAGGACGCGTCGTCGACCGACGTCGTCGTGCACCGCGGCACGGCGCTGACGAGCTTCTACCAGTGCGGCGACCTCTACCGGCTCGACCCGATGTCGGCCGAGACCCTCGGCAAGGTGACGTGGAACGGCCGCTTTCCCGTCGACTGGGGCGTCTCCGCGCACCCCAAGGTCGACGACCGCACGGGTGAGCTGCTCTTCTTCAACTACAGCAAGGACGCGCCGTACATGCACTACGGCGTCGTCGACGAGGCCGACGACCTCGTCCACTACGTCGACGTCCCGCTGCCGGGGCCGCGACTGCCGCACGACATGGCCTTCACCGAGAACTACGTCGTCCTGGGCGACTTCCCGCTCTTCTGGGAGCCCGAGGCCCTCGCCAAGGGCGCCCACGTCGCGCGCTTCCACCGCGAGATGCCGAGCCGCTTCGCCGTCGTCCCGCGGCGCGGGCAGACGAGCGACATCCGCTGGTTCGAGGCCGACCCGACCTACGTCCTGCACTTCGTCAACGCCTACGAGGACGGTGACGAGATCGTCCTCGACGGCTTCTTCCAGGGCGACCCCGAGCCGCAGGACAACGGCATGGGCAACCGGTGGGAGCGGGCCTTCCGCTTCCTCGCCCTCGACCGCATGCAGGCCCGGTTGCACCGCTGGCGGCTGGACCTGCGCACCGGCCTCGTCAAGGAGGAGCCGCTCTCCGAGAGCATCACCGAGTTCGGGATGATGAACGGCGCCTACGCCGGCGGGAAGTACCGCTACGCCTACGCCGCCACCGGCAAGCCCGCCTGGTTCCTCTTCGACGGCCTCGTCAAGCACGACCTGCACACCGGGAGCGAGGAGCGGTACTCCTTCGGCGAGAACGTCTTCGGCAGCGAGACCGCGATGGCGCCCCGTGTCGGCTGCACCGGCGAGGACGACGGCTATCTCGTGACCCTGACGACCGACATGAACGCCGACGCGTCCTACTGCGTCGTGTTCGACGCGGCCCGGGTCGCGGACGGCCCGGTCTGCAAGCTGCGCCTGCCGGAGCGGATCTCGAGCGGCACCCACTCGACCTGGGCACCCGGGTTGGAGCTGCGCCGGTGGAGCACGGCGGAGACGGCAGCGGATGCCATCGATCTCTGAGCCCGTGGTCGACGAGGTCGACCTCGGCACCGCGCCCACCCGGCTCGAGCCCGGGACGACGAACGCCATCGGCCGCATGCTGGGCCTGCTCGGCGACGAGTGGACCCTGCTCATCCTCCAGCGCGCGTTGCGCGGCACGACCCGGTACGGCCAGTTCCTCGACGAGCTCGCCATCTCCAACGCGGTGCTCACCTCCAGGCTCGCGACGATGGAACGCGAGGGTGTGCTGCGCCGCGTCGTCTACCAGGACCGACCGGTGCGAGCCGAGTACGTCCTGACGCCGCGGGGCCGCGGGCTGTGGCCCGTCACGATCGCGATCTGGGACTGGGAGCGCCAGTGGGTCCCCGGTCACGCGCAGACCCTCCCGGCCATGCGGCACGCCCTGTGCGGGCAGGACTTCGCCCCCGACCTGACCTGCCGCGTATGCCGTGGGGCCGTGCCCTCGAGCACCGTGCACGCCGAGTGGGGCCCGAGTGGGTCGTGGGAGCGGTCCGTCCCGGACTCGGCCACCCGGAGACGGTCGGACGCGCGGGCCGACCGCTCCTCCGCGGGCCTCTTCCCCGAGACGATGTCGATCTTCGGCAACCGCTGGTCCTCGGCCCTCATCGGTGCGTCCCTGCGGGGGCTGACGCGCTTCGGTGACTTCGTCGACGCGCTGGGCGCGCCGCCGGCGCTCGTCGCCGACCGGCTGAGGGCCTTCTGCGACATCGGCGTGCTCGAGGCCCGGGGCCGGCGCGGTCCCGGACGCGTGGGCCGTGCGGAGTACCACCTCACCGCCAAGGGGCACGCCTTCTACCCCGTCGTCGCCGTCGCCATCGACTGGGCGCAGCACTGGTATGCCGCCGAGGAGGGCCCTGCGCTCGTCCAGCAGCACGTGCCGTGCGAGGCGCCGCTCGGGGTCGCGCTCGCCTGCGACCAGTGCTCGGCCGACCTCCACGGCAGCGACATCGAGATCGTCCCGCGTTCGGCCCGACGAGGGGCGCGGTAGCCGGCCATGCCGCTGGCCCGCGGTCTGCACCCGCCGGAGAAGGTCGCCGACTACCGCTCGAGGGGGTGGTGGGGCGAGCAGACCCTCGACGGGCTCTTCGCCGACCGGGTCCGCGCCCGGGGCCCGGCGCTCGCCGTCGTCGACCCCGCCAACCGGGAGGCACTGCTCGGCTCGCCGCCACGCCGCCTGACCTGGCACGAGCTCGACGCCGAGGTCACGGCGCTCGCCGCTCGGCTCCTCTCGCTCGGCCTCGGCCGCGGGGACGTGCTCGGGGTGCAGCTGCCCAACACCGTCGAGCTCGTCGAGGCCTACCTCGCGGCCTGGCGCCTCGGGGTCGTCGTCTCGCCGCTGCCCGTGCAGCTGCGGGAGCGCGAGGTGGCCACGATGTGCGCCCGAGCGGGCGTGACGGCATACCTCAGCTGTGCGCGGTTCGGGGAGCGAGCCCTCGCCGAGGAGGCGGCCACGGCGCTCGCCGACGTCGACTCGGTGCGCGCGGTCGTCGCCTACGGCCCCGAGCGCGAGACGGCCGAGGTGCCCATCGGGGTCCGCGTCTGGAACCCGGCCCCGGCCACCGACGCGGACCGGGACGCGGTGGAGGCCTACGCCGCCGAGGACCCCAACGAGGCCAACGACGCCGTGACGATCTGCTGGACGTCGGGGACGGAGAGCGCGCCGAAGGGCGTGCCCCGCTGCCACATGGACTGGCTCGCCGTCGGCGTCGCGACCACAGAGGCTCCGCAGGTCACCGTCGACGACGTGCTGCTCAACCCCTTCCCGATGATCAACATGGCCGGCATCAGCGGGATGTTCCTGCCGTGGCTGCTCACGGGGTGCGTCCTCGTGCAGCACCATCCCTTCGACCTGCCGACCTTCCTCGGGCAGGTGGCGCACGAGCGCGTCACCTACACGTGCGCGCCGCCCGCGCTGCTCTGGATGCTGCTCGGCAACGAGGAGCTCATGGCGTCGGTCGACGTCAGCAGCCTGACCCGGATCGGCTCCGGCTCGGCGCCGCTGCAGCCGGCCATGGTCCGCGGGTGGCAGGAGCGGCGTGGCATCAGCGTCATCAACTTCTTCGGGTCCAACGAGGGGATCGGGCTGCTGTCGAGCCCGGTGGACTTCCCCGACCCGGACGAGCGGGCGCAGTTCTTCCCCCGGTTCGGGGCGCCAGGCGTGACGTGGTCGACGCGGGCCGGGGAGTGGACCGACACCCGGCTCGTCGACATCGTGACGGGCGAGGAGGTCACCGAGCCCGGGCACCCGGGCGAGCTGCACATCAGCGGCCCGAGCGTCTTCGCCGGCTACCTCCACGGCGAGCAGCTGCCGAGCCCGTTCGACGACCGCGGCTACCTCCGCACCGGTGACCTCTTCGAGATCGCGGGGGAGCGGGGGCAGTACCTCCGCTACCTCGACCGGGCCCGCGACCAGGTGATCCGCGGCGGCATGAACATCGCCCCGGCCGAGCTCGAGGGCCTCATCGCGGACCACCCCGCGGTCGCCGACGTGGCCGTCATCGGCGACCCGGACGAACGGCTCGGTGAGCGCGTCGCGGCCGTCGTCGTGCTGCGTCCGGGCGCGAGCCTGACGCTCGACGAGCTCGTCGGGTGGCTGCGGGGGCGGAGCATCGCCTCGTTCAAGCTCCCCGAACGGCTCGAGGTGCGCGACGAGCTGCCCCGCAACGCGGTCGGCAAGGTGCTCAAGCGCCTGCTGCGTCGGCCTGAAGCCTCGCCGTGACGCGGGAGGAGCTGCTGCGCTCGCTGCGCCTCCCGGTCGTCGCGGCGCCGATGTTCCTCGTGTCCGGTCCCGAGCTCGTCGCCGCGGCGGCCCGGGCGGGCGTCCTCGGGGTGCTGCCGACCCAGAACTGCCGCAGCGCCGGGGAGCTCGACGAGTGGCTGGGCGCCATCGCCGCCGCTGCCGGCACCGGACCCTGGGCGGTCAACCTCATCACCCACCGCACCAACACGAGGCTCGCCGACGACCTCGCCCTCGTCGCGGAGCACCGCCCGCCCGTCGTCATCACCGCGCTCGGGTCGCCCCGACCGGTCATGGAGACGGTCAAGGGCTACGGCGGCCTCGTCGTCGCCGACGTCATCGACCTCGGGCTGGCGCGCAAGGCGGTCGAGGCCGGCGTCGACGGCCTCGCGTGCGTCAGCGCCGGCGCCGGTGGCCACACGGGGCACCTGTCGCCCTTCGCGTTCGTCTCGGCCGTCCGGGACCTCTTCGACGGCCTCGTCACCGTCGGGGGCGGCATCGCGGACGGCGCCGGTGTCGCCGGTGCCGTGGCGGCCGGCGCCGACCTCGTCTACATGGGCACGCGGTTCCTCGCCACCACCGAGAGCCGGGCGGCCGAGGAGTACAAGCAGATGGTCATCGACCACGGCCCGGACGACCTCGTCGTCAGCGACGGCATCACGGGGGCCGACGCGTCGTGGCTGCGCCCGAGCCTCGTGGCGCACGGTCTCGACCCCGACCGCCTCGGCAGCGACGCGGTGCGCGACTACGACGTCGGGGTCGGCGAGGCGAAGCGGTGGTCGCAGCTGTGGGCGGCGGGCCAGGGGCTGCAGGCCATCCGCTCCGTGACGTCGGTGGCCGAGGTCGTCGACGTGCTCGAGCGCGAGTTCCACGCCGCCGCAGCGCGACTCGCGCAGGTCGCGGGCGCGTCGCGCTGAGGCGTGTGGATGTCGTCCGGTCGATGTCGGGTGCGGGTCGTAGGGTGTCGGCGTGACGACGGGACCCGCTGAGCAGACGACCTTCGCCGGCATGCCCACGCCGCTCTACTCGGGCTCTCCGTCGCGGCTGCTCGCCTGGCTCGACTGCCCGCGGCGCTACCGCATGCAGTACCTCGACCGCCCGCGCCCGCTGGCCCGCCCGCAACGGGCGCACACCTCCGTCGGCATCGCGACCCACAACGCGCTCCGCGACTTCTGGGACCTCCCGGCGGCCCGGCGCACGCCGGCCGGGGTCGCCGAGCTCGTCCGCTCGTCGTGGATCGACGTCGGCTTCCGCGACCCCGAGCAGTCCGCCGCGTGGCGCCTCCGGGTCCGTGACGCCGTCACCGACTACCTCCGCGCCAGCGACCGCGACAACCAGCCCGTCGGCATCGAGCGCAGCGTCTCGCTCAAGACCGACGAGGTCGCCATCACCGGCCGCATCGACCGCCTCGACGACCGCGACGGCGAGCTCGTCGTCGTCGACTACAAGACGGGCCGGCAGGTGCCCACCGACGACGACGCGCGCACCTCCCTCCCGCTCGCGCTGTATGCCGTCGCGGCCGCCCGCATGTTCCGCCGGCCCTGCCACCGGGTCGAGCTGCACCACGTTCCCTCCGGCACGATCGCCGCGCACGAGCACACCGACGAGTCGCTGGCGCGCAAGATCGCCGAGGCCGAGTCCATCGCCTCCGACCTGCGCCGCGCCGACGCCGAGTTCAAGCAGGTCGGCGTCGAGTCGACCCGGTTCGCGCCCCGGACCTCGGCGATCTGCTCGTGGTGCGACTTCCGGGCGCACTGCCCCGAGGGCCAGCAGATGGGGCCGGAGAAGTCTGACTGGGCCGGTCTCGAGCCCGCCGGTTACGACAGCAGCCCCGTGGAGCGTGACGATGCCTGACCCGGACCTCCGAACGGCCTTCCTGGCCGCCACCGACCACGTCATCTCGATCCTGTCGCGCGACGACGTCGCCGCGGCCTGGCACGAGCCCAGCGTGCTGCCCGAGTGGAGCGTCGGCGGACTCGCCGCCCACCTCGCGAGCCAGCCGCCCACGGCGGCGCGGCTGCTCGCCGCCGAGCCGGCCGCCGAGGCCATCACGCTCGACGAGCACTACGCCCGCTCGCGCTGGGTCGCCGCGCCCGTCGACGACGACGTCAACGTCTCGATCCGCGCGAGCTCGGACGAGCAGGCGGCGCTGGGCCCCGCCGAGGTGCTGGTCCAAGTGCTCGGGGCGCGAGAGGCGCTCCCTGCGCTGCTCGAGGCGCAGTCCGCCGACCGGGCCGTCCTCATCCCGTGGACGGGCTGGGCGCTGCGCCGTGACGACTTCCTCACCGGCCGGATGATGGAGGTCGTCGTGCATGGCGAGGACGTCGCCGCGAGCATCGGTTTCACCGCCCCGACCCTGCCCGACGAGGTGCTCACGCCGGTCGTGACCCTGCTGGCCCGGCTGGCCGCCGGCAGGCACGGTCAGGGAGCCCTGGTGTCGGCTCTGTCACGCTCCGAGCGTGCCCCACGGACGATCTCGGCGTTCTGAGCCGGCGAACTGACACACTGGGCCGCATGGCGCCCCGCACCCGCACCTCCGGCCCGTCGACGGCGCGCACGGGTGCCGGGACCGACGCACCCGCCGGACCCACGGTCATCGCCCTCGCCAATCAGAAGGGCGGGGTCGCCAAGACGACGTCGGTGGCGAGCATCGGTGCCGCTCTCGCCGAGCTGGGCCAGCGGGTGCTGCTCGTCGACCTCGACCCGCAGGCCTGCCTCACCTTCTCCCTCGGCGTCGACCCCGACACCGTCGAGCGCTCGGTCCACGACGTCCTCACCGGGTCCGCCGAGATCGGCGACGTCGTCGTCACGTGCGAGGAAGGTGTCGACCTCGTCCCGTCCGCCATCGACCTCGCCGGCGCCGAGGCCATGCTCCTGCCGCGACCCGGCCGCGAGTACGTCCTGCGCTCGGCCCTCGACGGCGCCGACACGGCATACGACGTCGTGCTCCTCGACTGCTCGCCCAGCCTCGGGGTGCTGACCCTCAACGCGCTGACCGCCGCCGACGGCCTCATCATCCCCATGCCGTGCGAGATGCTCAGCCACCGCGGCGTCGGCCAGCTGCTCGACACCGTCGCCGACGTGCAGAAGATCCTCAACCGCGACCTCGAGGTGTGGGGCATCCTGCCGACTCTCTTCGACGGCCGCAGCAACCATGCCCGCGAGGTGCTCGCCGACGTGGGGGAGCGCTACGACCTGCCGGTCCTCGAGCCGCCGATCCCCAAGACGGTGCGCTTCGCCGAGGCCCCGGCCGTCGGGCGGTCGATCCTGTCGACGGCCCGCTCGTCCAAGGGCGCGCAGGCCTACCGCGACGTCGCCACGTCTCTGCTCGCGAGACTGTGACCGAGGTCCCATCCGTTCGGAACGACCCGGCGACGGGGAATGAACCGTGGTGAGGCGGCGCTGGACCTGAGAGCGTCGCCACCCACCACGAAGGAGACACCCCCTTGATTTCCACCCCTGCACTGGTCGCACCGAGCGCCGGAGCCGCCTTCGAGGCCCGGACCGTCGAGCACCGCGACCTGCGCGACGACGACGTCCTCATCGACATCAAGTTCGCCGGCATCTGCCACAGCGACATCCACCAGGTCCGCGAGGAGTGGGGCAGCGCGATCTTCCCCATGGTCCCCGGGCACGAGATCGCCGGTGTCGTGTCGGCCGTCGGTGACGGCGTCACGAAGTACAAGGTCGGCGACCGCGTCGGCGTCGGCTGCATGGTCGACTCGTGCGGCGAGTGCGAGTTCTGCAAGAACGGCGAGGAGCAGTTCTGCTCCAAGGGCGCCGTCATGACCTACAACGGCAAGGGCTACGACGGCGAGCCGACCAAGGGTGGCTACGCCCAGCAGGTCGTCGTCTCCGAGCGCTTCGCGGTCGGCATCCCCGACGGCATCGAGCTCGACGTCGCCGCTCCACTGCTCTGCGCCGGCATCACCGTGTGGTCCCCGCTCAAGCGCTGGGGCGCCGGCCCCGGCAAGAAGGTCGCCGTCATCGGTCTCGGCGGCCTCGGCCACATGGCCGTCAAGCTCGCCGCCGCCCTCGGCGCCGAGGTCAGCGTGCTGAGCCGCACCGACGCCAAGAAGGGCGACGGCGAGGCGCTCGGCGCGACGAACTACTACGCGACCGGTGACGAGGGTGTGCTGAAGGGCCTCAAGGGCACCTTCGACATCATCATCAACACCGTCAGCGCCGACCTGCCGATGCAGACCTACATCGGGCTGCTGCGCCCGCTCGGCGTCATCGCCAACGTCGGACTGCCCGCCGGCAACTACGACTTCGCCCCCGGCGCCGTCGTCGGCGGCAGCCGGGTCGTGGCCGGCTCGAACATCGGTGGCATCCCCGCCACGGCCGAGATGCTCGCCTTCTGCGCCGAGCACGGCATCGGCGCGACGATCGAGAAGATCTCCGCCGACGAGGTCGACGCGGCCTACGACCGCGTCGTGGCCGGCGACGTGCGCTACCGCTTCGTCATCGACACCGCGACGATCAGCGCCTGATCCTCGAGCGCCCCGACGAGGGCGTATGCCGTGCGGCCGGGTCCCTCAGGGGCCCGGCCGTCGGCGTCCCCGCCGACACCCCCGCCGACAGCCCCGCCGACAGACCCGCCATGAATGCCCGGCAACACACCGGGCAGTGGTCAGCTCGCGCCGGTTGCAACCGGCGCGGTTGGCGACTGCCCGGTGTGTTGCGGGGTGGGGGTGGTGGGGTCCAGGGCCGGGAGACCGTCGATGGACGCGGCGTTCTTCGTGGCCCGGTAGGTCGCCAGGCCCTCCTCGCCACGGTTGCCGGCCCACCGGGTCAGCAGGTCCCGGTCGGCCTCGTGGCTCATGAAGGGGACGGCATACCCGCACGAGTCGGAGACCCGCTCGACGTCGACGACGACGACACCCCTCGCGCCGGGGTGGTCGGCGAAGAGCCCACGGTACGAGTCGAACTCGACGTCGTGCAGGGTGATGTAACGGCCTGTGCCGTGCAGGCGCACGATGTTCGGCGGCCCCTCGAAGGCGCAGAACATGACGGTGATGCGACCGTTCTCGCGCAGGTGGGCCACCGTCTCGGAGCCGCTGCCGGTGAGGTCGAGGTAGGCCACGGAGTGCTCGTCGAGGACCGCGAACGTCCCGTCGAGGCCCTTGGGGGAGAGGTTGACGTGACCATCGGCATCGAGCGGCGCCGTCGCGACGAAGAAGAGGTGCTGCGCCTCGATGAAGGCGCGCAGGCGATCGTCGATGCAGTCGTGCAGCTTCATGGGAGTCCTCCTCGGTGCCGTGGTCTCCCGCCAGCGTAGGAGCGTCTCCCGGGGCCGACCCGCTGTGACCGCACCGTGGACCCGCAGGCCGGGGCGCGCCTCGTCGGGGTACGCGAAGGCCCGGGCGGGACACCGTGGTGTCGACCGCCCGGGCCTGTCACGTGCTCGGTGCGACGTCAGCCGCTGGGGCTCGACGTCGCGGGGTCACTCCGCAGCGGTGGTCGCGGGTGCGGACTCGCCACGCCCGGCACCGCCCCGACCGGAACCACCACGACGGCGGCGACGCGGCGGACGCGAGGCGCCCTCGCCGGCGTCGGACGCGCCGGAGTCGGACGCGCCCTCGGCGGGGGCCGACGACTCGTCGCCGCCGGTCGCGCCCGCGGCGCCGGCGGCCGCGGCCCCGGCTCCACGCGTACGGCGGCGGTTGCGGCTGCGGCGGGGGCGGCTCTCGCCGTCCTCGGCGGGAGCGGACGGGTCGGCGGACTCGGGGGCCTCGGTCGGCTGGGCGTCGCCGCGGCCGCGGTCGGAGCGCGAGCGCCCCCGGTCGCCCCGGTCGCCCCGGTCGCCCCGGTCGCCCCGGTCACGGTCGCTGCGCTCGCCACGGCCCGCACCGGCGGACTTGCCGTGGCGCTTGCCCGTCTCACCGAGGTCCTCGATCTCCTCGGCGCCGAGGCCCGCGAGCTTCTGCTGCGAGCGGCGCAGGCGGCCCTTGGCATCGGTGGGGATGTCGAGGTCGGTGAAGAGGTGGTCGGAGCTCGAGTAGGTCTCCTGGGGCTCGGGGATGCCGAGGTCCAGGGCCTTGTTGATGAGCGTCCAGCGGTGGAGGTCGTCCCAGTCGACGAACGTCACCGCGACACCGGTGTTGCCGGCGCGCGCCGTGCGACCGATGCGGTGCAGGTAGGTCTTCTCGTCCTCGGGGCACTGGTAGTTGATGACGTGGGTGACGTTCTCGACGTCGATGCCACGGGCGGCGACGTCGGTCGCGACGAGGATGTCGACCTTGCCGTTGCGGAACGCCCGCAGGGCCTGCTCGCGCGCCCCCTGCCCGAGGTCGCCGTGGATCGCGGCGGCCGCGAAGCCGCGCTCGACGAGCTCGTCGGCGACCTTGGCGGCGGTGCGCTTGGTGCGGCTGAAGATGATCGTCAGGCCGCGGCCGTTGGCCTGCAGCATGCGCGAGAGCATCTCGACCTTGTCCATGGCGTGGGCGCGGTAGACGAACTGCTCGACGGCCTTGACCGTGTGGGCGTTCTCGTTCTCGTCGCCCATGGCGCGGATGTGCGTCGGCTGGGACATGTAGCGGCGGGCCAGGGCGACGATCGCGCCGGGCATGGTCGCCGAGAAGAGCATGGTCTGGCGCGAGGCCGGCGTCAGCGACATGAGGGTCTCGACGTCGGGCAGGAAGCCGAGGTCGAGCATCTCGTCGGCCTCGTCGAGCACGACGGTGCGGGCTTGCGACAGGTCGAGGTGGCCCTGCTTGGCGAGGTCGATGAGGCGGCCGGGCGTGCCGACGACGACCTCGACGCCGGCCTTGAGGGCCTCGATCTGGGGCTCGTAGGCGCGGCCGCCGTAGACGGTGAGCACGCGCACGCCGCGCTTGCGGCCGGCGCGCTCGAGGTCGCTCGCGACCTGGACGGCGAGCTCGCGGGTGGGGGCCACGGCGAGGGCCTGCGGCTTGCCGGGACGGGCCTGGGCCTCGAAGCCCTCGTCACCGCGGGCGAGCACGCGGTTGAGGATCGGCACGCCGAACCCGAGCGTCTTGCCCGTGCCGGTCTTGGCCTGGCCGATGATGTCGTGGCCGGCGAGGGCGACGGGCAGCGTCATGGCCTGGATGGGGAAGGGGTGGACGATCCCGTGGTCGGCGAGCGAGGCGACGATGTCGGGGTGCACGTCGAAGTCGGCGAAGGTCAGCTCGACGGCCGGCTCGGCAACGGTCTCGGGGGCCGGCTCGACCGTGGTGTCGACGACGGTCTCGGGCGCGTCCGTGGCGACCTCCGCGTCGGCGGAGATCTCGTGGGGCTGGGTCATGGGCATCTCTCGATCGGCACGAGCACCCCGGCGGTGCGGGAGCTCAGTGGCGCGTGACGGGCCGATCGGAGACTGTCAGGGACGGTGGGTGGCTCTCGCAGTGGTGCGGGCTCCACCGGTGCGCGGGGAGTCCGCGAGCACCATCTGGGCAAACTAAGGGCCGACCGGGCACCGAGTTGTCCGGTCCAGTCTACCGGCATGGGGGCAGAACGCCCGAACTCCTTCACTAGATTGGGCGCATGAGCGACGACGCGGCGCCCGAGACCACCGAGCAGACCCCGCCCTGGGCGCACGCCCAGACGCCGGGCGAGCAGGACGGCGAGCCCGGCTACCTCGCGGCGGTCACCGACCTGCTCGGCGCGCTGGCCTACGGCGAGCTGCGGGCCTTCAGCCAGCTCGCCAAGGACGCGGAGCTCGCCCCCTCACTGCGGCACAAGTCGGCGCTCGCGGTCCTGGCCGCCCACGAGCTGCGCAACTACTCGGTGCTGACCGAGCGGCTCCAGTCCCTCGGCGTCGAGCCGGAGTCGGCGATGCAGCCGTTCGTCCCGGCCGTCGACGCCTTCCACGAGCGCACGAACCCGTCCGACTGGCTCGAGGGCCTCGTCAAGGCCTATGTGGGCGAGGGCATCGCGCAGGACTTCTACCGAGAGATCTCGCGCTACGTCGACGAGGACACCCGGGCCCTCGTCGTCAGCGTGCTCGAGGACACGGGGCAGGCCGAGTTCGCCGTCACCGTCGTGCGGGAGGCCATCGCGGCCGAGCCGCGGCTCGCCGGTCGTCTCGCGCTGTGGGGCCGTCGGCTCGTCGGTGAGGCCATCACCCAGGCCCAGCGGGTCGGGGTCGAGCGCGACGCCCTCGCCAGCATCCTCGTCGGCGCCCCGGGCCGGGCCGGCGCCGACCTCGCCGAGCTGGGCCGGATGTTCGCCCGCCTCACGGACGAGCACTCCCGACGCATGGAGCGCCTCGGCCTCTCGGCCTGACCGCCGGCCGTATGCCGTGCGCCCGGGCCACGCGCCGGTGCGCGGGCCCACGCCACGGGGCACACGGCATACATAGGCAGCTGCGAGCGCACAGGCCCCGGACACGCCGAAGGGCCCGACCGCGTGGTCGGGCCCTTCGGTCGCGTCGTGGGTCAGACCGACTTGTGGCTCATGCGGCCGTACAGCACGATGATGATCGCGGCGACGATGGCGCCGAGGATCAGCGGGATCCAGGCGATGCCGCCGTTGTTCGAGTAGCCCAGCTGGCGCACGACGAACGTGACGATGACGTTGGCGACGATGCCGATGAGGATCGTCACGACGATCGAGATGTTCTGCTTGCCGGGGAGGATCAGCCGACCGAGGGCGCCGATGATGGCACCGACGATGATGGCTCCGATGATGGTGCTGACCATGTGTCACAGCTCCTTCTGGTCACGGGTGACCGTTTGATCCGCGAGGGGTGCGGACGAATATGTGCAACGAGTTCAATGTCCCACCGCTTGAGGCGGGAGTGGTGGATGTGGCGGGTGCCATTTCCACGGGATTCCGCCCATCGACGGACGAAGGCGACACGGCGGCTGACGAGCACCCGCCCTGCGGCTCAACGCGTCTGGCGGTTGCCGGTGATCATGCCGTAGCCGACGATGAGGGCGGCCGCGACGACGACGCCGATGAGGCCGGAGATCCAGTCGATCCCCTTGGTGTCGGTGACACCGGTCGCCTTGTAGTAGATGAAGGCGCCGATGAGGGAGCCGATGGCCCCGAGGACCACGGTGAGCAGGACGCTGATGTGCTGCCTGCCCGGAAGCACCAGTCGGGCGAGCGGTCCCACGATCGCACCCGCGACGAGGGCGGCCAGGATGGTTCCGATCATGACGGCGCTTCCTCCTTCGAGCCCGCGGTGCGGGCGGCGACGACCCGGCGGTCCCGACTCGTTCCCTCTCCCTGTACCCGCCCGACGCTCTCAGGTCACGCTCAGGTTGATGGGAGCAGCGAAAGGGCCGCCGACCCGTCGGGTCGGCGGCCCTTTCACCGCTGCGGGCTCACGTCGTCACGCGAGTGCGAGTGACGCGATCGCTTGCGGCAGAGCTGTTGTCGTATGCGTTCAGTGAGCGCCGAACCCGACGCCACCCTTGCGCTCGGCACCCGTCGTCACGTAGCCGATCGAGGCGGACGGGACGATGATGCGCCCACCCTTGTCGTCGACCAGCTCGAGGACGTCTGAGCCGAGTGCTGCCGTCACGGCGGCGTGGATCTCGTCGGACGACTGCGTCGTCTCGAAGGTGATCTCGCGCGCCACGTTCTGCACGCCGATGCGGACCTCCACGTCAAACCTGCTTTCTCAGTTCCGGTGGACGCGGTCGGCCGCGCCCTGTCGTCACCTTAACCAGCCGGCGTGCCGACCGATTCCCTGGCCGTGCCTGACGGCCGGTCGTCCTCGACCGCGCCGTCGGCCCGCCCGTCCGCGCGACCCACGAGCGGGAAGGCGCCGAACCCCCGGCGGATGAGCGCCGCCGTGATCCGCACGGCCGTCTCCTTGGACAGGGTCGCCTCGTGGGTCAGCCAGTGCCGCGCCGAGGTCTGGGCGAGGCCGACGAAGGCGACGCCGACGAGCACCGCCTCCTCCTGGTCCATCGAGGTCTCGCTGCGGATGATCGTGGCCATCGCCTCGGCGCAGGTGAGGTCGATCTGGTCGAGGCGCCTGCGAACCTCGGGCTCGTTGGCCAGGTCGGACTCGAAGATGAGGCGGAAGGCGGCGCCCTCCTGCCCGACGAAGTCGAAGTAGGCCCGGGTCATCGTGTTGATGCGCGACTTGTTGTCCGCGAGTGCGAGGGCGTCTCGGACGAGCTGCTCGAGCTCTCCGGTGTGCTGGTCGATGAGGGCCAGGTAGAGCTCGAGCTTGCCCGGGAAGTGCTGGTACAGCACGGGTTTGGAGACTCCGGCACGCGCGGCGATGTCGTCCATCGCGGCGGCGTGGTAGCCGTTCTCGACGAACACCCCGAGCGCGGCGTCGAGCAGCTGCGCGCGTCGCTCGGATCGGGGCAGGCGCTGGCCTCGGCCGGGCGGGGTCATCTCGTCTGCCATGCGGATCCTCTTCGGGTCTGGGCGCTCGATCGTCCGTTCGTGCCGTCCGCCACCGCAGACGACCGTGTCCGTCTCACCATACCGAGCAGTACGGTGAGGGCATGCCGACGGATCCGCTGGTCAAGACGGGTCGCGCCCTCAGCACGGCCGAGACGACGAGGTACGCCCGTCATCTCCTGCTGCCCGACGTCGCGCGGGACGGGCAGGAACGCCTCGCCAACGCGCGCGTCCTCGTCGTCGGCGCCGGCGGCCTCGGGTCACCGGCGCTGCTCTACCTCGCTGCGGCGGGCGTGGGCACCATCGGCGTCGTCGACGCCGACGTCGTCGACCTCACCAACCTCCACCGCCAGGTCATCCACTCCGACGCCGACATCGGCCGCCCCAAGACCGAGTCGGCCGAGGCGGCCGTGCACCGGGTCAACCCGCACGTCACGGTCGAGCGCCACGACGTCGCGCTGGACTCGTCCAACGCGCTCGAGATCATCGGCGGCTACGACCTCGTCGTCGACGGCACCGACAACTTCCCCACGCGCTACCTCGTCAACGACGCCTGCGTGATGCTCGGCAAGCCGCACGTGTGGGGCTCGATCCTGCGTTTCGACGGGCAGGTCTCGGTCTGGTGGGCCGGCCACGGGCCCTGTTACCGGTGCGTCTTCCCCGAGCCGCCCCCGCCCGGGTCGGTGCCGAGCTGTGCCGAGGGGGGCGTGCTCGGCGTGCTGTGCGCGGCCATCGGGTCGGTGCAGTCGACCGAGGCGATCAAGCTGCTCCTCGGTATCGGCGAGCCGCTCGTCGGCCGGCTCATGGTCCACGACGCGCTGCGTCAGACCTGGGACACCCTGACGGTGCGGGCCGACCCGCAGTGCCCCGTCTGTGGCGACGACCCGTCTGTCACCGAGCTCATCGACTACGTCGAGTTCTGCGGTGTGCCGGGTGCGGCCGCCCACGACGAGGGGGACCTGCCGACGGTCACCGTCCACGAGATGGCCGAGGAGCTCGCGGCAGCACGTCCGCCGCTCCTCGTCGACGTCCGTGGCGACGAGGAGCGGGCCATCGCCTCGATCCCGGGTGCGGTCGCGATCCACCTCGACCGGTTCCGGTCCGGCGAGGCCTTCGACGAGCTGCCTTCGGACAGAAGGGTGCTCATCCACTGCAAGGTGGGTGGTCGCTCCGCCGAGGCCACCCGGCTGGCGCTGCGCGCCGGGCTGACCGACGTCGCGAACGTCGAGGGCGGCATACTCGCCTACCTCCGGGAGATCGACCCGAGCCAGCCCGAGTACTGAGAGGACGTCCGTGTCGCTGGAGGACCATGCCGAGCGGGTGCTCGACCTCGTCGCCACCATCCCCGAGGGACGCGTGCTCGCCTACGGCGACATCGCCAAGCGCCTCGGAGGCATGGGGCCGCGCACGGTCGGCACGGTGATGAGCCGCTACGGCTCCGACCTGCCGTGGTGGCGGGTCATCCGCTCCGACGGCCGGCCACCACAGGGGCTCGAGGACGAGGCGCTCGAGCACTGGCGCGCGGAGGGCACCCCGATGGTCGGTGGCCTCGTCGAGGGTGGACGGGCCGACATGGCTGCGGCGAGGTGGGACTTCGGCGGGGCGAGCGTCCCGTCAGGAGCGCCCGGCGGGGGAGCGCCGTCGCGCGGAGGGCTCCACCACGTCGAGATCTGGGTCGACGACATCACCGCCGCGGGGCGCGAGTGGGGCTGGCTGCTCGGCCGGCTCGGCTTCCGACTGGGCGACGACTGGGGGCACGGTCAGGCCTGGGAGCTCGGGGCGCTCTACGTCGTCGTCGAGGCCGGTCCCGATGTCGTGGCGGGTCGCCACGAGCGCACGCGTGCCGGTCTGAACCACCTTGCGTTCCATGGTGGTTCGCGTGCCGAGGTCGACGCGCTCGTCGAGGCGTGCGGCGACGGCGGGTGGACGCTGATGTTCGCCGACCGGCACCCCTACGCCGGAGGACCGCAGCACTACGCCGCCTACCTCGAGAGCGGCGAGGGCTTCGAGGTCGAGCTCGTCGCGACCGACGAGTAGGTAGAGGTCGGAGGGGCGTCCGGCCCCGCAGGGGTCGCGTCTGCCCTACCGAAATGTGACGTTTGCCCAGGGTTCAGGCTCCCGCCGCCCCGGGCCCTCCCGGCCTCCCTAGCGTCGTTGTCGTTCGACGATCTGGAGGCACCACATGGAGAGCTCGGCCGCAGTCCGCTCCCGCAGCACGACGAAGTACTACGGCGACGTCGTCGCCCTCGACGGGGTCGACCTCGACATCCCCCTCGGCCAGGTGCACGGCCTCGTGGGACCGAACGGCGCGGGGAAGACGACGCTCCTCGGGCTGCTCCTCGGGCTGTCCGTCGCCGACCGGGGCACCCTCGAGATCCTCGGCAGCCCGGTCCGCCGGGTTCTCGGGACCCCGGGCGGCGTGTCCGGCTTCCTCGACGGACCCGGTCTCTACCCGTCACTGACCGCCCGGCAGAACCTCGCCGCCCTCGCGGCCCTCCGCGGGCACGGGGCGCACGTGACCCGCGAGGTCGAGGACGCGCTCGAGCAGGTCGGTCTCAGCGACGTCGCCGACGACCGTCCCCGGGGCTTCTCGCTCGGGATGCGCCAGCGACTCGGCCTGGCCGCAGCCCTGCTCGCCCGGCCCCGCCTCCTCGTGCTCGACGAGCCCTCCAACGGTCTCGACCCCGCGGCCAAGCGGCACATCCACGGTCTGCTGGGTGAGCTCGCCGCCGGTGGCGCCGCCGTGGTCGTCTCCAGCCACCACATGGACGACGTGGCGGCCCTGTGCTCGGAGGTCACGCTCCTGTCGAACGGACGGGTGGTCTTCTCCGGGCCGGTCGAGAAGCTGGCCGCCGAGAGCGGACGGCTCGACTACCGGGTCGTGACCTCGGACCCTGCCGTGGCGCGTCGTGTCGTGGGCGAGACGCCGGGACTCGAGCTGGTGTCGGCCCCCGGCGGTGTGCGTGCCGAGGACGACGTCGTGGTGGCTCGCGGTCCCGTCAGCGCCGTGGACGAGCTCGTCGTCCGGCTCGTCGGAGCCGGCGTCGCCGTCCGCGGGCTGGGACCGACCGTGACGCCGCTCGAGGCGGCGTTCCTCGCGCTGACCGAGTCCGGGAGCACCCTCGCGCCGCTCGGGGGACCCCGGTGAGCCCGACGCCCGCGGCCGCACCTGCTCCCGAGGCGCCGGCGGCCCCAGCACCCACGGCGGCCACGGTGGCCGCCCCCGTCGCTCCCGCCCGTCCGGCGGACCTCGCGCCCATCGTCCGCTTCGAGCTCGTCAAGCTGCTCACCCTCTGGCGGGTGCGGATCGTGCTGCTGGCCTGCTGGCTGGCGCCGGCCGCCTTCATCGTGGCCGTGGGCCAGCAGAGCACCCTGCCGAGCGACACGGTCTTCGGTCGCTGGATGTTCGCGACCGGCTGGGCCGGCTCGCTCGTCGTGCTGGGGTTCGCCTCCACGTGGGCGCTCCCGCTGCTCACCGCCCTCGTGGCCGGTGACGTCTTCGCCGCGGAGGACCGGCTCGGCACCTGGCGCCACCTCGTCATGGCGGTGCGCTCACCGAGGCGGATCTTCGCCGCCAAGGCGCTCGCCAGCACCGCCGTGATCCTCGCCATGGAGGTCGGTCTCGCCGTGTCCAGCATCGGCGGCGGCCTCGCGGTCATGGGTGACCGGGAGCTCGTCGGCCTCGACGGCCAGCTCATCGACCCGGGGCAGAGCGCCCGGCTCGTGCTGCTCGCCTGGGTCTGCGCCATGGTCACCTCCCTCGCCTTCGCGGCCGTCGGCCTGCTCGGCTCGGTCGCCCTCGGCCGCTCGCCCATGGGGCTGCTCCTGCCGGCGGTCCTGGCCTTCGTCCTGCAGGCGGCGCAGCTGCTGCCCATGCCGGCCGCCGTGCGTCTCGCCCTGCCGAGCCAGGGGTTCCTCGCCTGGCGCGGCCTGTTCAGCGGGCCGCCCCAGACCGGACCGCTGCTCATCGCACTCGTCGTCAGCGTCGTCTGGGTCGTCGTCGTGACGGGCCTGGCCCTCCTCGTCTTCGTGCGCCGCGACTTCACCGACGTCGCCCACGACGGTCCGGGTCGACGGTCACTGGCGCTCGGGGCGCTCCCCGTGGCCGCCCTGACGGCGATGAGCATCGCCGTCGTCGCGGTGGCCACGCCCTCGACCGGCTCCGGGATCGACCGGACCAAGATCGAGGGCTCGCTCGCCGCCTCGTTCGCCCACCTCTACCGCCTCCAGTCCCGCGAGCTCCACCGGCCCGACGTGACCGAGGAGCAGCTGCGCACCAGTGCGTCCTGCTACCGCGCCGGCTCGCCGGGGGACGACGAGGGAGCGGGCAACGACTGGCGCTGTGCCGTGTCGTGGCACATCCCCGGTGCCACGGCCGTCGGTACGGCCCTCTACCAGCTCGACGTCGCCGCCGAAGGGCGGTACGTCGCTGACGGGGACGGCCCCAAGGAAGTGAACGGCTACTTCCAGGTGCGGACCCCCAGCGGGGACGCAGCCAACCCCCTGTGGCAGATCGACAGCCTCGTCGACCTGTCCTCCCGCAGTTCCTCGAAAGGATGATCATGCAGGTCACTCGTCAACGGCTCTCGGCCTCCGGGCCGGCTCCTGAGCGCCGTCGCACCACCCGCAGGGTCCGCGTCGCCGCGGCCGGCACCGCTGCCCTGACCATCGTCGGCGGCGGCATCGCCACCGCCGCGACCGGGGGCTTCGGCAACCGCACCGTCGGCACGCAGTACGCCAACGGTCTCCAGGTCTCCGACAACCAGGTGATCAAGCCCATCGGCTCCCGGATCATGACCGAGTACGGCAAGTTCATGGGTTCGACGGTCAGCGCCGACGGCCGCTTCCTCGCCGCCAGCAGCGCCGACAAGAACGTCGTCCTGCAGGTCTTCGACCTGGCGACCGGCAAGCTGATCGACCGCGTCGGCAAGGCGGCCGGAGTCGACCAGAAGCTCGCCGACGGCAGCGTCGGGCAGGAGGGTCCCACCTACTCTCCCGACGGGAAGTTCCTCTGGCTGTCCCAGCAGGACGCCCTGACCCGCTTCCCGGTCAACGCCGACGGCACCCTGGGCACGGCCTCGCGGTTCGCCCTCCCGCAGGTCGGCGGGCACTCCGCCCTGCCCGGCAGGTCGGTCTACTCGCCCGACGGGTCGACGCTCTACGTGGCGGTCAACGGCCAGAACACCGTCGTGGCCCTCGACCCGTCGACCGGTGCGGTCCGGCAGACGTGGAACGTCGGCATCGCTCCGAGGCACCTGACCTTCGTCGGTGGCAAGCTCTACGTCAGCAACGAGGG
Source organism: Terrabacter aerolatus (assembly GCF_007991735.1). Lineage (GTDB taxonomy): Bacteria > Actinomycetota > Actinomycetes > Actinomycetales > Dermatophilaceae > Terrabacter > Terrabacter aerolatus. The sequence goes on along the minus strand of NZ_BJYX01000010.1, from coordinate 86,561 downwards.
GGGCCGGCAGGCCAGGCCGGGCGAGCCGACGATCAACTCGTACGGCAGCGACGTCCCCTCCGACCCCTACCTCGGCACCTCGACGACCGGCACCGTGAGCGTCATCGACACCGCGGCCCCCTCCACGGCCGTGAAGTCGATCGACGTCGGACTGCACCCGACTGCGCTGTATGCCGCCGGCAACGCCCTCTTCGTGGCCAACACCAACAGCGACACCGTCTCGGTCATCGACACCCGCAAGGACGCCGTCGTCCAGACCATCGCGACCCAGCCGTGGCCCAAGGCCAAGGTGGGCTACGAGCCCACCGGCATCGCGCTCGCCAAGGACGGTCGCCTCCTCGTCACCCTCGGCCGCGCGAACGCGGTCGCCGTCTACCGCTACGCCGGGACGCCCCAGGCGCCGGTCGGCTACGTCGGCCTGCTGCCCACGGACTACTACCCGTCCGACGTGGCGACCGTCGGCAACCGGGTCGTCGTGACCAACACCCGCGGCATCGACGCGCGTGGCCCCGCGATCACGACGAACAAGGGCTACGGCGTCCCGGTCGTGAGCGGCCACGACACCCACAGCACGACCGCGTCGCTGACGAGCTTCACGCTGCCCAGCGACAAGGAGATCGACCGCTACACCGCGACCGTCTTCGCCCAGAACGACTGGGGCCACGACGACGTCAAGCAGGCCGAGGGCAACCGCGCCAAGGCCGTGCCGGTCCCCGTCCGGCTCGGCGACCCGTCGACGATCAAGCACGTCTTCATGATCGTCAAGGAGAACCGGACCTACGACCAGGTCTACGGCGACGACACCCGCGGCAACGGCGACCCCTCGCTCGTGCAGTTCGGGCAGAAGGTCACCCCCAACCAGCACGCGCTGGCCAGGCAGTTCGGCCTCTACGACAACCTCTACGACATCGGCACCAACTCCGCCGAGGGCCACAACTGGCTCATGCAGGGTGACAACCCGGAGTACACCGAGTCCAGTGCCGGTGAGTACGTGCGCAGCTACGACACCGAGGACGACGCCCTCGGGCACCAGCGGTCCGGGTTCCTCTGGACCGCAGTGCAGTCCGCGGGCAAGACCGCCCGCAACTACGGCGAGTTCACCCAGTTCCTGACCAAGCCGGCGGGTGCGACGTGGCAGAAGTACTACTGCACGGCCAAGCAGGTCGAGGCCGGCGGCGACCCCAGCGCGCTGACGGACCCGTCGGTGAAGTCGGACACCGAGTCGCCGATCCCGTCGCTCAACGCGATCACCCAGCACGACTACCCGAAGTTCGACGTCAACATCCCCGACATCTACCGCTTCCAGCTCTGGAAGCAGCACTTCGAGAAGGAGGGCCCGGCCAACTTCAACATGCTGTGGCTCTCCAGCGACCACACCGGCGGGGCCCCGGACGCCCGGGCCCAGGTCGCCGACGGCGACCTCGCCGTCGGCAAGGTCGTCGACGAGATCTCGCACAGCAAGTACTGGAAGGACTCGGCGATCTTCGTCGTCGAGGACGACAGCCAGGACGGTGCCGACCACGTCGACGGGCACCGGGCCCCGGTGCAGGTCATCAGCCCGTGGGCCCAGCACGGCAAGGTCGTGAGCACCTACTACTCGCAGATCAACATGGTGCGCACCATCGAGCAGATCCTCGGCGCCCAGCCGCTCAACCAGAAGCTCGCGGCGGCGACCCCGATGTTCGACGCGTTCCAGTCCAAGCCCGATCCGACGCCCTTCACGACGCAGCCCAACCAGATCCCGCTCACCGAGCAGGTCAACCCGGCGCCGGCGTGTGGTCAGGACACGACGCCTGCGACGAGCGGCGCTGCGGCCCAGCAGAGCTCGGCCACCGTGCCGGCATCCGAGAAGGCCGTCGCTGCGCAGTGGGAGGCCTGGCGCGTCAAGCAGGGCTTCAACGGCAGCAACCCGTCCCCGGACACCGCGGCCCCCGAGCTGATGAACCGGTTCACGTGGTACCAGGCGCGCAACTGGAGCACCCCCTACCCGGGTGACTCGAAGATCTACACGCCCTCGCAGGTGCCGGGCGGCTACATCCCCAGCGCCGACGGGCAGTGACCCGCAGGCAGGGAGCAGCATGACGGTGTGGGCCGGTCGACGGACGTCGACCGGCCCACACCTCGTGTCCCCTCATCGCTGGTCGGGGCGGCCTCGCCGCCGGACGCGGCCCGGCTGCAGGCCTCGGGGATAGGGCCGGTCGGGGTGGGGGAGGACGTCGTGCACGAGGCGGGGCAGCTGGGCGAGGGGCCGCCGGTCCTGCTCCTCCTTCCACTGGCGGTGCACCCGGGCCCGGTCCTCGAGGTCGAGCCGGGCGAGCACCTGCTCGACGGCGGCGAGGATGGAGCCGCGCAGCAGCCACGAGGAGGTGTCCTCCCGCGCCCGCACGAGGATGAGCTCGGTCAGGATCGCCTGCGTCTCGCGGAGGATGTCGAGGCTCTCGGCCAGTGCCTGCTCGGTGTCCTGCTCGCGGCCCTCCGACTCGGCGATGACGAAGCCGCCGAACGCGCGCAGGCAGTCGGCACTGTCGTGCAGGACCACGGCGAACGCCGACCGGAGCTCGTCGCCGTAGGTGTCCTCCGGCGCGCCCTCGGGCGGCAGCTCTGCCAGCAGGAGGGTGAAGAGGGCGCGGATCGCGAGCAGGCAGTGTTCGAAGGTGTCGAGGGCCGAGGCCAGGACGGGCTCGACGTCGACGGTGCCCAGCGCGCGTGGGTTGAAGCGCCGGCTGTCCCTGAGGTGGCCGATCGTCTCGGTGGCGCGGGCGACCTCACGGTTGGCCGAGCGGACCCGGCCGATCCACTCGGTCACCTGCCCGCGGGTCACCGGGCCCGTCTCGAGGGCCTCGGCCGCGGTGTCGAGGGCGGACGCCGCCGCCTCGACGACGCGCAGCAGCGCCTGCCTCGCCTGGCCGATCGGCATGGCCGGCGGGTAGACGACGCTGAAGGCCACCCCGACGGCAGCGCCGATGAGGGTGTTGAGGATCCGCGTCTCGGAGGCGATGTCGTGGTTGCTCACCCCGAGGATGAGCATCGCGCTGATGGGCGTCTCGAGGGCCTGCTCGCCGAGGCGCAGCACCTTGGCCAGCAGCAGGGACGCCGCGATGGCGGCGGCGAGGCTCCACCAGGTCAGGCCGATCCACGTCGACAGGAGCGTGGCGACGAGGATGCCCGAGAGCACCGCGCCGACCCGGACGGCACTCATCTTGATCGTCGAGAAGGCGGAGGCCTGGACGACGAGCAGGGCCGTCAGGGGGCCGGTGAGGTCGGGCGTGCCGGGGGTGACGACCTGCGAGATGACGTAGGCCGCGACCGCCGCCGCCGTGAGGCGGAAGACCGTCCCCAGGGTGGGCCGCAGCCGCGCCGGCACCTCGCGCCACGTCGCGGGGTGGCTCGGCCAGGCCCATGCCGCCAGCTGGCGCCACGGGGACTCCCGGAAGCCGTTCTCTGGTGACATGCGCCGCCCTCGGATGTGCGATCTGGTCCCGCGTCTCAGCGGGGCGGTCCGGACCCGCTCGCCCCGTCCGCATCGTACGAGAAGGGGCCGGGTCTCCACCGGTGCACGCGTTCCACCGGGCCGCTCCGAAGACTTGATTGTTTCCAGAAAGGGGGCCAGACTCGGACCATGCCCGAGTCCGCCGTGGAGGTGCAGCTGCGCGAGTCGGGCCTGCGCGTCACGCGGCAGCGCGTCGCGGTGCTCACGGTCCTGCACGACCACCCGCACACCGACACCGACACCATCATCCGCCGGGTCCGTGAGGTCGCCGGCGACGTGTCGCACCAGGCCGTCTACGACGTGCTGCGGGCGCTCACCGACGCCGGGCTCGTGCGCCGGATCCAGCCGACCGGCTCGGTCGCCCGCTACGAGGTGCGGGTCGGCGACAACCACCACCATGTCGTATGCCGTTCGTGCGCGGCCATCGCCGACGTCGACTGCGCCGTCGGCGAGGCCCCCTGCCTCACGGCATCCGACACCCATGGCTTCCGCATCGACCAGGCCGAGGTGACGTACTGGGGACTGTGTCCCGCGTGCGCCGCAGCGGCCGCCTCCTGATTGCCCACCCGAAGAAGAGAAGGACGTCCCGTGTCTGAGCAGCAGCACACCGCCAAGCCTGACGCCGAAGTCGGCGAGATGAACGAGCCCGAGGCCGCCCAGTGCCCCGTGGCCCACGACCGCTCGACCCGCCCCGCGGGCACGAGCAACGAGGACTGGTGGCCGAACCGCCTCAACCTCAAGGTCCTCGCCAAGAACCCCGCCGTCGCCAACCCGCTCGGTGCGGACTTCGACTACGCCGCGGCGTTCAACAGCCTCGACCTCGCCGCGGTCAAGGCCGACATCGCGGCCGTGCTCACCGACTCCCAGGACTGGTGGCCGGCCGACTTCGGGCACTACGGGCCCTTCATGATCCGGATGGCCTGGCACAGCGCCGGCACCTACCGCGTGCAGGACGGCCGCGGCGGCGCGGGCGCCGGCCAGCAGCGCTTCGCCCCGCTCAACTCCTGGCCCGACAACGGAAACCTCGACAAGGCCCGCCGCCTGCTCTGGCCGATCAAGAAGAAGTACGGCCAGAAGCTGTCGTGGGCCGACCTCATGGTCCTGACCGGCAACGTCGCGCTCGAGTCGATGGGCTTCGCGACGTTCGGCTTCGGTGGCGGCCGCGAGGACGTCTGGGAGCCGGACGCCGACGTCTACTGGGGCTCGGAGTCCGAGTGGCTCGGCGACGAGCGCTACACGGGCGACCGCGACCTCGAGAACCCCCTGGCCGCAGTGCAGATGGGCCTCATCTACGTCAACCCGGAGGGCCCCAACGGCAAGCCCGACCCGCTGGCCGCGGCCCGCGACATCCGCGAGACCTTCGCCCGCATGGCGATGAACGACGAGGAGACGGTCGCCCTCATCGCCGGCGGTCACACCTTCGGCAAGACGCACGGCGCCGCCGACCCGCTGAAGTACGTCGGCAAGGAGCCCGAGGCCGCCGGCCTCGAGGAGCAGGGCCTCGGCTGGAAGCAGTCCTTCGGCTCCGGCAAGGGCAAGGACGCCATCACCTCGGGCCTCGAGGTCACGTGGACCCCGACCCCGACCCAGTGGGGCCAGGGCTTCTTCGACATGCTCTTCGGCCACGAGTGGGAGCTCTCGCAGAGCCCCGCCGGCGCCAACCAGTGGGTCGCCAAGGACGCCGAGCCGGTCATCCCGGCCCCCGACGCGGGCGGTGCCAAGCGACTGCCCACGATGCTGACGACCGACCTCTCGCTCCGGGTCGACCCGGCATACGAGAAGATCTCCCGCCGCTTCCACGAGAACCCGGCCGAGTTCGCCGACGCGTTCGCCCGCGCCTGGTTCAAGCTGACCCACCGCGACATGGGGCCCGTCGAGCGCTACCTCGGCCCCGAGGTCCCGCAGGAGGAGCTGCTCTGGCAGGACCCGCTGCCCGCGGCCACCGGCCAGGCCGTCGGCGCCGACGACGTCGCGACCCTCAAGCAGGCCATCGCCGACTCCGCCCTGACCGTCACCCAGCTCGTCAAGGCCGCCTGGGCGTCCGCGTCGACCTTCCGCAGCAGCGACAAGCGCGGTGGCGCCAACGGTGCGCGCGTGCGCCTCGAGCCGCAGAGTGGCTGGGACGTCAACGACCCCGCCGAGCTCGCGACCGTGCTGCGTGCCCTCGAGGGCATCCAGGCCGACTTCAACGGGCGCGGCGGAGCCACCGTCTCCCTCGCCGACCTCATCGTCCTCGGCGGCAACGTCGCGGTCGAGCAGGCCGCTGCCGCAGGCGGATTCACGGTCGAGGTGCCCTTCCGTGCCGGCCGTGTCGACGCCTCGCAGGAGCAGACCGACGTCGAGTCGTTCGGCTACCTCGAGCCGAAGCACGACGGCTTCCGCAACTACGTCGGCAAGCCCGGCCGCGTGCCCGCCGAGTACCTCCTCGTCGACCGCGCCAACCTGCTCGGCCTCTCGGCCCCGCAGATGACGGTCCTCGTCGGGGGCCTGCGCGTCCTCGGTGCCAACACGGGCGGCTCGAGCACCGGGGTGTTCACCGACCGCGTCGGCACGCTGAGCAACGACTTCTTCACCAACCTCCTCGAGCTCGGCACGACGTGGACAGCCGTGGGTGAGGGCGCCGACGAGTTCACCGCGACGAACGCCGCGGGCGAGCAGACGTGGACCGGCAGCCGCGTCGACCTGCTCTTCGGCTCCAACTCGGAGCTACGGGCGCTCGCCGAGGTCTACGCCAGCGACGACGCCGCCGAGAAGTTCGTCCACGACTTCGTCGCCGCGTGGTCGCAGGTCATGGAGGCCGACCGCTTCGACGTCAGGTGACCGGCTGACGCGCCGCACGGGCCCGGGATGGCGTATGCCGTCCCGGGCCCGTGGCGTGCGCGCGCTGTCGGTCGGGCGTGATGGAATCCTCCGGTGGTCATCCTCCGTCGAGCTCCCGCCCTCGCCCCGGCGCAGGTGCAGCTCGACGAGCGCCAGCAGGCGGCGCTCGGGTCCTCGGCCCGGGTGCTGCGGGTCCTCGGAGGTCCCGGCACCGGCAAGTCCACCCTCGCGGTCGAGCTCGTCGTCGACGCGGTGCGGCGGCAGGGGCTGCGCGCGGACTCCTGCCTCGTGCTCACCTCGACCCGCAGCGCGGCGGCGCAGCTGCGCCAGCAGGTCACGGCGCGCCTCGGTGGCACGTCCACCGAGTCGCTCGCGCGCACGTGGCAGGCGTTCGGCTTCGGGGTGCTGCGCGTCGAGGCAGCCCTGCGCGGCGACCCGCCACCACGGCTGCTCAACGGTCCCGAGCAGGACGTCATCCTGCGCGACCTGCTCGCGGGGCACGCCTCGGGCGAGGTGCCCGGGCCGGAGTGGCCCGAGGGGCTGCGCGAGGCGCTGACGACCCGCGGCTTCCGCAACGAGCTGCGTGACCTGCTCATGCGCGCCGTCGAGCTCGGGCAGGGGCCGGACGAGCTGGCCGAGCTCGCGGTGGTCCACGAGCGTCCCGAGTGGGCCGCGGCCGCGCACGTCCTGCGCGAGTACGACCAGGTCACCTCGTTCAGCCGGCACGGGTCCTACGACCCGGCGTGGGTGCTCACGGCCGTGGCGGAGCTGCTCGACGAGGACGCGTCGGCGCTCGACCGTCTCAACGAACGCATCCGTCTCGTCGTCGTCGACGACGCCCAGGAGCTGACGTCCGCCGCGGCCAGGCTGCTGCGCGTCGTCGCCCGGCCCGGAGGCCCGCGCGTCGTGCTGCTCGGCGACCCCGACGTCGCCGTCCAGACCTTCCGCGGCGCCGACCCGCGCTTCCTCGCCGACGGCTGGAGCGACCTCGCCGAGCCGGTGCGTGACCCGCGATTCGTCGGTGGTCTCTTCGACCTGCTCGACGACCCCGACGACGGTGCGGGTGAGACCGTCGTGCTCGACCGCACGCACCGGTTGGGCACCGCCCTGGTCGGCGTGGCCGACCGCGTGTCCCGGCGCATCGGCGCCCTGGGCGGCGGTGAGCAGCGGCGGATGGGCTCCGCCGCGGCCGACCCGTCGCGGGGCACCGTCGAGGTCGCGCTCCTGCGCTCCGCGGCGCAGGAGACCGCCCATGTCGCGGCCGTGTTGCGGCGCGCGCACCTCGTGGAGGGGGTGCCGTGGACCGACATGGCCGTCGTGGTCCGTGGGTCCGGGCGCGCCGACACGATGCGCCGGCTGCTGGGCCAGTCCGGGGTGCCGGTCGAGGCCGGCAGCGCGGAGACCCCGGTGCGTGACGAGAGTGCGGTCCGTCCGCTGCTGCACCTGCTCGAGGAGAGCATCGCGGTCGCTCGCGCGGAGCAGCGCGGCGAGACCCACGCCATCGACCCGGTGCGTGCCGCCGACCTCGTCCTGTCGCCCGTCGGGGGCAGCGACACGGTGGGACTGCGTCGTCTGCGTCGTCTGCTCCGACAGGACGAGCTCGCCTCCGGCGGTGGGCGATCCAGTGACGAGCTGCTGGCCGAGCTCCTCCAGTCGCCACCGCGTGCCCACCTGCTCGGCTCGACCGCGCGACCGGCCGAGCGCGTCGCGACCGCTCTGGCTGCCGGCGTCGCGGCAGCGAGGGTCGGCGCCGATGGGCGCTGGGCCCGTGGTGTCACCGCCGAGTCGGTGCTGTGGGCCATCTGGCAGGGCGCCGGGGTGGCCGACGGGTGGCGGCGGCAGGCCCTCTCGGGCGGCACGTCGGGGGAGCGGGCCGACCGCGACCTCGACGCCGTGCTCGCCCTGTTCGACGCCGCGGGCGCCTTCGTCGACCGTCTGCCGACCGCCGGCCCGGACAAGTTCCTCGAGCACATCCAGGGTCAGGACGTCCCGGGCGACACGCTGCTCGTCGGTGGGCAGTCGGGCGGACGGGTCGCCCTGCTGACGCCCCAGACCGCCGCAGGGCGGCAGTGGCGCATCGTCGTCGTCGCCGGCGTCCAGGAGGGCGTCTGGCCCGACCTGCGGCTGCGCGGCTCGGTGCTCGGCTCCGAGGACCTCGTCGACGTCGTCGCGCAGCGACCGCTGGGGTTCCGGGCGGCGCAGGCCGCGGTTCGCTACGACGAGACGCGCCTCTTCCTCGTCGCCGTCACCCGGGCCACCGAGCGCCTGCTCGTCACCGCGGTCGGCAACGAGGACGAGCAGCCCTCGGTCTACCTCGACCTCGTCGACCCGCCCGCGACGACCCGCCTGGCCGACGAGGTGCGCCCCCACTCCGAGGTCGCGCGCACCATGACGCTGCCGGGGCTCGTCGGCGAGCTGCGGCGCGAGGTGGTCAGTCCGGACCCCGCCGTCGCCGAGCCCGCGCTCAACCTGCTCGCGGCGGCCGCACGCGAGGGGGTGCGCGGCGCCGACCCCCGGTCGTGGTGGGCGCTGCGGTCGGTCACGAGCGAGCGCCCCGTGCGACGGCCCGACGAGCCCGTCCCCGTGTCACCGTCCAAGGTCACCTACTTCGCCGACTGCGGTCTGCGCTGGTTCCTCACCTCGGTGGGCGGCGAGGGCGTGTCGCTCGGCGCAGCGTCGGTCGGCACCTTCGTCCACGACATCGTCGCCGAGCTGCCCGACGCGCCGCTCGAGCAGCTGCGGCACGAGGTCGACGAGCGGTGGGGGCGGCTCGGGCTCCGGCCGGGCTGGGTCACCGACCGCACCCACCAGGAGGCCCACGACATGGTGGCCCGCTTCGTGTCCTACCGCGACGGCGCCGAGCGCGACTGGGAGCGCGTCGGCATCGAGACGGGCTTCCGGGTCGAGGTCGGGCGGGCGGTCGTGGCCGGTCGGGTCGACCGCATCGAGCGCGCCGCCGACGGACGCCTGCGCATCGTCGACCTCAAGACCGGCAAGTCCAAGCCGACCAGGGCCGAGCTCGCCCAGCACGGGCAGCTCGGGACCTACCAGGTGGCCGTCGAGGCGGGTGGCTTCCCCGAGCTCGGCGAGAGCAGCGCGGGTGCCGCGCTCGTCTTCATCGGCAAGGGTGGCCTGTCCGGCCTCAAGCCGAGCGTGCTGCCGCAGCCGCCCCTCGCGAGCAGCGACGACCCGGGCTGGGCACGGGCGCTCGTCGAGCAGACGGCCGAGGGCATGGGGGCCGGCGAGTTCCACGCCACCCAGGGCAAGGCCTGCGAGACGTGCCCCGTGCGGTCCTCGTGTCCCGTGCAGCCCGAGGGGGACGCCCTGTGACGACCGTCGAGACCGCGACTGCCACGGGACGGGCGTCGAGCGCCCGGCACCGTGCCCTCGACATCGCGACCGCCCTGGAGATGCCGCCGCCCACCGCAGAGCAGGCGGCCGTCATCGAGGCCGGCGCCCGACCCCTGCTCGTCGTGGCCGGCGCCGGGTCCGGCAAGACCGAGACGATGGCCGCGCGCGTCGTGTGGCTCGTCGCCAACGGCCTCGTCGACCCCGACCAGGTGCTCGGCCTGACCTTCACCCGCAAGGCAGCGGCCGAGCTGTCCCAGCGCATCGCCAAGCGCCTGCGTGGTCTCGAGCGCGCCGGCATCTGGACGCCGCCCGCCGACGACGGCACGGGCGCCGAGGTGCTGGGCGGCACCCCCACCGTCTCGACCTACCACGCGTATGCCGGTCGCCTCGTCCGCGAGCACGCGCTGCGCGTGGGCATCGAGCCCGAGTTCCGCATCCTCACCGAGGCGGGGGCCTGGCAGCTCGCCGCCGAGGCCGTGTCGCGGTGGGACGGTCCGATGGACGACGTCGTCAAGAGCGAGGCCACGGTCATCCAGGCCGTCATGGCCCTCGCCGGTGAGATGGCCGAGCACGTCCGCACGCCGGGCGAGGTCATGGCGCACCTCGACGAGGTGCTCGCGCGACTCGACGCGCTGCCCGACGGCGACGGCCGCGGCTCGCTCACGGCCGCGCGGGACGCGGTCACCGTGCTGCGCGAGCGACGCACCGTGCTGCCCATCGTCGAGGCCTTCCTCGACCTCAAGCGCGAGCGGGAGTCGCTCGACTTCGCCGACCAGATGGCCATCGCCGCCCGGCTGACCAAGGCGGTGCCCGCGGTGGGGGAGATCGAGCGGGAGCGCTTCAGAGCCGTGCTGCTCGACGAGTTCCAGGACACCTCCGAGGCGCAGCTCGAGCTGCTGCGGTCGCTATTCCACCACCCCGGGGTGGCCCTGACGGCGGTCGGTGACCCCAACCAGTCCATCTACGGCTGGCGCGGCGCGAGCGCCACGACCCTGCTGCGCTTCCCCACCGAGTTCGCGAGCGATGAGGGGCCGGCCGACGTCCTGCCGCTCTCGACGAGCTGGCGCAACGACGCCCTCATCCTCGAGGCGGCCAACACCGTCGCCGCGCCGCTCGCCACCGAGCACGTGCAACCGCTGCGGCCCCGTCCCGGGGCCGGGGTCGGCACGATCGAGGTCGCCCGGCTCGAGACCGCCGAGGAGGAGGCCGACCACCTGGCCGGCTGGATCGCCTCGCACTGGTTCAGCCCGAGCGGTCGGCGCACGGGCCGCAGCGCCGCGGTGCTGTGCCGACGACGCTCCACGTTCCCGCTCGTCCTCGAGGCGCTGCGACGCCGACAGCTCCCGGTCGAGGTCGTCGGCCTCGGCGGGCTGCTCGTGACCCCTGAGGTCAGCGACCTCGTCTCGGCCCTGTGGGTCGTCCAGGACCCGACCCGGGGCGACCAGCTGATGCGCCTGCTGACGGGTCCCGTCGTGCGCCTGGGCGCCGCCGACCTCGCCGGCCTCTGGGCCTGGGCGCGCGAGCTGCACGGGCGTACCCCACACCCCGGCACGTCGACGACCGCCCCCGCGGCGCCCGAGCCGGGCGCGACGCAACCCGGTGTTCCGGCCTCCGTGGACGAGACCCCGGGCGGGGTTGCGGCGACGCCCGCCGAGGAGGGGTCGGACGGGGCCACCGCCGACGACCGCCGCGGTTCCGACCTCGCCGCCGACAGCGCCGACACCGCCACCCTCGTCGAGGCCCTCGACGACCTGCCGCGGCCCGGGTGGACCGCCCGCGACGGCGCGCGCATCAGCGACGAGGCCCTGACCCGGCTGCACGACCTCGGTGAGGTCGTGCGCCGCCTGCGCCGCCTCACCGCGCTGCCCCTCGTCGACCTCGTGGCCGAGGCCGAGGTCGCGATCGGGCTCGACATCGAGGTGCTGTCCCGCCCTGAGCACACGGCCTCGACGGCGCGCGTGCACCTCGACGCGTTCGCCGACGTCGCGGCCCGCTACGCGACGACCAGCGACCGGCCGACCCTCTCCGGCTTCCTCAGCTGGCTCGACGCGGCGCGGGACCAGGAGCGTGGCCTCGATGCCGGGCACACCGAGTCCGACGCCGACGCGGTGCAGGTGCTCACCGTTCACGCGGCCAAGGGTCTCGAGTGGGACGTCGTCGCCGTCCCCACCCTCGTCGAGGGCGTCTTCCCGGCCCACGGCGCGACGGCCGTGGCGCCCGTCACCGACAGCGACCCCACGGCCTACGCGTGCTCGGGCGACGTCAAGGACAAGGGCTGGCTCGTCGGGCTCGACTCGCTGCCCTACGACCTCCGGGGCGACCGCGCCGGACTGCCTCACCTCGACTGGCGCGGCGTCCCGGACCGCAAGGCGTTGAGCGCCGCCATCGACACCTTCGTCCTCGACGGCGGTCGTCATGCCGTCGCGGAGGAGCGCCGCCTCGCCTACGTGGCGCTGACCCGTGCGCGCTCCTCGATGCTGCTCACGACACACCTGTGGGGCGCGGCGAAGAAGACCCTGTCGGTGCCGTCGCGCTTCCTGACCGAGGTCGAGGACTCCCTGCCCGGCTCCGTGACGCGGACGGTCTGGGTGGCCGCGCCCGAGCCCGTGGTCGACGACAAGGGCAAGGCCGTGGCGCCCACCAACCCCCACCTCGCCGTCCCGCTCTCGCAGCTGTGGCCCCACGACCCGATGGGTACGAGGCGTCAGGCGCTCCTCGACGCGCACCGGCGCATCGCGTCCCTCGTCGAGGTGGGACCCCATGTGCCGCACGGTGATCCGCGGGTCGACGACCTGCGCATCCTGCTCGCCGAGCAGGCTGCCCGCCGGTCGAGGGGAGAGCCCGTGGTCGCCGTCCCACGGCACCTGTCGGCCTCGGCAGTCGTGTCGCTCGCGCGTGATGCCGAGGCGTTCGCGATGTCGCTCCGCCGTCCCATGCCGAGCCCGCCCGCCGTCGCGGCCCGCCAGGGCACGGCCTTCCACGCGTGGATCGAGGAGCACTACTCCCGGGCCGCGTTCGTCGACCTGCTCGACCTGCCCGGCAGCGCCGACGAGGGCGCCGCCGACGACAGCGACCTCGACGCGATGAAGGAGCGCTTCCTCGCCAGCGAGTGGGCCGACCGCATTCCGGAGGAGATCGAGATGTCGATCGAGACGATCATCGACGGCATCGCCGTCCGCGGCCGCGTCGACGCCGTCTTCCCCCGCGACGACGGCGGCTGGACCGTCGTCGACTGGAAGACCGGCGCCCGGCCCACCGGGCGCGACGCCACCGTCCGTGCCCTCCAGCTCGGGGCGTATGCCGTCGCCTTCGCCCGCCTGCGCGGCGTCGACCCGACCCTCGTCGATGCGGCGTTCTACTACGCGGGCGAGGGAGTCACCGTGCGCCCGGACCTTCCCGGCGAGGCTGCGCTCGGCGACCTGCTCCGCACCCTCCCCGAGTAGCCCGGAGCAGGTCGACGAGCGGCTCCCGCCGCCTGCGGGTCCGGCCCTCGCCACCGCCCCGACGTGGACCTGCCGCGAGGGCATCGCGGGACCACGCGAGTGGCGGGAACCGTTGCGCCGTCAGCGGCGGTCAGCGTGCGGTTCGTGCGCGGGGTGGTGCTCGACGGGCACGAAGTCGGAGGCGCCCTCGTGCAGGTCGAGCACGCCGTCGGCCTCTTCCGGCAACGCCTCGACCTCGTCGATCTCGAACGGCGACGCGTCGGAGTCGGCAGCCACCACCGGCACGGGCTGCGAGTCCTCGACCGAGTCCTGAGGCGAGTCCTGAACCGGGTCCTGAGGCGAGGCCTGAATCGAGTCCGTGACCTCGTTCTGGCTCTCCGGCGTCCCGGGGTGGGCTCCGTCCTGAGTCCCGCCCCCGGTGCCTGCGGCGTCTCGCGCGTCGCCCGGCGTCGGCGGGGCCTGATCCGTCGAGGACGGGGACGTCGTCGCGGGCGCCGTGAGCGGCTGCTCCCAGTGCTCCGTGGCAGGCGCGTCCGGAGCGGGCTCGGACGGCTCGGGGGACTCGAGAGACCCGGGGGACCCGGCGGCGGGCGGCGGGGGCGACGCGGCATACCCCTGCGACTCCTCGAGGAGGGGGTGCATCGAGATGGCCTGGGTCGCGCCGAGCATCGGGAAGGGCACGTGGGGCTGCGTCGCGTCCCAGTCGGGTTCGGGGCGCTCACCCGTCGGAGGTCGCTCCGGGTCGTCGGGGTCGATGCCGACGGAGGGCTCCTGCGAGCGTCGGGTGCGCTCGCTCCGCTCGGCGTCCTCGAGGGCGTGGCGGCGATCCTGCGCCACGACCCGGGCGTCGAGGCGGCGCAGCTCGCCCGCGGTGCGTTCGACGACGTCGAGCTCTCCCGCGGCGAGCGCGTGGAGCAACCGGCGCAGGGGGGCCATCTCGGCCGAGAGCCGGGCCCGGCGGACGAGGTGCACGTCCGGACGCTCGACGCGTGAGGCGGCGTACGCCTCGAGGACGGCGTCCACGGTGTCGGGCTGCGCGATGCTGGCCAGCTCGGCGAAGTCGTCGGCGGGGTCGCCGATGCGGCTCGCCTCCCAGGCGAGGACTCCCCGCACGTGGCCGGACGCCGAGTCGTCGTCGTCGTCGAACGAGGCCAGGACGTTCTGGCCGGTGAAGGTGCCGTGGACGGGGGTCGGCGCGAAACGCCACAGCGACACGTCCTCGAGGGCGTGCTCCCAGCGGGTCAGCAGACCGGTCGGCACGTGCCCGGTGGCGGCGGCCCGGTCGAGCTCGGAGAGCTGGCGCCGGCGGTGCGCCTCGGCGTCGTACGACGGACGCCCCGCCTCCTCGAACAGCAGGTGCTCGACGTTGTGGATGTGCGCGAGGGTGCGCCCGAGCTCGGCCGCCAGCGGACCCGGCCCGAGGCCGGCGAGGTCGAGCGGCCGCCCCGGGACCCGGAGGTAGACGGCGGCGCGACCCTCGGGCACCGGGGCGAAGCCGCGCACCATGGGCATGGCCACCTCGAGCCGACGCCCGAGCAGGCCGGAGAGCGCGGAGACGTCGTCGAGCATCGCGCCGGCCGCCTGCGTGCACGGCGCCTTGACGACCCATCGTCGGTCCTGGCTGTCCTGCACGTAGGCGATCTCGAAGAGGTCGCCGGGCTCGCTCGGCACGCCCTCCACCGTCACCGGGTCGAGGCCCGGCACGGCCGAGCTCGCCAGGGCGGCGAGGAAGAGAGGGCTGCGCGTCACGAGACCACCGTAGGTCGCAGGGCGCGTCGAGCGTGGGAGGCGACGCCTGGGCCGGTCGGTGCGCCGGGTCGGACGGTCGCCGCGGACCGACACCGCAGGAACGCGACAGGACGCCGTTCTAGGGTGGTCGGTGTGGCACTGACCGAGGAGACCCTGGCCGACCTCGCGCTCTCGCGCAGCTCACTGGACCGGGTGGCGCTCGAGCGCCGGCGCCCCGACGTCCTCGGCGAGCTGCTCGGCGACGCGCGGACCTGGGTGGTCGAGGTCCGCGGCGACCGGATGCAGGTCACGCCCGGCACCGCCGCACCCCACGGCGCCGGCGACGACCGCTCCGCCGACGACGCCGCCACCGACGACAGCCTCCGGCTCGTGCTCCGGGCGCCGGAGCCCGCGGACCGTGACGGGCTGGGTCTGCACCTCGGGCGCGACACGGACGGCACGGCATACGTCGGCATCGTGACCCGGGGCGCGGACGGCGACGCCGACCCCGCCGAGGACGGCTGGCTGACCCTGCGACAGGCCGGAGAGGCGCTGGCGGCCCGCGACGCCGGCATCTTCACCACGGCGCTGGCGCTCGCCAACTGGCACGCCACGCACCGCTTCTGCCCGCGCTGCGGCGCCCCCACCGTGCCCGTCCAGGCGGGCTGGGTGCGGCGGTGCGAGCGGGAGGGGAGCGAGCACTACCCGCGCACCGACCCAGCCGTCATCATGTCGGTCGTCGACCCGGACGGCCGGCTGTTGCTCGGTCGCGGGGCGCAGTGGCCCGAGGGCCGGTTCTCGGTGCTGGCCGGCTTCGTCGAGCCGGGGGAGTCGTTCGAGGCCGCGGTCGCCCGTGAGGTGGCCGAGGAGGTCGGCGTCACCGTCGACGACGTGCGCTACCTCGGCGACCAGCCGTGGCCGTTCCCGTCGTCGGTCATGATCGGCTTCGAGGCGACGACCCGGGAGACGGCGCTGACCATCGACCCGGTCGAGATGGCCGAGGCTCGCTGGGTCAGCCGAGACGAGTACCGCGACCTGCTGCGCAGCGGCACGATCCGCACGCCGAGCGGCATCTCGATCGCCAAGCGCATCATCGAGCACTGGCTGGGGCAGACCGTGGAGTCCGTCGTGCCGCCGGGCACCGGCACCGCCTTCTGAGACGCGTCGGACTGCGGGTCACGCGGGTCAGGCGGGTCAGGCGGGTCAGCCGGCGAGGCGGGAGCGCACCTCGGCGAGCGAGGGGTTGGTCGCGGCCGAGCCGTCGGGGAAGACGACCGTCGGCACCGTGCGGTTGCCGCCGTTGACGTGCTCGACGAAGTCGACGTGCTCGGGGTTGGCCTCGAGGTCGATCTCGGTGAACGGCACGCCCTCGCGGGTCAGCTGGCCCTTGAGGCGCGTGCAGTAGCCGCACCACGTCGTCGTGAACATGGTGATGGAGCCCTGCTCGGGCGTGACCTGGGTGCTGTCGGGCATCGGGTTCCTCGTCATCCGTTCGTGGGGTGGGGACGGCTGCCGCGGCCGTCGTCCCTCGGTGCAAGGATGAGCCCATGGCCAAGCACGGCGCAAAACGACCCCGGAAGATGGACCTCGACGTCTACGAGACCGAGGTCCGTCGACTGCAGGCCGAGCTCGTGGCGTTCCAGGAGTGGGTGCGGGCCACGGGCCAGCGCGTCGTCGTCGTCTTCGAGGGTCGCGACGCCGCGGGCAAGGGGTCGGCGATCAAGCGCATCACCGAGTACCTCAGCCCGCGCGTCGCACGCATCGCGGCCCTCCCGGCGCCGACCGACCGCGAGAAGTCGCAGTGGTACTTCCAGCGCTACATCGCCCACCTGCCCGCCGCCGGGGAGATCGTGCTGTTCGACCGGTCCTGGTACAACCGGGCGGGGGTCGAGCGGGTCATGGGCTTCTGCACCGACGAGCAGTACGACCGCTTCCTCGAGCAGGCTCCCGTCTTCGAGCAGATGCTCGTCGACGACGGGATCATCCTGCGCAAGTACTGGTTCAGCGTCTCCGACGTCGAGCAGGAGCGCCGATTCCGCTCCCGCGCCAAGGACCCCATGCGGCAGTGGAAGCTCTCGCCCATGGACCTCGAGTCGATCACCCGCTGGGAGGACTACTCCGAGGCCAAGGACATCATGATGGCCCGCACGAGCACCGACCACGCGCCGTGGCACGTCGTCGAGTCCGAGGACAAGCGCCGCTCGCGGGTCAACGTCATGCACCACCTGCTCAGCTCGATCCCGCACGCCGAGGTCGCCCCCTCCGTGCCACCCGTCCCGAAGCGCCCGGCGCCGCGCGGCTACGAGCGGCCGCCGCAGCACGAGCAGAACTACGTGCCCGACCACGCCGCGAGCGTGCTGGCCACCTCGAAGGGTGATCACTCCTGAGCGCAGTACCCGCGGCACCCTCGGCCGACCAGATCCTTGAGGGTCTCGACCCGGAGCAGCGCGAGGTCGCGATGGCCCCTCCGGGTCCTCTCTGCATCCTCGCCGGTGCCGGCACGGGCAAGACCCGGGCCATCACCCATCGCATCGCGTATGCCGTTCACTCGGGCGCGCAGCAGCCGCAACGGGTGTTGGCGCTGACCTTCACCGCCCGCGCCGCCGGTGAGATGCGCACGCGTCTGCGCGGGCTCGGGGTGCAGGGAGTCCAGGCCCGCACCTTCCACGCAGCCGCCCTGCGCCAGCTGCACTTCTTCTGGCCGCAGGCCATCGGGGGAGCGGCGCCCGAGGTGATGAGCCACAAGGCGGCCGCCGTCGCCGAGGCGGCGAGCCGGCTGCGCATGCAGTTCGACCGCACCACCGTGCGCGACCTCGCCGCCGAGATCGAGTGGGCCAAGGTCAACCTGCTCACGCCGCAGTCGTATGCCGCCCGCGCCCGGGAGCAGCGCCGCGAGCCCCCGGGCCTCGACCTCACGGCGATGGCGAGGCTCTTCGAGGCCTACGAGGACGTCAAGCAGCGGCGCGGGGTCATCGACTTCGAGGACGTCCTGCTCCTCACCGTCGGCATCCTCGACGAGCGCGAGGACATCGCGCGCACCGTCCGGGGCCAGTACCGCCAGTTCGTCGTCGACGAGTACCAGGACGTCAACGACCTCCAGCAGCGCCTGCTCGACCAGTGGCTCGGGGAGCGCAAGGACATCTGCGTCGTCGGTGACCCGGCCCAGACGATCTACTCCTTCACCGGGGCCAGCCCGCGGCACCTCGTCGGCTTCCCCCAGCGCTTCCCCGGTGCCCGGGTCGTGCGTCTCGTGCGCAACTACCGCTCGACGCCGCAGATCGTCGGCCTCGCCAACACCATCGTCAGCTCCGGCACCCAGGCGGCCCGCGACGGAGCCGTGCGCCTGCTCGCCCAGTCCGAGCCGGGCCCGGCGCCGGAGCTGACGAGCCACCCGGACGACCCCGCCGAGGCTGCGGCGGTGGCCGAGCGGATCCGTGGGCTCGTCGCGGGGGGCCATCCGGCCGCCGAGATCGCCATCCTCTTTCGCACCAACGCCCAGTCCGAGGCGTTCGAGTCGGCGCTGACCGACGCCGGCGTGGCCTACCTCGTCCGCGGCGGCGACCGCTTCTTCGCGCGCAAGGAGGTGCGCGACGCCGTCCTGCTCCTCCGGGGCGCCGCACGCAGCGACGACGACGAGAAGCCGCTCGGCGAGATCACCCGAGACGTCATCACCGGCGCAGGCTGGTCGCACGAGCCGCCGTCGGGCAGCGGAGCCACCCGCGAGCGCTGGGAGTCGCTGACGGCCCTGGCCACGCTCGCCGACGACATCGCTGCGGCCGCCCCCGAGGCGCGGCTGCCCGAGCTCGTCGCCGAGCTCGAGCGCCGGGCGGCCGAGCAGCATGCTCCGGCCGTCCAGGGAGTGACCCTGGCCAGCCTGCACGCGGCCAAGGGCCTCGAGTGGGACACCGTCTTCCTCGTCGGCGCCTCGGACGGGCTCATGCCGATCTCCATGGCCGAGGGCCCCGACGCCATCGAGGAGGAGCGCCGGCTGCTCTACGTGGGGCTGACGCGGGCGCGCAAACAGCTGTTCCTGTCGTGGTCCGGGGCCCGCACGCCGGGGGCGCGCGCCACCCGCCGGGTCTCGCGCTTCCTCGCTCCGGCGGCCGACATCCTCGGGCAGGGCGCTCGCAGCGAGGCCCGCTCCGGAGGGTCCAAGCGGTCAGCCCCCAAGGTGGCCCGACTCGCCCACTGCCGCAGCTGCGGGGCCGAGCTCGTCTCGGCGGCGCAGCGCAAGACCGGGCGCTGCGACGACTGCCCGCCCACCTACGACGAGGCGACGTTCGAACGGCTTCGCGCCTGGCGACTGGCCGTCGCGCGCGACGCGAGCGTGCCGGCCTACGTCGTCTTCACCGACGCGACGCTCACGGCGATCGCCGAGAACGCCCCGTCCGACGAGGGCGGCCTGTCGGTGATCAGTGGGGTGGGCGCCCGCAAGCTCGAGCAGTACGGCAGTGACGTGTTGGCGATCCTGGCCGGCGCCGACCCGCAAGAACTGATTGAAAAGCGTTCTGCGACAAAGGATTCCGATGACTAGTGCAGTCCCGCAGAAATAAGTTCCGAAAACTTCGTTAAATCAGTTGTTCGCCCGCGAGGCGCACGCGTACCCTTGACGAAGTCAAGCCCAGTGGTCTCGGTGGCCAGCTGGGGCCCGTGAGCAGAAGTGAGGAGGTCGGCCTGATGGACAACACCACGATGACGATGAACGCAGTCTCCTGCGTCCTTTCCGTGCGTCTGCGGCCGACCACCGGCGATGTCCGCCTGGCGGCCACGCGCGCTCCGGAGCAGGGGACCACTGTGTCCGTCGCCGCCCGCACGGGCAGCCGTGTCGCTGACTTCCGCGCCCCGTTCCAGGGAGACGTCTCGGTCATCCGCCTCACGTCCGCTCCTGCCTACAAGACCCTCGATGTCGTTCGCTCCCGCTCTGGGAGGCCCCCGGTCTGACCAGACCCGAAGCCTCACCTCCAGGCCGCGAACCCGACATCACCGGGTCCGCGGCCTTCGTGTTTCCCGGGGGGAGTTCTCCCGGTCGAATGCCGCTCCACACCGCACCACCGACACCGCCAGAACAGCACCGGACCAGGTGCCAGACAGATCAGGGACACAGATGACCCCCCGGATGCCGAGCAGCAGGACCGAGACCCGCACCACGGGTGCCGGTCTTCGGGCCAAGCCAGACACGAGTGAGCAGGGGCACCCCACGGGCGCCCAGGAGACGGAGGTGAGAACGATGCAGCTGAGCGAGTTGATCGACCTGAGGAGCGAGGCGGAGCAGGTCGGCGAGACCATTCCGTGCCGCGACTACGACGCGGAGCTCTGGTTCGCCGAGCGACCCGAGGACGTCGAGTTCGCCAAGACGCTCTGCGGGCTCTGCCCCGCACGCGTCCAGTGCCTCGCGGGCGCCCTCGACCGCCAGGAGCCGTGGGGAGTCTGGGGCGGGCAGCTGCTCGTCCAGGGCGCCATCGTGGCTCGCAAGCGGCCGCGCGGCCGGCCGCGCAAGCACCCCGTGGCCGCCTGAGGGCGTGCGTGACCACGCATGACCCAGACACAGACGGCCGACAACACCCACCTTGTGCACAGACCAGGAGATCGTCATGAACCAGCTCGAGATGCTGGCTCGCGAGCGCATCAACCAGCACAGTCAGCGCCACGAGCGCCGCGGCGTTCGCCGCAGCGCCCGGCTGATCGCACTGGAGATCCGCGCCAGCCGACGCCACAACGAGAAGTGATCGACCGCGCCACGAGGCGCGTTGCAGGACAACTGAATCGAGTGAGCCAGCCGCGGGTGACGCGCACGTCACCCGCGGTTCCTCATGTCCGGGCGCACTACCGCCGCCCCTGACCCGCCCACGTCGCGCGGGCTCAGCTCCAGCGTGGCGTCACGGCTTGAGGCGACGTCGGCGGATACTCGTGGGGAGAAGGGAGCACCCCATGGACACTCCTGACGGCTCGACCGAACACGACCAGCCGCTCGTCTGCGCCAGCTGTGGCGCATCCCCGCCGCCCGGCCAGGAGGCTGCGGCCCGGCTCTCGTGGAGCCGCGGCTCCGAGCGCGGCCGCACGACCTGGACCTGTGACCGCTGCAGCAGGGCGAACCTGCGCTCGATCGAGGGCAAGCTCGACCCTGCCTGGTGGTGACCGGGCTGGTGACGCGGCCGGTGAGGCGGCTGGTGACGCGGGCCGGCGGTGGTCTCAGGCCTACTCGTCGACCGGCGGCAGGTCGGCGCCCGGGAGCAGCTCGTCGACGATGGCTCGTCCGTGGACGGTCCCCCCGAGCTGGCTCAGCACGCCGATGCCCCCACCCCACACGCGGTGGATCAGGAGGTACTCCGGCGGCAGGTTGAGCTTGTACGCCACGGCGTAGTTGGGCTGGCGTGGGTCGTTGATGTGCGCGAAGACCCCACGCAGCCAGTCCCGGCTGAAGGTGAACGTGTCGGTGCGGAACGGCGCCATGAACGGTTCGAGGTAGTCGAGGAGCCGCTCCGGGTCGAGATCGATGCGCTCCTTGACGAAGCCGATCTCACGCAGTCCCTCGAGGACGTCCTCGGCGCTGCCCTCGAGCCCGGTCGTCAGCAACGGTCCGATCTCGGGCGGCATGCCGTCCGGGAGGCGGTTGACGGCCCCGAAGTCGATGACGCCGAGGCGTCCGTCCGGGGTGATCCGGAAGTTGCCGGGGTGGGGATCTGCGTGGAGCAGACCGGCGCGCGCCGGGCCGGCCAGCAGGAAGCGCAGGTAGAGCTGCGAGGCGGTGTCGCGTTGCTCCTGGGTGCCCTCGGCGATGATGCGTGACAGCGGGAGGCCGTCGAGCCACTCCGAGACGATGACGTGCTCGCGACCGTCGACGACGTGGGGCACGGCGAAGTCGGGGTCGTCCTCGAAGGCTGCGGCGAAGGTGGCCTGCGACTCGGCCTCGAGGCGGTAGTCGAGCTCCTCGGCCATCCGGTCGCGCAGCTCGTCGAGGATCGGGCCGAGCTCGATGCCGGGCACCCAGCCGGCCGCCACCTTGGCGACCCGGCTGATCTGTCGGATGTCGCTCATGAGGGCCGCACCGGCGCCGGGGTACTGGATCTTCACCGCGACGTCCCGGCCGTCCTTCCAGACCGCACGGTGCACCTGGCCGATCGAGGCCGAGGCCACGGGCTGGTCGTCGAAGGACTCGAACTTGCTGCGCCACCGCGTGCCGAGATCGGCGCGGAGGACGCCGTGAACCGAGCTCGTCGGCATCGGGGGAGCGCTGTCCTGCAGCTTGGTCAGCATCGTGCGGTAGTGCACGGCGAGGTCCTCGGGCAGAGCCGCCTCGAAGATCGACAGGGCCTGGCCGAACTTCATGGCGCCGCCCTTGAGCTCGCCCAGCACCTGGAAGAGCTGTTGAGCGGTGCGGGCCTGCAGCTCGGCGGCCACCATCTCCGCCGGTCGGCCGCCGAGGCGCTTGCCGAGGCCGAGCGCCGTGCGGCCCGCGAACCCGAGCGGCACCGAGGCGAGCTTGGCCGAGCGCACCACGGCCTTGCGGGGCAGATCGGTCACGTCGCACCTCCTCGGGCGGGTCGGGAGTCTCTGGTGGAGCCGGCCGTCACGGCCTGGGGCTGAGCCGGCCCGGCCGGTCGGCCGGACGTCATCGCCCGGTGGCGGTAAGGCGCCCCACCCTCGACTCTATGTGTACCCAGCCGGGACGGTGCAGCCGCCGAGCCCGGGTGTACAGCCTTGGGACCGTCGGGCCGTCGACGGACCCGTCGTGGGCGCTAGTGAGCCGCGTCGCTCGGGTGCCGGCTCAGGCTCCGCGCCGGAGCGGCTCGTCCGTCCGGTGGCCGGGCCCGCCGGGAGCAGCGGTCGCCGGGAGGTGTGCCCGGAGCGCCTGGTCGGACGGGTGCTCCGGGCAGAGCGGGTGCGTCGGCCAGCGGCGATGGTCCATCCGCGGCCACGGCAGGCTCACCTCGACCGACACGCCCGGTGGGGGCGGGTGGCCCTCGAGCAGTCCCGTGACGAGGAGGGTGACGCTGCCGACGACGAGGTGCGACAGGCCGGGGCTGAGCGCATCGTGCGAGCCCTCCGAGGGCCCGGCGAGCGCCAGTGCGCGAGCGGGCGTCGCCTGGCTCATGACGGCAGGCCACGCCTCGTCGCGGTCGGCTCGGTGGCGTTCGAGGCACCACAGGCACGGGGCGCCCGCGGAGTCGTCGACGAGCGGTCCGACGACGGTGCGCGGACCGGCCGGGGCCACGGGCAGGTGGGGCACCCCATGGCGCCGCCACAGCTCGCCCCGGCGGGGGTCGACCACGGGGGAGCCGACGATGACGACGAGGTCGGGACGCGGGCGTTCGGGGGAGGCCACCGCGCGGTCGACCGCGGCGCGGCCGTGCACCACCGTCGTCCCCGTCCGCACGAGGGCGTCGGCGATGCCGGAGGCGACCTCGCCGCACCCGTCGACGACGACACGCCCGCGCGGCGCGCGCTCGCCGACGGGCGCATGGGTGGTGCCCTCGGTGAGCAGGCCGAGGTCGCTGGTCAGCTCGAGCAGGGCGCGCCACCGTGCCATGCCGACACCCGCGTCGGCCGCGACGCGGTCGGTCACGGACAGCGGGAGGGCGCCGTCGAGTCGCGCCAGCAGGCCCACCTCGGCATCGCTCATCCCCGTGACGACGGGGCCACCGGGCAGCACCCCGAACTGGACCTCACCGGGCCTGCGGGTCAGGGGACGCAGCCAGGCCGGCAGGCGTGGGTGCGGCGGGACGGCAGCAGCGGACATGGGACCTCCAGACCCGGTGGCTCCTCCAGCAGCGGGGCCACCCTCGGTCGTCAGGCTCGCAGTCGCCCCGGAGGTCGCGCAGGAGTCGTCCACAGCCGCGCCGCTCGCCGAGGGAGGCTCCGGGCTCGTTCGGGCTCACCCCGGGGGCTCCCGGGGCCTCCGGGGCCACCCGGGGTGCACCTGCTGACCCATCAGGGCCCGGGGACGCGCGAAGGGGCGGGACCGTGTGGTCCCACCCCTTCGCGATGCGGCGTCAGCGACGCCGGCGTGACCTGGTCAGGCCTTGCCCAGAATGCGGTTGAGGTTCGTCCCGCAGACGGGGCACTGTCCCTTGGCCATGCGGCGACCGTTGTCGGAAACGACAACCTTGCCCTCGGCCTCGCGCTTCTCCTTGCACTTCACGCAGTAGAACTCGCCCTTGTAGGTCTCGTCAGCCATTGATGTCTCCTTGTTGACGGCACCCATCCGACGGGTGCCTCGACTCGTTCAACCCTAAGGCACGCTGAGCACGAAATCATGCTCATCCCCGCTTGGCGCGCCCACGCCGGATGCGGTATGTCGCGTGGGCGCGCCCGTGTCGCGGTCGCGCTCCGGGCCGTTGTCCCCGGCCTGACCTACCCTGCCCTCATGGCGACGGTGCGACGCGAGGTGGTGCACACGGTGGTCGACGGGGTCACCGTCGAGGTCCGCCGCAGTGCCAAGCGTCGCCGCACCGTCTCGGCGTACCGCCAGGAGGGGCGCCTCGTCGTCCTCGTGCCCGCACGCATGAGCCGCGCCGAGGAGGGCGAGTGGGTGCGCACCATGGTGGCCCGTGTCGCCGCCTCCGAGCAGCGCCGCCAGCGCAGCGACGGCGACCTCGAGCAGCGCGCCCTCGCGCTGTCCCGTGCGCACCTCGGTGGCCGGGCCGTGCCGAGCAGCGTGCGCTGGGTGTCCAACCAGAACTCCCGTTGGGGGTCCTGCACGCCAGCCGAGGGCTCGATTCGCTTGTCCGACAAGCTCCGTGGCATGCCCGGCTGGGTCGTCGACTACGTCCTGCTGCACGAGCTCGCCCATCTCCTGCAGCCCGGTCACGGGCCGGAGTTCTGGGAGCTGCTGCGCGGCTACCCGCGTCTCGAGCGCGCCCGCGGCTACCTCCAGGGAGTCTCCGCCGCGGCCGGTCTCGACCTCAGCGACGAGTGACCCCACCCGCCCGCGTCACCCGACGGCATACGACGGCGTATGCCGGGTGGCGGCGGTGGGCGGCGCCGTCCGGCAGTCGGCCGGTCAGCGGTGGGTCGCTCGTCGGGCCGCGGTGACGAGCGGCAGCAGGTCCTCGCGCGATCCCTCGGGCAACGCGTCCACGGACCACCAGCGCACGTCGATGGACTCGGCGCTCACCGCAGCCGACGACGCGGGCGGCGCGACGGCGGCGAACCGGATGTCGAGGTGCTCCCGACAGTGGCCGAAGTCACCGACGAGGACGTGACGATCGAGCTGCACGATGTCCGGAAAGGGCGATATGTCGGCCATGCCGGACTCCTCGCGCGCCTCACGCATCGCTGCGTGCCACACGGACGCGTCGCCCGGCTCGAAATGGCCCCCGAACTGGAACCATGCCCGCGCCCGACGGTGCAGGGTGAGCAGGACCGAGTCGCCCTGCTCGTCGAGGACGACGACGCTGCCCGTGAGGTGCGCGGGCGGGCCGGACTTCCTCATGGCGTCAGGGTGCTCGCGCAGGTGCTCGAGGAACTCGAGGCGAAGGCTCTCCTGCTGCTCGTCCGGCGCCACCCACGCCTCGAGCCGGCTGACGGCGTCGTCGTGCAGCCGGCGCCAGGCGTCCGTGCTGTCGGTGGGTGGCTCGTGCGGAGTCGGCGTGACGGCGTCGGTCCCCGTCACGCTCGCGGACCCGCGTCGCCCGAGCCGGACCCACCGGACTCGCCGTCAGGGTCCGAGCCCGAGTCGTCGCCGTGACCCGCGTCCCCGCCCGACGAGCCGGCACCCGTCGAGTGGCCCGTTTCGCGCTCGCGGTCGGCCTCCTCGAGGATGCCCTGCAGCACCGAGTCGAGGTCGGCGCCCAGGCCGTCAGCGGCCTCGGGCAGCGCCCCCGTCGACGACGTGCCGGTGGCCCGCTCGACGTAGCCGATGGGGTCGTCGAGGTCGGCCGAGGTCGGCGCGAGGTCCGGGTGGGCCCAGCGCCCGTCGCGCAGGTTCGCCCCTCCGGCGCTCTCGAGCGCGGCCCAGAGGTTGGCCGCGTCGCGCATGCGGCGAGGGCGCAGCTCGAGCCCCACGAGGCCGGCGAACGTCTTCTGGGCCGCGCCACCGGCACGCCGGCGCCGGATCGTCTCGGCCAGCGCCGCCGACTGCGGCAGGTGCTGGGCGGTGGTGCGGTCCGTGACGTGGTCGACCCACCCCTCGGCCAGGGCGAGCAGCGTCTCGAGCCGGTCGAGCGCGGCCCGCTGGGCCGGGGTCGGGTGCGGGCGGAACAGGTTGCCCTGCAGGGCCGAGCGCATCGCCTCGGGGTCGGACGGGTCGATCGTCGACAGGGCGGACTCGATGGCCTCGGTGTCGATGGTGATGTTGCGCGCGTAGTCGGAGACCGCCGAGAGGAGCTGCGGGCCGAGCCACGGCACCTCGGAGAAGAGCCGGACGCGCGCGGCCTCGCGCACCGCGAGGTAGAGGCGCACCTGCGCCACGTCGATCTCGAGGGAGTCGGCGAGCTGGGTGACGTTGCCGGGCAGGAGGGCGACGACACCGGGGTCGGTCAGGGGCAGCCCGACCTCCGTGCCGCTCACGACCTCGGTGGCCAGCGTGCCGACGGCCTGTCCGAGCTGCGCGGAGAACATCTGGCGGCTGAGGTTGCCGAGCATCGGCGCCCACTGCTCGACCATCTGGCGCGGGTCGAAGCCCTCGGGCAGGCCTTCGGGGAGCGCGTCGCCGAACGCGTCGGGGCCGAGCTCGCCGACCTGCTTGCGCATCGCGTCGGACGTCGCGGCCGTGACGCCGTCGGACACGGGCTCGATGAGCTCGAACCACCGCGGCATCGTCGCCTCGACCCACTCGGCACGGCTCAGGCCGGTGGCCCGCCACGCGGGGGAGGCGAGGGTCGTCTGCTCGTCGAGCCAGAGGGTCGCGACGGCCACGGCGTCCGCCACGGCGCGAGATGCGGCCTCGTCGTGCACGTCGTTGCCCTCGACGCCCATGACGTGCCGGCGGGCGACCTCGGTCGCCATGTCGCGCGACCCGGTGGGCGACTCCTGGGCGGCCATGAAGGTGCCGAGCTGGGCGCGCATCGCCGCCTGGGTCGCCGGGTCGGTGGGGTCGACGCCCATGCTCTTCATGACCTCGGCCAGCTCGGGGTTGTCGGCGGCCTCGCCGAGCACCTTCTCGAGCATCGCGCCGAGGTCGGAGGGGTCCATGCCGCCGAGGTCGGGCAGGCCCGGGAACCCGCCACCTGAGCCGCCCCCGAAGCCAGCCCCGGAGCCAGCCCCGAAGCCACCGCCGGCTCCCGCTCCGAAGCCCACGGGGCCTGAGCCGCTGCCCGGCGATCCGCCGCCGGGGCGCCCCAGCGGCAGCCCGAACGGGGACTCGTCGCGACCGTGGGACTCCTCGCCGGTGTCCGGCTGATCGTCCTCGTCGCTGTGGTTGTCGTCACCGCGTCCACCGTCGTCGGCCATGCCTGCTCATCCCCACTCGAACGGAACTCGTGCCGGCCGTCTGGCCGCACATCAAGACAACCACGGATCGAGCCGGTTGGTTCCCCACCCCGCGTGTTCGCCGCCGCGCGGGCGGCGGTCGTCGGACGCGGGGGTCGGCGACCCGGCATACCATGTCCCGCGTGACGGTCACCCTTGCCGAGATCCGCGAGACGCCTCTGTCTGTCGACGAGGTGCTCGCCAGCGTCTCCTCGCCCCGGGCGGGTGGTGTGTGCCTGTTCGTCGGGACCGTCCGCGACCACGACGGACCGTCAGCTGCCCACCCCGACGGGCACCCCGGGCACCGGGCCGACCAGGCGGTCGCCGCGCTCGACTACTCCGCGCACCCGCAGGCGGCCGACGCGGCCCGGACGCTCGCCGAGCGGCTGGCCGCCGACGGCCGCGCCGTCCGGATCGCCGTCGTGCACCGCGTCGGGCACCTCGAGGTCGGCGACGTCGCCGTCGTCGTCGGGGTCAGTGCCGAGCACCGCGGTGAGGCGTTCGACGTGTGCCGTGAGCTCATCGACGAGTTCAAGGCCACGATCCCGATCTGGAAGCACCAGAGGTTCGCCGACGGCGCCGACGAGTGGGTCGGGCTGCCGTGAGGACCATCAAGCGCGTGCCGGAGCAGCCGGCCGACGGCACCCTCGCCACGCGGGCCGACGTGCTCGAGGGCGAGAGCCGCGGCCGCCTGACGCGCGGCAACAAGGCGATCCTCGCCGCCTTCTTCTTCTTCCTCGTCGTCATGGTCGTCGGATCGCTCGTGCACCTGCCGTATGCCGTCATGAGCCCGGGGCCGACCCAGGACACCCTGGGCACCTCGGCCGACGGCAAGAGCACGCCGATCATCTCGATCTCAGGGCTGCCCACCTACCCGACCGACGGCGCCCTGCGCTTCACGACGGTCCGCGTCGAGGGCGGCCCGGGCTACCCCGTCGACGTGTGGGACATCCTGCAGGCGTGGATCGACCCGGCCCGTGACGTCCTGCCCGTCGACGACGTCTTCGACCCGCAGGTCACCCAGCAGCAGGTGGCCGAGGAGAACGCCATCCAGATGGAGGGCTCCCAGGAGGAGGCCACCGCCGTCGCGCTGCGCGCCATCGGCAAGCAGGTGCCCACCCACATCGCGATCGCCGGCATCACCGACACGTCCAAGGCCAAGGGCGTGCTCCAGGTGGGCGACCGTCTCGACCGCATCGACGGGACGGCGATCACCACGAGCGAGGGCGTGCGCGACGCGCTCCAGAAGAAGAAGCCGGGCGACACGGTCTCGATGACCGTGACGCGCAAGGGCAAGGAGCTGACGCTGGACGTCCCGACCGTGGCGGGACAGGGCGGCCGGACCGCGCTCGGCGTCCTGCTCGGCCTCGACCACGACTTCCCCGCCAAGATCACCATCGACGCGGGGTCCATCGGCGGCCCCTCGGCGGGACTCATGTTCTCGCTCGGGATCTACGACAAGCTGACTCCCGGCCCCCTGGCCGGCGGCCGTCAGATCGCCGGCACCGGGACCATCGACGACCAGGGCGTCGTCGGGCCGATCGGTGGCATCCGGCAGAAGCTCGCCGGCGCCCGCGACGACGGCGCGCAGTACTTCCTCGCCCCGGCCGACAACTGCAACGAGGTGGTCGGGCACGTGCCCGACGGCCTCCAGGTCTTCAAGGTCGGGACCTTCGACGAGGGACGGGCGGCCGTCGAGGCGATCGCCAAGGGTCAGACGGGCTCCCTGCCGCACTGCTGACCGGTGCGCCGGTGCGTCGGTGGCGCACCGAGCGCGGAGGCGGTCAGTCCACGAACGTCGCCTTGAGCGCCTCGACGAGGCCGGGCGCGATGTCCTTGCCCGTCGCGACCGCGTCGTCGGAGTCGTGGTCGCGCTGGCGCAGCAGGCAGATCGACGCGCCGCCGCGCAGGACCGCCACGACGAGGCGCACGTCCTTGCGGTCCGGGTGGGAGGCGAGGTGGTCGACGGCGTCCTCGCTGCGCGAGGGCAGCTCACGCTCCGCCTCCGGCGGCACGACCATGCGCTCGATCGCGAAGGCGCAGCCGTCGACCTCGTCGGGCCAGGCCAGGCGGCCGAGGAGGGTCTCGAGCGAGCTCGTCGTCGGCAGGCCCTCCTGCTCGATGGCCGTGAGGGCACCCTCGGCGAGGTCGGAGGGGCCCATCTGGTCGCGCAGGTGCGGCTCGCGCTCGAGCAGGTCCGCGGTGCGGACGAGGGCGAAGAGCCGGGCCGGTTGGTCCCACCCCGCGGCGGCGACGTGGCGCTCGGTGTCGAGGGCGGCGATGGCGAGGGGGTCGATGACGGGCTGTGCGTTCACGTGCCCATGCTGCCGTATGCCGGCAGGTGGGGTGTCCGTGGGCGGGCCCGATGGGCGGTCGGCAGGCCCTCGGCGATCGGCTTGGTCTCGTGCCGGTCACGTTGACGTATCACGCCGCGGGTGCGATCTGAGCGCGGGTTATGGTTGCCGCAGGCGGCCGGAGGAGGCTGCCCACGGGTCCGCCCGACCACCTGCCCGCCCCAGCACCCAAGGCACTCCACGTGAGCGACAGCAACTTCGGCCCCCCGCCGGGCAACTTCAACGACGACGACTCCGGCTCGCCCCGACGAGGCGACAGCGCCACGCTGCCACCGACACGACGCCCGTTCGTCACCGCGCTCGTCGTGGCCGCGGCCCTGCTCGTGGTGATCGCGATCGCCGCGCAGTACTGGACCGAGGTGCTGTGGTACCAGTCGGTCGGCTTCTCCGGGGTCTTCACGACCCAGGTCGTGACGAAGATCCTGCTGGGCCTCGTCGGCGGTCTGCTCACCGCGGCGATGGTGTGGTCGAGCATCCACTTCGCCTTCCGCAACCGGCCGATCTACGCGCCGGCCCCCGACACCCAGGCGATGGAGCACTACCGCCAGCTCGTCGAGCCGATGCGCCGCACCGCGACGGTCGCCGCGCCGCTCGCCGTCGGTCTCTTCGCCGGGCTGTCCGCCGCCACCCAGTGGGACACCTTCCTGCTCTGGCGCAACGGCAGCCCGTTCGGCACGACCGACCCGGAGTTCGGGCTCGACATCGGCTTCTTCGTCTTCGACCTGCCGTGGATCAACTTCGTCGTCGCGTTCCTGACGATGATCCTCGTCATCGGCTTCATCACGGCCGCCTTCACGCACTACCTCTACGGCGGCATCGTCGCCGGCACGAAGATGCGCTCGACGCAGGCGGCCCGCGTGCACCTGTCGGTCATCGCCGCGGTCCTCGTGCTCGTGCGTGCCGTCGCCTTCTGGGTCGACCGCTACAACCTCGCCACCGCCCAGTCGACGAAGATCACCGGCATCCAGTACACCGAGTCGCACGCGATCATCCCGACCAAGGGCATCCTCGCGATCGCCGCCGTCATGTGCGCCGTCATGTTCCTCACGACGATCTGGACGCGGTCCTGGCGCCTGCCGCTCGTCGGCGTGGCCGTCCTCGCCGTCATCGTCGTCGCGGTCGGTGGCATCTACCCCGCGCTCGTGCAGTCGCTCAAGGTCCGCCCCTCGGAGAAGTCCCTCGAGGTCCCCTACATCAAGCGCAACATCGACGCGACGCGGGCGGCCTACGGCTTCGGCGACATCAAGGTGTCCTCCTACGACAGCAAGACGGTCGCGGCCCCGGGCCAGCTGCGTGGAGACGCGGCCACCGTGCCCGGCATCCGGCTCATCGACCCCAACGTCGTCGGCCCGACCTTCAAGCAGCTCGAGGCGAGCAAGGGCTACTACCAGTTCGCCGACGTGCTCGACGTCGACCGCTACCAGATCGACGGCAAGTCCCAGGACACCGTCATCGCCGCCCGTGAGCTCGACCTGAGCGGTGTGCCGGACGCGCAGCGCAACTGGCTCAACGACCACACGGTCTACACGCACGGCTACGGCGTCGTCGCCGCGAAGGGCAACACCCGCGAGAGCGACGGCCGTCCCACCTTCTTCGAGTCCCAGATCGGCACCGAGGGCGCGCTCGGCGCGTACCAGCCGCGCATCTACTTCGGCGAGAACTCGCCGGAGTACTCCATCGTCGGCGGCAACAAGCAGGAGTTCGACTACCCGGACCCGCAGGGCACCGGGCAGATCAACTACACCTACGCCGGCACCGGGGGCGTGCAGCTCGACGCCCTCAAGCGCCTCGCGTATGCCGTGAAGTACCGCGAGATCAACTTCCTCCTCTCCGACGCGGTGACCAACGACTCGCGCGTGCTCGACCACCGCACGCCGCGCGACCGGGTGCAGCGCGTCGCCCCGTGGCTGACGCTCGACGGCAACGCCTACCCGGCCGTCGTGGACGGCCGGGTGCTGTGGGTGCTCGACGGCTACACGACGTCGGCCAACTACCCGTACTCGGAGAACACGACCCTCGACACGGCGACCGAGGACGCCGTCACGAGCACCCGTACCTCGGTGCGCGCCGTGCAGGCCGGTCAGGTCAACTACGTGCGCAACTCGGTCAAGGCGACGGTCGATGCCTACGACGGCACGGTGACGCTCTACCAGTGGGACGAGCAGGACCCCGTGCTCAAGGCGTGGATGTCGATCTTCCCGGGCACGGTCAAGCCGCTGAGCGCCATCAAGGGCTCGCTCATGGCGCACCTGCGCTACCCCGAGGACCTCTTCAAGGTCCAGCGCACGCTGCTCGAGAAGTACCACGACACCGACGCGGCGTCGTTCTACGGCGGCCAGAACTTCTGGCGGGTCCCGGACGACCCCACCCAGGCCGGCGAGAGCCTGCCGCAACCGCCGTACTACCTCTCGCTCGCGATGCCCGACCAGACGAGCCCCGCCTTCTCGCTCACCTCGACCTTCATGCCGACGGGTGACCGCAACGTGCTCTCGGGCTTCCTCGCGGTCGACGGCGACGCCGGCACCGAGACCGGCAAGAAGTCGCCGAACTACGGCAAGCTGCGCCTGCTCGAGACGACGGGCGGTTCGGTCAACGGTCCGGGTCAGGTCTACAACGACATGCGGACCTCGACCGTCACCTCCAACGACGCCTCCCTCGGGCGGCAGCTGACCCTGGCGCAGTTCATCTCGACGACGTCGTCGACCGGGGCGAGCGTCATCTTCGGCAACCAGCTGACGCTGCCCGTCGGTGGGGGACTGCTCTACGTCCAGCCGATCTACGTCCAGGCCCGATCGACCGGTTCTGGCACCTATCCGCGCCTGTCGGCCGTGGCGGTCGCCTTCGGTGACAAGATCGCCTGGGCCGGCTCGCTCGACGGGGCCCTCAACGACCTCTTCGGTGGCTCGTCGGGCGCCCAGGCGGGAGACAACGGGACGACGCCCACGACGACGCCCACCCCGACGCCGACGGGCACGGCGACACCGACGCCGACCCCGTCGGGGACCGCGTCACCGGCCCCGTCCGGGACCCCGAACGCCACGGCGCTCTCGCAGGCGCTCAAGGACGCGGAGACGGCATATGCCGACGGTGAGGCCGCCCTCAAGCGTGGCGACTTCGCCGCGTACGGCCAGGCGCAGACCAAGCTCAAGGAGGCGCTGAAGCGCGCCGTCGACGCCTCACCGCAGACGCCGCCGACGACGAAGCCCTGACTGTCGGGCACCGGACACCGCCTGTGGCAGTACGCGAATCGCGTGCTGCCACAGGCGTTTCCGGTCGCGGCGGCCTTGGTCTTCGAATGCCGACGGGCTCGATTTGGTCCTGCGCCGGGTTTCGCGTAACGTTGCTCTTGCCGACGCGGGGTGGAGCAGCTCGGTAGCTCGCCGGGCTCATAACCCGGAGGTCGCAGGTTCAAATCCTGCCCCCGCTACTGATCGCGTCAGCGAGAACGAAGGGCCCGGAGAGATCCGGGCCCTTCGTCATGTCCGGTGCAGGTACTGGCGCGGGGCTGCTCCCCGCGGGACGCTGGAACCCACGGTGCCACGGACGTGCGCCTTGGAGGGGAGGGCGCCATGGCCGACACCACCGCGGACCGCGCGGCGCGGCTCATCGCCCGCCGCAACCCGTCGGGTCTGCTCTACGGGGCGATCATCACCGGCGCCGTCATGAGCGCGACCGCCGGCCACGCACCGTCGACCGTCCGGGTCGTCGTGGCATCGGTCTTCGTGCTCGTCGTCTACTGGCTGGCCGACGTCTACGTGCGAGCCTTCGCCGACCAGTTCGACCACGGTCGGTCGCCCCTGCCCCGACGCCTTCTCCTCGCGGCGCGGCACGAGTCCCGGGTGCTGCTCGGCGGAGTGCCCGCCGTCGTCCTGGCGCTCGTGGCCTCGATCCTCGGGGCCGGCACCGAGCTGGCCGTCGACCTCGCCCTGTGGCTCACCGTCGTCGAGCTCGGGGCCGTCGGCTACCTCGCGGCCCGCCTCGTGGGGGCCGACCGCCGGGCCGCCGTGGGGGAGTCGCTCGCCGCAGCCCTGCTCGGGCTCGGCATGGTGCTCGCCAAGACCCTCCTGCACTGAGCCCCACGAGCCCATTGAGCCACCACTAGCCCACTCGGCCCACTGAACCCGGCGGGCTACGGGGTGACGGTTCCGACGAGTGACGCCCGCGGCGCGCCCTGTGGCAGGTCGAGCGCGTAGTCGGCGGGCAGGCCCTCGACCGACACCTCGCCCGAGGCGTCGACGACGACCGAGACCGTCGCCTCGCCCACGCGCAGCCCCTTGACGGCGAGGGCGCCGAACGGGAGGGACGACGGGGGACGCACCCGCACCCGGCGCGCCGGCACGTCGACCGTGATGCCGAGCGCGACCGTGAGCATGGCCACGGACGACGCGGCGGCCCAGGCCTGCGGCCGGCAGGAGGCCGGGTAGGGCGCCCACTGCCCGATCGTGGCCGAGTCGGCGAAGAGCTCGGGCAGCCGGTAGTCGAACGCCTCGCCGACGTCGAGCAGCTTGGTCACGACCCGTGCGGCCTGCGCCGAGTGTCCCTCGCGCGCCATGCCGAGGGCGCAGATGGCGGTGTCGTGCACCCACACCGAGCCCGTGTGGTAGCCGATGGGGTTGAAGCCGCCGTTGTCGGTGGCAAGGGTCGCGATGCCGAAGTCGCCGAGCATCGTCGACCCCACGAGGGTGTCGGTGACCTGCTGCGCCTCGGCCGGGGTCAGCGACCCGGTGCCGAGGACGTGACCCATGTTGGACCCGACGCCGTCGACCGGACGCGCCGTGCTGTCGATGGCCATGGCGAGGTAGCGCTGCTCGGCGGGGCCGACCCAGAAGCGGTCGCGGATCCGCTCTCGTAGCAGGCTCGCCCAGCTCTCGAGCTCTGCCGCTCGCGCGTGGTCGGCCGAGGGCGACGTGCCGTCGGCAGTGTCCTCACCCAGCGCCCGGAGGAGGGCGGCGGCCCCGACGGCGGCCTCGACGGCATACGCCTGCGCCTCGACGAGCGCGATGGGAGCGGCAGCGAGCGAGCCGTCCCGGAAACGCATCGAGTCGCCCGAGTCCTTCCAGCCCTGGTTGGCCAGGCCGTGGCCGCTCTCGTCGACGTACTTGATGAAGCCGTCCTCGTCGGGCGAGGCGTGGTCGGTGAGCCACGACGCGGCCGCCCGGAGGTGCGGCAGGAGCGAGCGCACCTCGTCGGCAGGCAGGCCCCAACGCCAGGCGTCGTGGAGCAGACAGATCCACAGGGCGGTGGCGTCCACGGTGCCGTAGTAGACGGGCGGGAGGGTGAAGTCGACCGACACGTCCTCGTATGCCGTGCGGCGCAGCTCGTGGGGGATCTTGCCGGGCGCCTCGGCCGTGTCGACATCGTGGGCGACGCCCTGGCGGCGGGCGAGGGCTCGCAGCGTCCCGGCCGCGAGGGTCGTGCCGAGGGGCAGCATCATCCGCGCGGTCCACAGCGAATCACGGCCGAAGAGCGTGAGATACCAAGGGGTTCCGGCAGCGGCGAAGACGTCTCGAGGGTCGGCTGGGTCCTTGAGCAGCAGGCTGCGGAGGTCGTCGAGCGAGGCGTCGAGAAGCTTGCCGAGGCGTGGGTCGCTGGCATCGACCGAGAGGCTCCCGGGCCAGTCCACGGCGTCCGAGCCGGCGTCGGCGGCGAAGTGGCTCTCGAGGCGGCGCTCCGTCTGCACGACCACCTCGAGGTGCCGTTCGGTGCCCGGGTCGACCGTGAGGTCGAAGGTCGCCAGCACGCCGTCGGGGCCTGCCTCCAGTCGGTCGGGGGCGGGGGAGAAGGACACCCGGACCGACTGGGCGTCGGTCTGCCAGTGCGCGTCACCACGCCGGTCGGTGTCGGGCCCCGGCTCCCCGTGGCCGGCGTGAGCCTCCAGCAGCTCCCCGGTCGCGACACCGGCCTTGACGGGGCCGATGTCTGCGCCGTCGCCGGCGATCCGGATGACGAGGGGAGCGGCGACGGGCTGCGAGGCGCGCGAGGCCACGATGACGTGCTCGCGGAGCGTGCCGCCGGTGAGGACGCGCCGGCGACGCAGCTCGACCGTGGGGTCGGGCCCCGGGTCCCCGAGTCCGCGCGCCGACGTGAAGAACTCGCTGCGCGGGCCGCGGCTCGAGTGCGCCACCTGCACGAGGTGAGCCGTTCCGAGGGCCACGGTGAAGCGCGAGACGACGCGCTGGTCGTCGACGAAGTAGCCGTGGGCGCCCTGCCCCGTCATCGAGCCGTCCGACCCGCTCAGGGCCGTCCCGTTGCCGTCGACGCAGATCGCCAGGTCGTGCAGCCAGGGCTGCTGGCCGTGCGGAGCGGAGGTCGGCGCCCCCGGCTCCGTGGTGCCGTCGTCCTCGTGGCGGTGCGTGGTCATGGGGCCCTCCGGCTCCTGTTCGTAGCTGCGGCGTCAGTCAGGAAGTGACCCACCCTCTTGACACTCCCGCGCCGAGAGCACAGTATCCGGATGGCCATATGTGCATCTAAATCAGCACGGTTTGAACGTTCCACTCCGAAGAGGCGGCGTCAAGGGTGACATCGAGTTCTTCCGCACGGCGGACGACGATCATCGATGTCGCGCGCGCTGCGTCGGTCTCGCGCCAGACCGTGAGCAACGTCATCAACTCCCCGGAGCGGGTCGCGCCCGAGACGCTCGCCCGGGTCCAGGCCGAGATCGACCGACTCGGGTTCCGTCCCAGCCGTGCGGCGCAGTCCCTGAAGCAGGAACGTGCCGGGGCCTGGGGACTCGAGCTGAACTCCGCCGGCTTCGGCCGCCTCGGCGCGATCCTCGACATCTTCCTCATCGAGCTGACCACGGGCGCCGCCGAGCGTGGCTCGCACGTCGTCCCGTTCACGGCAGCGGACTCCGCCGCTCCGCTCCCGGCCTACGAGCGCCTCGTCGCGAGCCGGGTCGCCGACGGTTTCGTGCTGACCGACACCCGTCGCGACGACCCGCGCCCGGCCTGGCTCGAGGCACACCACGTGCCGTATGCCGCGTTCGGCCGCGTGTGGGACGACCCGGGCATCACCTCCTGGGTCGACGTCGACGGCGCCTCGGGCGTCGAGGCCGCCGTGCACCACCTCGCGGGCCAGGGCTACGAACGCATCGGCTACCTCGGGTGGCCGGAGGGCTCGCCCGTCGGCGACGACCGCCGCTCCGGGTGGGTCCGGGCCACCACCGACCTCGGTCTCGCGAACCCGGAGTGGCAGGCGAGGAGCACGCAGTCGCTCCCGTCCGCGTGCCGCGCCGCCGCCGGCCTGCTCGACCTGCTCGGACGCGGCGCCGCGATCGTGTGTGCCTCCGACACCCTCGCGCTCGGCGCCTGGCGCGTCCTGCTCGAGCGAGGGCTCGAGCCGGGCGTCGACATCGGCCTCGTCTGCTTCGACGACACCGACATCGCCGAGGCCCTCGACCTCAGCAGCCTCCACCAGCCCCTCGACCGCGTGGCCGACCGCGTGCTCCACCTGCTCGCCACCGGCCCCGACCCCCGCGACCCAGCGGGTGGTCTCCTCCTCCCCCCCGAGCTCGTCGTCAGGTCCAGCTCGAAACCTGCGGGCAACCGCACGACACGGAAAGAGAAGTGACATGAGAGCACCCAGCACGCGCGGCGCAGCCGCGCTGGCTCTCGCCGCCACCGGCGCGCTCGTCCTGAGCGCCTGCGGTGGAGGCGGCTTCAGCAGCAGCAACAACCAGGCCCCGCAGAGCACCGCCAAGGGCCCGGTCAAGCTGACCATCATGATCGGCAGCTCCGGTGACGCCGAGACCAAGGCGGTCAAGGCGGCGGCCGACGCCTGGGCCAAGAAGTCCGGCAACCAGGTCGAGGTCATCGCCGCCGCGGACCTCGGACAGCAGCTGGGCCAGGCCTTCGCGTCGACGACCCCGCCGGACGTCTTCTACACCGACGCCTCCAAGGTCGGGACGTTCGCCAAGGCCGGCAACCTCTACGCCTACGGCGACCAGGTCAAGGACGCCGGCTTCCTCCCGGCCCTCGTGCAGGCCTTCACCTACGACGGCAAGTTCTACTGCGCGCCGAAGGACTACTCCACCCTCGCACTCGAGATCAACACCGACCTGTGGAGCAAGGCCGGCCTCACCGACGCCGACATCCCCAAGGACTGGGCCGGTCTCGAGGCCGTGGCCAAGAAGCTGACGTCGGGCAAGGTCACGGGACTCGTCATCGGCAACGACATCAACCGCAGCGGCGCCTTCATCAAGCAGGCCGGCGGGTGGGTCGTCTCAGCGGACGGCAAGACGATGACGGCCGACAGCGCGCCGGCCAAGGCGGGTCTGGCCGAGGTGCAGAAGATGATGAAGGAGGGCAGCCTCAAGTTCAGCTCCGACACCTCGCCGGCCACCGGTTGGGGTGGCGAGGCGCTCGGCAAGGGCGTGGCCGCCATGACGATCGAGGGCAACTGGATCAGCGGCGCCAAGAAGGACTTCCCGAACCTCAAGTACAAGGTCGTCGAGCTGCCGGCCGGTCCGGCCGGCAAGGGCACCCTGCTCTTCAGCAACTGCTGGGGGATCGCGGCCAAGTCGGCCAACCACGGCCCGGCGGTCGACCTCGTCAAGTCGCTCATCACGACCGACCAGCAGATGGCCTTCGCCGACGCCTTCGGTGTCATGCCCTCCACGGAGGAGGGCGCCAAGGCGTTCGCCTCGAAGTACCCGGACTCGCAGGCCTTCGTCACCGGCGGGCAGTACGCCCAGGGCCCGGTCAACCTGCCGGGCTTCGACGACGTCATGAACAAGTTCAACTCGCAGCTGGCCACGATGGGCAAGGGCGGCGACCCGAACGCCTGGCTCGCGGAGCTGCAGAAGAACGGCACGGCGGCGCTCGCCGGCTGACCCCGGACGTGTGGCGTCCGCCCGACCGCACGGGCGGGCGGACGCCACCTCCACCTCGTCACCCACCACAGAGGAGGGGCCATGGCCCGCATCGACGACGAACGTCCCCTCGAGGAGGTCGTCATCTCCCGAGGCGCCCGACACGCCGGGTCGACCTCGGACCAGGTCGGCCGGCCTACCGGCCGGCCCGGCGGCCGCGGGTCCCGGACCCCACGCTCGCGGGGCGGCATACGCGGTCGCGAAGGCACCGCGGGCTGGGTCTTCGTGGCCCCCATGATCATCATCCTGGGGCTCTTCCTCGTCATCCCCATCGGGATGGCGCTGTGGGTGAGCTTCACCAACTGGCAGGGCAACACGAACCCCTTCGCCGTGGGGCAGGGCACCGACGTCGTGGGACTGAAGAACTACACCGACCTGTTCGCCAAGGACGGTCTGACGCGCGACAACTTCATGCAGTCCATCGGCAACACGTTCTACTACGTGCTGCTCGTCGTGCCGCTCCAGACGATCCTCGCCCTCGGGTTGGCCCTCCTCGTCAACAACACGATGCTCAAGGGGCGCAGCTTCTTCCGCACGGCCTTCTACTTCCCCTCGGTGACGAGCTCCATCGCCATCGCGACGGTGTTCCTCTTCCTCTTCTCCAACACGGGCGCCGTCAACGCGCTCCTCGGCTTCTTCGGCATCGACGGCCCACAGTGGTTCAGCGACAGCCGTGGACTGCTCCACCTGGCCTTCAACGCGGTCGGGGTCGACAACCCGGGCTGGGCACAGGGCCAGATCCTGGGCCGAAGCCTCTGGGACTGGCTGTCGGGCCCGTCGGTCGCGATGTTCGTCATCATCTTCCTCGTCGTCTGGACGACCTCCGGCACCTTCATGCTGATGTTCATCGCCGCGCTGCAGGACCTGCCCGTCGAGATCGACGAGGCCGCCGCCCTCGACGGCACGACCGGGTGGCAGAAGCTGCGGCACGTGACGCTGCCGATGATCAAGCCGGCGCTCTTCCTCGTCATCACGCTCGGGCTCATCGGCACGTGGCAGGTCTTCGACCAGATCTACGTCATGGGCAAGGGCGCCCCGGCCGGCACCACGCTGAGCCCGGCGTTCCTGTCGTACCAGCAGAGCTTCGGCAACTTCCGCTACGGCTCGGGCGCGGCCATGGCCTTCGTGGTCTTCCTCATCATCGTCGTGCTGACACGCGTCCAGCGGTACGTGCTGACCGACAAGGACGAACGCAAGCCCATCTTCGGACTCGGAGGACGCAAGTGAACGCCCGCAAGTCCAACCCGGTGAAGACGATCCTGCTCTACACGGCGCTGCTCGCCTTCGCGGTCCTCTTCATCTACCCGTTCCTCATCCAGATCTCGACGTCGTTCAAGACCGACCCGGACGCGGCGAACAACCCGCTGTCACTCGTCCCCAACCCCTTCACCACGCAGACGTGGCAGCGGATCTTCGGTCAGGGCGGCGACACGTCGGTGCCGATCACGACGTGGCTGCAGAACTCCGTCATCATCACCCTCGTCGTCACGGCCGCCCGGGTCTTCCTCGACTCGCTCGCCGGCTACGCGCTGTCGAGGCTGCAGTTCCGTGGGCGCAAGGCGGTCTTCGCCGGGCTGCTCGCCGTCATGTCCGTGCCCGGGGTGGCGCTGCTGATCCCGAAGTTCCTCATGGTCAACTACCTCGGCATCTACGACACGTACACCGCGATGATCCTGCCCCTCGTCGTCGACGCCGCCGGCGTCTTCATCATGAAGCAGTTCTTCGACTCCGTGCCGATCTCGATCGAGGAGGCCGCCCGCCTCGACGGGGCGAGCATCTTCCGGACCTTCTGGTCCGTGGTGCTGCCCATGGCCAAGCCGGCGCTCATCACCCTGACGATCCTGTCGTTCCAGGGCTCGTGGAACGAGTTCTCGCACTTCCTCGTGGTGACCAGGGGGACCCCCGAGCACCAGACCCTCGTCACCGGCCTCGCGAGCCTGACGAGCGGCCAGCTCGGCGCCGGCACGCAGTACCCCCTCAAGCTCGGCACCGCCCTGCTCACGACCATCCCGGTGGCCCTGATCTTCTTCGCGCTCCAGCGCTACTTCATCCGGGGCGCCAACGAGGGGGGCATCAAGGGCTGAGAGCGCGGCGTCCGCGCATTCTCCTGCCGAGCCCGTGTCGGGTCTGGGAGAGTCGCAGTCTCGGGGTCAGGCACGCAGGAGGTGCGTCATGACAACGAGCCCGCCCCGCACGACCGCCCTGCGGCGGTCCCGCACCAGCAGCGGGCAGGTGCGTGGTCGGGTGCGTGCCCGGGCCCTCGCCGCGGCTGCCATGCTCGTGCTCATGGTCGGATCGGTCGTGCTCTCCGCGCAGTCCGCGGCCGCCGCCACGACGCCGGGGCGCGCCCTCTGGGTGTGGTCGTGGACCGATGCCGGGTCGGTCGTGCAGCTCGCCCAGAACCGTGGGGTGAGCACCCTCTTCGTCGCCGTTCCCGTCGACCTCCCGACGAGCGCCGACCTGCCGAAGGTGCGTGACCTCGTGGCGCAGGCCCGCGCGGCAGGGCTACGGGTCGACGCCCTCGGAGGCGACCCCGGGTGGGTCGACAACCCGACGTGGGCGGTCGACCACTGGGTCAGGCCCACGGTCGCAGCAGGCCTGTTCACCGGGCTGCACGTCGACGTCGAGCCGTGGACGACCGCCGCCTGGACGACCCGACAGTCCGCCATGGTCTCGGCCTACCTGACGCTGCTCGACCGCATCGTCTCGGCGAGCACCGGCCGGAGCGTCGAGGCCGAC
This sequence comes from Terrabacter aerolatus, assembly GCF_007991735.1. Lineage (GTDB taxonomy): Bacteria > Actinomycetota > Actinomycetes > Actinomycetales > Dermatophilaceae > Terrabacter > Terrabacter aerolatus. Next base: position 45,359 of record NZ_BJYX01000010.1, on the reverse strand, counting down.
ATCCCCTTCTGGTTCAACCAGGTCAAGGCCGGGAAGAGGTCGACGCTCGACCGGGAGACGATGCGCCGGGTCTCGGCCGTGACGGTCATGGCCTACCGCAACACCGCGGCCGGCACCGACGGCACCCTCGCCCTCGCCGCGGCCGAGCTCGCGTCGGCGGCGTCCCTCGGCAAGCCGGTGCGCCTCGGGCAGGAGACCACCTACCTCGGGCCCGACCCCACCGAGGTCAAGCAGACCTTCTTCGGCCAGACCCTGAGCCGGATGAACGACCAGCTCGCCCAGGTCGACGCGGGCGCCTCGGCCTACGCGACGTACGCCGGCATCGCCGTCCACGACGCGACGGGGTATGCCGCGATGGCTCCCTGAGCGCCCCTCAGCCGTCGTGGCCACGGCGCGTCCCCGCGGTGACCACGGGCCGGACGCGACGGCATACGCCGGCGGTCGGCGTCGTTGTTCTGATGACGTCGCCCACCGGGCGGCCCGCGCACCAGGAGGCACCATGAAGGCCATCGTCATCGACCGGTTCGGCGGACCCGAGGAGCTGCACGAGGCGCAGCTGCCCGACCCGCAGCCCGGACCCGGGCAGGTCAGGGTCCGCGTCGAGGCCGTCGGGGTCAACCCCGTCGACGGCAAGGCACGCTCCGGGGCCATGGCCGCGCCCGACACGGTCTTCCCGCTCGTGCCCGGACTGGAGGCGGCCGGCGTCGTCGACGTGCTCGGTGACGGTGTCACCGACGTCACGGTCGGCGACCGCGTCGTCGGCTTCGCGGAAGGTGGGGCCTACGCCGAGCTCGCCGTGCTGAGCACGTATGCCGTGCTGCCCGACGCGCTCGACGCCACCGTCGCCGTGTCGCTGCCGGTCGCGGGAGAGACGTCCCGGCGCGTCCTGCGCCTGCTCGACGTGAAGCCCGGCGAGACGCTGCTCGTCCACGGGGCCAGCGGCGTGGTCGGCGAGGTCGCGACCCAGCTCGCCGTGGCCGGTGGAGCCACCGTGATCGGGACGGCCTCGGCCGCCAACCAGGAGCGGGTGGCGGCGCTCGGCGCTACGCCGACGACCTACGGTGCGCGCTGGCTCGAGCGGGTGCGCGAGCTCGCGCCCGGCGGGGTGGACGCCGTCCTCGACGCCAGTGGCGCCGGCGTGCTCGACGAGTCCGTCGAGCTGCTCGGCGGCAAGGACCGGCTCGTCACCATCGCCGACCCCGCGGCCTTCACGAAGGACATCACCTTCAGCGGCACGGCGCAGCGCTCGGCACAGGAGCTCGCCGAGCTCGTGGCCCAGCGGGCCTCGGGCGCCGTCACGACGACGGTCTCGAAGGTCCTGCCGCTCTCCGAGGCGGCGGCGGCCCAGGAGCTGAGCGACAGCGGCCGGGCCGGAGGCAAGCTCGTGCTCGTCCCCTGAGCCCGGGGCCGCAGCCTCGCCCTCAGTCCGACGGACCGAGGGCGAGGCTGCGGACGGGCAGCTCGAACCACCTGAGGTGGTCGAAGTCGACGTTGACGTGGGCCTCGTCGCACCGCTGCGGCGTCGCGGCGGCGAGGACGGCTCGCGCGTCCGCCAGGTGGTCGGCGAGCGCGTCCTCGCCGAGCCGTTCGTGCTGGGCCGGGTACGTCAGGTGGCCCTGCTCGAAGCCGACCTGGTGCAGCCGCAAGGGCGGTTCGACCGGACCGTCGTGATGTCTCCAGAGGCCGGTGGCCGGCTCGAAGACGTAGTCACCGAGCAGACGCCACCCGTCGCGCGCGACGAGGCGCACCGCCTCGATGACGTAGTCGGCGACGACGTCGGAGATGAAGTAGTTGAAGTTGACGCGCACCCAACCCGGTTTGATGCCCTCGCACCCCCGACCGATCTCGCGCTCGAACTCGTGCGAGCGCTCGAGGTCGATGCCGAGCAGGTGGTGGCCGTAGGGTCCGGCGCACGAGCAGCCGCCTCGGGCCTGGATGCCGAAGAGGTCGTTGAGCACCGCGACGACGAAGTTGTGGTGCAGGTAGCGCTCGCCCTGGGCGTGGACGACGAACGAGACGATCGAGAGCCGCTCGGCGTCGAGGTTGCCGAGGATCTCGATCGTCGGTTCCTCGCGCCACGCCGCGACGGCCCGCTGGAGGAAGTGGTCCTCGCGGGCCCGGATCGTCGGCGTGCCCACCGCCTGCTTGAGCTTGAAGACGAGGCCGGCGCGGATCGACTCGATGATGGCGGGGGTGCCGCCCTCCTCGCGGTGGGCGGGGTCGCCGAGGTACGCGTGGTCGTCGGGGTTGACGTAGGCGACGGTCCCGCCGCCGGGCACGTCCGGCACCCGGTTGGTCATGAGCTCGCGGCGCACGACGAGCACCCCGGGCGTGCTCGGTCCCCCGATGAACTTGTGCGGGCTGAGGAAGACGGCGTCCTTGTATGCCGCGGGGTCGGCGACCCCGGGTCCACCGCGGCCGTACATCTCGATGTCGACGTACGGGGCAGCGGCGGCGTAGTCCCAGAAGGCCAGGGCGCCGTGCGCGTGAAGCAGCGAGGAGATGGCGTCGGTGTCGGTGACGATGCCCGTGACGTTGCTCGCGGCCGAGAACGAGCCGATGAGGAGCGGACGGTCGGCGTGCTCGACGAGGCGCTCGCGGAGCACCTCGATGTCCACGTGCCCGTCGAGGTCCTGGGGGATGACGACGACGTCGGCGACGCACTCACGCCACATGACCTCGTTGGAGTGGTGTTCGTAGGGTCCGATGAAGACGACGGGTCGTTGGTCGGCGGGCACGAGATCGCTGGCGTGCCAACGGTCCTCGAAGTTCGACGGGATGCGCAGACCGAGGATGCCGACGAGCTTGTCGATGGCCCCGGTGCACCCGGAGCCGGCGAAGACGACGACGGTCTCGTCGTCACCGCCGACGGCGTCGCGGATCGTGCGGCGGGCGTCCTCGCGCAGCCGCGTCGTCTGCAGACCGGTGCCCGAGCTCTCGGTGTGGGTGTTGGCGTAGCGGGGGAGCACCTCGTCGCGGATGAAGTCCTCGACGAAGGTCAGGCCGCGACCCGATGCGGTGTAGTCGGCGTACGTGACGCGGCGCGGTCCGTAGGGGCCGTGCATCACCTGGTCGTCGCCGATGACGCTGCCGCGGATGGTGGCGAGGAGGTCGTCGTCACTCGTGGGTGCCATGCAACGCAGCATAGCGGCATGTGATGCTATCCCAAGAAATGATAACTGTTGATTATGACTGTCATGACGTCGGGCGATCGTTCACCGACCGGCGCGGGTCGGCCACGCAGATGACGGTGCCCGCGCCGCCGGCGGAGTCAGCGCTCGTGAAGGCGCCCTGGGCCCCGTGCGCGGAGCAGAGCCGGAGAGCCGAGGCCTGGTCGGTGGGAACGTTCGTCTCGATGAAGGTGACACGGCCCAGCGACGTCGGGTCGGCGCAGTCGACCTTGCTGAAGTCGTCGGCGCCCACCGCCGCGACGCACTCGCCGGTCCGGATGCCGTGGGTCCCGTCGTCAGCCGTCAGGGCACGGAAGAGGAGGAACGCCAGGATCGCGACGAGCGGGACGGCGAAGGGCCGAAGGCGGGCCAGACGACCGGGGGGAGCGGCCGCGGGCACGGGACTGTCGGTCATGGGTGAGCGGCTCCTGACGGGTCGGTGGCGGGTGCGCCGAGCGCATTGTCCACCGGTCCGGCACCCATCGGGTGCAATCACGCCCACTCACGAGCAGGGCGGCGTCGCATAGGGTCGAGCCGTGACAGCGATCTCCTACCCGCTCGCCGAGCGCACCCTGGCCAACGGCCTGCGCGTCATCGTCAGCGAGGACCACACGGTGCCCAACGTCGCGGTGAACCTCTGGGTCGGCGTCGGCTCCCGCCACGAGACCCCCGGTCGCACCGGGTTCGCCCACCTCTTCGAGCACCTGATGTTCCAGGGCAGCCGCAACGTCGCGTCGGGCGAGCACTTCTCGGCGCTCATGGACGAAGGCGCCCGGCTCAACGCGACGACGTGGTTCGACCGCACGAACTACTTCGAGACCGTGCCGACCGGTGCGCTCGAGCTCGCGCTGTGGCTCGAGGCGGACCGGCACGGACACCTGCTCGACGCCCTGACGCAGGAGAACCTCGACAACCAGCGCGACGTCGTCAAGGAGGAGAAGCGCCAGCGCTACGACAACGTCCCCTACGGGTCGGCGCTCATCGACATCTACGCGACCGTCTTCCCCGAGGGCCACCCCTACCACCATCCGACGATCGGCTCGATGGAGGACCTCGACGCCGCGACGCTCGAGGACGTCCACGCCTTCTTCCGCGCGCACTACGGGCCCAACAACACGGTCCTGACCCTCGTCGGAGACGTGACCCCCGAGGAGGGCTTCGCCGCCGCGGAGACGTACTTCGGCCCGCTGCCCGCGATCGAGCTGCGCGAGCGCGAGCGGCACCCCCAGCTGCCGCCGCTTCGCGAACCGGTGCACCTCGACCGGGTCGGTGACGTGCCGAACGACCGCCTCTACATCTCCTTCCGGCTCCCCGTCGACACGACGCCCGACTACCTCGCGTGCCAGGTCGCCGTCGACGTCCTCGGTGGCCTCGCCAGCTCCCGGCTCGTGCGTCGCCTCGTGCGCACCGACGAGACGGCCGTGGCCGTGGGTGGCTGGACCATGGGTCTCGTCGACGGGTCCGGGCTCGGCACGATCACCGTGGACGTCTCGGTGGGCGCGGACGTCGACGAGATCGAGGCCGCCGTGTGCGAGGAGATCCGGCGGTTCATCGAGGAGGGGCCGGATGCCGCCGAGCTCGAGTCGGTCATCGCCGACACCGAGCGCTCGTGGCTGAGCGCGCTCGCCAGCATCGAGGAGCGGGCCGACCACATCAGCCACCACGCGTTGCTCACGGGCGACCCGGCCTATGTCAACACCTTCGTCGACCGCATTCGCGCGGTGACCGCCGAGCAGGCGCGAGCCGCGGCGGCGGCCTGGCTCGACCCGGCGTCGCGGGCGGTCGTGCGCTACCTCGCCGACGAGACCGACGAGACCGACGAGACCGACGAGACCGGCGAGACCGGCGAGACCGGCGACGGTGCCGGTGCCGGTGCCGAGCAGCCGGCCCCCGCCGACGACCAGACCGACACGGACCGCCGCGAGGCGGAGGAGGCCTCATGACCACCGTCGCCCGCCCCGTCGTGGCACCCCCCGAACCGTGGGAGTTCCCCGAGGGTGCCACCTACGACCTGCCCAACGGCCTCCGGCTGGTCACCTACGACGTCCCCGGCCAGTACGTCGTGTCGGTCCGGCTCGGTCTGCCGGTGTCGCTGCGTGACGAGCCGCGCGACCGCGAGGGGGTGGCCTCGATCATGGCCCGAACCCTCGACGAGGGCACCGAGCAGCACACCGCCGAGGAGTTCGCCCGGCTGCTCGAGCGCAAGGGGGTCAGCTTCGGCGCCGGGATGGCCGACGCCGGCCTGTCGATCGACCTCGACGTCGTCAAGGGCAACCTCGAGCCGGCGCTCGACCTGCTGCGGCAGATCCTGACCGAGCCGGCCTTCCCCACGTCCGAGGTCGCCCGCCAGGTGCGCACCCGGATCGCCGAGATCGAGCAGGAGCGCTCGATCGCCGCGCACCGGGCGGGCCTCGAGTTCGTGCGGACCTTCTATGCGCCCGAGGACCGGTCGTCGCGCCCGACCGGTGGCACGCGCGAGACGGTCTCGTCGATCACCCGCGACGACGTCGCGGCCTTCCACGCCGAGCACGTCGTCGCCTCCGGCGTGACGGTCGTCGTCACCGGTGACCTCTCGGGACTCGACGTGCCGGTGCTCGTCGAGGCGGCGCTGGGCGGCTGGGCCAAGGGGCCGCGCCAGCGGGAGCGGCACCTGCAGCACGCCGCGGCCCTCGCGCCGGACCGCGGTCGCATCGTGTTCGTGTCCCGACCGGGGTCGGTGCAGACCGAGTTCGTCATCGGCGCCCCCGGCCCCGACCGGTCGGTCGAGGGCGGGTGGGCGCCCTACCCGGTGCTCGGCTTCGTCCTCGGCGGCTCGCCGAATGCGCGCATCGACGCCGTCCTGCGTGAGGAGAAGGGCTACACCTACGGCATCAGGTCGAGCTTCCGCCCGCGACGTCGCGGTGGTGTCTTCCTCACCTCCGGGTCGGTACGAGCAGACTCCACCGCCGAGTCGCTCCGCCTCCTCGTCGAGATCCTGGAGGGCGGCCGAAACGGGTTCAGCGACAAGGAGATCCGCTCGGGCGTCGACTTCATCTCCAAGACGGCCCCCGGCCGCTACGCCACCGCTGACGCCATCGCCGACGAGGCGGTCGGCATGGCGCTCGACGGTCGGACGACGGCCTTCACGACGGCCAACCTGCGCGACCTCGCAACGGTCGACCGCGCTCGGGTCGCCGCGGCCTTCGCGCACTTCGCCGAGGGCGCGGGCATCGGCGTGGACGCCCCGGGGGCGGGCTGGACCATCGTCATCGTCGGTGACGCCGCTGCGCACCTCGAGGCGGTCGAGGCGCTCGGACTCGGCGCCGTCACCGTGGTCACCGACCCCTGACCCTCGATCCGACGACCCCCGCGGTTCGAGGTGGTGTCGGCACCCTGGCGAAGTGCGGGATCACCTCGAACCACCGTCACGTCGAGCCGTGGGCACCTCGGTCCGGAGCGCTCGGCCCGAGCGAACGCTCCATGACGTAGTCGTCCTCGTGGACGCCGCCGACGAGGAAGCGCTTGGTGCCGACCCGCTCGAAACCGCTCTTGCCGTAGAAGCGCTGGGCGCGCTCGTTCTGCTGGTTGACCCCGAGCCACACGCCGACGGCACCCACGCCCCGCGCCCACTCGAGGGCGGCGGCCATGAGCAGCGACGCGGCTCCGGTGCCGTGGGCCTGCGGCAGCACGTAGATCTTCGACAGCTCGACGGTCGGCCGGAGCCGGATCGCGGCCCGGACGTCGTCGTCGGTCGGCTCGCCGACGACGAGCATCGCGTAGCCGAGCGCGAGCCCGGGACCCTCGGCCAGCAGGAGGTGGCGCGCCGGGTCGGCCAGGTAACCGGCGAAGCGCTCGGGGGAGAGGACCTCGGCGATGAAGGCCTCGACCCGGTCGAGGCTCATCGACGGCGGGCAGGCAAGTCCGAACGTCGCCGCTGCGACCCTCGCCAACGTCGCGATGTCGTCGGCTCCCGCGGGACGCACGGTCACGCCCGGGGTCGTCGGGCCGAGCGGGCGGGCCCCGGTGCGCGAGTCTCCGGGACGGCTGTTCATGCCGAGAGGCTCAGCAGCCCGGCGTGGCTCGCCCGTTCGTGGATGCTCGACGGTCTCACTCCGATGCCGTCCCGATGCGCGAGAGGACCTCGTCGTGCAGCAGCCCGTTCGTGGCCAGGGCGTTGCCGCTCCAGCAGCCGTCGCGGCCGTCGAGGCCGGTGAAGCGGCCGCCGGCCTCCTGCACGATGGCGACGAGAGCCGCCATGTCGTGCACGGCGAGCTCCGGCTCCGCGGCGATGTCCGCAGCCCCCTCGGCGACGAGCATGTAGGACCAGAAGTCACCGTAGGCGCGGGTGCGCCAGCAGTCGTCCATGAGGTCGAGGAAGTCGTCGCGGCGGCCACGGACGCGCCAGCCGGCCAGGGAGGAGTACGACAGCGACGCGTCGCCGAGCCGCCCCACCTGCGAGACGGAGATGCGCCTGGCCGACGACAGGGAACGACCGCTCCAGGCGCCCGAGCCCGTGGCGGCCCACCAGCGGCGCTGCAGCGCGGGTGCCGCGACGAGTCCGAGCACCGGCACGTTGTCGACGACGAGGCCGATGAGGGTGGCCCACACCGGCACGCCGCGGACGAAGTTCTTCGTGCCGTCGATGGGGTCGATGATCCAGCGACGCGGGCCGTGGCCCGTCGCCTCGAACTCCTCGCCCTCGACGGCGTCACGCGGCCGGGTGCGTTTGAGCTGGAGCCGGACGAGCTCCTCGGCGGCGCGGTCGGCGTCCGTGACGGGCGTGAGGTCGGGCTTGCTCTCGACGACGAGGTCGGCGGCGCGGAAGCGCGCCATGGTCACCCGCTCGACGGCATCCGCCAGGACGTGGGCCAGCCGGAGGTCGTCGTCGTAGGAGGTCACCGGGTCAACCTAGCGGCATCCGGCACGGGCGGGGGAGTCGACACCGGGGCCGTATGCCGCTGCGGCTCAGTGCTCCTCGGTCGTGCTCCTGCTGCCGAGCAGGCGACGGAGCGACTCGAGCCGTGACGCGCCCGCAGGGCCGGCGTGACCGTCGGCGACCCAGGCGTCGAGCGCACACTCCTCCTCGTCGTGCGTGCAGCCCCGGGGGCAGTTGTCCGTCCCCTCGGCCAGGTCGGGGAAGTGGTCGATGATGTGGTCGACGTCGATGTGGGCGAGTCCGAACGAGCGGATGCCGGGCGTGTCGATGACCCAGCCGTCGTCGGAGCCGTCGGCGGCGCGCAGGCGCAGCGCCACGGCGTTGGTCGAGGTGTGTCGGCCGCGACCGGTGGTGTCGTTGACGATGCCTGTCGCCCGCAGGGCCCCCGGCACGAGTCCGTTGACGAGAGTGCTCTTGCCCACCCCGGAGTGTCCGACGAGGACGGAGACCTTCCCGGAGAGCCGGGCCCGCAGGTCGTCGAGGCCCGAGAAGTCCCCGTCCTTCCACGACGTGACGACGTGCTGGACCTCGAGAGGGGTGTAGTTGGCGAGGAAGTCGGCGGGGTCGACGAGATCGGCCTTGGTCAGGGCCAGGAGCGGCTCGAGGTCGGCGTCGTAGGCCGCCACGAGGCACCGGTCGACCATCCGCGGTCGGGGCTCGGGGTCGGCCAGGGCGGTGACGATGACGAGCTGGTCGGCGTTGGCCACGATGATCCGCTCGTAGGGGTCGGTGTCGTCCGCGGTGCGACGCAGCACCGAACGGCGCTCCTCGATGCGTACGATCCGGGCGAGCGCGTCCGGCCCGCCCGCCAGGTCACCGACGAGGGCGACGTCGTCGCCCACGACGACTCGGGTGCGCCCGATGTCGCGGGCCTTCATCGCGGTGACGACGCGCTCGGGCTCCTTCTTGCCCAGGACCCCCTGGGGGATCAGGCACGTGTAGCGACCGCGGTCGACCCCGATGACCATGGCGACGACGGCGTCGGCGTGCGCCGGCCGCTCCTTGGTGCGAGGCCTGGACCCCTTGCGGCTCGGCCGGACCCGGATGTCGCCCTCGTCGAGGTCCCTCCAGCTCATCGCGCGAGCACGACGCTGCCGGAGGGGTCGAGCATGCCCTGCCACAGGCCGACGAAGTCGGGAAGGGTCTTGCGCGTCGTGTCGATGTCCTCGACGTGGACGCCAGGCACCCGCAAGCCGATGATCGCGCCGGCAGTGGCCATGCGGTGGTCGTGATAGGTGCGGAAACGCCCGCCGCGCAAGGGTGCCGGCGAGATCCGGAGGCCGTCCGCAGTCTCGACGACGTGCGCGCCGACACCACCGAGCTCGGCGGTCAGGGCGGCGAGGCGATCTGTCTCGTGGCCCCGGATGTGGGCGACACCCCGGATCCAGCTCGGGGTCGAGGCGAGGGCGGCGAGCGCGGCGACCGTCGGGGTCAGCTCGGCGGCGTCGTGCAGGTCGATGTCGATGCCGACGAGCTCGCCGCTGCCGGTGACCGTGAGTCCCGACCGGTCGAGCCGCACGTCTGCCCCCATGGTGTCGAGGATCTCGCGCAGGAGGTCGCCGGCCTGTGTCGTGTGCTGCGGCCAGCCTGGGACGCGCACGGTCCCGCCGGCCACGAGCGCTGCCGCGACGAAGGGTCCGGCGTTGCTGAGGTCCGGCTCGACCGACACGTCGAGCGCGTTGATCTCCGAGGGCTCGACGCGCCACGTGTTCGGCTCGCTGTCGTCGACGATGGCGCCGGCGTCGCGCAGCGTCTCGACGGTCATGAGGATGTGCGGCTCGCTCGGCACGGGCTTGCCGTCGTGGTGGACCGTGACACCGTCGTCGTACCGGGCCCCGGCCAGCAGCAGGGCCGAGATGAACTGCGACGACGCCGACGCGTCCATCGTCACGGCGCCGCCGGGCACGTGGCCGCGCCCGTCGACCGTCACCGGCAGGTGTCCCTCGTCGTCGTCGACGTGCACGCCGAGGGTGCGGAGCGCGTCGATCACCGGACCCATCGGCCGCACCCGGGCCTGCGGGTCGCCGTCGAGACGGACCGGCCCGTCGGCGAGGGCGGCGACTGCCGGGAGGAAGCGCATTACGGTGCCGGCCAGCCCGCAGTCGATGCCGACTCCACCGGTGAGCCGCTCGGGTGGCGTGATGACCCAGTCGGGGACGGTCTCGCCGCCCACCGCCTCACCTTCCGGCACGACGTCGTCGATGCCCACGCCCAGCGACCGCAGGGCGTCCGCCATGAGGAGGGTGTCGCGGGACCGGAGGGGCGCCCGCAGACGGGACCGCTCGGTCGCGAGGGCCGCGAGGACGAGGTAGCGGTTGGTCAGCGACTTGCTGCCGGGCAGGACCACCGTCGCGTCGAGCAGGCCCGGGGCGACCGGCGCGGCCCAGTCGGGCTGCGCCGAGGTGTGGGCGGCGCCGTCGGTGTCGGTCGTCACGGACGTGGGGTGGGGCGATGGATCGGCGGGACTCAACTCAGCTCACGACGTCCTGTGCTCGATGGGCCAGCAGGCGGGCCTCGCGCCGGGCGGTCCGCTGGGCGTGGCGGGCCTCGCGACGCGTCGTCTTCGTGGCGTGCTGGGCGCGCCAGGCGAGGCCGGGTCGGCCCTCGGTGTCGACGGCGGCGAGGAGCAGGCCGCCGAGCAGGCCCACGTTCTTGAGGAAGAGGCTGCGGCTCTGCGACTTGCGCGTCGGGTCGGTCTCCTCCCAGAAGGCGTGCTCGATCGCGGTCGTCGGGACGACCGAGGCGGCGAGCACGGTCGAGGCGAGGCGCGGCATACGACCGGTGGCGAGCAGGAGGCCCCCACCGAGGAGGGCGGCGCCGTTGACCCGGACGAAGAGGTCGGGGTCCTTCGCGGCGACGTCGGCTCCGGGGACCTGGCCCGGCACCTTCTGGAGCAGGTGTGCAGCCTGTGGGGTGCGTGCGGCGGGGTTGCGCAGGGCCTCGACGCCGGCGGCGACGAAGACGGACGCGAGGAGCGGACGGGCGAGACGGCGGACGATCATACGATTTCCTCCTCTGGCCGCAGTGCGTGCGAACGCGCCGTGGCCATCGTGGACGTGTGGACACCTACGGTATCGACATACCCCGAGGAGCCGGGGGCACGCCCACGTCGGGACGCCGGGCGGCCGCCCCGGCATACGCTGTGGCGCATGTGCGGGAGGTATGCCGCGAGCGCGCGGCCCGACGAGCTCATCGAGGCCTTCGACGTCGACGAGGACCACACCGGCGAGCCGGCGCGCAGCGTGCTCAAGAACCCGCAGAGCCCACCGGCGGGTGAGCCGGACTGGAACATGGCTCCCTCGAAGCAGGCGCCGGTCGTGCTGACGCGTCGTCCGCGGGGAGACGACGCGGCAGACCCCGCGGACGGGCCGGTGCCGGCCACGCGCCAGCTCCGGCTCCTGACCTGGGGCCTGGTGCCGTCGTGGTCCAAGGACGTCAAGATGGGCCTGCGGATGACGAACGCGCGGGCCGAGTCGGTCCTGGGCAAGGGCGCCTTCGCCAAGGCCGCGCTCTCGCGGCGCTGCATCGTCCCGGCGGAGGGCTGGTACGAGTGGCAGGTCTCGCCGACCGCCGTCGACGCCAAGGGCAAGCCGCGCAAGCAGCCGTTCTTCATCCACCGCGCCGACGGCGCCCCCGTCGCCTTCGCCGGCCTCTACGAGTTCTGGCGCGACCGCGAGCTGCCCGACGGCGACCCGGCGGCCTGGCTCACGACGTTCACCATCATCACGACCGCGGCCGACCCCGGCATGGACCGCATCCACGACCGACAGCCGCTCGTGCTCGAGCCCGAGCAGTGGGAGCAGTGGCTCGACCCCGACGAGAAGGACCCGGGATACGTGCAGGGGGTGCTCGACTTCGCCGACCCCGGCCGCTTCGAGGCCCACCCCGTCAGCCGGGCCGTCGGGGCCACGGGCAACAACGGGCCCGCGCTCGTCGAGCCCGTCCCGGAGTCCGAGCTCGAGGGCGTCGTCGACCCGATGACCGGCGAGGTGATCGGCGCGTGACGGCACTGACCCGCACGACCGTGCGCGAGATCGAGACCCCCGGCGGTCCCGGTCGCGCCCACATCCACCGACCGCCGCGCCCCTGCGGCACCGTCGCGCTCGGTCACGGCGCGGGGGGAGGGCTCGGCGCGATCGATCTCGCCATCGCCCGGGAGGTCCTCGTCGCGGCAGGCTGGGCGGTCGTCATCGTCGAGCAGCCGTGGCTCGTGGCCGGCCGTCGGGTGGCCGGCCGCCCGCCGACCCTCGACCTCGCCTGGGTGCCGATGGTCGAGGCGCTCCTGACCGGCCGCGGACACCTGCCCAGACCGCTCGTCGTCGGCGGCCGCAGCGCGGGGGCGCGCGTCGCCTGCCGCACGGCGGGGGCACTCGAGGCGGACGCGGCCCTGCTGCTGAGCTTCCCCCTCCACCCGCCTGGACGGCCCGACCGGTCGCGTGCCGACGAGCTCGCCCTCGCCCCCGACCCCTCGTGGGTCATCCAGGGGTCGGGGGATGCGTTCGGCACCCCGGACGAGGTGCGCCCCCACCTGCCGCGAGGCACCACGCTCCTCGAGGTGCCCGGCGCCCACAGCTTCCCCGGCAGCTCACGCGCGGCGCTCACCGAGGCGGTGACCTCGGTCGCGGGAATGCTGCCCGGCTAGGCGTCGTTGCACCGGGCATGGTCACCTGCCCCACCCGTGAGCCCGAGAGCGTCAGGACCGTGCCGGTCGAGCGCGGTCTGCTGCCGCAGCCCACCGGTCTAGGCTGGGAGGCGATGGCAAAGGACAAGAAGACCGATCCGAGCGCCGCCGTGCGGCTCGCGGACCCCAGCACCGAGGCCGCCACGACGGCCGCTACGGCCACGACCTCCTCCGCGACCTCCCCGGCGACCTCCCCGGCGACCTCGACGCCGGTCCCGGCCCCGGGTGCCGACCCCGAGGACGTCGCGCGGGCCGACGCGAGCGTCGACGTCTCGAGCGAGACCGAGCCGCAGCGCCGGGCGCGCTTCGAGCGTGAGGCGATGCCGCTGCTGGACCAGCTCTACAGCGCCGCCCTGCGCACGACGCGCAACCCGAGCGACGCCGAGGACCTCGTCCAGGAGACGTTCGCGAAGGCGTACGCCGCCTTCCACCAGTACAAGCCGGGCACCAACCTCAAGGCGTGGATGTACCGCATCCTCACCAACACCTACATCAACAGCTACCGCAAGAAGCAGCGCCAGCCGCTGGAGTCCGACGCGGCCCAGATCGAGGACTACCAGCTCGCGCGTGCCGAGTCGCACACGTCGGTGGGGCTGCGCTCGGCCGAGGCCGAGGCGCTCGACCACCTGCCCGACAGCGACGTGAAGCGGGCGCTGCAGGCGATCCCCGAGGAGTTCCGCCTCGCGGTCTACTTCGCCGACGTCGAGGGTTACTCCTACAAGGAGATCGCCGAGATCATGGACACGCCCATCGGCACCGTCATGAGTCGTCTGCACCGCGGTCGACGCCAGCTGCGCGAGCTGCTGTCGGAGTATGCCGCCGACCGGGGCTTCGCGGCCGCCGGCACGGCCAAGGGCGCCAAGGACGCGAGCACCGAAGGAGGTCGGTCATGAGCGACCAGACGACTGCCGGAGCACCGGGCGGGGAGACGTCTCGCACGGACTGCTCCGAGGCCCTGCTGCGGGTGTACGAGTACCTCGACGGCGAGCTGGGACCCGACGAGTGCGCGAAGATCCAGGCGCACCTCGACGAGTGCGGGCCGTGCCTCAAGGAGTACGACCTCGACACGACCCTCAAGTCGCTCATCAAGCGGTCGTGCGAGTGCGAGCAGGCGCCCGAGGCGCTGCGCATGACGATCATGTCGCGCATCTCGATGACGATGATCCAGGTCGACCGGGGCTGACCGCACTCCCGACGCCACTCCCGACGCCACTCCCGACGACGACGATCCAGGTCGTCGGCCCCCGGACACGACGAAGGCCCGCCCCGAGACGATCGGGTGCGGGCCTTTGACGTCTGCGGCTCAGGCGTTGGGCTTGCGGCCGTGGTTGGCGGCGTTGCCCTTGCGGGAGCGGCGCTTGCGGGCGCGCTTGCTCATCGTCGGCTCTCCTTGGAACTGCTGGGTGCTTCGGCCCGTGCGGGCACGATGCACCGATTCTTCCACATCGGCACCCAGCCGGCCCAATCGGCTGCGGGGTTGCCCCTCGAACCTTAAAATCTTGGTATAGATCCGCCCGTTTCGGTCGGGTCTTGTTCCGTGCGCCTTCCTATCGTGGGCATCATGAGCGCTGAGGGAAACCTCAGTTGTTCTGTGCTGCCGCGAGCACCGCCCCTCCATGGCGCACGCATCCGGAACATCAACGCAATGAAGGAGCCCCCACCATGTTCGCTGCCCTGCTCTCCGCTCTCGCTGCCAACTCCTCTGACTTCACCACCCGTGCTCTGGCCTACTTCGCCAACACGTGGACGTGGGGCAGCTGAGACACGTCCTACCAAGACACCGTTCGGTCCTGCGGCCTCCATGGTTGCAGGACCGAACCGTCTTCGGGCATGAATAGGACGTGACCAGCCGAACCGAGATCCCGTCGCCGTCGCGGGCGGGTCCGTACTACATCGCAGGCCTAGCGGTCGCGTCGATGGCGCTCGGCCTGCTGGCCTGGCGCTACGGGCGCCACCCGGACCTGGCCCCCCTGCTGCTGCTGTCGGCGATGGGGATCCTCAGCTTCAACTTGCGCGAGCCCACGGTCACGTCGCGGATCGGCTTCTCGTTCCTGTCGATCATCCTGCTCGCCTCGGCCGCGATCCTGGGTCCGTTTGGTGCGTGGTGTGTCGGAGTGCTCTCGCAGGCCATCGAGCGCGACCCCAAGGTCATGTGGTTCCAGCGGGTCTTCAACATCGCGATGACCGGCATCATCGGACTCGTCGGTGCAGGCGTCTACCTCGCCATCGGTGGAGCCCAGGATCTCGACCAGGTCTCCGGATTCGGGCAGCTCGCGCTGCGGGTCGGGCTACCCCTCATCGTCGCCGACGTGATCCAGTGCCTGACCAACGCGGTCCTGCTCTCCGGCGCCATCACCCTGTTCCAAGGGGTCCCCTTCTGGGTCTTCGTTCGCCGAGTGCTCGTGAGCTCGGGCGTCGCCTACGTCGGCTACGGCGTCATCGGCTTCCTCTTCGTCGTGCTGTGGTACCCCGTCGACCTCGGTGCCTTCAGCGCCCTGCTGATCATGGCGCCGTTGCTCGCCGCCCGATGGGCCTTCGTCCAGTTCGGTGAGGAGTTGCGCTCCCACGAACGCGTCGTCGAGACGCTGGTGACGGCGCTCGGCACCAAGGAGCCGTCTGCGGTGGACCGGAGCCGGCGCGAGGCTCGCCTCGCCGAGTGGATCGCCGAGGAGCTCGGGCTAGGACCGCACCAGATCGAGACGGTGCGCTACGCCGCGACTCTTCACGAGATCGGTCACCTCGGGGTACCGACGCGGCTGCTGCGGCGCGCCCCCGAGGCGGTCAGCGTGGCCGAGCGGCGCGTCATCGACCGGCACTCCGTCATGGGAGCACGGATGATCGAGGGCATCGACTTCCTCGAGGACGCGCGGTCCGGCATCCGCCACCAGCACGAGCGCTTCGACGGTGACGGGCGTCCCGACGGTCTGGTCGGGACGGAGATCCCCATCGCGGCCCGGATCGTCGCCGTCGCAGGGGCGGTGGAAGATGTGACGGGCATGGCAGGCACGCTGCTGCCCGACATCGACACCGCCGACGTGGCGCGCACGCTCCAGTCCGACCCGGGCCGATTCGACCCGACCGTCGTCACCGCGGTTCTCGCAGCCCTGGAGAAGCACGGTCGCCCGCAGGCCGCGTCGACAGTGGTGGACCGGTGATCGGCGCGGCCCGACGGCCTTTCGCCCTGGTGCTCGGGCTCTCAGGCCTGCTCATCTCCGTCGTCGTCACCTTCGTGACCGGTGACGTCCCCACCGGCGGTGCCCGGGACGGGCTGTGGCTCTCCGCCGCCTTCGCCGTGGCCATCGTGCTGGGCGAGTGGCTTCTGCTTTCGGCGCCGGGGTTCCGTGGCTCGGCACCCATAGCGATGGCCAGCGCCTTCGCCTTCGCGCTGACGACCGAGATCTCGCCCGGGCGCTTCGTGACCTACGGTGCCGCATTCGTCGTGGCCGTCACTGCCTTCGCGATGACGGTGGGCACTGCCACGCGCGTGCTGGCCGGCCGCGCGTCGAACATCGTCGAGACGACCGGGCGCCTCGTGGCGATCGCCGTCGTGACCATCCTCTACCGGGTGGCCCACCTCGGTCAGTCGCCCGGGGCGCCGGCCCCGCCCGACGGCCTCGTGCCGTGGCAACGCGCGGTCGTGATGCTGGGCATCACGATGCTCGCCCTCGTGGCCGACACCCTGTTCACCTCGGTCTTGCGCGTGCTGTCGGCCGCCGCCAACCTGCGACGCACCTTCGTCGAGGAGGTCCGGTCGTCGTTCGCCATGTCCATGGCCGTCGCGGTCACCGGCGTGCTCATCGCGCTGGCCGCGCCGGCGATGGGCATCGCGGCGCTCCCGCTCTTCCTCATGCCGCTCGTGCTCACCCTCTTCGCCTTCCGCCGGTACGTCAGCATCCGCGCCACGTACCTCCAGAGCATCAGGACCCTGTCGCGACTGACCGACGTGGCGGGTTACACGCCGTCCGGACACTCCGAGCGGGTGGCCGCCCTGTCGGTCCGCGTCGGCAGGGAGCT
Organism: Terrabacter aerolatus; assembly: GCF_007991735.1. Classification (GTDB taxonomy): domain Bacteria; phylum Actinomycetota; class Actinomycetes; order Actinomycetales; family Dermatophilaceae; genus Terrabacter; species Terrabacter aerolatus. The sequence continues at coordinate 28,579 of NZ_BJYX01000010.1, read as the reverse complement.
GGGACTCTCGGAGCGCGAGCTGCTCGATCTCGAGTACGCCGCGCTGCTGCACGACATCGGGCAGGTGGCGCTGGTCGAGCCGATCCCCGGCGGGGCCACGGTCCTGGCCGCGCCGGCGGACCAGCGCCGCATCGAGGCCGACTCGGTGGCCATCGTCCGCGAGACCGGCGTCTTCGAGGGCGTGGCCCGGATCCTCGAGCACCAGACGACGCCCTACCGCCAGGTGCGAGAGCTCGGGGAGGAGATCCCGCTGACGAGCCGCATCGTCAAGGTCGTCAACGCCTACGAGGACCTCACCGCTGGAGCGCGGAGCGCGCGGGCACGAGAGGCAGCCGTCGAGCGGATCTACCTGGGGCTCGGCTACGAGTACGACCCGCGCGTCGTCGACGCCCTGCTCACCTCGATCGGCCCGGGCGCGGACCAGGACTGAGAGAGGCGTCACAAGGGCTCCGAGGCCCTTGGGTGCGCGCCGCAGGCGTGCCATGATGGCGACTTCGGGCAACCCCCGTCGCGAGAACGAGCTTGCAGGCCAGACCCCCGGCACTGTCACACCGGTGAGGGCGTCTGCCCTCGCCCTCTCCATGCGAACGAGGTGTCCCAGCATGAGTGCGTTGCCCTGTATCCCGCCCTTCGACCCCGCCGACCCGGTCTTCCGCGTCCACGAGGGAGGCAAGCTCGGGGTGCACGCCACGTCGGACCTGCGCGATGCGGCCGACCTCTCCCTCCTCTACACCCCGGGCGTCGCCCAGGTCTCGCTGGCCATCGCCGCCGACCCGATGCTCGCCTCCGTCTACACGAGCCGGCGCAACACCGTCGCCGTCGTCAGCGACGGGACCGCGGTCCTCGGGCTGGGGGACGTCGGGCCCCTCGCGGCGATGCCCGTCATGGAGGGCAAGGCCGTCCTCTTCAAGCACTTCGCCGGCGTGGATGCTGTGCCCGTGTGCATGGAGACGGGCAGTGTCGACGAGATCGTCGACGCCGTGGCGCGGATCGCGCCCACCTACGGCGGGATCAACCTCGAGGACATCTCGGCCCCCCGCTGCTTCGAGATCGAGCGGCGTCTCCAGGCGCGCCTCGACATCCCCGTCTTCCACGACGACCAGCACGGCACGGCCATCGTCGCGCTCGCGGCCCTGCTCGGCGCCGTGCGGGTGGTCGACAAGGACCTCACGGACCTCACGGTCGTCGTGTCCGGAGCCGGGGCGGCCGGCGTCGCGGTGAGCCGCATCCTGCTCGCGGCCGGGGTGGGTGACGTCATCGTCGTGGACTCGCGCGGGGTGCTGGGGCCGGACCGGGACGACCTCGTGCTCCACAAGCAGCAGCTGCGCGAGGTGACGAACCGTCGCGGCGTGACCGGCTCGATCGGTGACGCCCTGTCCGCAGCCGACGTCCTCATCGGGGTCTCCGGCGGCACCGTGGCCGAGCGCGACCTCATGCGGATGGCACCGCGGGCCATCATCTTCGCCCTCGCCAACCCGGACCCCGAGGTGCACCCGCTCGTCGCCGGGCGCTTCGCCGAGGTGGTGGCGACCGGCCGTTCGGACTTCCCGAACCAGATCAACAACGTGCTCGCCTTCCCCGGCATCTTCCGCGGGGCGCTCGACGCGGGAGCCCGCCGGATCACCGAGGAGATGAAGCTCGCGGCGGCACGTGCCATCGCCGGCCTCGTCGAGGAGCCGACTGCCGACCGGATCGTGCCCAGCGTCTTCGACGAGCGGGTGGCGCCGGCCGTCGCCGCCGCGGTGGCGAACGAGGTCGCGGGCACGCCTCGGCGACCGAGCGCCCCCGCGTCCCACGCCTCGAGCGAGGGCGTCGCGACCGCGCGCTGAAGCTCAGGGGCTCCCGGTCGGCGCGGTGTGCCGGCCGGGAGCCTCGTCGTCGCCGGCAGGGTCGGTCAGGCCGCGGGCAGCCAGAGCCTCGCCCGTGGCCCGGGCGAACGACACGACGTGGACGACCGACGGCACGACGACGGCTCGCGGGTCACGGTCGAGGCCGCGGGCCCGGGCCGACTCGCGCACGCTCGCGAAGGACCCGGCCACCCAGGGCACCGACCGCACGACGATGCCGAGGGTGAGGGCGACGACCTCGGGGTCGATGACTCGCCCGAGGGGCCGCGCGGCCCGGACCACCCCGTCGAGCAGGTCGGAGACGGGCGTCGTGGCGGTGAGGATCCCGGCGGCGACGAAGGCGTTGACGATGCCGAGGACGACGCGGACGGCATACGCCAGGTCGTGCGCCCACCACTGGAAGGCCAGCAGCACCACCAGGACGGGCAGGAGGCCGCGCATCGAGCGCGCCAGCCTGCGTGCCGGTAGCCGGGCGACGAGGACGACCCCGACGAGGGCGATCGTGACGACTGCGAGCGGCCACCCCGCCGACGTCACCCACGGCAGGATGCCCACGCAGAGCACGCCGACGAGCTTGAGCCACAACGGCGTCCGGTGCACGAGCGAGGTGCCCGGCACGGGGGCGGCAAACAGGCCCTGACCCCTCACGACCCGTCGACCAGCCGCACGTAGTGCTCGACGGCCGCTCGCGGTTCGCCGTCGAAGACGATGCGACCGCCGTCGACGACGAGGGTCCGGTCGGCGTCGGCGGCGAGGTCCAGATCGTGGGTCGCGACGACGACGCTCTGCGGCAGCCCGTCGAGCAGGGCTCGCAGCCGCAGGATGTTGCGACGGTCGAGGAGCGTCGTCGGCTCGTCGAGGACGAGCAGGCCGGGATCGGTCGCGAGGACGACCGCGACGGCCATGAGCTGGCGCTCGCCCCCGGACAGGTCGTAGACGCTCTGGTCGGCCAGGTGGGAGAGCCCGAACCGGTTCAGGACCGCGTCGGCCGCGGAACGGCGCTCGGCCCGTGACCGGTGCTTCCGGCGGAGCGAGAGCTCGACGTCCTCGCGCCCCGTCGGCATGACGAGCTGCGAGATCGGGTCGGTGAAGGCGAAGGCCACCCGCCGGCGCACTCGGCCGCCGTCACGCACGGTGTCGAGACCGTCCACCGTGACCGAGCCCGACGTGGGTGCGACGAGACCGTTGAGCAGGCGCAGCAGGGTCGACTTGCCCGAGCCGTTGGCGCCGACGACGCTGACCCGGCGCTCGTCCAGGACGAGGTCGACGGGCCCGAGGATCGTGCGCGGCCGCCGTTCGGGTGAGCCGTCGTCGGGCACCGTGACCACGGCCCGGTCTAGGCGGACCTCGGTCACGGAGACGTCGTCGCGGACCGGGTCACGCGCGCCTGCGGACGAGCACGTCGGTGAAGGCCCGGTGCACGGCGACGGCCGCGACCACGGCGACGACGTCCTTGGCCAGGTCGCCGGGCAGGAAGGGCAGGTCGGCGCTGACCGCGGCCGACAACGGCAGCTTGAGGTTGACCATGAGACCCACGACTCCGAGCACGTGGACGACGGCCACGGTGGTGACGAAGGAGGCAGCCAGCAGCAGGGCCACCCAGAGGGAACGGCGGCTGCGGCGCACCACCACCTGCGCAGCGAGCCCGACCACGACGGCCGCCACGAGGAACGACACGAGGTAGCCGGCCGTCGGTCCGCTCAGGACCTGCGGGCCGGACTGTCCCCGGCTGAAGACGGGCAGGCCGACGAAGCCGAGCAGGAGGTAGAGCAGGACGGCGAGACCGCCGCGGACCGGACCGAGCACGAGCCCGGTGAGCATGACGGCCAGCGTCTGCAAGGTGATCGGCACGCCCAGGCCACCCACGGGGATGCCGGGCACGACGGCCGCGGCCACGAGCAGCGCCGTGAAGACGGCGACGAGCGCCACGGACTGCGCGTCGACACCTCGGCCCGCGCGCCCCGCGCCGCGCCCGCGACCCGGGTGGTCGTGTGGCGAGCCGGCCCCGGTGATGTCGGCGGCCTCGGTGGTGTCGAAGGTGTCGGTGGGGCCGGCGTGCGGGACTGACGGCGCCTGACGGGGCGCGCTGCGCACGGGGGTGTTGTCGGTCACGCGCAGGACCCTACCGGGGCGCGAGAGGCACCCCGGTCACTATGGTGCTGGGATGCTCGCTGCCTACGCCGTCAGTCAGTCCTCCTCCGACCCGCTCTCGGGCCTCGTGGTGGGCGAGCGCCCCGATCCGGAGGCCCGTCCGGGCTGGACCGTGGTCGACCTGCGGGCCGCCGCGCTCAACCACCACGACGTCTGGTCGCTGCGCGGGGTGGGGCTCGCCGCGGACCGTCTGCCGATGGTGCTCGGCTGCGACGGGGCCGGGGTCGACGCCGACGGCAACGAGGTCATCGTCCACGCGGTCGTCCCCTCCGACGGCTGGCGGGGAGACGAGACCCTCGACCCGCGCCGCACGCTCCTGTCCGAGCTGCACGACGGCACCCTCGCGGAGAAGGTGCTCGTGCCCGCCGGGAACGTCGTGCCCAAGCCCGAGTCCATGTCGTGGGAGACCGCGACCTGCCTCTCCACGGCGTGGCTCACGGCCTACCGCATGCTCTTCACCAACTCCGGCGTGCAGCCCGGGGGCACCGTGCTCGTCCAGGGCGCCGGGGGCGGCGTCGCGACGGCCCTCATCCAGCTGGGCTCGGCCGCCGGCTACCGGATGTGGGCGACGTCCCGTGACGAGGCCCGCGGGCAACGCGCGCTCGAGATCGGCGCCGACCGCGTCTTCGCATCGGGGGAGCGGCTCCCCGACCGGGTCGACGCCGTCATGGAGACCGTCGGCGCGGCCACGTGGTCCCACTCGGTCAACTCGCTGCGGCCCGGCGGCACCATCGTCATCTCGGGCGCGACCTCGGGTGACGCGCCGGCCAAGGCGGAGCTGACCAAGATCTTCTTCAAGCAGCTGCGCGTCGTCGGATCGACGATGGGCACCCGCGAGGAGCTGGCCCAGCTCGCGCGTCTCGTCGAGCAGCGCCGGATCGAGCCGGTGGTCGACTCGGTGATGCCGCTGACCGACGCCCGCGACGGCTTCGCCCGCATGGTCGACGGCGACGTCTTCGGCAAGGTCGTCTTCACCGTCGGCTGACGCGTCGCCGGCGGCGGGAGGCTGCCGTCAGGCCGGGTGGGCGCCGGAGATCCGCACGACCGTGGAGAGGCCGTCGGCCGACGGCGGTCCGGCCTCGCCGACGAGCCACTCGCACCACAGCGCCGTGGTCAGTCGGCTCACGAGCCGTCCCAGCTCGTAGGGTCCGTCGGCGCCGAGGGTGACCGAGAGCCTCCCGACGTCGGCCGTGCCGGACTCGATCCCGTGCAGGGCCACGCGCACCGCACGCGACACCGCGTCGAGACGGGTGTCCTCGGCCGCCGGTGCGACCCCGACCGCTGCCGCCTCCGGGCTGCCGGGCTCGATGCCGAGCGAGGCACGCACGGCCTCGACGCGGCCGTAGCCGAACCAGTCACCGGGACCCGTGCGCACGAGGTCGCGCCCGCGGGGGTGTGCCTCGAGCGGCTCGTCCACGAGGACGCCGGGGAGGCCACGCACCACCGCCACGGGCACCGCGGCCACCTTGCCCTTGACGAGGTCCGCGGCAGCCGCGATCTCGTCGGCGACGGCGCGGGCCGTCACCTCGAGCGGCTTGCCGTCGGCGTCGGTGCCGCCGCGCAGGTCGTCGAGGACCCGGAGCCCGTGGGCCCCGAGAGCGAAGTCGACCTGCCCGACGCGCCAGGCGCGCCCGGCCGTGTCGCTCAGGACGACGCCGACCCGGACCCCGTGTCGGGCCACGAGGGCGTCGTGCACCTGCTCGCAGACGCCGTCGGGGTCGTGGGGGAGGAGCAGCCAGCCGCCGCGGTCGCCCGTGTTGGAGCCGTCGACCCCGGCCGCGGCCATGATCGGCCCGGCCTTGGCGCGCACGACGCGGGTGACCCGGTCGCCGACGGCGCGCTCTGCGACGACGTACTCGCTCTCGCCGCGCACGACCCGGTCCTTGTCGGGGTCGTGGGTCACGAGGCCGAGCGCCTTGCTCGCGACCTTGCTCGAGATGACGACGACGTCACCGTCGACGAGGTGCAGCCCGGCTTGGTCGAGCCCGACCTGCACGACGTCGGCGAGGTCGTCGCCCTCGTGCACCTCCGGTATGCCGGTGAGCGGGGTGACCGTGACCGGTGCCGTCACGCCGTGGCCCGGTCGGCCCGCAGTCGCAGGCCGAGGTCGAGGGCCGCACCGGCCATCTCGGCGGCGGCGTCCACCGAGCTCATGAGCAGGGGCCGACGCAGGACCTCGAGGCCGCGGCCGCCCGGCATCGGGTCCTCCTCGTCGACGAGCCAGCCGTCGAGGAAGTCGGCGTACAGACCCGCGACACCGGCGCTCGTCTCCTCGACCCCGATCGTGCGCAGGCACACGTCGGCGTGCCCCCGAACGGGCCGACCACCGACGAGCGGCGAGACGCCGATGACCGGGGCGCGGGTGCCCCGCAGGGCGTCACGCACCCCGGGGACGCCGAGGATGATGCCGATCGAGACGACCGGGTTGCTCGGGGGGAGGATGACGACGTCGGCCTCGCGGATCGCCTCCAGGACGCCCGGGGCGGGAGTCGCCCGGTCGAGGCCCGCCACGACGAACCGTTCGGCGGGCAGCTCGGCCCGGTGCCGGACCCACCACTCCTGGAAGTGGATGGCGCGCTGCTCGCCGTCCTGCTCGACGACGACATGGGTCTCGACCGGGGTGTCGGTCATCGGCAGGAGGCGGACCCCGAGGTCGCCGAGGCCCCAGCGGGACGAGAGCCGGTCGACGACCGCGCTCAGCGGCATACCCTGTCCGAGCAGCTGCGAGCGGTAGACGTGGGTGCCGAAGTCCTTGTCGCCCAGCGTGAACCACTGCGGCTCGGCGCCGAGGGCGGCCAGCTCGGCGGCGAGGTGGTGAGACTCGTCGGCACGGCCCCACCCCTGGCCCTCGTGGATGCCCCCGCCCAGCGTGTAGAGGAGGGTGTCGATGTCGGGGCACACCCGGAGCCCGAACAGCGTGATGTCGTCGCCGGTGTTGCCGATGACCGTCAGCTGCAGGGGATCGGAATCCGGGGTCACGGGGTAGGTGTGTCGGGCGTGGTGGAGCAGGCCTCGGAGGAACCGGGCGCCGCCGACTCCTCCGGCCAGGGCGGTGATGCGCATGCGCCGATCCTCTCAGCAGCCTGTCCGCGATCGTGCGCGCGGGGTGGGCCCGGGCACCTCGAACCTGCGAATATCACCGACGGGCTTGACGCGGGGCGTATGACACGCATGTAATTTCATTGTTGTAGTCGGTCGGGGACGTACTTCTGGAACCAATGGACCTATTTGTCCAGAACCTCCTGAGAACGAACTCGCTCGGTGCGACAGTGCATCCACACAGTGCACGTCAGGGTCGAGGAGGGGTCATGCACGATTTGATGGTGGTTTGGTCGGACACGGGTGAGCAGGAGGGCGAGCTCTCCTGGCAGGAGCGCTCGCTCTGCGCCCAGACCGACCCGGAGGCGTTCTTCCCGGAGAAGGGCGGCTCCACGCGCGAGGCCAAGAAGGTCTGCGTGGGTTGCGAGGTGCGTTCCGAGTGCCTCGAGTACGCCCTGTCCAATGACGAGAGGTTCGGCATCTGGGGCGGCCTGTCCGAGCGAGAGCGCCGCAAGCTGAAGAAGCGCGCGGTCTGATCGTGAGGTTCGGACCCGGTGCCCTGCAGGTGTCCGGGTGAAGGTAGCCGCTGTGCCCGATGAGCTCGCTGAAGACCCAGGTGCCCCCGCCGCCGCGCGGGGCGCGTCGTCCGCGTCGTTGTCTGCCCCTCCCTCCACCGGGCAGCGACCGGACGTGGCCGTCGAGGCGATCGTCGTCGTGCACAACGGAGCCACGTGGCTGGCGCAGTGTCTCGACGGCGTGGCCGCCCAGACGCTGCCGCCGGCACGGCTCGTCATCGTCGACGTCGCGAGCACCGACACCTCGAACGCCATCGCCCACGCGCACTCCGGTGTGCGGCGAGCGATCGCGTCCGTCGAGGTCGTGCGCCTCGACGCGCGCGTGCCCCTCGGCCGCGCCGTCGAGCGCGGCATCGCGACGCTGCCCGAGGCGAAGGACCCGACGGCGAGCTGGGTCTGGGTGATCCACGACGACTCGGTCCCGCGGGGCAACGCGCTGGCGCAGCTGCTCCAGGCGGGCCTGCGCTCGAAGTCCGTCGGAGTCGCCGGGCCCAAGCTCGTCAGCTGGGACGACCCGCGGCGGCTCGTCGAGATGGGGATCCAGATCACGCGCACCGGACGCCGGCTCGGCTCGCCCGTGCGCGGCGAGGCCGACCAGGGCCAGTACGACCACCGCGCGGACGTCCTCGCGGTGAGCACGAGTGGCATGCTCGTGCGGCGCTCCGTCCTCGATGACATCGGCGGCTTCGACTCCGCCTTCGTCGACCACGGCGCCGACCTCGACTTCGGCTGGCGCGCCCAGCTGGCCGGGCACCGGGTCATCGTCGTGCCCGCAGCCGTCGTGCGCGACGCGTCGGCCAGCCTCGAAGGGCGACGTCCGGGCGTCGCGTCGCCGCGCGAGCTCGAGCGACGGGGCCGACGGGCCGCCCGCCAGGTGACCCTCGCCCGGTGCTCGCCCTTCGCCGCCCCCTTCCTCGCGATCTGGATGGCGCTCTCGGCGCTCGTCGCGTCCCTGACCCTGCTCGTGGCCAAGCGCCCGAGGCAGGCCTGGCGTGAGCTGACCGACGTCTCGGCCCTGCTGCACCCGTTCGCGACCCTCGGGGCGCGGTGGCGCGGCCGGCGGACCAAGCGACTTCGTCGCGACCACCTCGGCACACTCTTCGTCGCCCCGTCCGTGGCGGCCCGCACGACCATCGACCACATCCAGGACGCCATCACGCCGGAGCGTGCTCGCGCCCGCCGCGAGGCCGCGGCGACGACCGAGACCGGTCCCGTCGCCGACGAGTCCGAGTCGCTCGACAACCTGCCGGCCTCGCTGCCCCGCCGCGTCGTCACCCACCCCGGCTTCCTCGCCGTGGCCGCCGTCCTCGTCGCCAGCGTCGCCGCGTGGCGCGACACGATCCGTGCCGGCGCGCTCTCCCCGACGAACGCCGGCGTCGCCGGTGGTGAGCTGCGTCCCGTGGCCACCGACTCGGCGGGCCTGTGGCACGCCTTCCGCGACGCCTGGCACGGGGCCGGCCTCGGCACGGGTGCCCAGTCCGGCCCGCACCTCGCCGTCCTCTCGGCCCTGACCTGGCTGGCCGAGCAGGTCCCGGGAGTCGCCGAGAGCCGGTCGAGCGCCGGAGTCACCATCGCCTGGCTGCTCTTCCTCACGCCGGTACTCGCCGCCTGGTCGAGCTACCTCGCGGCGCGCGTCGTCACCTCGTCGCGTCCTGCCCGGGCACTGGCCGCGCTGACCTGGGGCACGGCAGGAGTCGCCGTCTCGGGTCTCGGCGAGGGGCGGGTGACCGTGGCGGTCGTGCACGTCCTGCTGCCCTTCGTGCTCGCCGGGTTCTGTCTCGCCGCGCGTCGTGACGGCACCTTCACCGCCACCTTCGCGACGGCGCTCGCCACCGCGGTGCTCGGCGCCTTCGCGCCACCACTGCTCGCCCTGGCCGCGGTCGCAGCCCTGGTGCTCCTCGTGCTCGGTCCCGGGATGCGCCGCGCCCGGGCGCTCGTGCTGCTCGTCGTGCCCGGGGCCCTGCTGGGGCCGTGGATCGTCCGTTTCGTCGACGACCCCCGCCTGCTCCTGTCCGGCCCGGGCCTCGTCGCCACCTCCGTCGACGGAAGCCCGTGGGGTGTCCTGGGCCACGTCCTGGGCGAGACCGCGGCCACCACCTGGGTGGCGTGGCTCGGAGCGCCCCTCGTGCTGCTCGGGATCGTCGGACTCGGCGTGCGCGGCCGCAGCCGTGCCGAGTCCGTCGGGATGCTCGCCGGCGGACTGCTCGCCGTGGTCGGGCTCGCCGGTGCGCTCGCCTCGGAGCGCGTCGTCCTCGGCTCGGCCGAGACCGGTGTGGGTCAGTCGGCGCCGGCCCACCTCTGGGCCGGTCTGGGTGTCCAGCTGTGGTGGGCCGGCCTGCTCGTCGGCGTCCTGGCAGGCAGCCGTGTCGTGCTCGAGTCCGTGGTCCGTCCGGGGCGACGCTGGGGCTTCGTCGTCGCCGTCGTCGTCGCAGCCGTCGCTGTCCTCCCGGTGCTCGCAGGTGCCGCAGTCTGGGGCGTCCAGGGCATCGGCCGCACCCTCTCGGTCGGGCAGGCGACGCTGCCGGCGGTCGCCATCGAGCAGGGCAGCGGTTCTCTCGGCAACCGGCTGCTGCTGCTGCGCCCCTCCGACGACGTCGTCGACTTCGTCCTCGCCGGCCAGGAGCCGGGGGAGCTGCTCCGTGACCTCGACCGACCGGCCGACGCCGACGACGCGCCGCTCGTCGACGCCGTCGCCAACATCGTCGGTGGCCGGGGTGCGGACTCGCTCGACTCCAAGGCCCTGGCCCGCCTCGGCATCGGGTTCGTCCAGGTGGCCGGCGCGGCCGACTCGCCCCTCGCTCGACGGCTCGACGCGTCGGAGGGTCTGAGCCGGCTCGGCTCGAGTGCGCGCGGCATCCTGTGGAAGGTCCAGCCGCTCCCGGGCGCCGACGGCGCCGAGGCTGCTGCTGCTCCGTCGCGCGCACGACTCGTCGACGCCGACGGGAGACTGGTCGCAACGGTCCCGACGGTCGGCCCGCACGCTGCCGTCGACACGGTCCTTCCCGCCGGTGCGGCGCCACGTCTCCTCGTGCTCGCCGAGCCGCGGGAGTGGTCCCGACAGGCTCGCGTGACCTTCGACGGCGCCGAGCTGCAGCCCGTCGCAGGCGCCGCACAGCCGACGTATGCCGTGCCCGGCACCTCCGGCACGCTCGAGGTGGATCTCGCGGCCGCGCAGCCGTGGTGGCGCCTCGGCCAGGCGGTGCTGCTCGCCTTCGTCGTGTTCATGGCGCTGCCCTTCGGCAACCGACGTTCGAGGAGGCGCACATGAGGAACGTGTCCGGCATCGTCCGGTCGGCGGCGGTGGCGCTGGTCGCCACCGGTGTCGCGGTCGGCGCGACGCGAGTGGGCGGCTCGGTGCAGCTGGCGACGGCGGGTGAGCGTGTCGGCCTGCCCGAGTCGTCCAACGTGCTCGTCGACGCCGCGTCTCTCGTGTGCCCCGGTCAGCAGCGCCTCGGCGCGGCCGGCCTGCGTGACGTCCAGGGGAACGTCTCGGTCGCCGCGGCTGCGCCCGACACCGGCGTCGTGTCCGGCGCCCCGTCCGGCGGCGCCGGGGGCATCCAGCTCCTCGCCGGGCCATCGGCCAGGGGGCTCGCGCAGACCTCTGACCGGGGCGCCGTGGTCTCGGCCGGCGTCAGCGGCTCCGACGTCGTCGTCGCCAAGGCCGACGGGGCCCTCGCCCCCGGCCTCGTGGCCACGCAGGTGTGGCGGCACACGGGTGACGACGACCGTGGCCTCGTCGTGACGCCGTGCCAGCTGCCCTCGTCCGACGTGTGGCTCGTCGGTGGTGGCGGTGGTCCCTCGCGCACCGAGCGGATCATCGTGAGCAACCCCGGTGCCAACGCGGTCAGCGTCTCGTTCGAGGTCCTCGGCACCGCCGGGCCCGTCGACGCGGCGAGCCAGCGCAGCGTCTCCATCGCCCCGCTGTCGCGCGAGGTCGTCTCGCTCGACGCCATGGCACCCAACGAGGCCGCGCCCGTCGTCCACGTGAGCGCGACCGGCGGCGTCGTCTCGGCGGTGCTCGACGACCAGTGGATCCTCGGCGCCACCGGACGCGGCATCGACGACGCGACGAGGGCCAGCGCCCCGGGCACCGACCTCGTCGTGCCCGGTGTCGAGACCGGAGGCGACGCCTTCGTGCGACTGGCCAACCCCGGCGAGGCCGAGGCGCTGGCGCAGGTGCGTCTCCTGACCGACAAGGGGCCGGTGCAGCCCGACGAATTCAGGGCGGTCCGGGTCCCCGCCGGCTCGACCGTCGACGTCCCGCTTCCCGCCAACGGTGCCGCCATGGGCCTCGGCATCCGCTCCGACCAGCCGCTCGTGGCGGCGGCCTGGGCCGAGCGCCGAGCGACGACCGCCGACCAGATGGGTGACTTCGGCTGGTCGCCGGCGACCCCGGGGCTGCGTGGAGTGGCCGGCGTCCTCCTGCCCGGCCTCGAAGGCACGACGAAACGCCTTCTGCTGACTGCGGGCTCGTCGCCTGCCCGCGTGGAGGCCCGTCTGGGCACGGGTGACGGGGCACAGGTCTCGACCGTCGACGTCCCGGCGGACTCGACCGTGGCCGTGCCCGTCGGCGATGCCGACAGCGTCTGGGTCGTCCCGACGATGGGAGCGCCGCGCGCAGCGGTCTCCGTCTCCGGGGTCGACGGGGGAGTCCCGTTCTTCTCCGTGGCCTCGCTCACGGACGCGCCCGTCCGAGCCCTGTCCGTCCCGGTGCGCCAGGTGCGCAACTGACGGGAGGCGGCCGAGACGCGCACCGGTCGCCCGGTGCGCGTCGTGGACCCAGACCTGTCTGGCCCAACCCGGACCACCCGGACCCACCCGGGCGGCTGGGTCCGGGTGGGGTGGGCCGGTGCCGTCAGGTGGTGGCAGGCTGCGTCAGGACCTCTGCGCCGTCCTCGGTGATGGCGACGGTGTGCTCGCTGTGGGCCGTCAGGCAGCCGGTCGCGCTGCGCAGGGTCCACCCGTCCGCGTCCGTCACGAGCTCGGCCGTGTCAGCCATGACCCAGGGCTCCAGGGCGAGCAGGAGGCCGGGCCGCAGCCGGTAGCCGCGGCCAGGGCGACCTGTGTTCGACACGTGCGGGTCCTGGTGCATGCTCGACCCGATGCCGTGGCCGCCGAACTCCGTGTTGACGGCGTAGCCCGCCGCCGTCAGGACGCTGCCGATGGCGTGGGAGATGTCGCCGACGTGCGCACCCGGTCGGGCGGCCGCGATGCCCGCGGCGAGAGCCTGCTCGGTGGCCTCGATCATCTCGGTGCTCCCCGTGGGCCTCGAGCTGCCCACGACGAAGCTGATCGCCGAGTCGGCGACGACGCCCCGCAGGGAGACCGCGAGGTCGAGCGAGAGCAGGTCGCCGTCGGCGAGCGTGCGGTCGTGGGGGAGGCCGTGCAGCACCGCGTCGTTGACCGACGTGCAGACGTGGTGGCCGAAGGGGCCACTGCCGAACGAGGGCGCGTAGTCGACGTAGCAGGACAGCGCCCCCGCGTCGGCGATCATCTCCCTCGCCCAGTGGTCGAGCTCGAGCAGGTTGGTGCCGACCGCGCTCCGGCTCCTCAGGGTCTGCAGGATCGCGGCGACGAGCGCGCCGGCCTCGCGCGCCCGACCCAGCTCGGTCGGGTTCAGGATCTCGATCATGCTGGCCTCTCTCGTCCAATAACTATCCCGGCAATGTTATCCCGGTGAGCTAGAATCCGCTGCATGGTCAGGCTTCCGCTCACCCCCGCCGAGCTGGCCCGCGGGCAGCGTCTCGGGGCGCTCCTGCGTCGCGCCAGAGGGGAGCGCTCGATGCTGGAGACCGCGCTCGACGCCGGGGTCTCACCCGAGACCCTCCGCAAGATCGAGTCGGGCCGGGTCGCGACCCCCGCCTTCCCCACGATCGCCGCCATCGCCGACGTGCTGGGGCTCTCGCTCGATGCGGTGTGGGCCGAGGTCAACGTGCACGGGGCCGAGGCCGGCGCCGAGCGCAGGAGCCGCCGGCGTAACGACCGCAGGACCGACGCGCCCGGTCGGGTCGGCGACCTCGCGTCCTAGGGCCGCCCCGGGACGTCATCTGGCGCACGGTGGCCGGAGGCTCACTCCCCGAAACCGGGGTCGAGCTCCTCGGGGGACACCCCGAGCAGCCCCGCGACCTGCTCGGTCACGATGTCGGCGACGAGAGCGGCCACGTCGCGCCGGTCGGTGACCCGGGTCTCGACCGGTCGCCGGTAGACGACGATCCGGGCCGGACGGGCGCTCGTCGCCGGGAAGAGCCGGCCGAGCGGCACCTCGCGGTGGTCCCACGGGGCCGGGCCGCGGGGTACGTCCTCGACCGCGAACTCCACGGCCGGGAAGGCGCGCCCACACGTCGCCTCGAGGCGGGCAGCCGCGTCGAGGACGAACCCGTCGAACTCGTCACGGCGCGAGACCATCGCCGGGACCGGCGGCCAGGCCAGCGGTCCGCGACGGCCGCGACCGTGCCGGTCACGCGGTCGGCGACGCCCGGAGCTGCGGGGGGAGGCGGTGTCCACGAGCCCACTCTAGATCGGCCGCCACGATCCACGCCGCCGCCGCGGACGGCATACGCCGGCGGTCATCTCGTGCTGGGACGGCGTGGTGATTCGTCCATGTCCGGAGGGCGGGCTAGAGTCCCGGATCGTGGGTCTGACACGTGGTTGCTCGAAGACGGGATGCGCCCGTCCCGCCGTCGCAACCCTGACGTATGCGTATGCCGACCGCGCCGTCGTCGTGGGGCCGCTCGCGACCTACGCCGAGCCGCACACCTACGACCTGTGCCTCGAGCACGCGGAGCGCATGACGGCTCCCCGTGGCTGGGAGGTCGTGCGCGTGGGTGGGGAGTTCCCCGAGCCCGCCCTGGCGGCCGACGACCTGCTCGCCCTGGCGGACGCCGTGCGCGAGGCGGGCCGCCCACGGGCGAGCCGGCCGGCCGAGACCCGCACGACCTCGCGTGGGCAGGCGAGCGCCGAGGCCGACTCCGGCGCCGTGGAGTCCGGCCGTCGCGGACACCTGCGCATCCTCAAGGACTCCTGACCACTAGGGTGTTCGGCGTGCCCCACCTCGCAGACTTCGTCAAGGCCTACGACGTGCGTGGACTCGTCCCGGACCAGCTCTCGCCCGAGGTGGCCCACTCCATCGGTGCCGCGTTCGCCGAGGTGGTCGCGGTGCCCGACGGGTCCGACGGCGTCGTCATCGGCCACGACATGCGTCCCAGCTCGCCGGAGCTCTCCGCGGCCTTCGCCGCAGGCGTGACCTCCCGTGGCGTCGACGTGACGCTCATCGGGCTCTGCTCGACGGACGGGCTCTACTACGCCAGCGGTGCGCTCGACCTCCCCGGCGCCATGTTCACGGCCAGCCACAACCCGGCGCAGTACAACGGCATCAAGCTCTGCCGTTCTGCGGCACGGCCCGTGGGCCAGGACTCGGGTCTGGCCGAGATCCGCGACCTCGCCCAGTGGATGCTCGGCGGAGGCACCGGCCTGGCCCTGCCCGCCGGCGGACCCGGTTCCGTCACGACCCGCGACCTGCTCGGCGACTACGCCGCCTTCCTGCGTGGCCTCGTCGACCTCTCCGGCTCGCGTCCGCTCAAGGTCGTCGTCGACGCCGGCAACGGCATGGGCGGCCACACGGTCCCCGCGGTGCTCGGGACGGGCGCCGGCCTGCCGGAGCTGCCGCTGGAGATCGTGCCCCTCTACTTCGAGCTCGACGGCACGTTCCCGAACCACGAGGCCAACCCCCTCGACCCGGCCAACCTCGTCGACCTCCAGGCCGCGGTCCGCGAGCACGGCGCCGACATCGGTCTCGCCTTCGACGGCGACGCCGACCGCTGCTTCGTCGTCGACGCCGACGGGGAGCCGGTCTCGCCGAGCGCCGTCACCGGCCTCGTCGCGGTCCGGGAGATCGACCGGGCCCGGGCCGGCGGCGACACCACGGTGTCGATCGTGCACAACGTCATCACGAGTGCCGCGGTGCGCGAGATCGTCCTCGAGGCCGATGCCACGCCGGTGCGCACGCGCGTCGGGCACTCGTTCATCAAGGCCGAGATGGCCCGCGCCGGAGCGGTGTTCGGTGGGGAGCACTCCGCGCACTACTACTTCCGCGACTTCTGGTTCGCCGACACCGGGATGCTCGCGGCGATGCACGTGCTGGCCGCCCTCGGCGAGCAGCCGGCCCCGCTGTCCGAGCTGTGCGCCGAGTACGAGCGTTACGTCGCGTCGGGTGAGATCAACTCGACGGTGACCGACCAGGCCGCGGTCGTCGAGCAGGTCCGCGCCTGGGCGCAGGTCCGCGGCGCCACGACCGACGTGCTCGACGGGCTCACCGTGAGCAGTCCCGCGGGCGAGGCGCCGATGTGGTGGTTCAACGTGCGCGCCTCCAACACCGAGCCGCTCCTGCGCCTCAACGTCGAGGCAGCCGACCGTGAGACGATGCAGGACGTGCGCGACGAGCTGCTCGCCCTCATCCGGTCGGGCGCCGACGGCGCCACCGCACCACCCCACGAGGGCGGCCCCGCCGCCGCCCAGGACGCAGGAGACGCTTCGTGAACCAGAGCCAGCAGACGATCGAGCCGTGGCTGCGCGGGATCATCCGCTGCCCGCAGTGCAAGGGCGAGGTGATCGACGCGACCCACGCCGGCGATGACGCCGCCGCCGCTGCCGGCGCCTCGTCCGCAGGCACGTCGGTGACCGAGCTGCGCTGCGACACCTGCCACCTCGCCTACCCGGTCGAGAACGGGGTCCCGGTCCTCCTCGTCGACCTCGCCCGCCGCACCGACAGCTGATTCCGGTGGGCGCCGTGTTCGACGAAGCCCGCCTCGACGACGAGGGCGCCCTGAGCTCCCTCGACTCCAGCGACACGCTCCGCGCCCTCGCGGGAGCCGGCGCCCAGGTGCGGCGGACCATGGCGGCCGCGGGGGAGGCCGGACTCGACCGGTTGCGTGACGTCGAGCCGCGTGGCGTCGTCGTCGCGGCCGCAGGCGGGTCCGTCGCCGTCGCCGACCTCTTCGAGGCCGTCTCGCGCGGCGCCGCTGCGCTCCCGGTCCAGAGCTGCTCCTCCGGATCGCTGCCGGGGTGGGTGGGGGCGCTCGACGTCGTCATCGCCGTGTCGCAGTCCGGCCGGGCGGCCGGGACCCTCGCCCTCGCCGCGGAGGCCGCCCGTCGTGGCGCGTTCCTCGTCACGGTCGGGGCCGCGGGGTCCCCGCTCGCCGACGTGTGCGCCCGGGCGCACGGGGTCCACGTCCCCATCGACGTGGGGGGTTCGTCGTCGCGCACCTCGGTGTGGGCCCAGGCCACCCCGGCGCTGCTCGCCGCCGACGCCATGGGCATCGCCTCGGTCAGCCACGCGACGTTGACCGAGCTCGCCGACCTGCTCGACCGCGTCGCCACCGACGCGCGCCCGTCGTCCGAGTCGTTCGTCAACCCGGCCAAGATCCTCGCGACCGAGCTGGCCGAGTCGACCCCGATCGTCCTCGGGGAGGGGCCCTTCGGTGACGTCACGGCGCGCCGAGCCGCTGCGATGTTCGGGCGCACGGGCCGCGTCCCGGTGGCCCACGGCTGTCTGCCCGATGCGGCGAGCCAGATCGTGGCGTGCTTCGACGGACCGCTGGCCCCCGGTCAGTCGGGCGGGGGCGGCAACGACGACATCTTCGCCGACCCCTTCGTCGACGGCCCGAGCCGGCTGCCGTTGCGCCTCATCATGCTGCGCGACACCTCGGCCGGCGACGGGCACGAGCTCGCCGACACCGTCGTCTCCGTCGCCGAGGACGCCGGGGTCCGGGTGTCGCTCGTCGACGCCCCGGCGGCCGACCCGCTGCTGCGCCTCGCGCACCACGTGGCCCTGACCGACTTCGCCGCGACCTACCTCGCCCTCGGCTTCGACTTCGACCCGGCCACCTCGCCGCACGTCCGCCTCCTGCGGGGTGCGCGCGGGGCGTGAGGCCTCCGGCCCGACGGTCGTGTGCCGTGGGACCACGACGTGAGCCCGCGGCCCCGTCCCGGGTGGGCGGGGAGCGCCGACGTAGGCTGCGAGCGTGACCCAGCACTTCGACCTCGCCATCATCGGGAGCGGCTCGGGCAACTCGCTCGTGACGCCCGACTTCGACGACAAGCGCGTCGCCGTGATCGAGGGCGGGACCTTCGGCGGCACCTGCCTCAACGTCGGCTGCATCCCGACCAAGGTGTTCGTCTACGCGGCCGACATGGCGCGGGACGTGCGCGAGGCCGGTCGCTACGGCGTCGACGCGACCCTCGACGGGGTGCGCTGGGCCGACGTGCGCGACCGCGTCTTCGGTCGCATCGACCCCATCTCCGAGGGCGGGCGTCGCTGGCGAGCCGACGGGCCCAACACGACGGCGCTCCTCGGTCACGCGCGCTTCACCGGCGACCGCACGCTCACGGTCGACCTCGCGGACGGCGGGCAGCAGACGCTGACGGCCGACCAGGTCGTCGTGGCGGCCGGCGCCCACCCCGTCGTGCCCGAGGTCGTCACGGAGTCCGGGGTGCCGTTCCACACCTCCGACACGATCATGCGCATCGACGCGCTGCCCGAACGGCTCGCGATCCTCGGTGGCGGCTTCATCGCGGCCGAGATGGCGCACGTCTTCGCCTCGTTCGGCGTGCACGTCACGGTCGTGGCACGGTCCTCGACCCTGCTGCGCCACCTGGACACCGACATCGCGCAGCGGTTCACCGACCTCGCGCGGGAGCAGTGGGACGTGCGCACCGGCGCCACCGTCGCCCGCGTCGAGCCCGGCAGCGGAGGGGCCGGCGTGCGCCTCCACCTCGACAGCAGTGCCGTGGTCGACGCCGACCTGCTGCTCGTGGCGACGGGACGCCGGCCCAGCACCGCCGACCTCGGTGTCGAGGCCGGCGGCCTGCGCCTGCTCGACGACGGACGCATCGAGGTCGACGAGCACGGCCGCACGAGCGCCCCCGGCGTGTGGGCCCTCGGTGACGTCAGCGCGCCCTACCAGCTCAAGCACGTCGCCAACGCCGAGGCGCGGACCATCGCCCACAACCTCGTGCACCCCGACGACCTGCGCCGGCTGCCGCTCGAGCACGTGCCGTCGGGCGTCTTCAGCCACCCCCAGATCGCCACCGTCGGCCTCACCGAGGCCGAGTGCATCGACCAGGGGCGCGCGCACGTCACCAAGGTGCAGGCCTACGGCGACACGGCATACGGCTGGGCCATGGAGGACACGACGAGCGTCTGCAAGCTCGTCGCGGACCCGACCACCGGCCTGCTGCTCGGCGCCCACCTCATGGGGCCACAGGCGACGACGCTCATCCAGCCGCTCGTGCAGGGGATGGCGTTCGGCACCCCGGTGCGCGACCTCGCCCGGGGGCAGTACTGGATCCACCCGGCGCTCGCCGAGGTCGTCGAGAACGCCCTGCTCGGCCTGGAGCTCGACGCCCCCGCCTGAGCGCGTTCCCAGCGGACTCCCAGACCGCCCTAGGATGACGCCATGGCAGGCGGACTGGTAGCCCTACTCGACGACGTCGCGGCGCTCGTGAAGCTCGCGGCGGCGTCGGTCGACGACGTGGGCGCCGCCGCGGCCAGGGCCAGCGTCAAGGCCACCGGCGTCGTCGTCGACGACACCGCCGTGACCCCGCGGTACGTCCAGGGCCTCGCTCCCGAGCGCGAGCTGCCGATCATCAAGCGGATCGCCCTCGGCTCGCTGCGCAACAAGCTGCTCGTCATCCTGCCGGTCATCATGGTGCTCAGCCAGTTCGTGCCGTGGCTGCTGACGCCGATCCTCATGCTCGGTGGCACCTACCTCGCCTACGAGGGCGCCGAGAAGGTCTGGGAGATCGTCTCGGGCCACCGCGAGGAGCAGGCCGAGGTCGGGGAGGTCGACGAGAACGCGGTCGTGACGGGGGCCGTCCGCACCGACTTCATCCTGTCCGCGGAGATCATGGTCATCGCCCTGAACGAGGTCGACACCGAGCCGTTCCTGGCGCGCCTCATCATCCTCGTCATCGTCGCCCTGCTCATCACGGCGCTCGTCTACGGCGTCGTGGGTCTCATCGTCAAGATGGACGACGTCGGGCTGCACCTCGCCGGGCGCGAGTCAGGCACCTCGCAGCGGGTCGGTCGGGGCCTCGTCAAGGGCATGCCGAAGCTGCTCTCCGTCCTGTCGACCGTCGGCATCGCCGCGATGCTGTGGGTCGGTGGGCACATCCTGCTCGTCGGCGTCGACGAGCTGGGCTGGCACGCCCTCTACGACCTCGTGCACCACCTCGAGGAGGGCGTCTCGGGCGTCGGCGGCGTCGGCGGCTTCCTCGCGTGGGTCGTCAACACCCTCGCCTCGGCCCTGGTCGGGCTCGTCGTGGGCGGGCTCGTCGTCGCCGTCCTGCACGTCCTCCCGCGCCGCGCCAAGCCCGACGAGGGCGCGGCGGCGCACTGAACCGCTCGGCTCGAGCCGGCCGTGTGGCGTATGCCGTGTGCTGACCGATCGTGGAGTCGCCGAGGAGGCCTCGGGGCGGCAGCTGCCTCAACTCCGCCGGGGCGGGCTTGAGGTGGCGGTTCGGGTCCGGTGACCGCCACTACTCCGCCGGGGCGGAGTAGTGGTGGCGGTTCGGGTCCGGTGACTGCCACTACTCCGTCGGGGCGGAGTGGGCGTGGCGACGCAGGTTCGACACGGCATTCGAGGACGACGCCCTCCCGCGGCTAGACTGGGCGACTGCCGGCGTGGGTGATGACCCGCCACGAGAGCCCAGAGGGGCGCGCCGGGTCTGCACACCGACGATCAAAGGAAACGATCACTCATGTCCTTCGACTACAAGGTTGCCGACCTGAGCCTCGCCGAGGCCGGCCGACACCAGCTCCGACTCGCCGAGCACGAGATGCCCGGCCTCATGGCGATCCGCGAGGAGTACGCCGCGAGCCAGCCGCTCAAGGGCGCCCGCATCGCCGGCTCGCTGCACATGACCGTCCAGACGGCCGTGCTCATCGAGACCCTCACCGCGCTCGGCGCCGAGGTCCGCTGGGCCTCCTGCAACATCTACTCGACGCAGGACGAGGCCGCCGCGGCCGTCGTCGTGGGCCCGAAGGGCTCCGCCGACGACCTGCAGGGCGTTCCCGTCTTCGCCTGGAAGGGCGAGACCCTGCCCGAGTACTGGTGGTGCACCGACCAGATCCTCACCTGGCCCGGCGGTGAGGGCCCGAACATGATCCTCGACGACGGCGGCGACGCCACGATGCTCGTCCACAAGGGCCGCGAGTGGGAGCAGGCCGGCCAGGTCCCGCCCACCACCGACGAGGACTCCGAGGAGTTCGGCGTCTTCAAGGAGCTCGTGCGCCAGACGCTGGCCACCGACCCGCAGAAGTGGACGACGGTCGCCGCCGGCATCAAGGGCGTCACCGAGGAGACCACGACCGGTGTCCACCGCCTCTACCAGCTGGCCGAGGCCGGCGAGCTGCTCTTCCCGGCCATCAACGTCAACGACGCGGTGACCAAGAGCAAGTTCGACAACACCTACGGCTGCCGCCACTCGCTCATCGACGGTCTCAACCGCGCCACCGACGTCCTCATCGGCGGCAAGGTCGCCGTCGTCGCCGGCTACGGCGACGTGGGCAAGGGCTGCGCCGAGTCGCTCCGCGGCCAGGGCGCTCGCGTCATCGTCACCGAGATCGACCCGATCTGCGCGCTGCAGGCCGCCATGGAGGGCTTCCAGGTCGCCCGCCTCGAGGACGTCGTCGAGACCGCCGACATCTTCATCACGACGACCGGCTGCTACGACGTCATCACGGCCGAGCACATGACGAAGATGAAGAACAAGGCCATCGTCGCCAACATCGGTCACTTCGACAACGAGATCGACATGGCCGGCCTCGGTCGCGTCCCGGGCATCCAGAAGACCGAGATCAAGCCGCAGGTCCACGAGTGGACCTTCACCTCGGGCAGCTCGATCATCGTCCTGTCAGAGGGGCGCCTGATGAACCTCGGCAACGCCACCGGCCACCCGAGCTTCGTCATGAGCAACAGCTTCAGCAACCAGACGATCGCCCAGATCGAGCTCTTCACGAAGACCGGCGACTACGCCAAGCAGGTCTACACCCTGCCGAAGCACCTCGACGAGAAGGTCGCCCGCCTGCACCTCGACGCCCTCGGCGTCCGGCTCACCGAGCTGACCAAGGGTCAGGCCGAGTACCTCGGCGTCGACGTCGCCGGCCCCTACAAGCCGGAGCACTACCGCTACTGATCCGTTCCCCGTCGGCCGTCGCCCACGGGCCAGGAGCACGAGAACGTATGCCGTCCCCCTCGCGAGGGGGACGGCATACGTCGTTCCCGGGCGGGAGGACTCAGCCCGCGGCGGCGGGAGCACGCAGCAGCAGGTAGCTCGAGTCCCGCGCCGTCACGGTCCAGCGGGACTGCCGGACGAGCGCGTCGGAGACGGGCAGGTCCGTGGGGAGCAGCGCCCAGCGGCAGCCGGTCCGGCCGAGGTAGGACTGCCAGCCGGGCGCTGCGTCCTGGAAGGTCAGGTAGGCGTCGACGTAGGACACGGCATACACCTCCGTGCGACCGTCGATGGCCGGGCGGACGTTGGGATGCCTCCAGATGAGCCATCCGCCGATGCCGTAGTCGTTGCACAGCACCGTCCCCGCCGGCAGCGCGGCGATCTGACGGTCGAGGTCGTCGGGACCGAAGCCCGGCTGCGCGCCACGGGACGGCGCGAGCAGGCCGGCGACGGCGAGCGCCGCCGCCGCGAGACCGAGGGTCAGGGCCACCTCGCGTCGCGCCACAGGCTCACGAGGCAGCCTCGCGACCCGGGCGACGGTGAGCGCCGCGAGCGGGGCGACGACGGCGGCGCCAACAGCGATGGTGCGCACGTAGAGCAGGGCGAAGCCGACCGCGAGCCCCATGAGGAGGATCTCGGTCCACGGCGTGGTGCGGCGCTCGCGCGACCAGACGAGCAGGGTCACGGCAGCGCAGACGAGGAACGCGACGAACGGGACGTCGGTCAGCGCCGGGGAGCGCCACTCCGCGACGAACTGGGCGTACTCCCGCACGGCGAAGGGCGCAGCCAGCAGCTGGGGACCCACCGGCGTCAGCGCGGCGGCGACGAGCGACGCCAGCGGGATGAGGGCCAGGCGCATCGCCGAACGTCCTCGGGCGGCACCGTCGAGGACGAGGCCGACCACCGCGACGACCCCGACGGCCACGCCGACGAACCACATCCCGTGGCTGCACGCCCAGGCCCATGTCAGCGGGACGAGCCACCAGCGGGGGCGGCCGTCGCGGCGCATGGCCAGCCACGCACCGGTCGTCACGGTGGCGCAGGCGAACGACACGAGGTGCGGGCGCAGCGACAGGCTGCCGCTCATGGCCACGAGCGCGACGACGAGGACGAGCGTCGTGACGAGCAGGGGTGCCTCACGGCGCAGCACGAGCCACAGGCAGAGCGCGATCGCGGCGACGCCCACGGGCAGCAGCCACGAGACGCCGGCGAGCCCGAAGGTCTGTTGGGTCAGGCTCATGACGAGCTCCGGCAGCCACTCGTGCAGCCGCCACGGCTGCGTCGACATGGTGCTGAAGGGATCGGTGCCGCTGAACGACCACGTCTCGCGCAGGTGGTCACCGGCCGCGAGGTGCCAGAACGTGTCGGGGTCGCTGACGGGCCGGGCCGCGCGCAGCACCGCGAAGAGGACGACGAGGCCGGGCAGCGCCTGACGCAGCAGCAGCGGCAGCCCGGAGGCTCGGTCAGCCACCGGCCGCTCGGCGCCGGCCGGCTCCGGGACGGGCGCGGCACGATCCCGGGTATCGCTCCTCACCTGCAGATCATGCCGCGCGACCATGAGCATCGGGGCGTTTCGGGCGATTCGCCCCGATTCCCGCCTTCTGATCGCCGACCGGTGCAGGGCGGCCTCAGCCGGTCGCGACGCCGGGCGCCGTGGGAGGATCGGAGGACTCACCGCTCACCGTCTGGCAGGGACCCTCCATGAACAAGCTCCTGGCCGGTGCACTGGCACTGGCGCTCTCCGCCTCGCTCGCCGCCTGCTCGAAGTCCGTCGACCCGACGGCGACACCGACCTCGGCAGGCTCGTCGGCGGGCTCGTCGGCGGGCTCGGGCGCGACGACCCCGACCGACTCGATGTCGGCCGCGACGACCGACGACACCGGAGCGAGCACGGGCGCGGCCACCGTCGGACCGGTCGACCAGTCGACGCCCGAGTCGGTCATGACCTCGTGGCTCGAGTCCATGGTGGCGGGCGACGGCAACACGGTCTGCGGGCTCATGGCCACGGGAGGCAAGGCCATCTCGAGCATTCCCGGGGCCGCTGCGGCCTGCGGCAAGACGATCACGCCGATGCTCGACCAGATCAAGGAGCTCGGCGCGGCGTTCAAGGGGCTCAAGATCAGCGGGGCCACCGTCAAGGGCGACCAGGCCACTTTCGAGAGCGTCACGACCGAGCCGGCCCTGGCCGCCGACGTCGTCGCGAGCTTCAAGGCCGCCAAGATCGGCGGCAAGTGGTACGTCACGCAGGGCTGAGCCCGGCCGCCTGAGACTCACGACCACGCCGGCGAGGACGGCCCGCCGTCACCCGGCCACGGGTGCCGGTGTGGGCCGATGAGCGTCAGCGGTCGGTCAGGCGTGTGTGATGATTTGGTCAGGACATACGGGGCGCGTGATCCGCGGCCTCGGGAAGGAGTCTGACGTGAAGGGTCGGGTACTGGTCGTCGACGACGACCTCGCACTCGCCGAGATGCTCGGGATCGTGCTGCGCAACGAGGGGCTCGAGGTCACGCACGTGGCCGACGGCTCCGAGGCGGTGGCCGCCTTCCGCGAGTCGCGGCCCGACCTCGTGCTGCTCGACGTCATGCTCCCGGGGCTCGACGGGATGGAGGTCTGCCGCCGCATCCGCTCCGAGAGCGGGGTGCCCATCGTCATGCTGACGGCCCGCACCGACACGGTCGACGTCGTCGTCGGGCTCGAGTCCGGCGCCGACGACTACGTCGTCAAGCCGTTCAAGCCGCAGGAGCTCATCGCCCGGGTGCGCGCACGCCTCCGTCGCGGCGACGAGCCGGCCCCCGAGCGGCTCACCATCGGTGACCTCGAGATCGACGTGGCCGGACACTCGGTCAAGCGGGCGGGGGAGTCGCTGTCGCTGACCCCGCTCGAGTTCGACCTCCTCGTCGCGCTGGCCCGCAAGCCGTGGCAGGTGTTCACGCGCGAGGTGCTGCTCGAGCAGGTCTGGGGCTACCGTCACGCGGGCGACACCCGCCTCGTCAACGTCCACGTGCAGCGGCTGCGCTCGAAGATCGAGCACGACCCGGAACGGCCCGAGATCGTCGTGACCGTCCGCGGGGTCGGCTACAAGGCGGGTCCGTCCTGAGATGACGGAGCGCGCGGCCGGGAGCGGACCCGCGGGCGTGGCCTCGCGGGTCGGTGCTCCGCTGCGCGCGGGCTGGCGGCGGGTGCTGCACCTGTGGCGGGCCTCCTTGGGCTTTCGCGTCGTCATCGTCACGATGCTGCTCGGCATCCTCGTCCTCACGGCGGTGGGCACCTACCTCTACGGCTCGATCGCCCAGGGACTCGTCGACAGCCGGCAGCGGATCGCCTCCGAGGACAGCCTGCGTGACGCGACCGACGCACAGGGCCAGTTCGACTCGACCGACCAGACCGACACCCAGGCCAAGCTGACGCAGTTCGCGACGACGCTGATCAACACCTACCGTCGCGACGCCGGCAACGAGACCCGCTACGTCGTCCTGACGCGGTTCGACAACAACAACTCGCCGTTCATCGTCGGCCCGATCGAGAGCGGCAGCGTCGGGGTGCGGTTCATCCCCGACGAGCTGCGCCAGCAGGTCGCGGGCCAGCCGGACCGCCAGCACCTCCAGGTCGCGACCATCGACGAGGGCGGCGGCAGCATCTCGGCGGTCATCGTCGGCCAGAAGGTCGAGCTGCCCGTGGCCGGCAACTACGGCCTCTACTTCATCTACCCGATGGACCGTGAGCGCGAGATCATCAGCTTCATCGGGCAGACGTTCCTCTTCGGCGGGGCCGCGCTCATCCTGCTCATCGGCGCCATCGCCTTCGTCGTGACGCGTCTCGTCGCCGACCCCGTGCGCCGGGCCGCGGCGGTCGCGGAGCGCTTCGCCGAGGGCAACCTCAACGAGCGCATGCGGGCCAAGGGGGAGGACGACCTCGCGCGTCTCGGCAACTCGTTCAACGGCATGGCCGCCTCGATCCAGCAGCAGATCGCCCAGCTCGAGAACCTCTCGCGCGTGCAGCAGCGCTTCGTCTCGGACGTCTCCCACGAGCTGCGCACCCCGCTGACGACGATCCGCATGGCCGGTGACCTGATCCACGACTCGCGCGGCGACTTCGAGCCGACGGTCGCGCGGTCCGCCGAGCTGCTCCGGGGCGAGCTCGACCGCTTCGAGTCGCTGCTCAGCGACCTGCTCGAGATCTCCCGCTTCGACGCCGGGGCGGCGGTGCTCGAGGTCGAGGCGAGCGACCTGCGTGCCTGCGTCGAGCGGGCCGTCGACGCGCACCGCACGCTCGCCGCACGCAAGGGCACCCAGCTGGTCGTCAACGCCCCGACGAGCCCGGTGGTCGCGGACATGGACTCCCGCCGGATCGAGCGGATCCTGCGCAACCTCGTCGCCAACGCCATCGAGCACGGCGAGGGCAAGCCCGTCGAGGTGACGATCGGGGCCAACGACTCCGCGGTCGCCGTCACGGTGCGCGACCACGGCGTCGGCCTCCGACCCGGTGAGGCGGCCCTCGTGTTCACGCGCTTCTGGCGCGCCGACCCGGCCCGCGCGCGCACGACCGGCGGGACCGGCCTCGGACTTGCCATCGCGCTCGAGGACGCCCGGCTGCACGCCGGTCGCCTCGAGGCCTGGGGCGCCCGCGGCGAGGGGTCGTGCTTCCGCCTGACCCTGCCGCGCCGCGCCGACGCGACGATCACCAGCTCGCCGCTGCCCCTCAGCCCGCTCGCGGGCGAGGCGGCCCGGTTGCGGGCCAGCGGCGACGACCCCGACGACTCCCCACCCTCCGGACTCGGTCGTCCCGCCGACGACGACACGCTGCGCCTGCGCCGCATCGTCGTGGAGCGCGCGCCGTGAGATCCCGCCGGTTCGCGGCGCTGCTCCTCGTCGCGTCCACGGTGCTCGCGGCCTGCGGTGGCCTCCCGGGCACCGGTCCGGTCGTCGAGGGACGCCCGCTCGGCGAGGTCATCAACGAGCCCGTGCGCGTCGTGGCCGTCGGTCCCGTCGACGGCGCGAGCCAGGAGGCCATCGTCCGAGGCTTCCTGCGAGCGGGTGAGGACACCGACGAGACGCACGCCACGGGGCGGTCCTTCCTCGCGCCCCAGTCGGTCGACCTCTGGAGATGGTCGAGCGAGGACGTCGTGGTCTACGACGGGGACCTCACCGTCAAGCAGCTCGGGGACGACAACGTCCAGGTCACGGCCACCGGGATGGCCCGCCTGACACCCGACGGCCGCTACATCGAGCAGCCTCCGGGGACCCGCGAGAAGGTCACCTTCGGGGTGACGAAGGTCGGCGGGGAGTGGCGCATCGAGCTCCCGGCCACCGGCTTCGGGCTGTGGCTCGACAACGACCAGTTCAACCGCGTCTACGTCAGGCGCTTCATCCACTACGTCAGCCGCAACGGGCGCGACCTCGTGCCCGACGCCCGTTGGTTCCCCATCGGGACCCGGCTGGCGACCACCCTCGCTCGGGCCCAGCTGAGCGCCGTGCCGCCCTACCTCTCCGGCGCCGTCTCCACGGGCGTGCCGACCGGAACGCGGCTGGCGGTCAACGCCGTCCCCGTCACGGCCGGCAAGGCCCAGGTGAACCTCAGCAGCCAGGCGCTCTCGGCCGACCCTGCCAACCGGGCCGCGATGTGGGCACAGCTGACGAAGACGCTGAGCCAGGTCTCCTCGGTGGCCTCGGTGTCCCTCGCCGTCGACAACACCCAGCTCGAGCTGCCGGGCGGGGTGACGTCCGTGTCGTCGGCGGCCGACCTCGGCTACGACACGGTGCCGCAGAGCATCTTCGACACCGCCCTGCTGCGCAGCGGCGACGCGATCCGCCGGTTCGACCCGCGCTACGTCCCCGACACGCAGGCCTCCAAGCGGCCCGACCTCAAGCCGAAGGACGGTGACATCGCCCGGGTGCCCGACACGTGGGTCGACCTCGCGCTGTCCGACGACGGCAAGCAGGTGGCAGCCGTCTCGGCCGACCGGAGCGAGCTGTCGATCTGGCGCGCCACCGAGCAGACGCGGTCCGTCCCCCCGTTCGCCACCTCGCTGACGAAGCCGGTCTACGACGCCAACGGCTACCTCTGGACCGCCGGACGCGACAGCAAGGGTGACGAACGCGTCTTCGTCCTCGACTCCGCCTCGAGCGACCCGAAGACGGCGGCCAAGGCGATCGACACCCCCTGGCTCGGACAGCGCCGCGTCACGGCGCTCGCGGTGTCGCCCGATGCGGCGCGCATGCTCGTCATCACCACCGACCGGTCCGGGGGGGACGTGCGGCTGGGGCTCACCGGGATCGTGCGCGCCACGAACGGCGAGCCGCAGTCCCTGGCCGAACCGCTCGACCAGGCGCAGTCGCTGACCCGCATCCAGGACGTCACCTGGCTCGACCCCGCCACCTTCGCCGTGCTCGGACAGGTCGGGGAGAAGGACCCGATGCGTCCCTGGCTCGCCTCCATCGGGGCGGGCGTCGACGGGACGCGCCCGGGCATCGGACGGCTCAACGCCGTTCCCGGCGCGGTGCGGATCACGACCGTCGGCGGCCCGCGGGGCATCCTCATCGTCACGAGCGACAAGCGGGTGCTGGCTCGTGCCGGCACCAACTGGCCCCTCATCGAGCGCGGCAGCGACGTCCTCGTCCCCGGCAGCTGACCCGTCCGCGAGCTGTCTCCACACCCCCGGTCACGGCGGCCGTCCGTCCCCAGCCGGTGCTCGAACCGTCGCGCCGGAGCGTCGGGAGGGCTGTGCTGGGGGGATGTCGA